>NZ_LMCS01000001.1:0-1029160 GCF_001425645.1 Microbacterium sp. Root322 | reverse complement strand
TTGCCGGAGATGCCGTCGTATTTCGATGCGGTGCTCAAGCACGAGACGATCTTCACGGATCATTTCGCGCAGCTCGGCTTCACCCACGACGTCGCCTACCCGTCAGCCGCGTATCCGACCGACCACCCGGCGCTGTTCAACGCCGATCTCCTGCTGCACGACGAAGCCCCGCTCCTGAAGCGTCGCCAGTTCTTCCACTACCCGCCCTATCTCGACCGTCATGCCGTCATCGGTCGGCGCGTGCTCGCCGAGGTGGAGAAGTACGGGTACCCGATGCCCATCCTCTGGCAGAACCTCGCGCGCAACGTCGCTCCGAAGATTCTCAACGCGGATGCGGGAATGCTCGAGGTCCTTCCGCCGGAGGACGTCTCCTTCGACGCGACGAGGCCGTTTCGAATCGCCGTGATCGCTCACATTCCGGACGCGTCGCTGGCTCCGGATCTGCTGGGCGCGATCGCAGAGATCGGGCAGCCCTCGTCCCTGTTCGTCACGACCAACGACGAGGACAGCGCGCGCGTGATCGAGGACATCCTCGACCAGAATCCTTCTGCCGATCGGCTCTCCGCCGTCGTCCGCGTGGTTCCGCGACGCGGACGTGACATGAGTGCGCTCCTGGTCGGCATGCGCGACGTACTCCTCAGCGACGACTTCGATCTCGTGGTCAAGGTGCACGCGAGGCGACCGAAGACACGCTCCGCGAATGTGGTGCGCTACTTCCATCGGTACCAGACCGAGAACCTCCTCGGCACGGCCGGGTACTTCGCGAATGTGCTCGCGCTCTTCCAGCGCGAGCCGGGTCTGGGTATCGTCATGCCACCGATGATCCACATCGGATACGCCACGCCCGGCAAGGGGTGGGCGCACTACCTGCCCAGGGCGACCGAGGTCGCGAAGCGTCTCGGAATCCAGGTGCCGTTCGACGGCGTCTCTCCGCTGGCGCCCCTCGGCGGCATGTGGATCTGCCGTCCGCAGGCGTTGGCTCCTCTTCTCCAGGCCGACTGGAAGGTCGAGGACTTCGGCAAACCGGCCACCCATCGGAAGGCGGACATGGCGCGCGTGCTCGAGCGTCTGGTCACTTACGGTGCGGGGGAGGCCGGCTACCACACACGAACCGTTCTGAGCCTGGAGCATGCGGGGATCAGCCACGTCTCGATGGAGTACAAGCTGGATCAGCTCGCATCGACGACCCCTGGATACCCGATCGACCAGATCCAGTTCCTGCAGCGATCCGGGTGGATGGGCAAGGGCGGCGCTGTCGCGATGATCCGGATGCACATGAATCTCAACCATCCCGAGGTGATGGAGCGGATGCGGCCCGTGCTCGCTCCGCTCATGCGCGTCGCTCGCGTCAGCGTCGGCGGGCTCCGCCAGGTGCTGCGATCCGGCGCGGGGCTTCTCAAGGGAGGTCGGCGATGAGTCGGGTGCCGGGTGTTTTTCCGGTGGGTGGTCGTCGGCTCGTCGTGTATGTGGTGTTCGACCGGCGTGGTGGTGTGGACGATTATGTTCCGTACGNTGAGTCGGGTGCCGGGTGTTTTTCCGGTGGGTGGTCGTCGGCTCGTCGTGTATGTGGTGTTCGACCGGCGTGGTGGTGTGGACGATTATGTTCCGTACGCGTTGGCGGGTTTGCGTGAGCATGCGGCTCATGTGCTGGTGGTCGTGAACGGTTCTCTGTCGGAGGAGGGTCGCGGCAAGCTGGAGGCGGTGTCGGACGAGATCCTGGTTCGGGAGAACGTCGGGTTCGATATCTGGGCGCATAAGGATGCTCTGGATCATGTGGGGTCGCGGCTGTCGGAGTTCGATGAGGTGCTGCTGACGAATGACACGTGGTTCGGGCCGGTGCGTCCGTATGCTCCGGTGTTCGATCGGATGGGGGAGCGTGCGACGCACTTCTGGGGGATGACCGATCATGCGCGGGAGGATCCGAATCCGTTCACGGGTAAGGGTGTTCTTCCGTATCATCTGCAGTCGTTCTGGATCGCGGTTCGTCGTGAGATGTTCTTGTCGGAGGAGTGGGCGCGGTATTGGCGTGAGTTGCCGGAGATGCCGTCGTATTTCGATGCGGTGCTCAAGCACGAGACGATCTTCACGGATCATTTCGCGCAGCTCGGCTTCACCCACGACGTCGCCTANGTTGCCGGAGATGCCGTCGTATTTCGATGCGGTGCTCAAGCACGAGACGATCTTCACGGATCATTTCGCGCAGCTCGGCTTCACCCACGACGTCGCCTATCCCGCTGCCGAGATCGGTACCAAGAATCCCTCGCTCTACCGGGCGGAGGCCCTGCTGGACGCAGGATGCCCGGTGATGAAGCGCCGCCCCTTCATGCAGTGGCCGCCGTATCTCGATCGCCATGCGGTCGTCGGCCGATGGACCCTGGAGAAGGCGGCCCAGTACGGCTATCCGATGGAGCTCTTCTGGGAGAACGCGGCCCGCACGATCCCCCCGAAGGACCTCAACACCGATGCCGCCATGCTGGAGGTGCTGCCGGACTACGACCGCGGCTACGATCCGGAGGCACCGCTGCGCACGGTGGTCATCGCGCACATCTTCTATGTGGAGATGACCGATGAGATGCTCGATCGCGCCGACACTCTCCCGGGGGACTACGACCTGGTCGTCACGACTCCCGACCCTGAACGCGCCAGTGCGATCGCGGAGACCCTCACCCGCCGTGGCCACCGGAGGGGTGCCGTCGACATCCGCGTGGTCTCCTCGAACGACGGGCGCGACCAGAGCGCATTCCTCATCGAATGCCGCGATGTCCTGCTCGGTGACGACTATGACCTGGTCGTCAAGATCCACTCGAAGAAGACGCCGCAGGACGGCTTCAACGTCGGACGGCACTTCAAGGAGCAGCAGTTCGACAACCTGCTGAACAGCCAGGGCTACACCGCCAATCTGGTGTCGCTGTTCCAGAAGGAGCCCGGCCTCGGGATGGTCTTCCCGCCCATGATCCACATCGGCTACCCCACCCTCGGGCGCGGCTGGTCGGTCAACAAGGAGGGCGCCGCGGACATCGCCGAGCAGCTGGGGATCTTCGTGCCCCTGGACGATATCTCCCCGCTCGCTCCGTTCGGATCGATGTACGTCGCTCGTCCCCAGGCGCTGCGGCTTTTGATCTCGCATCCGTGGACGTACGAGCAGTTCGGCGGTGCGGAGGCCTACAAGGATGGGGGGCTCGCACACATCCTGGAGCGCATCCCGGCGTATGCGGCCGGGGAGCTCGGGTACCACGTGCGAACCGTCTCGACCACCGAGTACATGTCGATCAGCCATTCCTCGCTCGAGTTCAAACTCGACGAGATGTCTGTCACGACGCCGGGATACGCATACGAGCAGATCGAGCTGATCAGACTCGCGGGCTTCGTGGGTACGGGCTCGCGCTCGGACTTTGCAAGAATGTACATGCGCGTCAATTTTCCCGGAACCGGTGCGTGGGTGCGCGAGATCATGGCCTCAGACACCCTGGCGGGTAAGGTCGCTCGTGCTGTGCGACGGCCTCGAGCAGCGATACGACGCATTCTCGGCCGATGACGGTGCGAGGTTCGCGTGGCCGTAGCGGCAATCCCAGAAGTGAGTGAGGATCTTGGAAACGATCGATAGGTTTGCTCGGCTCGAGAAGGAGTCGTTCTCCACCATCGACGCTCGGGGACTTCGAGTGCGCGGTGGGAAGCTCAGGGAGATCTTCGGTCGCCGTGAACTGCTGGCGCTCCTCATCCGGCGCGATCTTCAGGCGCGCTACCGCGACAGCTTCCTCGGGTTCCTCTGGACGATGATCAAGCCGCTCATCCAGTTCCTCATGTACTACATCGTGCTGGGGCAGTTCCTCCGCGCTGCCGAGGGTATCCCGGACTTCGCGATCTATCTGTTCTCGGGGTTGACGCTCTACGTCTTCTTCAACGACATGATCGCCGGATCGACCGGGTCCATCATCAACAACGCCGCGCTGGTGAAGAAGATCTATCTCCCTCGTGAGGTCTTCCCCCTCGCGAGCGTCGGAGCCGCCGCCTTCATGGGAGCGGTGCAGCTCGCCGTTCTCCTCGTCGCCGCGATCGCCTTCGGTGCGCTCCCGGCGCCGGTGCAGATGCTCTGGTTCTTCCCGTCGCTGCTGCTGGTCGTGGTGTACGGCTTGGCCCTGGGGCTCCTGCTCGCCGCCATGAACGTCTACCTCCGCGACGTGCAGTACCTCACCGAGGTCGTCCTCATGCTCGCGATGTGGGCTTCGCCGATCGTCTACTCGTGGTCGATGGTCAAGGACGTCCTCGTGCGGTTCTCGCTGCCAGAGTGGGTCATCGAGATCTACGCCGCGAATCCTCTGACCATCGGCGTGCTCGGCTTCCACCGGGCGTTCTGGGGCGCCGGTGGCAGCGCCGACTACCCGCCCGAGCTCGGATTGCGCATGCTGATCGCGACCCTGGTCGGTATCGTCCTTCTCTGGCTCGCGCACCGATTCTTCGTCCGCGTCCAGGGCAACTTCGCACAGGAGCTTTGATGTCGATCACAGGACCGGACATCGTTCGTCTCGATGAGGTCAGCAAGCACTTCACCGTCCGCAAGGACAACAGCCTCAAGGACCGGATCGTCCACTTCGGACGCCTCGGCAGGGATCTCCGCGAGGACTTCGTCGCCGTCGACGACGTGAGCCTGCGCATCCAGGCGGGCACCACGGTCGGTCTGCTCGGGGCGAACGGCTCCGGCAAGTCGACCCTGCTCAAGCTCATCGGCGGCATCATCTCCCCGACGACCGGAACAGTGCAGACGCGCGGACGCATGGCTGCGCTGCTGGAACTCGGGGCCGGATTCCACCCCGACCTGAGCGGTCGCGAGAACGTCTACCTCAACGCCTCCATCCTGGGCCTGTCGAAGGCGGAGACGGATCGGCAGTTCGACGACATCGTCGAGTTCAGCGGCATCGGGTCCTTCATCGACACCGCCGTGAAGTTCTATTCCTCCGGGATGTACGTGCGTCTCGCGTTCGCGGTCGCTGTGCACACCGACCCCGACATCCTCCTCGTCGACGAGGTGCTCGCTGTCGGCGACGAGACCTTCCAGCGAAAGTGCATGGATCGCATCACCCAGTTCCGTGCCGAGGGCCGCACGATCATCCTGGTCAGCCACTCGGCGCAGCAGGTGGCGGAGCTGTGCGACCGCGGCATCGTGCTGCGTGACGGCGCCGTGATCCACGACGGCGACACGAACGAGGCGATCCGTGTCCTGCGTGAGTCGCTCGATCAGCGTCGCCGCGACTCCACCAGCGCCTCCGACGCGCAGCCGATCAGCGTCACGAAGGTCGAGCTGCTCGACCGGGATGGCGTCGTGGGGAACACGATCGTCTCCGGCGACGCCGTGACGATCCGGATCCACGTCGCCTCCGAGCACCTGTTCGACAGGTGGGAGGTCGGTTTCAGCATCGACACCCCGTTCGGACACATGGTGATCGCATCCAACACCGACATCCTTCAGCAGCGCCTCGCCCCCCTCGACGGCACCACCTTCGTCGACCTGCGGATCGAGAGCCTCCAGCTCGGGCACGGTCAGTACTTCGTCAACGCCAACGTCGCCGGCGTCAGCGAGGTCAGCACGCACGCGCTCATGCAGGCCGTGATGCTCAACGTGGAGGGCGCGGAAGACACCATGGGTTCCTCCGCCGCCCGCGTGACCGTCGCGGGTGCCGGGGCGGGCGCGGAAGAGGCGCGGCCCTGACTCAGTCGGCGTAGCCGCGAGGGTTGCGAGACTGCCACCGCCAGGCGTCGACCGCCATGGTCTCGACGTCTCGTGACGCGGTCCACCCCAGCTCCTCGGCGGCGCGACGGGTGTCCGCCCACGCCTGCGCGAGATCGCCTTCCCGACGGTCGGCGATCCGGTAGGGGATCTCAGTTCCCGTGGCCGCCTCGAAAGCCTTGATCAGTGCGAGCACGGAGGTCGCGCGTCCCGTGCCGAGGTTCCACGCGCGGACGCCCTGGCTTCCGTTGAGCTTCTCGAGGGCGGCGACGTGGCCCTCTGCGAGGTCGACCACGTGGATGTAGTCGCGCTCTCCGGTTCCGTCCGCCGTCTGGTAGTCCGCACCGAAGACGTTCACATGCGGAAGCCGGCCCACAGCGACCTGCGAGATGTAGGGAGCGAGATTGTTCGGGATGCCGTTCGGGTCTTCTCCGATGAGTCCGCTCTCGTGCGCGCCGATCGGGTTGAAGTAGCGAAGGAGCGCGATGCTCCACGAGGGATCCGCCTGGGCGACGTCGGTGAGGATCCGCTCGAGCATGACCTTGGTCTGCCCGTACGGGTTGGTGGCGTCAAGCGGGCCGCCGTCCTCTTCGTAGGGCGAGTCTCTCGTGTCTCCGTAGACGGTGGCCGAGGAAGAGAACACGAGTCGCCGCACACCGTGCGTCGACATCGCCCGCAAGAGCGAGAACGTGCTGTCGAGGTTGTGGGCGTAGTAGCGCAGCGGCTCGGCGACGCTCTCGCCGACGGCCTTCAGACCCGCGAAGTGGATCACCGCATCGGGGGAGACCGACGAGAACACCTCATCGACCCCGGCATCGTCTCGCAGGTCGAGGTCGAAGTACGCGGGCGCGCGGCCGGTGATCTGTTCGACCCGCTCGAGAGCCCGCGGCGAACTGTTCGCGAAACTGTCGATGACGAAGACCTCGTGGCCTCGCTCCAGCAGGGCGACCAGAGTGTGGGATCCGATGTACCCGGCTCCACCGGTGACGAGCACGCGCAATGTTTCTCCTTCGGTCGACTGTTCTTCGATGGTAGCGGGCGTTCGCCGCGAGCCCGGTGAGGCTGCGGGGGTCAGAGGAGTTCCTGTGCCGCGTCGAGCAGATGCCTGGCACGGGCGTCGAACGAGTCCTCGTCCCGAATGCGTCGCGCGATCGCTGCGAGCTCGTCGTCCGAGGGGAAGAGGGCATCGAGGTCAGAGAGGGTGAGCTCGTGGAGCTCGGGAATGTCACGGTACGTCCGCACGGCCGGTCCGAAGATCTCGGAGATGCCTGCCACGTCGTCGCTGATGGCGCGGCCTCCGGAAGCGACGACATCGTAGAGGCGGTTGGATACGAAGCCGTTGCGCTGCATCGCGGGCCAGTGGTCGTTGAGAACCGCACCGGCGGCCTCGTACACCGCGGGGAGCCGATCATTCGGCACGTGGGTGCCGGCGATCGCTCCGGCGGGGATGTAGCCCCGCCAGTCCGGCCCGTACACACGGACAGGTGCTCCGACGCGCAGCGGCTCCACGACGGAGGGTCGCGCGATCCCGCGCGCCGTCCCGACGAAGACGAGATCGCGCGAACGTGTCAGGCCCTGTGGGGTGAACCGGTGCGGATCCGTGCACTGCAGCAGGGGGGTGACGGGGGTGGAGAACCGGGTCGTCGCGGCTGCCGCCCACGCCGTCGACGCGGCGAAGCATCGATCGAAGGCGGAGAGCTCCTCCGCGTGGATCTCGTCGGGATGACTGATGATCCACAGCAGATTCACACGGCTGCGCGACGGCCGGAGCGGATGGGGTCCTCGAAGGACGACACTCACATCGTCGAGCACATCGGAGGAGCGCTGGGCGGCCGGTCGGGCATCGACCGCCGCATACTGGCCCAGGCGTTCCAGGGCCGCTGCGAGGCCGCGGGCGAAGTGCGTGTCGCCCCAGGCCTCCCCGGTGGGTCCGGCGGGAGCCGCTGTCTTCACCGACCAGCGCAGCCGCGGCACGATCGAGCCGTCGGGAAGCGTCGCGGTCTCCACGGCCGTGCGCTTCATGAGGGGCCAGCGTGCGTCGTCGACCTGCAGACCGCGCCCCACGCTGAGCGCGTCCATCCGAGTGTCGCCGGAGGGCAGGCTCATCGCCGCGGCCACGGCGGCGGAGCGGACGGCGACGCCCAGCAGCGTCCGCGGGCCCTCCGTCGACCCCACGCGGAAGGCGCGGACAGGGCTGTCGAGGACAGCGGAGTCCAGCTGGTCTCCGAGCCCGCTCACGTCTTGTGCCGGGTGGCCGGCGAGGAGATGACGCCCTTCGCCATCACGCACGACGACACCTGCCGAAGCGATCGTCCCGTCCATACGCAGCCACAGCGGCGCAGCGGGCGCACGAGTCGCGCTCTCGAGCAGGGTGAGCGCGTCTTCAGCGGAGATCTCGGAATCAGGGTCCCGCACCAGGAGCACGGTGCCGGCTGGCACGGTGGAATCCGCGGGATTCACATCGGGAGCACTGTCGACGACGACCGCGTTCCCCTGCCAGAGCGGCACCTGGGCGCAGGCGAGGCGCAGTGCTGCAGGGGTCTTCTCATCGACGAAGAGCCAGAGCGCGGAGTCCGAGACGGACGAGACTGTGAGGGCGGTGCGCAACGCCGTCCCGTCGTCGTCACCGGGGCCGAAGCGCCAGATGAGCAGACGCGGCCGTGTCACCGGCCCCAGAGCGTCGTGCGGAACCGGAGGCATCCGCTCTGCGTGAAGGAGTTCGGCACGCGTCACGGCGACCGTGGACGAGCCGATGCCGATGTCCAGTCGTCCGCCGTCCAGCGATGAGCGCCACGCCGCGCCGACGGGCCCTCCGGGTGCGCGCAGCGCGTCGGGATGGGCAGCGGCGTAGGCGGGGGCATCCCACGTCTCGCTGGTGTGGATCTTGGCCTGATCGTTGATCAGATACGCGTACAGTGCGGGCACCCGGCCGGCGTCGGGGAGCTGCGATCCGACTCTGCCGTCGAAGAAGAGGGGATTGAGCGACAGGCCGTCCCGGTGACGCCCGCGGACGTAGGCCCTGATGGCTGCGTTCGCGCGGAGCCGCCGGCCGACCTGCAGCTGCACGTGATCGAGGTCGACGAGCTCTGCGCGACGAATGGTGCGAGCCCACCAGACGCGGTCGACGGCGGCGAGGACCCCGCGCACACCCGGGATCCCCCGCGAAACCCGCCAGATACGCCTCAGAGCTGCGAACACCATCAGAGTCTATTTGGTGAGGTTCCCCGCGGCCTCCGCCGTCCGGGATGATAGGTTCGATGAACCGGCCATCCCGCAGCTCGACAGGAGATCTCGTGCCTGATTCGACTGTCCGCGTCGGCGTCGTCATCCGCACCAAGGACCGCCCGATCCTCCTCGCGAGGGCACTCCACGACGTCGCGGCGCAGAGCTTCCCGTCGTGGGCCGCTGTGGTCGTCAACGACGGGGGCCCCCGAGGCCCCGTCGATGCGGTCATCGACGCGTTGCCCGAAGGGGTCAGACGCAAGGTCGAGGTCATCCACCACACCGAGTCGCTCGGACGATCGGCGTCTGCGAATGTCGGTGTGCGAGCGCTGAGCTGCGAGTTCGTCGTGCTCCACGACGATGACGACCTCTGGCATCCCGAGTTCCTCGCCGGCTCCGTCGAATGGCTCGATTCGCATCCATCGGATATCGGTGTCGTCTCCAGAACCGAGATCGTCTACGAGCGCGTCGAGGGGACGACCTTCGTCGAGACGTCACGGGCACCGTTCTGGGCAGACCTGGCGCAGATCACCTACGCCGACATGCTCCAGGTCAACCGCTTCGTCCCGATCGCCTACGTGTATCGGCGTGCGGTGCACGACGAGGTCGGGCTCTACCGAGAAGACGTCCACGCCGCCGAGGACTGGGAGTTCAACCTCCGGGTGCTGCGCTACCACTCCATCGGGTTCATCGACGGCGAGCCGAAGGCCTACTGGATGCAGCGCCGCGCTTCGACCGGCGCGCTGGGCAACAGCATGTTCGTGCTCGCCTCGGAGCACGAGTACTACGACAAGCTCATCCGAGACGAGGCTCTGCGCGAGTTCGCGCAGAAGCACGGCGACGGGATCATGCTCTACCTCTCGCGCTACATCCAGGACGAGGTCGCGCGACAGCTGGATGAGAGGCGTCCGATCTCGCGACGGATCAACACGGCGCTGCGCGCGTGGCGACGCCGGTTCACCTCATGACGACAGCAGCCGGCATCGCCGAGCAGATCACGGCGCAGCGGATCGTCCTGCCGCATGCCGACCGCGCGGATGCGATGCCCCTCTACGTGAACGGTGCGGCGGACGTGATCGATCGCCGCGCGCTGCGTATCGCAGCTGGTGCGGACGCGTCGTTCGATACGTACTTCAACGCCTTCCCGTCCGGATTCTGGCGAACCCATTCCACGATGACGCGGCTCCTCCTGCGCCTGGACGTCGAGGGAGAGTGTCGCGTGGTGCTCCGGGGCGCGCACGCCGACGGGACGCACGTCGAACTCCACGCGGTCGATGCCTCGACATCGCAGCTCGTGATCGAAGTGCCGAACGCCGGTCGTGAGTACGCCTGGGTCTGGTTGGTCGTCTCGGCCTCGACGGAGACCGTCGTCCGCGACGGAGAATGGGTCATCGAGGCGTCGGAGCGACGGGAAGTCCGTCCCTCGATCGCGATCACGACGATGAACCGCGTCGACGACTGCGTCCGCCTGGTCGACGCCCTCTCCTCTGACGGGCTGCCGGATCTCATCGAGCGGGTGGTCGTCGTCGACCAGGGGAGTACCCGCATCCGCGAGGCCATCGCCCCCGTCCTGGAGCGGGCAGCTGTCGATGTGAAGCTGATCGAACAGGCCAACCTCGGAGGATCGGGCGGCTTCAGCCGAGGGATGATCGAGGCGCTCGGAACCGGGGCGACCCATGTGCTGTTGCTCGATGACGACGTCATGCTGGAGACCGAGTCGGTGCGGAAGATGTGCGCCCTCGCCTCCGTAGCCAGGGCGACGCCGTTGATCGGCGCCCAGATGCTCAGCCTGCGCGAGCCGACCGTCCTGCACTCGATGGGCGAGGTCGTCGATCGGCGTTCGATGTGGTGGCACGCCACAGAGCCGGATCTCGTCGCGGCAGATCTGCGTGAGCACCCGATCGTGAAGACGGCCGGATTCCTCCGCCCGAAGGATGTCGACTTCAACGGATGGTGGATGTGTCTCATCCCCGCGGCGGTCATCCGGGAGATCGGTGTCTCGCTCCCGTACTTCATCAAATGGGATGACGCGGAGTACGGTCTCCGCGCGAGCGCAGCAGGACACCGCACCCTCACTCTTCCCGGGGCCGCGCTGTGGCACATGCCCTGGACGGCGAAGGACGACGGCCTCGACTGGCAGGCCTACCATCAGCTGCGCAATCGTGTCGTGACCGCTCTCCTGCACTCATCGAATCCTCTCCGGCTCCTCGTGAGCTCATGGGCGCAGGACGTGAACCACGTGCTCTGCCAGCAATACGGCTCAGCCGACGTCAGATCCGTCGCGCTCCGAGACGTCCTCGACGGACCGGCGCACCTGTGGGCGACGCTGGGCACCCGTCGGAGCGACATGCAGCGGCTGCTGGCCTCGCGCGGCCAGACGATCACCGCGTTCGGCGACTCTGCCGAGATACCGGACAAGGCGCATCGGCCCGCCGCTCCCGACGGGCTGCGAGGACGCATCGTCCGGCTCGTGCGTGTTCTTCTCGCACAGCTCGGATCGGTCGACGAAACGGCCCCGCCGACTCGTGTGCGCAGGACGGACGGGAAGTGGTGGAGCATCGGCATGCTCGACCGTGTCGCCCTGGAGAGCGCCGCGGGAGATGGCGTGTTCCTCCTCCAGCGGGATCGCCGCACCGCCGCACGACTTCTGATGAGGTCGGGATGGCTTCGCCTTCGACTTCTGGTCGCCTGGCCCGCACTCGCACGCCGCTATCGTCGAGCGGCGCCGGATCTCGCGAGGCCTGCGGCCTGGGAGCGCGCCTACAGCGAGTAGGGGGCGCTCCCAGGTCGCCGACTCTCAGACGGCAGCGGGCTGTGCGTCGAGCGATCGCATGTATCGCGAGCCGATGACTGCGAGGAGCGCCATGAGGCCCGCGAATGCTGCGGAGCCCAGAAGCCAGACGACCAGAGGTGTGGGACCTGCGGCCCACCACCAGGCGACGTCTCCGGAGGGGCTGAGCGTGCCCGGGCCGGTGTAGCGGCGGAGGTTGTCGTACAGTGCCACGCTCTGTGCAGCGCCGAGAAGCACGGCCATGACCCAGATCTGGACGGGCGAGAACCGCAGTGCCGCACGCGCAGCGCTCTCCTCCGCGGAGCCGCGCAATCCCGAGTGGATCGCCGGAGCGATGGCGGTGGCCAGGAAGAGGGTGATGAGGGGGAGGACGTATCGCGGCTGAACCTCGTAGCCGACCGTGGTGCGCATGGAGACGAGGATGTAGACCGGAACGACGACGGCAGCCGCACCCGTGCCGGCCAGGGCGAGGAGCTTGCGCCAGCCCTGCCAGCGCAAAGCGGCGAAGAGCGCGCCAGAGAAGGCGAACATCGTCGCGCCCCAGACGACGGCATGCAGCGTGGTGTCCAGCCACCCCAGGCCCCAGTTGAGGCCGAAGATCCCGGCCCAGAGCGCCGGCAGTGACAGCAGGTTCATGCCCAGCAGGGTCAGCTTCGACGGTCCGCCCGGAACCGGTTCGGCGGCCCCACCGAGCGCGAGACCGGTCTGGCCCGCGGTGAGGAAGGCGACGGCTGCGAGAACGACGAGAAGGAGGGGGAGGAGCGCAGTGAGCGCGAAGCGCTTCGTCGGGCGGAACGCGAGCACCGCTGCCGCTGCGACGGCGACGATCGTGTACGCGGCGGCGTCGCCGCGGGCGCTGAGACCGAGGAGAGCGGCCACCGCGGAGATCACGCCGAGCGCGATGCGTTGGCGTCCCGTGGTCGCGAAGAAGCCCAGCAGAGCGGGGAACAGCACGGCGGTGGAGAGCAGCGCCCAGCTGCTCGGATTGACCGAGGCGATGAGGAAGACGCCGAGCGGGACGAAGGTGAGGGCGATGCTCGCCACGAGTGTCAGGCGCAGCGCCCGAGGCAGGAAGAGCCACGCCGCGATCATCATCGCCGTGAAGATCGCGGAGTGGAGAAGCCGGATCAGGATCGTGGAGACGGCCACGTTGTCACTCGCCAGGAACGACGACACGAAATAGAACCCGGACGGATACTGGTTTCCGGTGTTCACGCGCGTGGACTCGCCGAGCTCGTAGCCCTCGTCCAGGTAGTCGCTGCCCTGACAGGACGCGTCCTGCTCCGGGTGGAACGCGTAGCACGCGGACTCCGCGATCTTGTCGGGGATCTCCCTCGAGCGGTCGTCGTCGCCGGGACCGCAGAGGTCTTCGCGCGCTCCGTTGCCGCACCAGATGCTGGCGAGGTGGAAGTCGTCATCGGGTCCCGCCCCGACCGGTGAGGCCAGGGCCCACATGCTCAGGGATGTCATGAGCATCAGGGCGGCCGCGATCGTGCCGATGATCCGTCTGGCAGGCCTCGTCATGTGGTGATGTCCCTTCGAACGTGAGTAGACGTGGTCGGCGCGAGGAACGCGCACAGAATGATGACGATGGAACCGCCGCCGCCTCCGAGAGCGTAGCCGACGAGCGCTCCCCACTGCCCCCAGACAGGGGCGAGCAGGAGCATCGTGGCGGTGCCGATGACGAAGGCGAACATCCAGATCCGGGCGGCGAGACGCTCGCGTCCGGAGGCGAGGAGGAGAGCGGAAGGCGCCGACGTCAGCGAGAGCAGCAGCACGATGCCGAGAAGCACCTGCATCGCCGGCACGCCGTCGGCGTACCTCGTTCCGTAGAACAGGTCGAGAATCCAGGGGGCGAAGACGATCAGAGCGCCGAAGATGAGGCCGAAGCCGGCGGCCGTCAGGGCGAACAGCCGCCGATGGGAGGCGCGCATCGCGCTCGGGTCCGCGCGCAGTCGCGCGAAGTGGGGGAGGAGCACCTGGCTCACCGCCTGCGCGACGATGTTCGCGGGGGTCGCCAGGGTCAGAGCCGCCGCGAACATCCCGGCTGCCGTCGGGGTGTCGAATGCGCGCACGAAGATCATGGTCGCCGGCAGCATGCCACCCATCACCAGCGCTCCGAACGTGGCCTCGCGCGTGAAGGCGAGGGTCTCGCGCTGAAGACTCGACGGGCCGGGCGCAGCGACCGTGCGGCTTCGTGCGAACAGCGCGAACAGCAGGTAGCCCGCCGACAGCGGCAGGAGCAGCACCCAGCTCGAATGCGCGGTGAGGACGAGCAGGAGGACCGTGATGGCGAGCAGCGACGACACCGTGTCCAGAACCGCCGCGCGCAGCAGGCGGTTCTCGCCGGTGAGCACTCCGCGGGAGAAGACGTAGGCGTTGTAGCTGAAGACCAGCACGGCGCTCGCGAGTCCGATGGGAAGGTCGCCGGTGATCCACCAGGCGATCGGGATCGCGATCAGCGAGAGGGGGATCGTCGACACCCAGAACGACGTGCGAAGCGCACGGATGCTGTCGGCCGCCGTCTCGGGGTTCGCGAGGTAGCGGGTGGCGGCGATCGCCGCTCCCGCAGGCCAGACCAGGGCGAGGTACACGGCGAGCGAGAGGATCGCCGTGGTGTCGCTGAGCGCTTCAGGGCTGAGGGTGCGACCGATCACCAAGGTGTAGAAGAGTCGCGCGACGCCTTGGATGCCCATCCCATAGGTCGACAGGATCAGCTGTCCGGCGACGGAGTGCTGTTTCACGGCTTCCCGGCGTCAGCGAGCAGGCCGACGAAGGCCTCCCGATACCTGCGCGCGACCGCAGCGGGGTCGTATCGTGCTTCTGCGCGTGTGCGCGCGAGGACGGAGAGGCTCTGACGTTCGTCGTCCGAGAGGCGGGTGTAGCACTCGAGCGCCCGGGCGAGATCGTCGACATCATCGGGCTTCACCAGCAGGCGGTCGTCGTCGACGAAGTGCGCACAGCTGCCGACGTCGGTCGAAATCACGGGAACCCCGGCGCCGGAGGCCTCAGCACCGACCAGCGGCGAGCTCTCGCCGTACTTGCTGGAGATCACGAGGGCGGCGCCGTGCTGGAGCACCTCCGCGGGACGGGCGGTGGGCCCGGCCAGCTGGATCCGGCCCTCCGCGAGGAGCTGCTCCGCTCCCGCGTCGGCCACGAGGCTGCGCATCCGTTCGTCGTCATCGTCGACACCGGGACCGTAGGCGCGCAGGCTCCATTGTGGAGCCTGATCCGCGATGCGGGCGAAGGCGGCGAACAGGACGTCGTGCCCCTTCACCGGGTGGTTGCGTGCGAGGGAGAGGAATGTCCTGCTGGACGGGTCGAACGATGCCGCGTCGGGGACATCGGCGCCGTTCAGGATCGGAGGCAGGACCTTGCGCATCCCCAGCTGCCGGATGAAATCCTGCATGCTGGCGCTGTCGCCGGAAGGGATCACGCCATCGAACCGGAACGAGAGGATCCCGACCGCTCGGGCGATCGCGCGGGTGAGGGGGTGGTCGGCCTTGGTGAGGCGCTGGGTGTGCATGGTCGTCGTCTTCACCGCGCTGCTCCGGGCGAGAGCGGTGAGGAGGTCGGCATGGAACAGGTGCGAGGTGATCACATCGGGACCGAAGTCGACGATCTCGCGCTCGAGCGAGCGGACCATGCCGATGATGTTCCGGGACGACCCCGAGTAGCCGAGATAGTGCACGCTCTCGAACGCATCCTCCAGCTCGGTGCTGAGCGTGCCGGGCCCCATGACGACGACGAGGCGGAGCACGTCGCCCTCGTCCCACGACCGCGCGAGAGTGGCGAGCAGACGCTCGGCACCGCCGATGTCGGCGTCCGTGACGACGAACAGAACGCGCATGTGTCCGCTTCCTTCTCGAGCCGTGGGCGATCACACGGCGAACAGATCGATACTATCCACGCTGCCCGCGTGAACCCTGATCGGGCGGAGGGCTCCACCGGGGGTGCATAAGATTGCTGAGGTGAGATTCGCCTTCGCCGTCAACAACTTCCCGCCGCGCGTCGGAGGGGTCGAGACGCACGTCCACAGTCTCGTCGTCGCGTTGCAGAGCGCGGGACATACGGCCGTCGTCATCACGGTGGGCGGTGGCCCCGTGGGCACGCACATCGAAGACGGCGTGCGGGTGATCCGTCTGCCAGAGCGGTTCCGCGTGGGCGACGTGCTCGGGTTCCCGCCGCTGGGCACGACTCGTCGCCTGCGGCGGCTGCTGGCCGAGGAGCGCGTCGACGTGGTGTCGGTGCACACGCGGTTCTTCCCGATGACGTGGATCGGTCTCCGCGCGGCGAGCAGGGCGAGCGTCCCGGTCGTGCACACCGAGCACGGCAGCGGTCACGTCGTGTCGTCGTCGCCGGTGATCACGCTGGCGAGCCGGCTGGTCGATCGGACGATCGGACGATTCGTGCTTCGCCGCGCCGACGAGGTCGTCGGTGTCTCCGAGAGCGTCGTCGGTTTCGTGCAGCGGCTGTCGGGACGACGCGCGCGGGTCTTCTACAACGCGATCGAACCGGCATCGACCGACGGCAGGCGGCACGGCGACAAGAGCCACGTCGTCTTCGTGGGTCGTCTCGTACCTGGCAAGGGTGCCGAGGACTTCGTCGACACCGTCGCCGCCCTGCGGCGCCGCGGGATCGACGTCGCCGCGACGATGCTCGGCGACGGCCCCGAGCGGGCATCGATCCGCAGTCGCATCGATCGGCACGGACTCGCCGAGGTCGTGGAGATGCGCGGTCGGGTTCCCGCGTCCGCCGTGCGCTCGACCCTCGCCGGCGCGGTGCTGGTGAATCCGACGGTTCTCGCCGAGGGATTCCAGACGACACTCCTGGAAGCCCTCGCCGAGCGCGGGAGCATCGTCACGTACGAGGTTCCGGGCGCCGGTGTGCTCCGTGAGCAGGGTCATCCTGTGGTCATCGTGCAGCAGCACGACCCGGAGGCACTCGCCTCGGCGGTGTCGGAGATGCTTGCGCAGGAATGGCCCGTCACTGCGCTGGACGGCTGGTACTGGAAGGATCGTGCGGAAGAGTACGAGCGGATCGTCGAGGGTGTGAAGCGCTGAAGAGCACAGGGAGCTTCGAGCCGACCGGGTAAGATTGGCTTTTCCTGACTCCCATCGAGAACGCAGATGATCAACTCAGCTCCCAACAGCGACACGTGGCTCGTCATTCCCCTGTACAACGAGGCGACCGTCGTCCGCGACGTGATCGCTGAGGCGCGGAGGACTTTCCCCCACATCGTGTGCGTCGACGACGGCAGCAAGGACGACTCGGTCGCAGAGGCGCTCGCGGGAGGCGCCATCGTGCTGCGCCACCCCATCAATCTCGGTCAGGGAGCTGCGCTTCAGACCGGAATCGCGTTCGCGCGCGAGCAGCCCGGAGCCGAGTACTTCGTGACCTTCGACTCCGACGGGCAGCATCAGGTCGCCGACGCGCTCGACATGGTCGAGCGGTTGCGCACGGAGCCGCTCGACATCATCGTGGGGTCGAGGTTCCTCGACGGGCGCACGAATGCGAGTGCGCTGAAGAAGCTGGTCCTGCGAACGGCTGTCCTGTTCGAGCGGCTGTCGACCGGAGTGCGCCTGACCGACGCCCACAACGGTCTTCGGGCGTTCAATCGCCGGGCCGCACTCGCCCTGAATATCCGCCAGAACCGCATGGCGCACGCCAGCGAGATCGTCGCGCAGATCGGCTCGCTCAAGCTCCGCTATGCGGAGCAGCCTGTGCACATCGTCTACACCGAGTACTCGCGTGCGAAGGGGCAGTCGCTGTGGAACTCGGTGAACATCCTCAGCGAACTCTTCATCAAGTAGGACGGTCATGTCTGATCAGATCATCATCAAGGCCGTCCTCATCGGCGCCTTCCTCGTCTTCGGGCTCATCCTCCTCAGGCCGGGCGGATCGGCCCGCACCCAGGCGATCCGCACCGTCACCTTGGTGTTGCTGCTCGCCGCCGGCATCTACGCGGTGATGTTCCCCGGGGTGATCGATGACCTCGCCCGGACGGTCGGCGTCGGTCGCGGCACCGATCTCCTGCTGTATGCGTTCCTAATCGTCTTCGTCGCGAACTCGCTGTCGATCGTGCGCAAGCGTCGCGCTCAGGATGAGCAGATCACTCAACTCGCTCGTGAGATCGCGGTGCGAAACCCCGAGTTCCCGAAGCAGGGAGAGTGATGGATCTCCTCGTCGTAGGATCAGGGTTCTTCGGTCTGACGATCGCAGAGCGCGCCGCGAACGCCGGACGCAAGGTGACCGTCATCGACCGTCGTCCCCACATCGGCGGCAACGCTTACAGTGAGCGCGAGTCGCAGACCGGTATCGAGGTGCACCGCTACGGTGCCCACCTCTTCCACACGTCGAACCCGACGGTGTGGGAGTACGTCAACCGCTTCACGTCGTTCACGAACTACGTGCACCGTGTGTACACCACGCACAAGGGCACCGTGTTCCCGATGCCGGTGAACCTCGGCACGATCAACCAGTTCTTCCAGTCCGCGTACACCCCTGACCAGGCCCGCGCGCTGGTGCGGGAGCAGGCGGGGGAGTTCGACGCGAAGACGGCTGCCAACTTCGAGGAGAAGGGCATCGCCCTCGTCGGACGCCCGCTGTTCGAGGCCTTCTTCCGCGACTACACCGCGAAGCAGTGGCAGACCGATCCGCAGAAGCTCTCCGGCGACATCATCAGCCGTCTGCCCGTGCGCTACACCTACGACAACCGCTACTTCAACGACACGTGGGAGGGTCTTCCCACCGACGGCTACACGGCGTGGCTGGAGCGGATGGCGGATCACCCGAACATCGACGTGCAGCTCGATGTGGACTTCTTCGATGAGACGCAGCCCCTCAACAAGAAAGCGACGGTCGGGCAGGTTCCCCTCGTGTACACGGGCCCCGTGGACCGTTACTTCGACTACGCGGAGGGCGCGCTCAGCTGGCGGACGCTGGACTTCGAGCAGGAGGTCCTCGACATCGGCGACTTCCAGGGTACGAGCGTGATGAACTACCCCGACATGGATGTGCCGTACACGCGCATCCACGAGTTCAAGCACTTCCACCCCGAGCGCAAGGATGTCTACGACGCCGATCGAACGGTGATCATGCGGGAGTTCTCGCGTTTCGCTGAGCGGGACGACGAGCCGTACTACCCGGTGAACACTCCGGCTGACCGCGGGGGCCTCCTGGCGTATCGGGAACTGGCCAAGGGGGAGCGGGACGTCCACTTCGGCGGGCGTCTGGGCACCTACCAGTACCTCGACATGCACATGGCCATCGGCTCGGCGCTGTCGATGTGGAACAACAGTCTCTCGTAGACTCGACATCGTGAGTCACGCTGCTGTCGGGGCGCCCGGGACGCCCCGGCGATATCTGCATTCGCTGTGGCTGCTGTCGGCCCGAGACCTGAAGGTCCGCTACTCGACCAGCATCCTCGGCTATCTCTGGTCGGTGCTCGATCCGCTCGTCATGAGCGCGATCTACTGGTTCGTGTTCACGCAGGTGTTCAACCGCGATGTCGGCGAAGAGCCGTACATCATCTTCCTGATCAGCGCGCTGCTGCCCTGGGTGTGGTTCAACGCCTCGGTGTCGGACTTCACCCGCGCCTTCAAGAAGGACGCCCGGTTGGTGAGGTCGACCGCGATCCCGCGCTCGATCTGGGTGAACCGCATCGTGCTCAGCAAGGGCATCGAGTATCTCTTCTCGCTGCCCGTCCTGGTGCTGTTCATCGTGGTGAACCTCTTCGTCGAGCTCGATCCCGGCCGGACCGTGCACGTCGGCTGGGGAGTGCTGTGGATGCCGGTGGCGATGCTGCTGCAGACGGTGCTCCTGGTCGGGCTCGGACTGCTCGTCGCCCCGCTCTGCGTCCTCTTCGTCGACCTCGAGCGCACGACGGCGCTGATCCTGCGCGCGATGTTCTACGCGACGCCCATCATCTACAACGTCACCGACCTTCCCGGTATCTTCCAGACTCTCGGAGCGTTCAACCCTCTCGCGGGAATCATGATGCTCTACCGCATGCCCTTCTTCCCCGATCAGTGGAATCCGTTCACGCTGACGATCAGCGTCATCATGAGCCTGCTGATCCTCGGACTCGGCATCTGGACCTTCCGGAGCCTGGAACGCCCCGTGTTGAAGGAGCTGTGATGCGCTCGGCCATCGAAGTCCAGGGTCTCGGCGTCCACTTCCGTCGCAACAGGCGCGGGAGCCGCAGCTTCAAGGATCTCTTCGCCGGAGCGTCTCGTCGTTCTCGCCCGGGTGAGTTCTGGGCACTGCGTGACGTCTCGTTCTCGGTGGAGCCGGGCGAGTCCATCGGCGTCGTCGGGCGCAACGGTCAGGGGAAGTCGACACTTCTCCGGCTCGTCGCCAAGGTGCTCCTGCCCGATGAGGGCACCGTCGCCGTCAACGGCGGAGTCGCCCCCCTCATCGAGATCACCGGAGGCTTCGTCGGAGACCTCACGGTGCGCGAGAACGTCCGTCTGACCTCCGGCCTGCACGGGATGTCCCGCGACGAGGTCACGCGCCGCTACGACGGCATCATCGAGTTCGCCGAACTCGCGGGATTCGAGGACACCCCGTACAAGCACCTCTCCAACGGGATGAAGGTCCGACTCGCCTTCGCGGTCGTCTCTCAGCTCGACGAACCGATCCTCCTCGTCGACGAGGTGCTGGCGGTGGGGGACAAGGCGTTCCGCGAGAAGTGCTACACGCGCATCGACGAACTGCTCGCCGAGGGCCGCACGCTGTTCTTCGTGAGTCACAACGAGCGCGATCTCCGTCGGTTCTGCACGCGGGGGCTCTACCTCGACAAGGGGGCGCTGGTTCTCGACGGACCGATCGCCGAGGTCCTCGACAGATACAACGCCGACTACAACTCGTAGCCGCGGCCGGAAGGCGAGGGCTCGGGGTCAGAGCCCCACGAGAGTCTGCAGGCCTGTGACGGCAGCGCGAGCGGCATCGATGGAAGCCGCGGTGTCGGAGCCATCGGTGATGGCAGCGTGCAGTTCGGCGAGGCGCTTCGAATAGGCGTCGACACCGTCGCGCCACTGCTGTGCGATCGACGAGGGCGGCTGCGCGTCGGACAGGCGGCGTGCGTCCTGCTCCAGGGAGTCCATGACGGCAAGCGCATCATCTCCGGTCGCCCCGGCGATGATGTCGAGGCCGCGGGGAGCATCCGTCAGCCAGCCGCCCACCTGCTCGCGGAACACGTCGACGGTCGGGTCGACCGGTGCCGGCGGCGTGGTCTGCGGCGTGCGCGTCTCCGTGGGTGAGGGGGAGGCGGAGGGGGCCGTCGTTCCGGTCGGGCTGGGGGAGCCGCTCGCGCCGGGTGCGGGTTCCTCGCCCCGGGGCAGCAGGAAGAACAGCAGGGCGCCGACGATCGCCAAGGCGGCGACGACGATCCCGATGATCAGCCAGACGCGGCCCGTGTTCTTCGGCTTCGGCTCGATGGGCGCCCAACGGAGCTCGGGAGTCGGCTCGCTCATCATGCGTCTTCCAGCGGGGCCATGGGCTGCCAGGAGCGGTCTCGGCTGATCCGGCCGCCTTCCTTGAGCCCGCGGAACAGGTTGCTCGTGCCCCGCACCGTGCGCTCGACGAAGAGCAGCCGGATGAGCTCCTTCGCGAACGTCATCGCGGTGCCGAGGCCGAAGAGCACGGGGTTGTAGTTGTCATGCACGCGGTAGTAGTGCTTGATGTAGGCGCGGTTGCGCATGATGTAGAAGCGGTAGGCGTTGCTGGAGGCATTCATGTGGCGGATGCCCATGTCCCACTGCTTGATCTCGCGCGTGCGTCGCAGGACGAACTCGTCGACGATGACGGCCGTCGTCTTGCGCGAGGCGAGCCAGCCGTACATCTGGTCATCCCAGTAGATGAAGAAGCGGTGGTCCGGCAGGCCGATCTGCTTCACGATCGAGCGGTGGATGAACATGCCCTCGAAGCAGCCGCTGTTCATCTCCTTGTATCCGGAGTCGTCGAAGCCGGACGGGGCGAACGGGATCGGAATACCCATGCGCTCCGCGATGCGGTACTGCCAGTAGAACTCGCTGCCGTCGTAGTCGTAGCGCCGGCCCTGGATGCTCTTGAAGCGCGGGGCCCACTTGCCCATCTTCGCGAGTCCGTCGGGGAGCACCTCGACGTCGTCGTCCATCATCCAGATCCACTCGGAGCCGAGCTCGTAGGCGGTGCGCATGCCCTCGCTGAACCCGCCGGAGCCACCCGTGTTCGTCTCCAGGCGCCGGTAGACGATCTCGGTGCCGATGCTGTCGCGGAACGACTCGACGACGTCGGTCGTGTCGTCGGAGGAGGCGTTGTCGATGATCACGACGCGTCCGGGCTTCGGGTCCATCGCCGTGATGCTCGTGAGGAGTCCGGTGAGCAGATGCGATCTGTTGAAGGTGACGACGACGATCGTCGCCGCTTTCGGATCGAATGCAGCGGGCGCCGCGGTCATACCTTCTCCTCGAAGATCGGTGGGCAGTTCAGGGGTGTGAGGGCTGCGGCGCCTCGGGCCACCGTCGGGGACGATGCGGGACATGACGAGCAGTGAGTAGCCTACCGTCCGCCACCTTCGTATCCGCGGAGAGGCTCACCTCGGCGCGACGACCGCCACCCGGCAAGACCGGGCTCGTCGGCTACTTCTGAGGCCGCAGCGTCGGGATCGCGCCCGTGTGCGCCGCATCGATGTTCTCGCGCCAGGACCGCGATTGTCCGGCGCGCAGGGCGCACAGCACCAGCATGAACCATCCCGCACCCACCAGGGTGAAGCTCTCGAACATCGAGTCGACCGCGAGCGTGACGATGATGATCGGGGTCCAGGCGTAGACCACCGAACGGCGCGTGCTCGCGACGAGCCAGGAGCGGATCAGGGCGACACCGCCCAGGAGAAGGAAGACCGCCAGGCCGGCCGCACCGAGCTGCAGGAGCACATCGAAGAAGGCGTTCAGCGCACTCTGATGGCGGTCGTCGAGCTGGAAGTTGATGTAGGTGAACGGGTACTCGCCGCGGGCCCAGTCGCCGAACCAGCCCCAGCCCTGGATCGGCTTGACCGCGACGAAGTCGAGGATCGTGTTCCAGAGCGAGCCGCGCAGGGAGAAGTCGGACCCGGCGTCGAGCAGGGCGATGATCTGGTGGCGCAGTGCAAAGGCCGCGGCGAGAGCGAGCGCCACGACCGCAGCGAGCATCCACTGCACGATCGCTCGTCGCTCCGGTGGGGCGTGGCGGACGATCGTGAGCGCCACGGTGACGACGCCGACGGCGCAGGCGAGGACCAGGACCGTCGGCGAGGAGGAGAGCAACGCCAGGAACCCGGCCAGCCCGATCGAGACCACGGCGAGCGGTGCGTTCACCGATTGCGTGCGCCACTCGATCACGAAAGTGATCAGCGCGATGACCGCGATGAAACCGAGCATGTTGCGGCTGCCGAACAGGCCCTGGATCGGGCCCCCCGCCGCGAGATCGCCCTGGATACCGAGGAATGTGAACGGCAGGTCGAGCAGGACGCCGGAGAGGATCTCCACGGCGAGGGAGGCGGCCAGCAGCACGCGGAGAGTGTCTCCGATCGCCCGGACGGTCTGGAGGGTGTCGCGGATGTGTCCGATCGTGATGGCCAGGAACGCGTAGCCGAACAGCGACATCCAGCCGAAGAGCGTGTCGGACTTGTCGGTCGTCCAGAAGACGCTCACGAGTGCCCATGCGAGGAACGCCAGCAGCGAGGACGGCGCGATGCGCAGCAGCGAGAGCTCCTCCCGGCGTACCCAGAGGATCGACGCGCCCAGCACGCACAGCACGGCGATGATCGTCCCCAGTGTGACGGCCGATGTCATCTGCCGGATCGCGTACGACCCGAACACCGCCGTCAGCGCCGCGAGCGTGAACGCACGGGCCAGCTCCACCGATCCGAGCAGGCGGACGAACGGGCGCACCGGCGTCACGGCACCCGCCGCTGCCGAGCGCCGCGTTCGAACAGGAGGTCGCGTTCGCCGACCCCTACCAGCGGCACCGACTTGAGCTTGAATGACAGCAGCACCAGGAGCAGCCAGCCCCACAGCATGATCGGCGTCGACTCGGAGAAGCCCTGCACGAGCAGTACCACCGTGAACAGGTTGGGCAGGAGGGTGAGCGGGGAGAAGGGGCGCTCGCCGTCGAGGTCCCAGCGGGGTCGGTCGACGGCGAAGAACCAGGAGCGCCACAGCAGCGTGCCGTACGCGACGGCCATCAGGATGACACCGACGACGCCGAGCTGGAGGAGCACGTCCAGCCACATGTTGTGGGCATGGAAGACGGTGATGCCGTGGTCGGTGATCCACTCGTCGAAGGCCGGGTCTTCGGGGATCCAGGGGCTCGAGAACCCGTTGCCGAAGACCGGGTGCTCGCCCGCGCGCTGCAGCACCTTCGTCCAGATCTTGTCGGAGCGGCCGGTGAGATCCGCACTCCGGCCGAGAAGACCCAGCAGCGGCTCCCGAAGCAGCCAGGCTCCCAGCCCTGCGATCGCCGTGCCGCCGATGGCGACCACGTAGATCCGGGTGCGGGCGCCGGGCGTGCGCGCACGCCGCATCGCCAGTGCGACGACGAGGACCAGCGCGACCGCGGCTGCGCACACCAGAGCGGTGGCTGATGCCGTGCGCAGGAGGAAGTAGGCCGCGAGCAGCATCCACAGGGCGAGGGTGGTGCGCCACCGGGCCCGCGCCGCGAACAGGACACCGAACGTGATGAGCGCGAAGAGCGAGATGATGGCCAGGAGGTTGGCGTTGCCCACGATGCCCTGGATCCGCCCGCCGTCGAACAGGTTGTCGCGCACCCAGTACCACTGCGGGTCGATCTTGCCGTCCGGCAGCGTGAGGAAGTTCGGAAGCAGCGGGCCGTGCAGCACCAGCGAGACCCAGAGCTCGATCGCCAGCGAGAGGCCCAGGATCCACTTGAACGCCGAGGACAGGGCCCGGACGATCTCATGCCAGGTGAGCACGTGAGCGAGGAAGAGCCCGTTCACGGTGACGGCCGCGAGCAGCACCCAGGTGATGATCGTCGGGCCGCGCCACTGCGACCAGGCGACCGAGACGAGGGCCAGGGTCGTGTATCCGAGCGCGGTCCAGGGCAGGCGGCGCCAGCGGAACGGCTGCGGACGGTTCCGGGCGAGTATCGGGATGCCGATGGCGAGGGTCGCGAGGGTGAAGACGGCGAGCGTGATCGCGGCGCCGTCCCGTCCGAGCAGGTTGTACACGGCCGAGTGGGCGAACGTGACGAAGAGGACGAGGATCGCATAGCCGCGCAGCAGCAGATGCCCCGTCGACTCGCGCTCCGGCGCGGTGGGTGGGGCAGACACCGGGTGCTTCGTGTACTGGGCCATCGCGTTCAGGCTACCGCGCCGTGCTCCGAGCGTCCCTGAACGCCGCAGCGCGGCTCTACGCTGGTGGCATGCTGCTGAGCCTCACGAACACGCCCCGCGACTACGCCTGGGGATCGGACTCGCTTCTCGCCGACCTCGAAGGCCGCACGCCGACCGGCGCACCGGAGGCCGAGGTCTGGTTCGGAGACCACCCCGGCGACCCCGCCGATGTGGCCGACGGCGGCACGCTCGATCAGGTCACAGGGGGCACGCTCCCGTACCTGCTCAAGCTGCTCGCGGCGGGGCGCCCGCTCTCGATCCAGGTGCACCCGACGATCGAGCAGGCTCGCGACGGCTGGGCCAGGGAGAGCGCCCTCGCCTCGGACGACCCGCGGCGCAACTATCGGGACGACAACCACAAGCCGGAACTCCTCGTCGCGCTCAGCGAGCGGTTCGAGTCGCTGAGCGGGCTGCGACCGGTCTCCGACACGCTCTCCCTGCTGGAGACGCTCGACGACAGCGACGGCGTCCGGGAGCTGCGGGCACGCCTGAGCGCCGAGGGCGATGCGCTGCGCGACGTGATCGCGTGGGTGCTCGGCGGCGAGGCGCGCACCGAGGTGGAGGAGATCATCGCCGCGATCGTCGCGGCCTCGACGCGCGCCGACGCGGGGGAGTGGGGCACCACGCTCCGCGCGATCGCGGGTGTGGCGCGGACCTATCCGGGCGACCCGGGCGTCGTCGTGGCGCTTCTGATGAACCACGTGGTGCTGAAGCGAGGAGAGGGCGTCTTCCTACGCGCCGGTCTGCTGCACGCGTACCTCTCCGGCCTCGGCGTGGAGATCATGGCCGCGAGCGACAACGTTCTGCGCGGCGGCCTCACCCCCAAACGCATCGACGTCCCCGAACTCCTCTCGATCCTCGACACCACGCCCGGCGAGGTGCCCGTGCTGCGAGGGGAGGGTGAGGGGCCGATCACGTCCTATCCCGTTCCGGTGCCCGACTTCGCGCTCGAGCGGGTCGTCCTCGACGGCGCGCCGATCGGGCTCGAGATCTCGGGACCGACCATGGTGCTCGCGACCGCCGGCGAGGTCGCTGTGGCCTCGAACACGGGGAACGAGGTCGCGCTCCAGGTCGGCACCGTCGCGTTCGCGGATTCCGCGGAGGGGTCCCTCACCGTCTCGGGCGTCGGAGAGGTGTTTATCGCGGGCCCCGGGCGCTGACCCGCACGCCGACGCTCCGGATTCCGACACGCCGATGACGGCCCAAGAACCTTAAAGAGTTGCTTGAGGGTTTACCATCCGCGACTTGACCGGAGCGAATGACACGGGTGTAATTAGTCATGCGCACGGCCCGCCGGGGGGCGGAGACAGGGTTGGAGATCGAGATGACGGGTTACCGTTCAGACGTACCGGAGAACTGGTTCGTCGATCCGATCAACCTCGGCGTTCCCGGGGTGCGGCGCACCGACGCCGCCGACGACGACAACGCCCTCGCCTGGCAGAGCGATGCGCTCTGCTCGCAGACGGACCCCGAGGCGTTCTTCCCTGAGAAGGGCGGATCCACCCGAGACGCCAAGCGGATCTGCACATCGTGCGACGTCCGCGGTGAGTGCCTCGAATACGCTCTCAACAACGATGAGCGATTCGGTATCTGGGGCGGACTCTCCGAGCGCGAGCGCCGCAAGCTCAAGCGCCGCGCGAGCTGAATCGCCCGCTGCCGAACCGCGAACGATGAGGCCTCATGGCTTCGCGGGCGCGCCGCGTCGGGTACGCCGACGTCGACCGTCGCGCGCATAGGCTGACGACGTCATGCCAGCCCGAGTTCACGCCATCATCGTCGCGCGCACTGGATCCTCTTCCCGAGCGCAACTCCTCCGCACTCTCGAAGCCCTCCGCGCCCAGACCACGCCCGCAACCGCTGTGACCCTCGTCGTCTGCGGCGATGCGTCGTCCGTGCGCGAGAGCGAGGCGGTGGCGAGCACCGTCGAGGGGATCATCGAGGCGCGCGCCACCACGTCCTTCGCGGAAGCCGTGGAACTGGCGCGACCGCGTGTCGCCGAAGGATCGGCGATCTGGCTGCTCGCGCAGGACACGGCGCCGCATCCGCGGGCGCTGGAGCGTCTGAGCGGCACGCTGGAGCGCTCGCCCTCCGCGGCCATCATCGCTCCCAAACTCGTCGCCACGGACAACGACCGTGAGATCGTCTCCCTGGGCGTCAGCATGACCACGCTCGGGCGCTCGGTCGAACTCGCCGCAGGGGAACTCGACCAGGGGCAGCACGACCGCTCCGACGATGCCCTCGGCGCCGATGTGCGAGGCCTCCTCATTCGGGGTGAGGTCCGCGACGCCCTGCGCCCGGATCCCGCACTCGCCGGTGCCGACGAAGGACTCGATCTCGGTGTGCGCGCCCGCCTGGGTGGAGGCCGCGTCGTGCTCGCACCGAGCGCGCGGATATCCGTCTCTCCCGGCGGGCCTGCCGCGCTGCCGTCCGGCCGATCGCGCCGGGCCTACGTGACCCGCCTCGCTCAACTGCACCGGCGCCTGGTCTACGCACCGGCGGCTGCCGTGCCGCTGCATTGGCTCAGCCTGCTTCCGCTCGCGCTGTGGCGATCCGTCACCGACCTCGTCGGAAAGCGGCCGGAGGCCGTTCTGCCCGAATGGGGGGCCGCGCTCACGGCCATGTTCCGCTTCGGCGCGATCGCGCGCTCCCGTGCCAGGATCAAGGCCTTCCGCACGTCGACCTGGACCAGCATCGCGCCGCTGCGCGTGACCTCCTCCGAGCTGCGACGGCGTCTGGACGACGGTCACGGCAGCGAGGGCGGTGCCGTCAGCGAACTGCGATTCTTCTCCGGAGGTGGAGCCTGGGCCGTGCTGGCGGCGCTCGTCGTCAGCATCGCGTCCTTCACGAGTCTGCTGGCTTGGCCGACGCTCGGGGGAGGAGGACTGCTCCCTCTTCGGCAGACCGTCGCCGCACTCTGGAGCGACGCGGCATGGGGAGTGCGCGACGTCGCCGTCGGCCTCGTCGGACCCGCCGATCCCTTCGCCGCCGTCGTGGCGGTGCTCGGCTCGCTCTGGCCTGCCGGTCCGTCCTTCGCCATGGTGCTGCTGTGGCTCCTCGCGCTTCCGCTCGCGGTCCTGGGCGGGTGGTTCGCCGCCACGCGCGTGACCGACCGCGAGGGGCTGCGGATCTTCGCCGGCGTCGCCTGGGCTCTCGCGCCCACCTTCCTCACCGCTCTGATCGACGGACGTCCGACCGCGGTGCTCGTCCACCTCCTGCTTCCCTGGCTCTTCCACAGCGCCGTCGTCGCGCACAGGTCGTGGGGCGCGGCCGGAAGCGCGTCACTCCTCCTCGCCGCCGTCATCGCCTGCGCGCCGTCGCTGGCCCCCGCCCTCGCCCTGCTCTGGATCATCGCGCTGGGCATCGTGTTGGGAACCGCGCAGTTCCGAGGTGCGGGACGACTGCTCTGGCTGCCGCTGCCGACCATCGCGCTCTTCGCGCCGCTCGCGATCTGGCAGCTCTCTCACGGCACGCCTCTGGCACTCCTGGGCGACCCGGGACTCATCTGGGCGGGGGCCCAGGCCGCAGCGGATGCCACCGGGCGTCTCGCACTCGCCGGAGGGTTCCCGACGGAGGCGCTGGCCGGCTGGATGGACGTGATCCCCGCACCCATCGCCGCCTGGGCACCGCTGCTGTGCGCTCCCCTCGCCGCGCTCGCGCTCGGCGCGGCGGTGGCTCCGCGGTGGCGAGCGGGCATCACGCTGCTCGTCGTCGCGCTCTCCGGGCTTGCGACGGCGTTCCTCGCGGTCGGCGTCACGGTGAGTTTCGCCCAGGGCACTCCGGTCGCGATCTGGCCGGGCACGGGCCTCAGCCTGGCCTGGATCGGTGTGGTCGGCGCGGCTGTCGTCACCTTGGACACCGCTCTCACCCTTCCCCGGCTGCGGATCCTCGCCGCCGTCGTCGCAGCATCCGCCCTGGCGGTCTGCGCGGTCCCTGCGCTCAGCGCACTGCACATGGACCGTTCGGCGCTCACGAACGGCCCCGATTCCACGCTGCCGGCGTACGTCGCGGCGCAGGCCGCGGGCGATCGGCCGATCGCGACCCTCGTGCTCACCCCGCAGAACGACGGCGGGCTCGCCGCAGAGGTGGCCTGGGGCGCGAGCGAGACGCTGGGTTCGCAGTCGACCATGCTCTCCACCGCCGTCGAGCCGCAGGGCGCCGACATCTCCGGCCTCGCTGTGGATCTCCTCTCGGCCCGTGACTTCGATGCTCCCGGGGAGCTGGCGCAGATGGGCATCAGCTACGTGCTGGTCGCCCAGGTTCCGGGCGAGGGCGACAAGGCGAGGACTCTGCGCACGGCCGCGGTCGCCTCGATCGACCAGCGCGCCGGACTCGTCCACGCGGGAACGACCGATCGTGGCGTGCTCTGGCGGCTCGAGGCCGAGGTGGCCGCGCAGTCGTCGATGACCTCGAGCCAGCAGGGCACCGCACGACTCGTGATCACCCTCCAGCTGCTGGCGGTCTTCGCCGCTCTCCTGCTGTCGATCCCGACCCGTGCGTCACGCCGTGCGGCGCGCGCGCAGTCCCGGATCGTCGGTCGCGTAGCCGACGAGCCGATCGTCCTGCCGCGGCACGCGGAGGACAGGGAGCTCCTCGACGACGTCCCGGT
Organism: Microbacterium sp. Root322; assembly: GCF_001425645.1. Taxonomy (NCBI): domain Bacteria; kingdom Bacillati; phylum Actinomycetota; class Actinomycetes; order Micrococcales; family Microbacteriaceae; genus Microbacterium; species Microbacterium sp. Root322. The sequence continues at coordinate 999,447 of NZ_LMCS01000001.1, read as the reverse complement.
CGGGGCGATCGAGGATCCCCAGGATGAGCCCGCCCTGAACGACGAGGCGATGGCCCCGATCGCCGAGCCGGTGATCGATGACGCGCCGGCACCGAGTGTCGAAGCATCGACCGCCATCGATGAGCAGCACCCGAAGTCGACCGAGGAGGACCGATGAGCAGCGGGACCCGCGCATTCCGAGTCGCTGCGACGGGCGCTCGAGTCATCACCGGTGTCGCCGTCATCGCCGCCTGCGTGATCGGGGTCGCGACAGCGGTGCACGCGCCATGGCCGGTCGTCGAACACGACCCCGCACAGGTCGAGGTCACGCCCGTTCCCGGCGACAGCACTCTCGTCTGCAACGGCGATCTCCGCGCCCTCGGACGCGACTCGTCGGCCCCGCTGGACATGCTCTCGGCAGCGTCGCCGACCCTGACGACCGGAGGCACGGGGGGAGACCCCGCGGCGGAGGGGCTCGCGATGACGGACCTCCCGGACGCAGGCGGACCGCAGGTGCTCACCGGCGCGGTTGACGGACGCTCGGTGCCCCTGATCGCCGGCGCGGAGTCCGTCACGATCGCCGCCGACGACCTCGCGGGGTACGCCGCGCTGCCCTGCGGGGTGCCGCGGTTGGAATCCTGGCTGGTCGGGGGGAGCGTCGACACCGGCACCGAGGACATCGTCACGCTCACGAACGCGGCCGACGTTCCGTCGACGGTGACACTCTCCGTGTACGGACCTGCCCGCAGCACCCGGACGGTCATCGTCCCCGCTCGGTCGCAGGCAGCTCTCCCGCTCACATCGTTCGCCACCGGCAACGACGTGCCGGTGGTCAAGGTGAGCGCGGTGGGCGCACCGGTGCGAGCCGCCCTCCAGTCCTCGCTCGTGCGCGTTCTCGATCCCGCCGGCATCGATCTCCAGGACTCGGTGGCGGGGCCGCAGCAGAAGCTCGTCTTCACGGGAGTGCAGGCCTTCGCGGCCAGCGGCGATGATGCGGAGATGGCCGTCCTGCGAGTGCTCTCACCGGGTGTCGCCGCGCGCGTCCAGGTGACGGTGCACGCGGAGGGCGCGACGGGCGCCGCTGACGCGTTCACGGTCCCGGTCGAGGCCGATCTGCCCTCTCAGGTGTCGCTTTCCGGCCTCGAGCCGGGGCAGTACACCGTCGAGGTCGAATCCGACGTGCCGCTGGTCGCCGCGATCAGGCAGCAGGACGGATTCGGTCTCGACTCGGACTTCGCCTGGGTGATGCCCTCCCCGGAGCTCGACGTCGACGTGGTGTTCGCGGTTCCGGCCGGCCCCGACGCCCGACTGCAGCTGGCGAACACGTCCGACCGCGATGCGACGGTGACGCTGGAATCCCTCGACGGCGGCCAGCCGCAGGAGATCGTCATCCCGGCGGGACGCACCGGCGGACTCGAGGTGCCCGGGCGGACCACCTATCGGATGCAGACGACAGCCCCCGTGCATGCTGCGGTGACCCTCACGGGACCCGGGGCGATCGCGGTGCTGCCCGTTCAGGCGAGCGGTGCCGGAGAGAAGCCGATCACGGTCTATCCCTGACCGAGGAGAGAGTCTCCGCAGCGGGAATCTCAGTGGTCGTGGCCGAGATCCCACGGCTCGCGGCCGACGTACTCCGCCGCTGCCCGGAACACGGCGCTCTCGATCGCCATACGGCGGTGCGCCGCATCGTCGTGTCCCGGGGGGAGGAGCCGCTCGATGGGAAGACGGAACAGCACGATGCGCTTGTTCTTGCGGTCGAGGTACCAGCGCGGCACCTCTTCGGTCGCATCGAATCCCGGGATCGCGCCGATCTCGAACCTCACGTCCTGCAACTCCGGCCATGTGCCGCGGAGGAATTCGACCGCGGTGCCGACGGTGAGATCGAATCTGTCGAGGCGGCCGTCGAGCGGAGCCAGCGGTGGCCGCACGACCTCGCTGCGGCCGAGGCGGCCGTGGCGGCCGTGTCGCGCCCCGCGCCGAGGGGCTGCGGAGGTCTGAGTGGCACGGCGACGAGGCATGACGAAAGTCTAGGCGGTGCCCGGCGCGCCCGGCGCGGCATCCGCGGCCGCGACGGGGTGCGCCGTACGCTGGCGGAGATGGACGGACGACTGTGCTCGAAGGTCGGCTGCGCGCGAGAAGCCGTGGCCACCCTCACCTACGACTACGGCGACCAGATGGCGGCCCTCGGCCCGCTCGGTGCCGCGAATGATCCTCAGGCGCATGATCTGTGTTCTCCGCACGCGGACCGGCTCTCGGTTCCCGCCGGTTGGCTCGTCGTGCGTCACGAGGCTCTGCGCGCCTGAGGTCGTCGCCTCGACACGCGGACGCACCGGTCGGCCCGGATCCGAACTCTGGATACGCTGACCGCAGGCGTGCCAGGGCGGCGCTGCCGGAAAGGCACTCGTGATCGTCTGGCGTCGCTGGATCTTCCCCCTGCTTCTCGTCGTGATCTTCGGAGCGTGCGCAGCCGCTCTCGTCAAGATCGCCTTCTTCCCCGACCGCGCGGAGAGCGTCGTCAGCCCCGAGGCCTCTGTCACGGATCCGATCGTCGCAGTGGAGCGCGGGTCGGTGGTGAACGCTCTGAGCCTGAGCGGGAACGTCGCGCGTGACGACGCCTACGTCGTGCGTGGGGAGCTCAACGGCACGGTGCTCGCCGTGCACGTGGGGGAGGGCGCGGCGGTGGCTGCCGGCCAGAAGCTCTACACCGTGCGCCAGGACGACCCGCGCAAGGACATCGACGTGCTCGCGCCCGAGGCCGGCGACGTGTCGGAGCTCGCCATCGTCAAGGGACAGACCACCACGGTCGGGACCGAGACCTACAAGCTCACCCCGGCCCGATACCATCTGCTGGCCACCGTCGATCCCGTGCAGCTGTACCGCCTCGTCAACGCCCCGACCGAGGCGACCGTCACCATCACGGGCGGCCCGGCACCTTTCGCGTGCACCGGCGTCGGGGTGCAGGTGACGGCGGAGGGCACCGCGAGCGTGCGCTGCGCGGTACCTGCGGACCAGACGGTCTTCGCCGGGCTCCCCGCGAAGATGGATCTCGCACTCGGTCAGGTCGACGATGCGCTCGTGATCCCGGTCACGGCTGTCCAGGGCGGCGCGGGATCCGGCAAGGTGTGGGTCGACGCGGGCGACGGGTCCGACCCCGAGGAGCGCTCGGTGACGCTCGGCGTCAATGACGGCGTCATGGTCGAGGTGACGGAGGGGCTGGCCGAGGGAGACAGCATCCGCCAGTTCGTGCCCGGCTTCGTCGCTCCGGTCGAGGAGTTCTGCTACGAGGTCTCCCCGGGAGTGGAGCAGTGCGACAGCGGGATGAGCTGGTGAGTCTCGTCGCGCTCGACGACGTCTCCAAGAGCGTCCTGCTGGCCGATGACTCGCGCCTGGAGATCCTTCGTGGCATCACGCTCGAAGTGGCTGCAGGAGACCATGTCTCGATCGTGGGACGGTCGGGGTCGGGGAAGTCGACGCTGCTCAACATCCTGGGGATGCTGGATGCACCCACATCCGGATCGGTCGCGTTCGAGGGACGCGAGGTGCGCCGGATGCGCTCGGGACGGCTCGACCGTCTGCGCGGGGACAACGTCGGCTTCGTCTTCCAGCAGTTCAACCTGCTCCCCGGGCGCACCGCGATCGACAACGTGATGATGCCGCTCGGCCATGCCAAGGGACGCATGTTCTGGAATCGTCGTCAGATCGCCGCCGACATGCTCGAGCGGGTCGGCCTCGGGCATCGCATCGAGCAGATCGCCGACAGACTCTCCGGCGGTGAGCAGCAGCGCGTCGCCATCGCGCGGGCACTCGTTCGCAAGCCCGTGTTGATCCTCGCGGACGAGCCGACCGGCGCGCTCGACATCGACACGGGGGCATCCGTCATGTCCCTCCTCGACGAGGTGGCCACCGAGACGGACGCCGCGCTGGTCACGATCACCCACGACCTCCACGTCGCCGCGCGTGCGCGCCGGCACTACCGGCTCGACGCCGGGCGTCTGGAGACGGTCGACCTCAGCCGCGCTTTCGAGGCCTCGACCCTGGCGGCCTCGGTGCCGTCCGCGCCGCCGGAGTTCGTCGCATGACCGGCCTCCTCGGCGCTCTCTCCGACGCCTGGGCGGAGATCCGCGTGCACAAGCTGCGCGTCCTGCTCAGCCTGATCGGGATCGCCGTGTCGGTGGGGGCGCTCACCGCGGTCGTGGCGATCTCGGAATACCAGCGCCAATTCCAGGCCGAGCAGTCCGACCGATGGGGAGGGCGAGCGGCGACGGTCGTCGTCTCCGTCAGCAGCGATGACGGCACACCTGTCGACGCCGACGAGTTCGATGCGCGCTTCAGCCGTGTCTCCGAGCGCTTCGGGTTCAGCCACACGGCGCGTATCGCCCAGGGAGTGCTCCTCGACGTGCAGCTCCCCGACGGCATAACGCCGGTCGCCGCGCGTGTCATGGACCCCGCGTTCTCGCAGATCCACCGGGAGCGGCTTCTGGAGGGGCGCTGGTTCCTCGACTCCGACGTCGAGGCGATGGCGCCGCCCGTCGTGATCACGGAGCCGCTCTGGGAGCGTCTGGGACGAGTGCCGCTGACGCAGCACCCGACGGTCACGCTCAGTGGCCCGGCCGGCGGCACCTACCAGGTGGTCGGCATCACACCGCGCCAGGGCTTCGGCGACGAGGAGCTGCGCGTGGACCTGCTCTACGACGCGTACCGCGCGCGCGTGGATGCGCTGCCCGCCGACGCCTGGACGCAGTACGAGATCTGTATGGGAACGGGGCAGGTCGACCAGATCGCGCCGGTGCTCGCGATGGATCTCCGAGCGGGCCTGCCCGAGGGACAGACGGTCACGGTGAACCGCTCCGACTGGGCGGCGCAGCCGGGAGCTCTGGACGCTCAGGCCACCTTCGAGATGGTCACCGGGGGTATCGCAGCGCTGATCCTCGCTCTCGGTGCGCTCAGCCTGATCAACATCCAACTCGTGGCGATGCGCCAGCGCGTGCGAGAGATCGGGGTGCGGCGCGCCTTCGGAGCGAGCTCGGGGCGGGTGTTCTTCGCCGTCTTCCTGGAGAGCCTGGTCGCGACGACCGTGGCAGGCGTGATCGGGATCGCGATCGTCGTCGCCGTACTGCGCTCGGAGTGGATCATCACGTCGATGTTCTACGGGATCCAGGACATCCCGCCCTTCCCCATGCGCGCAGCGCTCATCGGTCTCCTCGCCTCCGTCATCGTCGGGGCGGTGTCGGGATTCATCCCCGCCCTGGTCGCGCTGCGGGTGAAGGTGATCGATGCGATCCGTTTCTGACACACGCCTGATGTCGGCCACTTCATGATGGAAGAATGAGCGCATGACCGAGCTCGAGTACCGCGTCGCCGACCTGTCCCTCGCCGAAGCCGGCCGTCACCAGCTGCGACTCGCCGAGAACGAGATGCCGGGTCTCATGGCGCTTCGTGAGGAGTTCGGCGCCGCGCAACCCCTGAAGGGCGCCCGGATCGCGGGCTCGCTGCACATGACAGTGCAGACCGCCGTCCTCATCGAGACGCTCGTGGCGCTCGGCGCCCAGGTGCGGTGGGCGAGCTGCAACATCTTCTCGACCCAGGACGAGGCGGCGGCTGCGGTCGTGGTCGGCCCCGGTGGCACCGTCGACGCGCCGGCAGGCGTTCCCGTGTTCGCATGGAAGGGCGAGACGCTCGACGAGTACTGGGCCTGCACCGATCGCATCTTCGACTGGTCCTCTGCAGGTTTCGACGGACCCAACCTGATCCTCGACGACGGCGGAGATGCGACCCTGCTCGTGCACAAGGGCGTCGAGTTCGAGAAGGCCGGTGCCGTTCCCGAGCCGACCGAGACCGACTCCCACGAGTACACGATCATCCTCGACCTGCTGCGCGCCTCGCTCGCGGTCGCACCCGATCGCTGGACCAGGCTCGCCGCTGGCCTCATCGGCGTCACCGAGGAGACCACGACCGGTGTGCACCGGCTGTACGAGCTCGCGGCCGCGGGGGAGCTGCTCTTCCCCGCCATCAACGTGAACGACTCGGTCACCAAGAGCAAGTTCGACAACAAGTACGGCATCCGGCACTCGCTTCCCGACGGTCTCAACCGTGCGACGGACGTGCTCATGGGTGGCAAGGTCGCCTTCGTCTGCGGCTACGGAGACGTCGGCAAGGGGGCTGCTGAGGCTCTGCGCGGTCAGGGTGCGCGCGTGATCGTGAGCGAGGTGGATCCGATCTGCGCGCTGCAGGCCGCCATGGACGGCTTCCAGGTCGCGCGTCTGCTCGACGTGGCCGGCGAGGTCGACATCTTGGTGACCGGCACCGGCAACCGGGACGTGGTCACGACCGAGCATTTGCAGGCGCTGAAGCACCTCGCGATTGTGGCGAACGTCGGTCACTTCGACAACGAGATCGACATGGCAGGGCTCGAAGCACTCGACGGCGTGGAGAAGGTCGAGATCAAGCCGCAGGTGCACGAGTGGCGCATGCCGAACGGTCGTAGCGTCCTGGTTCTCAGCGAAGGACGCCTGATGAACCTCGGCAACGCCACGGGGCACCCGTCGTTCGTGATGAGCGCGTCGTTCACCAACCAGGTGCTCGCACAGCTCGAGCTCTACACGAACCTCGCCGCCTATCCGACCGGCGTCTACGTGCTTCCCAAGGCGCTCGACGAGAAGGTGGCCCGCCTGCACCTCGATGCTCTCGGTGTGCAGCTGACCACGCTCACCGACGAGCAGGCCGCCTACATCGGGGTACCCGTGGAGGGGCCGTACAAGCTCGAGCACTACCGGTACTGAGCACGCCCACTGCGGAACGGTGCTGACAGGAGGCGCCGCGTACCGGCTCAGACGCCGACGCGTCTACCGGTGAGCCGCTCGGCGCGCCGATCGGAGTTCTGCAGTGCTCTGCGCTCGCGCTCACGGCGCAGCGCCGTGATCCCGATCAGGATCTGCTCCGGCGGTGCTGAGGGCATCGGGGAGACGAAAGGGCTCGCCTCGGTGAGCAGATCGAGGGCGACCCGCTCCCGCGCGGCCGGGATCATGCGGGGAGCGCTCTGCAGGAACTGGGAGATCCGGCGGGCGAGCCGGTCGGGGAGACGCGCGACGTCGGCGATCTGGGCCCAACCGGCCAAGGCCGGAGGGAGCACCGGGACGTGCGAGACGAGTGCCGGTGTGCGCACGCGCTGGCTGTAGGTTCCGGCGACCAGGTCGCCCAAGCGCTGCGACCGCGCGTTGAACGCGCCGGTGAGCACGGCGACGCCGCCGAAGGTCATGTAGATCTCGAGCACACCCAGAAGGGCTCGGATGAAGGCGTGACGGAACCCGGCGGCACCACCGTCCGCGCGTACGATCCTGCCGCCGACCGCCAGCTTGCCGAGACTGCGCCCCTTCAAGGCGACCTCCATCGTGATCGGCAGGACGACGAAGCTCACGACGAACGCCGAGACCAGGGCGATGCGGTCGGTGGTCTCATCCAGAACGCCGACATCCAGCAGCCAGATGCGCAGGAAGATCCACAGGATGAACACGGCGTATCCGAGGAGCATGTCGATCGCGGCGCCGAGCGCCCGCAGGAGGAACCCCACGGGCTGCACATCGATCGCGACGGCTTCGCCGGAGAGCACCTCGTCGGAGACGTCGATCGGGACGGACATGAGTACAGTAAATCAGGTGGATGCCGATGCGCTGACCGATGCACGCCGCGCCGAATGGGAGCGACTGGACGAACTCAGTCGCGCCCGACTCGACGGCGACGGGGTGGACGAGCTCATCGTGCGATACCGCGCCGCCTCCGCCGATCTGGCCGAGCTGAAGACATCCGTCGGCGACTCGCCCCAGGGCGCGTATCTGTCCACCATCCTCGTTCGCGCCCGGCTGCGCCTCACCGGCGCGTCCGACAGCATCCTCACGCAGACGGGACGATTCTTCCGCCTGCAGCTTCCTGCTGCGCTGTACCGCCTGCGCTGGACGACGCTGGTGATCGCGATCTCGTTCATCGCGGTCGCCGTCGGTACCGCAGCCTGGATCGCGAGCGATCCGGCGCTGGTGGCGACCCTGGGCTCCCCGGCGGCCCTCGAGCAGTACGCGGACGAGAGCTTCACTGGGTACTACACCGAGAACCCGGCCGCTGCCTTCATGGGGATGGTCTGGACGAACAACGCCTGGATCGCCATGCAGTGCGTGCTCTTCGGCGTCACCGGGATCTGGCCGGTCTACGTGCTCGTGCAGAACGCGATGGGACTCGGCACCACCGGGGCCGTGATGGCCGTCCACGACAAGGCCGACCTCATGGTCCTGTACATCCTCCCGCACGGAATGCTCGAGATGACGTGCATCTTCGTGGCGGCTGCCGCCGGCTTGCATGTGTTCTGGGCCTGGGTCGCACCCGGCCACCGCACGCGAGGGGAAGCGCTCGCCGAGGAGGGGCGAGCGCTGGCGACCGTCGCGATGGGGCTGGTGTTCGCCCTCTTCCTCGCCGGTCTCGTCGAGGGCTTCGTGACCGGCTGGGCACTGCCGTGGCCGGTGAAGATCGGCATCGGCGCCGCCGCGCTCGCCGTGTTCCTCATCTACATGCTGGTGATCGGCGGGAGGGCGCATCGCCAGGGCGAGACCGGCGATCTCGTCGAATACGAAGCGGGCACCCCGCGCCTGGTCGTCGGCTGACTTCCGGCACCGGGGGAGGCCGCCCCGGGGCTCGGGCTCGGTCTCGATCGGTTCGGCGTCAGAGACGACCCGCCGCCTTCAGCTCGAGGTAGCGATCGGCGATCCTCGGGGGAAGCTCCTCCGGGTCGGCGGCGATCGCCTCCCCGCCGGCTCTGCGGATCGCGTCCGCGACGTTCTCCGCGTCGCGGAGGGAGCGTTCGGCGGCCGCTGCCAGGTACACCTCTTCCCGGGAGTCGCGACGGCGCGCGAGCGCGGAGATCCCGTCGTCGGTCACGGATCCGACGAGCACGGTCGTCGCACGAGACGCGTTCGGGAAGGCTCCGAGGAACCCACGGGCCGACTCGGCGGCATCCTGCGCCGTCAGTGCCACGATCAGCGAGGGACGCGTGGTGAGCGTGCGCACGGCGGCGAAAGCCCCACGCCAGTCCGTATCGACCAGTCGAGCGTGCACGGGAGCCATGGCGTCGGTCAGCGCCGGGAGGAGAGCAGCGCCATCGACACCCGTGACACGACCGCGCACCACCCTGTCGTACATGAGCAGGTGCACGTGGTCGCCCGCGCGCGAAGCGAGCGCGGCCAGCAGCAGGGCCGCCTCGAGTGAGGCGTCCACGCGCGTGCCGTCGCCGACACGCGCCGCCGCGGTGCGCCCCGTATCGATGATGATCACCACATGGCGGTCGCGTTCCGGTCGCCAGGTGCGCAGCATGGTCGTTCCCGCCCTGGCGGTCGCCCGCCAGTCGATCGAGCGCACGTCGTCGCCGCGGACATACTCGCGCAGCGAATCGAACTCGGTGCCCTGGCCGCGCACCTGGATGCTGGTGTTGCCATCCAGTTCACGCAGCCGCGCGAGGCGGGACGGAAGGTGCTTGCGCGAGGAGAACGCGGGGAGCACGCGGATCGAACCACGGACCGAATGACGTGCCTGCCGGCCCGCGATGCCGAGAGGGCCGCGCGATCGGATCATCACGAACTCGCTGACCAGCTCACCGCGGCGGCGCGGAAGCAGCGGAATCGCGACACGGCCGCGTTCGCCCGGGGGCAGGAGCAGTCGCTGTCGCTCCGTCGGCGCGCCCGCCGTCGGCTGCCAGGCGTCACGGATCACCGCGTTCAGCATCTTCGTACCGTGGTTGTGCACGGCCACGCTGACGGGGACGGGCTCTCCGATGCGCACGCGTCGGGGGAGTCTGCGGCTCACCGTGACCGAGCGAGGACTCGCGGCGAGGGCGACGTCGGTGGCGACGAGCAGCAGGCACAGACCGATCCAGGCACCGAGAACCGCGTACGCCGGGTAGCCCGCGAGCCCGGCGATGACGAGCGGGATGAGGCCCACGGCGAGGGCGACGGCGAGGCGGCCGGTGACGAACACCTAGATCGGCACCCTGGTCTGCTGCACCACGGAGGTGAGCACCGCATCGGCGGACACGCCCTCCATCTGGGCATCGGGTCGCAGCTGGAGGCGGTGACGCCACACCGGAACCAGCATCGTCTGCACGTGGTCGGGGGTGACCGCGGAAGAGGCGTTCAGCCAGGCCCACGCCTTCGCCGCGGCGAGCAGACCGGTCGAGGCGCGTGGGCTGGCTCCCAGCTCGACGGACGGCGACTGGCGGGTCGCACGAGCGAGGTCGACGACGTATCCGAGCACGTCGTCGGTGACCTCGACCGCTGCGGCCGCCTGCTGTGCCGCCCTGATCTCGTCGGCGGTGACGACGGCCTCGACGCCGGTGAGCTCGCGAGGGGAGAAGCCCTCGGCGTGTCGGCGCAGCACCGACACCTCCGCGTCTCGCTCCGGCATGCCGACGACGAGCTTCATCAGGAAGCGATCCAGTTGCGCCTCGGGCAGCGAATACGTGCCTTCGTGCTCGATGGGGTTCTGCGTCGCGGCGACGAGGAACGGGTCGGGCAGGGGACGGCTGACGCCGTCCGCCGACACCTGGCGCTCCTCCATGGCCTCCAGGAGTGCGGCCTGGGTCTTCGGCGGCGTGCGGTTGATCTCGTCGGCGAGCAGGATGTTCGTGAACACCGGACCCGCGCGGAAATCGAACTCGCCGGTGCGTGCGTCGTACACGAGTGAACCGGTGACGTCGCCGGGCATCAGGTCGGGGGTGAACTGGACGCGCTTGGTGTCGAGCCCGAGTGCCCTGGCGAACGAGCGGACGACCAGGGTCTTCGCGACACCGGGGACTCCCTCCAGGAGCACGTGGCCCCTGGCGAGGAGGGACACGAGCAGTCCGGTGACGGTGCCAGCCTGGCCCACCACCGCCTTGTCGACCTCGGTGCGCACCCGGTGCATGGCCTGACGCAGCGCGGCGTCGTCGATGGGATGGTTCTCAACGGTCACGTGTTTCCCTCTGATTCTCGGGGATGGGTGGTCGGATCTGATCGGTCGGCGTGGGTGCTGTCGTCCACGGCGGTCTCGAGCTGGTCGAGGCGTCTGGCGAGGTCGACCAGGCTGGCGTCGTCGTCGGGGAGCGGCCCGGCCAGCAGGGTCTGCAGTGTGCCGCGCGGGATGCGCAGTCGGTCAGAGGCCGCATCAGCGACCTCGTCGGCGCCGGCGTGGACGGCGAGTCCTAGTCGTCGGGCGAGCCGGCGCTGCGTCCCCTCGCGGAGAGCCTGCGCGGCGTGCGCCGCATCCGCAGCTCTCGCCGTGAGACGTGCACGTCCGTGCATGGTCTCGGATGCGCGCACGGTGACCGGAAGCGTCTCGGCGACGAGGGGGCCGAACCGCTGGCCGCGCCAGAGGGCAGCGGCTATCCCTGCGGCGATCAGCAGCAGGATCGCAGGAGTGACCCAGGTCGGTGTGAGGCTTCCGAGCGTGTCGATCGGCTCGGCTTCGATATCGGAGTCCGCGAAGCTCGGGACGTACCAGACGATGCGGTCGGTCTGGCCCAGCAGGGCGAGGCCGAGGGCGGCGTTGCCGTTCTCGGCGAGAGTCGCGTTGCTGAAGAGCCTCGTGCCCTCCACGACGACACGTTGCGGACGGGCGCGGCGGTCCACGAGCACGGCCGCACCGTCGGCGTCTCCGAAGCAGGCCTGCACGCCGTCCGCGGGAGTGAACAGGCGGTCGGCGCGGATCGTCCCCACCTCGGCGAACTCGGCGACGTCGCAGTCCGCCGTCGCTGCCGACAGTGTTCCCGTGGCGTTGTCGCCGATGCCGAGCTCGTTCAGCAGGTGTGTGCTGGTGGAGAGGAAAACGACGCGCTCCGCGGGCTCGGTGAGCGTCTGCAGGGCCTCGTCGGTGAGCGTGTACGGGTTGGACATCACGAGCGTCGTGCTCTCGTCGATCGCCGCGCGCGCCTGGGATCGAGAGCGGTGCACCTCGATGTCGACCCCCTGGTCGCGCAGGATCTCGGCGAGCGCGAGCGCGCCGGCGTCATCGCGTGCCTCCGGATCGAGCGCTCCTCGTGCTCCGGGTGCGGTCGCGGCGACACGAAGACCGACCAGCGCGACGATCAACACGAGGGCGGCGACGATCGTCCACCCGATGATCGTCTTCGCCCGACTCGGGCGGTGCTCCGCGGTGGAGGGATCACCCGGGGACGATGCGGCAGTGGGGGAGACGGTGGGCTCGTGATCGATCACACTCATGCCGGCACTCCTTCGGGGCGGCGCGCGCGGATCCGGTCATCGGTGTCGACGAGGTCGCGATACGTCTCCGGCGTCGCGGAGTGCCCGAGGTAGCGGACGTCGTCGAACGAGACGGCCGCTCGACGCATCGCGCCGGCCTCGTCGGCGAACACCGTGCTCGCGTCGCGGGCGATCGACTGGGCCGTCGCGCCGGGGGCCGGATCGATCAGGTCGCGCTCGCGCAGGCTGCGCGCGATGGCCCGGTAGCGGAGGATGGTCGCTGCATCCCAGTCGCGCTCGCGCGCGGCCCGGTCGGCGTCCGACCTCAACTGTGCGGCGCTGCGATCGTCGGCTGCTCCGAGGAGGTCGCCGGTGGGACGCCTGACCGCGCGGGAGCTGCGCGGTCTTCCCCAGATGATGAGAGCGGCGATCAGTGCGGCCGCGATGATGACGGTGACGATGATGAGCGCGGACGGCCCCACGTTCGCGCCGTTGCCCGAACTGAAGAGGTCAGCCAGGAAGCGGCCGATGTCACGGGCGAGGAGATCGAACCACGTGGGTTTCGCGTCGGCGTAGCGGGGATTCGAGAGCTCTTCCTCCGCCCAGCGTCGTGCGTCGTCCCCATCGGGGACGAAGAGGTCGTCGAACCGTCGGATCATACGGCGCCGTCGGCCCCTGGCGCTGTCCAACCGCCGTCAGTGGGAGCGTCTCCGGCGGCAGGGCTGCTGGGCGTCGGGGACGCGCTGGTCCGGACGGGAGGCACGGGAGGCGCAGGAGGCGGCGGTGCGGGGAAGGCGACGGAGGGCGCCGAGGCCGCTGCTCCGTTCTGCGTCTGCGCAGGAGGCGGCACAGGAGGCTGTGCAGGCGAGCCCGGTGCGTACGGGTACGGCGTCCCCGCGTACGGCTGTGCGGGAGAGTACTGCGGAGCGAACGACGGCGCAGCCCCCGGCTGCGTGACGGGTTGCTGTGCGCCGTACTGCGCGTACGCATACCCCTGCGACATCATGACGTGCTCCGGCACCTGGCGGGGCGGCGGCGCCGAGGTGACAGCGCGCGTCGGGTCGACGCGGAAGGGGTCGTCCTGCTGCTCATCGGTCCAGCCGAGGTCGCGGCGCTCGACATACGCGATCAGGGTCTGATCCAGCCCCTCGTAGCGCATCCGGCAGTCGAGGTAGACGAGTGCGGAACCGGTGCTCTGCACCACGAGCGTGATCGCCTGGATGACCAGGAGCAGGATCTGCGGGGCGATGAGCGTCACGATGAAGGCGATGACAGCGCTGGGGTCCTCGGCGCCCGTGGGTGCGACCACGGAACCGAGAAGGGAACCGAGCAGTGTGACGGGCACGCTGACGACCTGCGCCGCGATGCCCATGATCGCGCTGATGAGGAAGGTCACCCCGAACGCGACCCAGAAGCGCCCGCGGGTGAGTCGCCAGGATCGCACGAAGGCGTCACGGAAACGCGCACGCTCGAGGACCAGGATCGAGGGCACCAGCAGCAGCTTCGTGGTGAGCCACACCGCGAGCGGGATGCAGGCGAGGACGATGACGATCACCACGAGGACGACGACGCCGACCATCTCGACGCTGCCGCCAAGACCCCCGGCGATGAAGGCGGCGATGATCACCGCGGCGATGATGAAGATGCCGAACACGGCAGCCACCGAGAGGGAGGCGAACCCGGCGAGTCGCCAGAACGCGGGGGCCATCCGGTGCCAGAGCATGCGCAGCGTCGCCTTCACCCCGATCGCGGCGTACCCGATCTCCGCGGCGACGACGCCCTGCATCATCGCCGTGAAGGCGATCGAGGCCAGTCCGACGGCGAGTCCGGCGATCAGGTTCACCGCGATGGTGCCGGCCATCACCGCTTCGAAATCCGGAGAGGAAGGCGAGACCGTCTCCAGGCGGCTGAAGGTCGTGAAGAGGACGACGCCCATGACCACGGCGGTGACGACGACCACGACGAGCTGGATCACGACGGCGAAGCCGAAGAGCACCTTGGGGTTGTGCCGCAGCGCCGCGAAGGCCTTGCCCAGCAGCATCCCGAACGACAGTGGATGAAGGGGAATGATGCCCTTCTTCGGGGCAGGCGTCCACGTCTGGCCGGTCACAGGCACTCCCTCTCCATCGCGCGCTCCCATCGTGTCATATCCGATGCGTGGCGCGCAGACCTGGGGTCGGCGGGACTCGGTGCCATAAGGTAACTCTTATGACCTCACGTATTCTCGTGGTCGACGACGACACCGCGCTCGCCGAGATGATCGGGATCGTGCTCCGCACCGAAGGCTTCGAGCCGGTGTTCTGCGCGGACGGTGCGCGCGCCGTCGACGAGTGGCGCACGCAGCGGCCCGACCTGGTGCTGCTCGATCTCATGCTCCCCGGTATGGACGGAATCGAGATCTGCACTCGCATCCGTGCCGAGTCCGGCGTGCCGATCATCATGCTCACCGCACGCAGCGACACCGCCGATGTGGTCCGCGGACTCGAGGTCGGCGCAGACGACTACATGGTCAAGCCCTTCAACCCGAAGGAACTGGTGGCGCGCATCCGCACGCGGCTCCGGCCCACGCCGCAGGCCACGAGCGAGCAGCTCCGGGTCGGGGATCTCACCGTCGACGTCGACGCGCACGAGGTCCGTCGCGGCACCGCCCCGATCGCTCTCACGCCGCTGGAGTTCCAGCTTCTCGTCGCGCTCGCCTCGAAGCCTCAGCAGGTGTTCTCCCGGGAGATGCTGCTCGAGCAGGTCTGGGGCTATCACTACAAGGCCGACACCCGTCTGGTGAACGTGCACGTGCAGCGTCTGCGCGCGAAGGTCGAGCTCGACCCCGACAACCCGAAGATCGTCATGACGGTGCGCGGCGTGGGCTACCGCGCCGGGAGCGTCGGCTAGGAGCACGATGGCCGCGACGACAGCGACCACCACGACGGTCGCTGTCCTGCGCGACTGGCGAGGCTGGCCGACGATGCTCGCCATCCTCTGGCGACGCTCGCTCCGCTTCCGCACGCTCTCGATAACTCTGCTCGCCACCTCCCTGGCGATCTTCATCACGTGCGTGACGATGGCCCTGGTCATCCAGAACGATCTGTTCATCTCGCGCAAAGACGTCGCTCTCGAAGACTCCCGCCGCGCGGTCGATCAGGCGCAGGGGATCCTGGATGTGGCCGAGGTGGGAGACGACTCCGCTGCACTCACGGAACTCTGGAACAGCGTCCAGTCGAATCTCACGCGCACATCGAGCACGGATCAGCTCGCCGGGTTCAAGATCGACAACGCGAAGGGCGTCCGCCTGAACGGCTTCGAGGCGGGGTTGAGTCGGAGCCTGCTGAGCCCCGAGCTCCAGGCCCGCGTCGTGGAGTTCGACGATCGCCAGGCCTGGCAGTCCGTGGCGCTGCCCGTCGCGGACGGGGGAGAGGTCCCCGGCATCATCGTGGGCCAGCAGCTCCAGGTGCCCGAGGCGGGAGCGTTCGCGATCTACTTCGCCTACGACCTTGGCGATGCCGATCAGACCCTCGTCTTCGTGCAGCGCACGCTCTGGATCGCCGGGATCGGTCTGGTCGCGATCGTCGCCGCGATCTCGTGGATCGTCCTTCGCGCGGTCTCCACCCCGATCGTGCAGGCCGCAGAGACCAGCGCACGGCTCGCGGCAGGCGACCTCGGGGTGCGCCTCGAGGTGCACGGAGAGGACGAGTTGGCCACGCTCGGACGCTCCTTCAACGCGATGGCGGACAGCATCGAGTCGCAGATCAAGGAACTCGGCGAGCTGTCGATGGTGCAGCAGCGCTTCGTGTCGGATGTCTCGCACGAGTTGCGGACACCGCTGACCACGATCCGCCTCGCTGCGGACATGCTCAACGACCAGCGCGAGGAGTTCGACCCCACCACCGCGCGGACGGCGGAGCTGCTGCACGCCCAGGTGCAGCGGTTCGAGACGCTGCTGTCGGATCTGCTGGAGATCAGCCGCTACGACGCGGGATCGGTGCAGCTCGAACTCGAGGCGACGAGCCTCACCCACCTGGCCGAGGACATCATCGAGCAGATGCGCCCGCTCGCGGAGGGCCATGGCACCGAGCTGCGGCTCGTGGCGCCTGGCGGCTACTCACCCGTCGACATGGATCCGCGGCGCGTGCGCCGGGTGCTGCGCAATCTGATCGGCAACGCGATCGAGCACGGCGAGGGGCGTCCCGTCGTCGTCACGGTCGACAGCAACCAGCACGCCGTGGCGGCGGGGGTGCGAGATTTCGGCCTCGGGATGCAGCCCGCCGACGCGGAGCGGGTCTTCGACCGCTTCTGGCGCGCCGACCCCTCGCGTCAGCGCACGATCGGCGGCACGGGACTCGGGCTCTCCATCGCCCTGGGGGATGCGAGTCTGCACGGCGGCACGCTCGAGGTCTGGTCGGAGCTCGGTGTGGGAACGAACTTCGTGCTCACGATCCCCCGGCACGACGGGATCCTGGACGGTCCGAGCCCGATCTCCATCGAGCCGCAGGAGCCGTTCGCGGAGATCGGCGACGCGACGCAGCCGATCTCGTTGACGGACGCGCCCGCCGGTCTGTTCGACGAGGAGGACCGGTCATGACCCGGCGACGAGGGACACGGAGGATGCTGGCCATCGCGCTGGCACTCACTGCGCTTGTGCTTCCTGCGTGCGCGGGACTGCCCACCAGCGGCGATGTCGCCGTCGGCCTGAAGCTCGGGGAGTCCCCGCAGGACGTCGACATCCTGCCGGTCGCCTCCGGCCCCATCACGGGTGCCGGGCCCGAGGAGATCGTCGAGGGCTTCCTCGAGGCCGGCATCACGACGACCGAGAACTGGGACACCGCACGCGACTTCCTCTCGCCCTCGCTGCAGCGGAGCTGGAGTCCCTCGGCAGGTGTGTCGATCGACGTCGGTACGGATACCAGGACCATCACCTCCTCGGTCCCCGACGACGAGGTGGAGGGTGCGGACACCGCTGAGGTCCAGGTCACGCTCGACCTGGTCGCGAGCGTCGACGACTCCGGCGGCTACTCCGAGGCCCTCGGGTCATCCAACGTGGCGTTCACGCTGCAGCGGATGGAGAGCGGCGAATGGCGCATCACGCAGGCGCCGGACGGCGTCGTGATCGACGAGACGCGCTTCACCAAGGTCTTCGAAGGGTATCCGCTGCAGTACTTCGACCTCGGCTGGTCGAGACTGGTGCCTGACATGCGCTGGTTCCCGCGGCGGCAGAGTCCCGCGACGACCGTCACGCGGGCCCTCATCGGCGGCGAGCCCAGCGGATGGCTGGACCCGGCGGTGCAGAACGCCTTCCCCGCCGACGTGCAGCTGGCACAGGACGCGGTGCCCATCGTCGGGCAGGTGGCCGATGTCGCGCTCACGCGCCCCGCTTCGGGCCTCGATGCGGCCACTCTCGCCCGCATGCGCACCCAGCTGCAGGCGACCCTTCGCGGCGCCGGCGTCGCGGTCACCCAGGTACGGTTCACCGTCGACGGGCGCGACCTCGGTGCCGGCGTGGCGGACGTGGTGGAGCCGTCGGCCGAGGTCGGCACACTCGTGCTGCAGAACGGCGCCTTCGGGCGGATCGTCGGCGATGAGATCTCGCCCCTCACCGGTATCAGCTCGGAGATCACCGCCATCACGCAACCCATCGTCTCGATCGATGTGGCTGCGGATGACTCCCGCGCCGCCACGCAGCTCGGTGACCAGCACGTCTATCTGATCGGCGAGGGAAGCCTCGACGAGCTCGATTCCCGTCCAGGGCTCATCAGACCCTCGCTCGACTCCTACGGGTACACCTGGTCCGTCCCCGCGGGAGCGCCCACGGCCTTGCAGGCGTCGGGGAGCGATGCCGTGGCCCATCAAGTCGCGACGGCGTGGCCGAGCGCCTCGGCGATCTCTCATCTGAGGGTCGCACCGGACGGCGCCAGGGTGGCTGCCGTGGTGACCGTCGGCAAGCAGATGTGGGTCGTGGTCGCAGCCGTGGTTCGCGACTCGGCGGGCATCCCGATCGAGCTCGGCGAGGTCAAGCAGTTGACCCAGTTGTTCGAGCCGGCGACGGGGCTGTCCTGGCTGGGTGCAGACCGTGTGGGAGTCCTCGTCGATCCGAACAGCCCGCGTCTTCTCACTCAGATGGTGGGAGGGCCCGGTTCGGCAGAGGCCGCCCCGAGCAATGCGATCTCGATCGCAGGCGCTCGCACCGCTTCCGGCGTGCGGATCCTCGGAGCGAACGGCGAGCTGTTCGCCCACGCGGGGTCGGCATGGCGCGAGGTCGCGTCCGGCGTCTCCGTGCTCGCCACTCGCGTCGGCGAGTGACATTCCCTGCACCGACGGGGGTCGTCACACGATCGTGCGCAGAACGGAGTGCGGTGGCGGAACCGGGCGGATCCACGGCCGCATACTCCTCGCATGTGGACGAAGCCCCAGCTGATCGGCGTCGGCGCGGAGATCGCCGCGTTCCTCCTCGCAGCGACGTGTGCCGGCTGTGATGAGCCGGGAACACTCCTGTGCCCGCGATGCCGAGAGGCGCTCGCACCGACCCCGCAGATCGCGGTGACGCCTCGAGGGATGCAGGTCACGGCCGCCCTTCGGTTCGAGGGTGTCGCGGCCCGGTGCATCCGTCGCCTCAAGGGTGAGGGCGAGACGCTCCTCGCCCGTCCGCTCGGCGCGGCCCTGGCGACGGTGCTCGCGCCTTCGGTGGGCGCGGCGACGTGGGTCGTGCCGGTGCCGACGACCAGGAGCGCGTTCCGTCGGCGCGGCTATCGCGTCCCCGACCTCCTGATCCGTCGAGCGCAGTCCGAGCCGCAGCGGCTGCTCTCCCTCGCGAGCCGCACGGTCGACCAACGTGATCTCGGTGTGCGGGCACGAGAGGCGAACGTACGCGGAGCCTTGCGTGCGCGTCGGAGGGGGGAGGGCGCCGAAGCGGTGATCGTCGACGACGTCGTCACCACCGGGGCGACGCTGGATGAAGCGTCGCGAGCCCTGAGATCAGCCGGATTCCGTGTGGTGGCGGCGGTCGCGCTCGCCGCCACGCCGCGTCGCAGCGGATTCGGATGAACCTCATCGGGGATGCACCGGCGACACAGGGGAACCAGACCGTGACATCCGCCGATCAGCGGACTACGGTGGGGGGACACAAGGCGACCACGGTCCGCCCTTGGCCGGGAGGACCGGGACAAGGAGGCAGCAATGGAAACAAGCATCGTTGGCGTCGGAGTGGGTATCACCGATCGCTTCCGAACCGTTGTCGAAGAGAAGATCGCCAAGATCCAGATGCTCGCGTCTCGCGCGCAGAGACTGGATGTGAAAGTCACCCATCGCGTGTATCGCAACGGTCGTGTCCCCGACGAGACCGTCGAGCTGACACTGATCGGGAAGGGACCGGTCGTTCGCGCAGAGGCGACGGACGGAGACAAGTTCGTCGCCCTCGATCTCGCTGTCGACAAGATGTCCGAGCAGCTGCGTCGCGCCAAGGAGAAGCGAGTCGACGGACGACAGCACCCCCGCGGCGCGCACTTCGAGAAGGGAAGCGGATCGCTCGAGGGCATCGACGTCCAGCCGGCGTCGGCCGACATCCTCCACGCGGTGGCGACCGGCAGCATGCCGGTGCAGCAGAGCGAAGAGGAAGAATACTCGCCCGTCGTCATCCGCACGAAGAGCTTCGATGCGGAGTGGATGACCGTTGAGGAAGCCGTCGACAGGATGGAACTGGTCGGACACGACTTCTTCCTCTTCGTGGATGTGCGCACCGACCACCCGAGCGTCGTCTACCGCCGCAAGGGCTGGGATTACGGTGTGATCGCGTTGAGCACTCAGGCTCCGCCCTCCGAGGCTCTCGCCTCCTGATCCGCAGTGCACGACGGCCCGATCCCGGAAGGGATCGGGCCGTCGTGATGTCCGGATGCCGAGACGCGTCGGAATCAGTCGAAGATGCCGTCGAGCAGACTGCCGATCACGAGACCGCCGAGGATGCCGGACGCGAGGTCTCCGCCGCCACCGCCGCGTCGTCCGCCGCCACCGCCCCAGCCGCCGCCACCGCCCCAGCCCTGGTCCTGCGGGCGGGAGGAGTCGATGTCGCGCTGGGCGAGCTGGAGTGCCTCGGATGCGAGGTGAGCGACCCGGCGGGCTTGCACGAGTGCCGCCTCGCGGGTGTCCTCGGCGGGCAGCAGATCCGACAGATCCACACGAAGCCTCTCCGCCTCGGCGAGGCGGGTGCGGGCGTCTGCGCCGATCCATCCGCGGTGTCCGGAGATGAGGCCGCGGGCCACGCCGAGCTGGCGGTCGGCGTCATCGATCGCGTGCTGCACCTGCGCGATGCTCGGCAGCGGGTTGTCCGCGCGATGACGTGCCTTGGCGATCGCCTCGTCGAGCGCCGAGTTGGCGTCGCGCAGCTGGGAGAGCTCGGCGAACGGGTCGTTCGGCTGTCCGGAGGGCGTGAGCGCTGCGAGGGCGCTCTGCAGCTCGGCGACGGCCTGGGCGACGGCGGGTACGTTCGGCGCGGTGCGAGCGGCGATGAGATCCCCACGGGAGTCGGCCACGACCTCGGCGAGGGTGGACTCGGCGCGCAGCGCCTCGATCTCGAAGTCCTCCACCGCATCGAGCAGCGCGGACGCGCGTCGTGTGGCTTCGGTCGCCGTCTCCAGGGCGACGTTCGCCTCCTCGTTCTGCTTCGCCGCGCGACGACGCTCCGAGACATCGGCGCTGTGCGTCGCGAAGCTGATGAGCTGCTCGGCCTCCGCCGCGCTGGCCGTGATCTGGTGCATGGCGGAATCGGAGTATCGGGCCGAGAGCCGAGCGACGGCCTCGTTGGTCTGCGGGATCCGAGCGCTGAGGGCGGCTGCCTCGGCCCGTACCTGCGCGATGATCTCGGGCGCGCGGCGAACCTTGGCGACCGACTCGGCGAGGACCGACGTCTTCTCGTCGAGCAGGTCCTGGGCCCAGTCGCAGAGCTGGAGGATGCGGGCGTTGCGGGTACGGAGCTCCTCGACGGTGTCGGGGATCTCGTCGTGGTTCAACTGGTGGAGCTGGAACGCCTCGCGCAGGTGGGTGCGCACCGCGGCGAGAGCCTTGCGCAGGTCACCGGTGAGCGACTCGCCGAGTTCCGCTTCGGCGAAGGAGAGCTCGTCCGAGGTCGTGCGGATCCGCTCGTCGGCGCTGACCAGGGCCTGTTCGGCACGGCGAGCCAGATCGGCGTCCTGTGCGGCGAGTTCTTCCTGTTCGCGTTTGCGTTTGCCCCAAAATCCAGCCATGAACCGATCCTAGTTTCCCCGGGGCCTGTGGTGGCTGAGCATCCGCTCGGGGCGAACGGGGATCTCACGCCCGTCGCGGCGTGCGGAAGACGTCGGCGACGCCGGTCACAGGGCGGGCACGGGCGCGGCGATCGGGGCTCTGGCCTTCGCCGGCCTCCCGCGCTTGGGGCGTTCGGCGGTGAGCTCGAGCGACAGCGCATGGCGGGGATGCCCGCTGAGGCGCTGCGCCGCGTGATCGAGCCAGCGGACTTCGGCCTCCGCGGCGAAGATCATGGAGTCGGCGACCAGCGACCACGCGAGTCCTTCGGGGTCGTCCCCGTCTCCTCGCGCCTGTCGCTCGTGCTGGAGCGCTTCCAGCTGTCGCATCGATGCCGATCGCTGCGCGTCGATCGTGGCTGCGGCGTCGACGCCGGGGAGGGTCGCTGCGACGGCCAGTTTGATCGCCAGTTCGTCGCGGGTGCCCTGGGAGCGCACGACGGGGGAGGAGAGCCAGTTCTCGACGTCCGTGTGCCCCGCATCCGTGATCTGCCAGTACACATGACCGTGGTCGTCGGCGTCCCCGCGCGAGACCAGCCCGTCGCGTTCCAGACGCTCGAGGGTGTTGTAGATCTGCCCGACGTTCAGCGGCCAGATCGAGCCGGTGCGGCGATCGAACTCGTGTCGGAGCTGGTAGCCGTAGCAGGGCCCCTGCGCGAGGATGGCGAGCAGGCTCTGGCGTACTGACATCGTTCATCTCCGTTACCGTGCGTAGGAATGCGATACCGAGTATATGGTTATCGGTCGCACCCCCGGACCGACGCGCGGGACCACCATGCAGGCGACGTGCAGGTCACGGCCCGGTAACATGGCGAAGTATGCCTGGCGTCGGGTTCACCGATGGCCGGCGATTTACCCACTGACAGGGAGATGACATCCGTGGCCAATCCTCTTGAGAAGCTGCTGCGTGCGGGCGAGGGGCGGGTCATCCGCCGCCTGAATCAGGTCGTCAAGGCAGTGGGAGCGCTGGAAGAGGACATCTCCAAGCTCACCGACGACGAGCTGCGCAACGAGACCGTCGAGCTGCGCGCCCGCTTCGAGAAGGGTGAGACCCTCGATCAGCTGATGCCGGAGGCGTTCGCCGCGGTGCGAGAGGCCGCCAAGCGCACCCTCGGCATGCGTGCCTACGACGTGCAGATCATGGGTGGTGCCGCCCTTCACCTCGGCAACATCGCCGAGATGAAGACCGGTGAGGGAAAGACCCTCGTCGCGACGCTGCCCGCGTATCTGAACGCGATCGCCGGCAAGGGCGTGCACGTCATCACGGTCAACGACTTCCTGGCCAGCTACCAGGCAGAGCTCATGGGGCGTGTGTTCCGTGCTCTCGGCATGACCACGGGCATCATCGTCTCCGGTCAGACGCCTGCGGTGCGTCGCGAGCAGTACGCCGCCGACATCACCTACGGCACGAACAACGAGTTCGGCTTCGACTACCTGCGCGACAACATGGCGTGGCGCAAGGAGGACCTCGTCCAGCGCGAGCACTTCTTCGCGATCGTCGACGAGGTCGACTCGATCCTCATCGACGAGGCCCGCACCCCGCTCATCATCTCCGGCCCGTCGTCGGGCGAGGCCAACCGCTGGTTCGCCGAGTTCGCCAAGATCGCCCGCACCCTCGAGGTCGGCGTGGACTACGAGGTCGACGAGAAGAAGCGCACCGTCGGCGTGCTCGAGCCCGGTATCGAGAAGGTCGAGGACTACCTCGGCATCGACAACCTCTACGAGTCGGCGAACACCCCCCTGATCTCGTTCCTCAACAACTCGATCAAGGCACTCGCGTTGTTCAAGAAGGACACCGACTACGTCGTGATGAACGACGAGGTCATGATCGTCGACGAGCACACGGGTCGCATCCTGGTCGGTCGCCGCTACAACGAGGGCATCCACCAGGCGATCGAGGCGAAGGAGGGCGTGCCGGTCAAGGCAGAGAACCAGACCCTCGCCACCGTCACCCTGCAGAACTACTTCCGTCTCTACGACAAGCTCGCCGGCATGACCGGTACGGCCGAGACCGAGGCCGCCGAGTTCATGTCGACGTACAAGCTCGGCGTCATCCCGATCCCGACCAACCGGCCGATGATCCGCAAGGACCAGTCCGACCTCGTCTACAAGAACGAGACCGCGAAGTTCGCTCAGGTCGTCGAGGACATCGCCGAGCGGCACGCGGAGGGCCAGCCGGTTCTGGTCGGAACGGTCAGCGTCGAGAAGAGCGAGTACCTCTCGCGCCTGCTCGCGAAGAAGGGCATCAAGCACGAGGTCCTCAACGCGAAGAACCACGCGCGCGAGGCCGAGATCGTCGCGCGCGCCGGCCGCCTGGGCGCAGTCACCGTCGCCACGAACATGGCCGGACGAGGAACCGACATCATGCTCGGCGGAAACGCCGAGTTCCTCGCGGTCCAGGAGCTCAAGGGCAAGGGGCTCGACCCCGTGGAGACGCCCGAGGAGTACGAGATCGCGTGGGACGAGACCTACGAGGCGATGAAGAGCGTCGTCGCGGAGGAGGCCGAGAAGGTCATCGCGGCCGGCGGTCTCTACGTGCTCGGCACCGAGCGCCACGAGTCGCGCCGCATCGACAACCAGCTTCGCGGTCGTTCCGGCCGTCAGGGTGACCCCGGTGAGAGCCGCTTCTACCTGAGCCTCACCGACGATCTGATGCGTCTGTTCCAGTCGGGGGCGGCCGAGGCCATCCTCGCCCGCACCAACTTCCCGGACGATGTGCCGATCGAGTCGGGGCTCGTCTCCCGAGCGATCCGCAGCGCCCAGTCGCAGGTCGAGTCCCGCAACGCCGAGATGCGCAAGAACGTCCTGAAGTACGACGACGTCCTGAACCGCCAGCGTGAGGCCATCTACGCGGATCGTCGGCACATCCTCCAGGGCGATGACATCGCCGATCGTGTGCAGCACTTCATCGAGGACGCCATCAGCGGCGTCGTGCGAGACCACACCGGCGAGGGCCACAACGAGAGCTGGGACTTCGATGCCCTCTGGACCGAGCTCAAGACGCTCTACCCGGTGGGCGTGACGATCGACGAGGTCGTGGCCGAGGCCGCCGACCGCAAGGGCGGCATCGATGCGGACGGGCTCACCCGTGAGCTGCTCTCCGACGCGAAGATCGCTTACCAGACGCGTGAGGAGTCTCTCGGCGAGGCCGCCACGCGCGAGCTCGAGCGTCGTGTCGTGCTGCAGGTGCTCGATCGTCGCTGGCGCGACCACCTCTACGAGATGGACTACCTCAAGGACGGCATCGGCCTTCGTGCGATGGCTCAGCGCGACCCCCTCATCGAGTACCAGCGTGAGGGCTACGCCATGTTCCAGTCGATGATGGGCCAGATCAAGGAGGAGTCGGTCGGCTACCTCTACAACCTCGAGGTCGAGGTGCGTCGCGCCGGTGACTCGGAGACAGCCGAGGTCGAGGCCAAGGGGCTCGCCTCCGACGGCGGTGAGCAGCGCCTCGAGTACTCCGCGGCGAATGATGCGGGTGAGGTCGAGGTCCGCAACGATCGCGGTCAGGTCCAGCAGGCGGCGACGGATCGCGTCCGTCAGGCGGCGGCTCGTGCCCAGGCTCCGCAGGCCGAGGCTGAGGAAGCACCGCGTGGCGCCTTCGGGCAGCGCGCCGAGGCCGAGGCTCCCGCCGCCGGCAACCGCGAGCAGCGGCGCGCCCAGGGCAAGAAGAAGAAGTAGTCTCTCCGCACAGAGGAGGGCCAGTCCGCGTGGATTGGCCCTCCTCTCGTCGCTGTAGGCTTGGTCGATGACCCCAACGCGCAACTTCGACCAGTCGTCGAAGCTCAAGAACGTCCTGTACGAGATTCGCGGAAACGCCCTCGTCGAGGCGGCGCGCTTGGAGGCGGAGGGGCATCAGATCCTCAAGCTGAACACCGGCAACCCGGCGATCTTCGGCTTCGACGCCCCGCACCAGATCGTGCGCGACATGCTCGCCGCGCTGCCGACGGCCCACGGATACAGCGACAGCAAGGGCATCGTCTCGGCTCGACGTGCCGTGGTGAGCCGGTACGAGGAGATCGAGGGCTTCCCGCGGTTCGACCCCGACGACGTGTACCTCGGAAACGGTGTCTCCGAGCTCATCACGATGACGATGCAGGCGCTGCTCGACGAGGGCGACGAGGTCCTCATCCCGGCGCCGGACTACCCGCTCTGGACGGCGATGACCAGCCTCGCCGGCGGTACTCCCGTCCACTACCTCTGCGATGAGGATGACCAGTGGCAGCCCGACCTCGAAGACATCCGATCGAAGATCACGCCGCGCACCAAGGCGCTGGTCATCATCAACCCGAACAACCCCACGGGAGTGGTGTACTCCCGCCAGATCCTCGAGGGCTTGGTGCAGATCGCTCGAGAGCACCAGCTGCTGCTGCTCTCCGACGAGATCTACGACCGCATCCTGTTCGACGGCGCCGTGCACATCCCGACGGCGACTCTCGCCCCTGATCTGCTCTGCCTGACCTTCAACGGCCTGTCCAAGACGTATCGCGTGGCGGGATTCCGCTCGGGATGGATGGTCATCACAGGGCCGCAGGACCACGCCAAGGGGTTCATCGAGGGGATCACGCTGCTCGCGTCGACCCGTCTCTGCCCGAACGTCCCGGCCCAGCACGCCCTGCAGGCGGCGCTCTCCGGCGTGCAGTCGATCGAGGCGCTCATCGCTCCGACCGGGCGCCTGCACGAGCAGCGGGACATCGCCTGGGAAGGTCTCGAGTCGATCCCCGGCGTCTCGTGCGTGAAGCCTCAGGGGGCGTTGTACGCGTTCCCACGGCTCGACCCGAACGTGCATGAGATCAGGGACGACGCGCGGCTCGTCTACGACCTGCTGGTCTCGGAGCACATCCTCCTGGTCCAGGGCACCGGCTTCAACTGGGCCACCCCTGACCACCTTCGCCTGGTCACGCTCCCCGAGCCCCGAGTGCTGAGCGAAGCCGTCGAACGACTGGGGAACTTCCTCTCGAGCTATCGGCAGTAGCTGACGCGGCGTCCGCCGGGAAGAGCGTCGACGCCAGTCGTCTCACGGCGGCGAGGAACGGCGAACGGGGCGCGACATCGGTCATGGGCCGGGCGTGCAGCAGAGCGGCATCCGCTGCGCGCTGGTCGAACGGCAGGAAGACGACATCGGTGATGCCCGCGAACCTCTCGAGCGTGCGTCGCACCTGACCACGCGCATCGATGCCGAGCGGGCCCGGTCGCACCTGATTGACGACGACGACGACGGGCGTGGGGGCGGTGAGACGCCGCAGTTCGGCGTGCTCACGTACGAATCTGCTGATGCCGAGCGGGTCGGCCGATGCGACCGCGATGATCAGGTCTGCCTCGTTCAACGAGGCCGTGGTCGCCGCATGGCGCCGGGGCCCGGCAAGGTCGTACGTGACCTCCTCGTCGGCGTCGAAGGCAGCGGCCACATCGACGACCGTCTCCTCGGACCACTCGCGGCAGGCGCCGAGCGTGGCCCGCAGGCGGATCGATGACAGCTCGGGCCAGCGGCTGGGACGATTGATACCGGGCAGCACCTCGATATCACCGCCGCCCGTGGCCACCGTCGTGGCGAGTCTGGTCAGCTCGGCGGAGTCGAGCGCACCGCGTTCCGCCCGCCGGCACGCTGCGGCGACACCGGGCGCGTCGTCGCTGAGACCGAGAAGCAGGGCGAGCGCGGGCGCGACCGTGTCGGTGTCGACCAGCGCGGTCCTGCGCCCGCGGCGGGAGAGTTCCACGGCCAGTTGGATAGCGAGGGTCGAGCGCCCCGGAGCGCCGTGCGGTCCCCAGACCGCGATCACGCGATGCGGAAGGACGGACTGCGGGCGTGGCACGGTGTCTGTCTCGGATGCCAGCGCGGCAGCGATCTCCCATCCTGCCGCTTCCGGGCGGAGGGCCTCCGACAGCCCGAGACGCCCCAGCAGGCGGCTGTCTGCGCCGCCGAGCGCCAGGATGCGCACCCCGGCACGGTCGCATGCGGAGATCAGCTCGGCGCTCAGCACCGCTCTGGTGGCGGGGACGATGATCGCCTCCGCGCCCGGCGGCACCTCGATGACGGCGGTGGGGGAGAGGATCGCGACGACGTCGATGCCTTCCAGTGCCAGCTCCGCCGCCAATTCACCCGCCCGTGGCTGCGGGATCGCCACCACGACGCCGGTCACGACCCGGCCCCGACCGGCACCACGGAAAGGGCGGCCCCACCCGTGATGGCGGCGAGCACGTCGGCCACATCGGCCCGATCGATCACGATCTCGAGCTGGGTTCCGGTGTCGGCGAGCACGCCTTCCGCATCGAGCACGTCGTGCACGATCACGTCGGCGACCAGGATGCGGGGGACATCGTAGGAGCGTCCTTCGTCGAGGGGCGGCGCCTGCCAGACCTCCACGACCGTGCCCGCCTCCACTCCTTCCGGGATACCGGTGCTGCTCTGGATGACGATCGTGGTGGAGCGGCTGCGGTCGGCGTCGGTCACGGCCGAGGTCGGAACGAGTTCTCCGCTCTCGAGAGTGCGGGACGCGGTGCTGCCGGTGGGGACGTCGTCCGGGCCGAGGTAGTCGTCGGCCAGCGACCCCAGACCGACGTCGACGACCTGGAAGTCGTCGGACGTCAGCACCTCACCCTGCGTGATGGTCCGGGTGGCCTGGAGCGTCGGAACGGCGTCGTCGAGCGCCGACACGATGAGCCAGACACCGGCGATCGAGAGAGCCACCAGCGCGATGCCCACGAGGAAGCGGATGTCGCCCCAGAACGCGCGCCGAGGAACAGAGAAGGAAGCCATGGCGATATCGTCACAGAAACGGCGGCGGGGCTCCGGGAGTTATCCACAAGGGATGAGCGGACCCGAATCCGGCGAACCTGTGGGCGAGAATGAGGGGATGCCTGCCTTCCCTGTTCGCGCACCGCGTTACCTCGCCCCCTCGCAGGTGGCGGAGCTGCTGAGCATCGGGGTCGACGAGGTCGTCGCCCTGGTGCAGGAGGGAAGACTGCGGGGAGCGCAGCTGGGATCACCGCCTCGTTGGCGAGTGGAGGAGTCCAGCCTCGACGGGTACCTGGCCGAGGAATCGGAGAACTCTCGGCGGATGGCGCTGTGGCGCCAGTCCCAGACCGCGAGCTTCCCCGAGGTCTGGGGCACCTCTTCGGCTCACGGCACCTGATCGACTGGAGTACGCACAGCCACGAGTGATGTGAACGGGATGATGCGGAACCCGTGCACCGCTCGGGCGAGGCGCGCTTCGCCCGGATCATGCACGGCGAGATCGAGGTGATCGGACGCCGCTCGATCGATCGTGCCGTGGACGTCGTCGCCCACATGGGTGCTGATGTGCACGGGCACACGACGGCGTGCGAGGTCACGCAGCACGAATCCGAGGGTCATCCGCTCTCGGAGCGGGGAGTCTGCGGTGGGTGGTTCGTCGAGGCTCGCCAGGATCATGCCGTGATCCGTCGTGATGCCGGTGACGGCCGCGAGGGGGAGGAAGAAGCCGGCGGGTGCGCTGCGTTCCTCGCCGGTGCCGCGCGTGGAGACGGCGACCCAGTCCGCTCCGAGCGTCTGCAACGAGACCGGAATCCGTCGCCCGTTCACGAGACCGATCGTGACGTCCGCTCCTGCGCTGCACAGCGTACGCAGCCGCGCGCGCAGGTCCAACCGTGCGATGCGCAGCCGTTCGGACTCGGCGTCCAGCACCGCTCGTTCCGCCTCCCACTCCGCGGTCAGCTGGCCTTCGAGGTCTTCGAACAGTCGGTCCCAGTGCATCCGACAGAGCGTAGGCGACCCCGCTCGGGCGCGTACGAGTTATCCACATTCTTCGCCTCACCCCACTCCGGCGCTGGCGGCACGGTGCTGTACTGCTCACTCGCAGACCTCCCCGACCGAGAGTTCGACATGACGCCGCACGAGTACTTCGCACCCCAGCCGACATCGACCAGCGAGCTTCCCGACCCCGTGCCGCTTCTGCGCAGCCTCACGCACGGCGTCCTCGAGGTGCTGGCCGGTGTCAGGGAGGTCGATCAGCTCGCCAGGTGGTTCAGTGAGGACGCATTCCGAAGTCTGGTCACGCGCGCGAACCTCTCCTCGAGGGCACGCAGCGCGCGCGGGGTCGCTCCCGCCCGACCCACGTTCGAGATCAGGGCGCTGAGGGTCACGGAGCCGCTCGACGGCGTGATCGAAGCCGTCGTCGTGGTGGCCGGTCCTGGGCGCACCCGCGCCGTCGCCGTGCGCCTGGAAGGGATCGATCGTCGCTGGCGGGCGACGTCGCTGGCCATTCTCTGAGGCATCTGACCGTAGGCTGGTCAGGTGTCAACCCTCAGTGATCTCGCCCATGCCCAGGGGCGCCTGAACGACAGCGATGTCGAATGGCTCCACCGTCTCGCCGGGGACGGACAGCTCCTCGCGGACCTCGCCTCCGCCGACATCGTGATCTGGATCCAGACCGACGACGGTTCGTTCATCGCGGTCGCGCACGCGCGACCCAGCGGCGCGGCGACGCTCTTCTATCGCGACATCGTCGGAGAGCGGGTGCGGCCCCAGTGGCGCACCCAGGTCCAGGGAGCCTTCGAATCGGCCGAGATCGTCGACTCCTCCTCGCCCGACTGGTTCGAGGAGACGCCGACGCGCGTGCGGGCCGTGCCGATCCTGAGCGTCGGTCGCGGTGCCGACGCCCACTCGACCGTGATCGGAGTGGTGACCCGGCACACGAACCTCGGCGAGGTGCGCACGCCGTCTCGCCAGCAGATCACCTTCGACGAGTGCGCGAACGACCTGTTCCGCATGATCGCCGACGGGAGCTTCCCCGACCTCACGGCTCCGACGTCACCGCGTCGGGGAGCGCCTCGGGCCTCCGATGGTCTCATTCGGATCGATGTCGACGGGATCACCACCTTCGCCAGCCCGAACGCGCTCTCCGCCTTCAACCGGATGGGATTCGACGACGAGCTCGAGGGGGAGTCTCTCGCCGAGGTGACCACTCGTCTCGTCCCGCCGTCCCGGCAGGTCGACGAGTCGCTGCCCGTGGTGGTCACCGGGCGCGCTCCCTGGCGCACCGACATCGAAGCCCGCGGTGTGACGGTGTCCTTGCGTGCCATCCCGCTGAAGGACCACGGCACCCGCATCGGGGCGATCGTGCTGTGCCGCGACGTCTCAGAACTGCGCCACCAGGAGCAGGAGCTCATCACCAAGGACGCGACGATCCGCGAGATCCACCACCGGGTGAAGAACAACCTGCAGACGGTCGCCTCGCTTCTGCGCATCCAGGCGCGACGCACCCACTCAGACGAGGCGCGCGACGCCCTCACACAGGCCATGCGCCGCGTGGATGCGATCGCCGTGGTGCACGACACGCTCGCCCAGGGGCTGACGCAGAAGGTCGACTTCGACGAGGTCTTCCACCGCGTGCTCAAGCTCGTGGCCGAGGTCGCCTCGGCTCCGAACACGCGCGCGCGGACGCAGTCCACCGGACGGTTCGGAGTTCTTCCGAGCGAGTACGCGACACCTCTCGCGCTCGCCCTGACGGAGGTCGTGACGAATGCGGTCGAGCACGGTCTCGCAGGTCAAGAGGGCTTCGTCACGATCGACGCCAAGCGCACCGAGGACAATCTGCGCGTGACGGTGCGGGACACCGGTCTCGGTCTGCCGGAAGGGCGCATCGGCCAGGGGCTCGGCACTCAGATCATCCGCACGCTCATCCAGGGTGAGCTCGGCGGCACGATCGAGTGGCACGGGAGCGATGGCGAGGGCACCGAAGTGGTCATCGACATCCCCCTGCGCTGGCTCGAGAGGTGAGAGCTGCCGCATCCGAACAGACGAAAGCGGCCTGAGAGTCGATCTCAGGCCGCTTTCGGATGTTCAGGAGGCGCGGCGTGCGCGAGCGGCGCGACGCTTGAGAGCGCGGCGCTCGTCTTCGGAGAGCCCGCCCCAGACGCCCGAGTCCTGGCTGGTCTCCAGGGCGTACTGCAGGCAGATCTCGGTGACGGTGCAGGTGGCGCACACCGTCTTCGCCTTCTCGATCTGATCGACGGCAGGGCCAGTGTTCCCCACGGGGAAGAAAAGCTCGGGGTCGACAGTCAGGCAGGCGGCCTTATCGCGCCAGTCCATGGGGGCTCCTCGGTGTGGATTTCAAGAGATGTCGCGATGCGACCTCTCGGATTCGGGTAGAAGTTCGGGTTCCGCTACCCTGTTGAGATGCGGACGGAATGCCCGCGAATTGTGATGCGAGCGTGAATGCTCGCCCCACGCCGCTGTGGGAGCACATGACTTTCTCTATTCTGTTACATGAAAACCATGAAATCAAGGGTTTTCTCTTCTTTCGATCCTTGGGAGACACCGTGCGCGCACCCGGAATCGCCTTGGCGGCAGCGGCGATCCTCGCCCTCGAAGCAGTGGCGCTCCTGGTCTTCGCCGTGGTCGAACTCGCCGGTCTCGGGGCGGGCGATGCGGCATCCCTGCCGACGGCCCTGGCGCTCATCGTGCTCACGCTGATCGGCACCGCAGCCCTCGTGGCATTCGCGGTGGGCACGCGGGTCGGGAAGTCGTGGGCTCGATCAGGCGGAGTGGTCTTTCAGGTACTCGCCGTAGCCCTCGCGCTCGCCTCTCTCACGCTGCAGCCGATCTCTTGGCCGTTCACCCTCGGGGTCGGGCTTCCCGGACTGCTCGGGTTCGCGCTGTTGATCTCGAGCGCACGTCGAGAAGGTCCGCAGCGCGCGACGGAGTGACCTCCGAGAGCTGCGGACGTCGGGGAGGTCTGCTGACCTCGGGGACAGCTGCGGGTCAGGCGTCGATGCCGAGCTGCTTGCGCAGCCGTGCCACGTGACCCGTGGCCTTCACGTTGTACTGCGCGAGAGCGATCTTGCCGTCCTCGTCGAGCACGAACGTCGAGCGGATGACCCCCTCGACGAGCTTGCCGTAGTTCATCTTCTCGCCCCACGCGCCGTAGGCGGAGTGGACGGCGTGGTCAGGGTCGCTGAGGAGCGGGAAGGTCAGCCCATCGCGCTCGCGGAACTTCGCCAGCGTGGCGGGCTCGTCGCGTGAGACCCCGATGACGCGGTAGCCGGCGCCCTGGAGGGACGAGATGCTGTCGCGGAAGTCGCACGCCTGGGTGGTGCAGCCGGGAGTCATCGCCGCCGGGTAGAAGTACAGCACGGTCTTCTGGCCGCGCAGATCCTCGAGACGGACGATGTTCCCGTCCTGGTCGAGGAGGGAGAAGTCGGGGGCTGCGGTTCCTGGTTCGAGGCGCTGGGTCACGTCTCCAGCCTAACGGCCGGGGGCCTGATCCGCCTTGTCCGCGAACGTCTGCAGCAGACGCTGCAGGGAATCGAGTCGGGCACGCCCGGTCTCGCCCAGCTCTCCGCGCTCGGCGGCCTCGATCAGAGCGCAGTCGGGTGCATCGGCGAGATGGGTGCAGCCCCGGGGACAGTCTTGGGCGATCGCGGCGAGTTCGGTGAACGCGGCCAGGATGTTCGCCGGATCGACGTGTCCGAGTCCGAAGGAGCGCACGCCGGGGGTGTCGATCACCCAGCCGGTGCCGTCCGCACCCTCGTAGCGCAGCGACACGGTCGATGACGAGGTGTGCCGACCGCGTCCGGTGACCTGGTTCACGTGCCCGGTGGCGCGCAAGGCCGACGGCACGAGGGCGTTGACGAGCGTCGACTTGCCCACCCCGGAGTGTCCGACGAAGACCGTGGAGTGTCCGACCAGCGCGTCGCCGATCTCCTCGAGGGGCATCTCGTCCTGCGCACTGGTGAACACACGCAGGTCCAGGCCGTCGAAGTGCGTCAGGAACTCGGTCGGATCGGCGATGTCGGTCTTGGTGACCACGAGCAGCGGGCGGATGCCGGCATCCAGTGCCGCGACGAGGTAACGGTCGACGAGGCGCGCGCGGGGCTCCGGGTCGGCGGCCGCGACGACGACGAGCATCTGATCGGCGTTCGCCACGATCACCCGTTCGACCTGATCGGTGTCGTCGGCGCTGCGGCGCAGCAGAGAGGTGCGATCGACGATGCCGATGATGCGCGCGAGCGTGCCCTCGTCTCCCGAGGTGTCGCCCACCACCCGTGCCTGATCGCCCGTGACGATGGGCATGCGTCGCAGCTCTCGCGCGCGCGTCGTGGTGATCATGCGCTCCTCGGCGGTGCCCTCACCGAGGAGGACCGAGTATCGTCCGCGGTCGACGCCGAGCACTCGTCCCACCTGCGCGTCCTCGTGCGCGGGTCGCCGTTTGGTGCGGGGGCGATTCGCCTTCGGGTTGGGACGGGTGCGGATGCTGCTCTCGTCGAAGTCCTCGAAGTCGTCTTCGAGGTCGTCGGCGTCGTCCAGCCAGCTCACCCTCAGCCCCGCAGCATCCTCTCCCAGAGCATCGTGAACTCCGGGAGGGTCTTCGCGGTGGTGCCGATGTCGTCGATCTCGACGCCGGGGACGCGCAGGCCGATGAGCGCTCCGGTGGTGGCCATCCGGTGATCGTGGTGTGCGGCCCAGCTTCCGCCGTGCAGAGGCCGGGGGATGATGCGCAGTCCGTCGGAGAGCTCCTCGGCCTCGCCGCCGAGCGCGCGGAGGTTGCCGATCAGCGCCGCGATCCGGTCGGTCTCATGCATGCGGATGTGTCCGATGCCGCGGATCGTGGTCGGAGACTCCGCGAAGGCGGCGAGGCCGACCAGCGTCGGGGTGAGCTCGCTCGCCGCGGACAGGTCGAGGTCGAGGCCCCGGATGCCGGAACCGGCGCGCACGGTGAGCGTGCCGCCGTGACGGCCGACGTGCGCCCCCGTGGCCTGCAGGATCTCGGGCAGCAGGGCGCCGGGCTGAGTGGAATGTGCGGGCCAGCCGGTGATCGACACCGATCCGCCGGTGACCAGCGCGGCGGCGAGGAACGGCGCGGCGTTGGAGAGATCGGGTTCGATCGCGATCTCCTTGGCCCGCGGAACGCCCGCCTCGACCAGCCATTCGCCGACGGCGGGGCGTTCGATGCGGATGCCGCGGCGGCTCAGAGCCTCGATCGTCATGTCGATGTGCGGAAGGCTCGGCAGGTGCTCGCCGGTGTGGACGAGGTGCAGGCCGACGTCGAAGCGGGGGGCGGCGAGCAGGAGACCGGAGACGAACTGGCTCGACGCGGAGGCGTCGATCTCGACGCGTCCGCCGCGGATTCGCCCGTGGCCGCGGATCGTGAAGGGGAGAGCCCACGTGCCCTCGTCGTCGATGTCGACGCCGAGGTCGCGCAGCGCGCTGATCAGCGCGCCCATCGGACGATGCAGCGCCGTCTCGTGCGCCGTGAGGTGCACGTCGTGCGCCGCGAGGCCCGCCAGCGGGGCGATGAAGCGCATGACGGTGCCGGCCTGACCGCAGTCGATCGTGGTGCCGCCGCTGAGCTTCGCGGGGGTGACGACGAGGTCGGGCCCGAACTCGTTCCCGGCGTCGACCTCTTCGATGCCGACGCCGAGGGCGCGCAGCGCATCGACCATGCGTGCGGAGTCGTCGGAGTGCAAGGGGGCGATCAACCGGCCCGGTCCATCGGCGATCGCGGCGATCATCAGCTCGCGGTTGGTCAGCGATTTGGAACCGGGGATCGTGAGTTCGGCGTGCACGGGCACGTCGGTCGTGGGCGCGGGATAGGCGCCCTGCACACGGGAGGGGGAATACCTGTTGGCGCTCATCGGTTCTCACCTTAGTAAACGCAGGGAGCTTCGTCGCGAAAGACAGGCCTCCCGACCCGAAGGAGAGAGTATGCCGGCGACGTTGGAGCGCGAGGTGATCGACATCAGCGGCCTAGACTGGCCGGTGATGGATGACACCGTAACCGCAGACACCGTCGGCGACCCTCGGCGCGAGTTCGAGGAGCAGGCGATCCCCTTCATGGATCAGCTCTACGCCGCCGCGATGCGCATGACGCGCAACCCGGCGGATGCCGCCGATCTCGTGCAGGAGACCTTCGTGAAGGCCTACGGGTCCTGGGCGACGTTCTCGCAGGGCACGAACCTCAAGGCGTGGCTCTATCGGATCCTCACCAACACCTACATCAACATCTACCGCAAGCGCCAGCGCGAGCCTTTCCAGGGCACGATCGACGAGCTCGAGGACTGGCAGCTGGGCGGAGCCGAGTCCACCACGGCGTCGCACAGCCGTTCGGCCGAGGCGGAGGCCATCGACCGGATGCCGGCCTCGGTGGTCAAGGATGCGCTGCAGGCCGTGCCGGAGGACTTCCGCCTCGCGGTCTATCTCGCAGATGTCGAAGGTTTCGCGTATCAGGAGATCGCCGACATCATGAAGACCCCCATCGGCACCGTGATGAGCCGCCTGCACCGTGGCAGGCGGATGCTGCGGGAGCTGTTGGCAGATTACGCCGCTGAGCGGGGCATCGCCGCGGCTGAGACGAGGAGCAAGAAATGAGCGACTGCGGCTGCGACAAAGCCCGTCAGGATCTGGAGGAGTACCTCCGCAACGAGGTGTGTAAGACCGAGCACACCGAGATCCGCGAGCACCTCGAGAACTGCCCGTCATGTCGGGATGAGGCTCTCGTCGCCACGACCCTCACCGAGGTGATCGCCCGCGCCTGCAAGGAGACCGCTCCCGAGCAGCTGCGCGACCAGGTCTTCGAGCGTCTGCGCGCCGTTCAGGCCTCGCAGCACTGACCGCACGCCGGAGGCCGTCGGTAGTGTGGACGGATGACCTCCATCGATGCGCGCGACGTACCCGCTGACACCACCTCGACGGAAAAACTGGCCGGAGCCGGCCTCGACTACCGCGTCGTCGATCTGAGCGATGACGCGAGCGCCTCGGGTTTCGAGCGTGCCGTCGACCGCGGATTCCTCGGCCCCGAGCCGACGAGCGACATGCTCGCCCAGGTGCGAAAGACCTTCGCGGAGCGGCGGAACGTCGGGGTGTACGAGAAGAACGCCCCGGCCGCTGCGCTGCCTGTGGCGACCATAGACGGCTGGATCACACCCCTCACCGTCCCCGGCGGCGCCGAGATCGGGATGTGGGCGATCAGCGTTGTCACGGTCGCGGCGACCCACCGGCGCCGTGGGATCGCCAGGGCGCTTCTCGAAGGGGAGCTGCGGGCTGCGGCATCCGCCGGAGTGGCCATCGCCGGGCTCACGGTCTCCGAGGCGACGATTTACGGCCGCTACGGCTTCGGTGCAGCGATTCCGGTCGCGCGCCACACGGTCGACACGCGACGTGCGGGCTGGAGCGGACCGACTCCGACCGGCACTCTCGAGTACATCGATCGCGAGACGCTCGCCGCCGACCTCGGTGCGGTGCACGAGCGCGCCCGAGGCAGAGCATCGGGACAGATCCCCGGCTGGGAAGGCCGATGGGAGGGTTACGCAGGAGTCGCGCCCACCCCGGATCGCGACCAGGCCCGCGGTGTGCGCTACCGCGACGAGGACGGTGCGCTGCGCGGGGTGATGGCCTACACCGTGGGTGAGGCGACCGGCACCTTCCGCTTCCGGATGGACGTGCGTCTGCTCGTCGCGGAGACGGCTGACGCGCGCGCCGCGCTCTGGCGCTTCGCCCTGCAGCACGACCTCGTCGATGAGGTGGTCGCCGACCTCCGCCCGATAGATGACCCCCTGCCGTGGTTGGTGCACGACACCCGCGGGGTGAAGCAGGAGGTGCACGACCACGGGTGGCTGCGCATCCTCGACCTCCCGACGGCGCTGAGGGCACGTCGGTACTCGGCCCCGATCGACACGGTCCTCCGGGTCGAGGACTCGCTGGGCTTCACGAACGGCGACTGGCGCCTGCGCGTGGACGACGACGGCATCGCGACGGTCGACACCGCAGACGAGGGCGCCGAGGCCGACATCACGCTCGACGTCTCGATGCTCTCGGCGCTCTATGCCGGTGGAGTCCGCGCCACGACACTGCACGGTGCCGGACGCATCACGGCCGGCCCTGCGGCCGTCGAGGCGTTCGACCGGGCGCTCATCTCTTTCCCCGCTCCGTCTCTCGACATCTGGTACTGATCCGCACCGCACAGACGAGAGAGGGCGCTGCGACCGGAGTCGCAGCGCCCTCTCTCGTCTGACGATCAGCCGAGGGTGACGGCCGCGCGGATCAGTGCTGCCTGCTCGGCGGCGTGGACCTTCGAGGATCCCGTCGCCGGCGATGCCGAAGCCGTGCGCGAGACCGGGCGGAACGATCGGTCGCCGGGAACGTCGGCGAAGGCGAGCGCGAGGAACGGCCAGGCGCCCTGGTTCTCCGGCTCTTCCTGCACCCAGACCAGCTCGGCGTTCGGGTAGGAGTCGGTGATCGCCTTGAGCTCATCGATCGGCGTCGGGTACAGCTGCTCGAGCCGGACGAGGGCGACCTCGGGATTCGGGTTCTTCTCGAGCTCGGCCCGCAGATCCCAGTGCACCTTGCCCGAGTGCACGAGCACGCGCTTGACGGCCGTGCGATCGAGACCGCGGTCGTCGTCGATGACCGGCTCGAACCGACCCTGGGTGAACGCTTCGACCGGGCTCGTCGCGCCGCGCAGACGCAGCATCGCCTTCGGGGTGAAGACGATCAGCGGTTTGCGCGGACGGGCGTACGCCTGGCGGCGCAGCAGGTGGAAGTACGACGCGGGCGTCGACGGGCGCGACACGATCATGTTGTCCTGCGCGCACAGCTGCAGGAAGCGCTCGATGCGCGCCGACGAGTGGTCCGGTCCCTGGCCTTCGTAGCCGTGGGGGAGGAGCAGGGTGACGCTGGACTGCTGTCCCCACTTCTGCTCGGCCGCGGAGATGTACTCGTCGATGACCGACTGGGCGCCGTTGACGAAGTCGCCGAACTGCGCTTCCCAGAGCACGAGGGCCTCAGGAGCCTCGACCGAGTAGCCGTACTCGAAGCCGAGAGCGGCGTATTCGCTGAGCAGCGAGTCGTAGACGAAGAAGCGGCCCTGTGCGTCGGACAGGTTCGACAGCGGGAGCCACTCCTGGCCGTTCGCGCGGTCGTGCAGAGTCGCGTGGCGCTGCACGAACGTCCCGCGACGAGCATCCTGACCGGCGAGACGCACCGGGGTGCCTTCCACGAGGAGAGAGCCGAACGCGAGCAGCTCGCCGAAGCCCCAGTCGATGCCGCCGTTGCGGCTCATGTCGAGGCGCTTCTCCAGCAGCTGCTGGATCTTGGGGTGCACCGTGAAGCCCTCGGGCTTGTTCACGAAGGCGTCGCCGATCATCTGGATGACCTCGTTCGGCACACCGGTGATCTCCGGAGCGCCGACCTGGTCGTCGACAGGCGGCAGCTCCGGGGAGATCGGCAGAGCGCCGGTCTCGGCGGCGTGCGTCTCGGCGAAGGCGATCTCCAGACGGTTCTGGAAGTCGGCCTTGGCCTCGTCGTACTCCTGCTCTGTGATGTCACCACGACCGACGAGCGACTCGGTGTACAGGCGGCGGACGGACCGCTTCGCCTGGATGAGATCGGTCATCAGCGGCTGCGTCATCGAGGGGTCGTCGCCCTCGTTGTGGCCGCGTCGGCGGTAGCAGACCAGGTCGATCACGACATCGCGGTGGAAGCGCTCGCGGTACTCGAAAGCGAGCTGAGCGACGTGGATGACCGCTTCGGGGTCGTCGCCGTTCACGTGGAACACCGGCGCCTGGATCGTCTTGGCGACGTCGGTCGAGTAGATCGAGGTGCGACCGTCGTTCGGCGTCGTGGTGAAACCGACCTGGTTGTTCACGACCACGTGGATCGTGCCGCCGGTGCGGTAGCCGCGCAGCTGCGACATCTGCAGCGTCTCGACCACGACGCCCTGGCCTGCGAAGGCCGCGTCGCCGTGCACGAGGATCGGCAGCCAGGCGAACGTGCCGATCGGCTTGCGGTCCTGCTTGGCGCGGACGATACCCTCCAGCACGCCGTCGACCGTCTCGAGGTGCGAGGGGTTGGCGGCGAGGTAGACGGGAAGCTCGGACTTGTCGTCGGCGACGAAGGTGCCCTCGGTGCCGAGGTGGTACTTCACGTCTCCGGAGCCGCGCTGGTTGCCCGGTGTCTGCGTGCCCTCGAACTCGCGGAACACCTGGCCGTACGTCTTGCCTGCGATGTTGGTGAGCACGTTCAGGCGGCCGCGGTGGGCCATGCCGATCGCGGCGCCCTCGAGCCCGGCGGTGGCCGCGCCCTGCAGGATCTCGTCGAGCAGCGGGATCAGCGACTCGCCGCCCTCGAGCGAGAAGCGCTTCTGGCCGACGAACTTGGTCTGCAGGAAAGTCTCGAAGGCCTCGGCCTCGTTGAGCTTGCGGAGGACCCGCAGCTGCTCGTCGTGGCCGGGCTTCTGGTACTTGACCTCGACCTTCTCCTGGAACCAGCGGCGCTGCTCCGGGTCCTGGATGTGCATGTACTCGATGCCGAGCGTGCGGCAGTAGGAGTCGCGGAGCACGCCGAGGATGTCGCGGAGCTTCGCGATGCGTCGTCCTCCGAAGCCGCCCGTGACGAATTCGCGGTCGAGGTCCCAGAAGGTCAGACCGTGGCTCTCGATCTCGAGGTCGGGGTGCGAGCGCTGCACGTACTCGAGCGGGTCGATGTCGGCCATCAGATGACCACGCACGCGGAAGGAGTTGATCAGCTCCTGCACCCGCGACTGCTTGTCGACGCGCTCGGCGAGGTCGACGGCGATGTCGGGGTTCCAGCGGATGGGGGCGTACGGGATGCGCAGAGCGGCGAAGATGTCGTCGTAGAAGCCGCGCTGACCGATGAGCAGCTCGTGCACCTTCTTGAGGAACTCGCCGGAGCCCGCTCCCTGGATGACGCGGTGGTCGTAGGTGCTGGTGAGCGTGATGGTCTTGCCGATCGCCAGCTCGTTGAGCGTCTTCTCGCTCGCACCCTGGAACTCGGCCGGGTACTCGAGGGCGCCGGCGCCGATGATGCAGCCCTGGCCCTTCATCAGACGCGGCACCGAATGCACGGTGCCGATGCCGCCCGGGTTGGTGAGCGACACCGTGGTGCCCTGGAAGTCGCCCGCGGTCAGCTTGTTGCCGCGTGCGCGCGTGACCAGGTCCTCGTAGGCGGAGAGGTACTCGGTGAACGTCAACGTGTCGGCGCGCTTGATGCTGGGCACCATGAGGGCGCGCGTGCCGTCGGGCTTGGGCAGGTCGATCGCGATGCCGAGGTTGACATG
Source organism: Microbacterium sp. Root322 (assembly GCF_001425645.1). Classification (NCBI taxonomy): domain Bacteria; kingdom Bacillati; phylum Actinomycetota; class Actinomycetes; order Micrococcales; family Microbacteriaceae; genus Microbacterium; species Microbacterium sp. Root322. Next base: position 958,947 of record NZ_LMCS01000001.1, on the reverse strand, counting down.
CGCCGGCGCCACCACGGAGGGCTTGCCGTCGACCTCTGCGTAGAACACGTTCTGGCTGCGGAACTCGTCCAGCGTGCGGATGAGCGCCCAGCCGATGAGATGGGTGAAGCTGATCTTGCCGCCGCGGGTGCGCGCCATGTGGTTGTTGATGACGATGCGGTTGTCGATCATCAGCTTCGCCGGCACCGTGCGCACACTGGTGGCGGTCGGGACGGTGAGCGACTCGTCCATGTTCGCCGCGAGTGTCTTGGGCAGACCGCGAAGGGGCGTGACCTTGTCTTCTTCGACGGGAGCGGGAGCCTCCGCCGACTCGGACTTCGCTGCGGGCTTCGGAGCCTGCGCCGGGATCGGTGCTGCGGCGGCGGGCTTGGCCGTCGTGCGGGCGACGGGCTGCGAGCCGATCACGGGGATCGGCGCCGTGACGGGATGAGCCGTCGGGGCCGGTGCGTCGGACGCTGCTGCGGGAGCCGCGGTCGCCGTCTCGGAGTGGTATTTCTCCAGGATGGGCCACCACTCCTTGTCGACGGAGTCGCGGTTCACCTTGAACTGCTCGTAGAGCTCTTCAACGAGCCAGGAATTGGCTCCGAACCCCCCGTCGCCGTTGACGCCGGTCACCTGGTTCGACACGCTCGATCGCCCTCTTTCATCGCTGAAGCTCTCTGGTGCGGACGTCGACGCAGGATGCGTTCGGGCCCGCACACTCTCGACCAACAAGCCTAACGTGTTTCGCTCGGGGAATCGTCGAAGCCGTGCGCCCACCGCGTCGCGATCTGAGTACCGTGGAGGCATGAAGTTCTCTGGAGAGCAGCCGACCGTCGATCTGACCTACTCCGACGTCTTCCTGGTGCCGCGCAGATCCGCTGTCACCAGCCGTCTGCAGGTCGATCTCGCCCCGCAGGACGGCACACCGGCGACGTTGCCGCTCGTCGCCGCGAACATGAACTCCGTGACCGGCCCCCGCATCGCTGCCGTGCTCGCGCGGCGTGGCGGCCTCGGTGTCCTGCCGCAGGACATGCCGTTGCAGGATCTTGACGCCGCGATCCGCGAGGTCAAGTCGCAGCCGGTTCTCTGGGACACGCCTCTTGTGCTGCCGCCGGAGGCATCGGCCGCCGACGCGCTTCGTCTGCTCCCGGCGGCCAGCGGCCACGGGATCGTGGTCGCCCGTGGCGCGGCGCCGATCGGCGTCGAGCACATCCTCGGCATCCTCCCCGCGACCAGACTGGCCACGGCGCTTCCCGACGCGCAGCTCGGCGACCTGGTGCACCACGGCACGCCGTCGATCGACGCGGACGACATCGGTTCGGAGCGGCACGCGTTCGATGTGATCACCGACGCGGGCGTCGAGATGGTGACGGTCGTGCACCACGGCCATCTCGTCGGCACGCTGAGCGCCCGCAGCGCGCTGCGCTCGACGCTCTACCGTCCGGCGGTCGATGCCGACGGACGTCTCGCGGTCGCTGCCGCCGTCGGCATCAACGGCGATGTCGCCGCCAAGGCCAAGGCACTCGCCGCCGCCGGTGTCGACGTGCTGGTGGTCGACACCGCTCACGGCCACCAGGAGGGCATGCTGCGGGCTCTGCGCGCCGTCGCCGAACTCGATCTCGGCCTGCCCGTCGTGGCGGGCAACGTCGTCACAGCCGACGGCGTGGCCGACCTGGTCGACGCCGGAGCGTCGATCCTCAAGGTCGGCGTCGGTCCTGGCGCGATGTGCACCACCCGCATGATGACGGCGGTCGGACGCCCGCAGTTCTCCGCCGTGCTCGAGACCGCCCAGGCGGCACGTGAGCTCGGCGCGCATGTCTGGGCGGACGGCGGGGTGCGCTATCCGCGTGATGTGGCGCTCGCCCTCGCCGCCGGTGCGGCGTCCGTCATGGTCGGATCGTGGTTCGCCGGCACGATCGAGGCGCCGGGGGAGCTGCAGCGCGATGCCGATGGGCGCCTGTTCAAGGAATCCTGGGGCATGGCGTCGACCAAGGCGGTCCAGGCGCGCTTCGGTCGGCTCGACGCCTACGAGCGTGCCCGCAAGGAGCTCTTCGCCGAGGGCATCTCCTCGTCGAAGATCTACCTCGACCCGCTGCGTCCGGGCATCGAGGACCTTCTGGACATGATCACCTCCGGCGTGCGCTCATCCTTCACCTACGCGGGGGCGGCGACCGTGCCCGAGTTCCACGACCGCGCCGTGGTGGGGCTGCAGTCGGCGGCCGGCTACGAGGAGGGCAAGGCGCTGCCGGTCAGCTGGTGATCGTCGAGCGCACACCCCGCTGTCTTCGGTACAATCGTCGGCATAATGGACGACCCTCCCAGTTGTAGAACATCGCCCCACTGTCCGCCTCTCTCACCGGAGAGGAACCTCTGATGGACTACATCATGTTGGGCGTGGGGCTCCTGCTCACGGTCGGCACAGGCCTCTTCGTCGCGAGCGAGTTCGCACTGGTGAACCTCGATCGCGCCGAGCTCGAGGCCAGGCAGGCGCGCGGTGAATCCCGGCTCTCGCTCACGATCAGCGCTCTCAAGCACACGTCGACGCATCTCTCGGCGGCGCAGCTCGGCATCACGCTGACGACGCTGCTCACCGGTTACACGATGGAGCCGGCGCTGTCGAACCTCCTGCGCCCGACCTTCATCGCCTGGAGCATCCCTGAGGCCGCCGTCGCGCCGATCGCGACCATCGTGGCCATGCTCGTGGCGACGGTGCTCTCGATGATCCTCGGCGAGCTCGTCCCCAAGAACTTCGCCCTCGCCCTGCCTCTGGCCACCGCGAAGCTCGTGATCCCGTTCCAGATCGCGTTCACGACGGTGTTCAAGCCCGCCGTGGTGGTGCTCAACGGCAGTGCGAACGGCGTGCTGCGCGGGATGGGCATCGAGCCGAAGGAAGAGCTCTCCGGCGCCCGCAGCGCGGAGGAGCTGTCCTCGCTCGTGCGACGGTCCGCCAACGCGGGCCTGCTGGAGGCCGACACCGCGTCGTTGCTCGATCGCACCCTCATGTTCTCGCGGCTGACGGCCGATGACGTGATGACCGCTCGACCGAGCATGCACGCGATCGCCGCGGGCGATTCCGTGGATGACGTCATCCAGCTCGCGCGACGCACGGGCCACAGCCGCTTCCCGGTCTACGGCGACGACCTCGACGACATCATGGGCGTCGTGCACCTCAAGGCGGCGATCTCCGTGCCGCGCGATCGTCGTACCGAGGTCCCCGTCGGCGCTCTCGCGACGGAACCGCTCCGCGTGCCGGAGACGGTACACGTCGACGCCCTGATCGCGGAGCTGCGCGCCCGCGGCTACCAGCTGGCGATCGTCGTGGACGAGTACGGCGGCACAGCGGGTCTCGTGACCCTGGAAGACCTCGTCGAGGAACTTGTCGGTGAGGTCGCCGACGAGCACGATCGCACCAGGGCCGGAGTCATCCGCAACCGGGAGGGCATCACGTTCCCCGGTGAGCTGCGACCCGATGAGCTGCGTCGTCGTGCCGGTGTGGAAGTGCCGGAGGGCGACGTGTACGACACGGTGGGCGGTTATGTCATGAGCGTGCTCGAGCGCGTCCCTTCGGTCGGCGACGAGGTGCCGCTCGACAGCGGTGTGCTGCAGGTGGTGCGCATGGACGGGCGACGGGTGGATCGGGTGCGCTACGTTCCGAGACCGCTCGACGACGTCAACGAGGAGGTGACCCGATGAGCGATTGGGGAGGACTCGCCTGGCTCGTCGTGCTCCTTGTCGCGAACGCCTTCTTCGTCGGCGGAGAGTTCGCGGTGATCTCGGCCAGGCGGTCGCAGATCGAGCCTCTCGCCGATCAGGGCTCGCGCGCGGCCAAGACGGCCCTGTACGCGATGGAGCACGCGACGCTGATGCTCGCCACATCGCAGCTGGGCATCACGATCTGTTCGCTGCTCATCCTGAACGTCTCGGAGCCGGCGATCCACCACCTGCTCTCCGTGCCGCTGCACGCGCTCGGCTGGCCCGATGGCGCGGTCGACGCGGTCTCGTTCACGATCGCGCTGCTGATCGTGTCGTTCCTGCACGTGGTGTTCGGCGAGATGGTGCCGAAGAACCTGGCGTTCTCGGTGCCGGATCGGGCCGTGCTGTTCCTGGCCCCGCCGCTGGTGTGGGTGTCGAAGGTGTTCATGCCGGTGATCTGGGTGCTCAACGCGGCCGCGAACGGCGTGCTGCGCCTGTTCCGCGTCGAGCCGAAGAACGAGGCGGCATCCACGTTCACGCTCGACGAGGTGGCGACCATCGTCAGCCAGTCGCGTCGCGAGGGGGTGCTCATGGACACGGCGGGAACCGTCGCCGCTGCGGTGGAGTTCACCGACAAGAAGGCACGCGACGTCGCCGTTCCCCTGAGCGATCTGGTGACGCTGCCGCAGTCGACCACGCCCGAGGACATCGAGAAGGCGGTCGCCCGCTACGGCTTCTCGCGCTATGTGATCGTCGACGACGAGTCCGTGCCGATCGGCTACGTGCACCTGAAGGACATCCTTCGGGCATCCGAGGGCCCGGACGCGGAGGCCAAGATGATCGAGCCGGTTCCGGCCAAGCGCATCCACCACATGGTGCCGGTGCAGGAGGACACGGATCTGGAAGACGCTCTCGCAGTCATGCGTCGTGCGGGTCGGCACCTGGCGAAGGTGCGCGACGCACAGGGGAACACCACCGCTGTGCTGTTCCTGGAGGACATCCTGGAGGAACTGGTCGGAGAGGTGCAGGACGCGACCCGTCGCTTCCGCGGACGCTGATCGTCGATCGCGACGATGAAGGCCGCCGGACCCCTCAGGGGACCGGCGGCCTTCATCGTGCCGAGGAGACTCAGCGCAGGCGCGCGCGTTCGTACTGCGGCGGCCAGGCGATGTCGGCGTCGAGCTCATGGGCGGCGCGGAGAGCGAAGTGCGGGTCGCGCAGCCACTCCCGTCCGGCGAAGATCGCATCGGCCGCGCCATCGGCGAGCACCCGCTCGGCCTGGGCGGCCGCTGTGATGAGACCGACGGCCGACACGGGGATCCGACCGCCTTGACGCACGGTCTCGGCGAGAGGCACCTGGTACCCGGGGAAGACGCTGATCTGCTGGTGCGCGACGAGGCCGCCGCTGGAGACGTCGATGAGGTCGGCGCTGTGCTGCACCGCCCAGTCGCCGACGATCGCCGCCTCCTCGGGCGTGAAGCCTCCATCGGCGTGGTCCGTGGCGGAGATGCGGACGAACAGCGGGAGGTCGTCACCCGCAGCCTCACGGACGGCGTCGATCACGCGCAGCAGCAGCCGGGCGCGGTTCTCGAGCGATCCGCCGTACTCGTCGTCGCGCAGATTCGACAGCGGGGACAGGAACTGGTGCAGGAGGTAGCCGTGCGCGCCATGGATCTCCAGCACGTCGAACCCGGCATCGACCGCACGCCGCGCTGCGACGGCGAACGCCTCGACCACGCGGTCGATGCCTGCGAGGTCGAGGGCGACCGGCGCATCGAAGCCGTCGAAGGCGACGGCCGACGGCGCGGCTGTCGTCCACCCTCCCTCAGCCGCCGGCACCGACCCGCGCTCGGGAGCCCAGGGCCACCACGTCGACGCCTTGCGGCCGGCGTGGGCGAGCTGGATCCCCGCACGCGCTCCGCGATCGTGGATCGCCCGGACGATCGGGGCCAGGGCGTCGCGCTGCGCGTCGTTCCACAGGCCCACATCACGCGGCGAGATCCGGCCTTCGGGAACGACGGCTGTCGCCTCGGCGACGATGAGCCCGGCACCACCGGAGGCGAACTGGGCGAGGTGGGTGTGATGCCACTCCTGCACCACGCCGTCCTCTGCGCTGTACATGCACATCGGCGATACCCAGAGACGGTTGCGGAAGGTGACGGAACGGATGCGCAGCGGGGAGAAGAGAACACTCACGCTTCGACGCTACCGCTCGGCGGGTGCAGGACGGGCCGTCGCACTAACGTGGAGTCATGGTCGAAGTGCGCGAGTGGACACGCGGCGACACGGCGCGGTTGTTCCGTGTGCCCACCGCGGACGACGACAAGTACGCCCGCGGTGTGGTGGCTCTTCGCACCGGATCGCCCGCCTATCCCGGAGCCGCGGTCCTCGGCGTCGAGGCCGCATGGCGCGCAGGGGCCGGTTTCGTCCGCTACATCGGGGCGGAGCGGGTTGCCGATGCCGTGCTCGCCCGGCGTCCGGAGACCGTCACCGGCGCGGATACGGGTCGCGCTCGCGTCGACGCCTGGGTGATCGGCTCGGGGACCGACCCGACGCACCGCAGCGCCGCGGAGACCACCGCGCTGCGCGACATCCTCACCGGGCCCGCGGCCGTCGTCATCGACGCCGGTGCGCTCGATCTCGCCGAGGGGACGACGGCACCGTTCCTCGTGACGCCTCACGCGCGCGAGTTCGCACGGCTGCAGGAGGGCCTCGGCGTCTCCTCGGCCGAGGAGGATCGTGCGCAGGCCGCGCAGCACATGGCGGACAGGCTCGGGGGCACCGTGCTGCTCAAAGGATCCCGCACGCTGATCGCGTCGCCCCACGGAGACGTCATCGCCGTGGATGCGGGGACCGGATGGCTGGCGACCGCGGGTACGGGCGACGTGCTCGCCGGGGTGTTGGGTGCGGTGCTCGCGGCGAACCCCGGACGGCCGATCGCCGAAGTCGCCGCTGCGGGAGCGTGGGTGCACGGTCATGCCGGGCGGATCGCCGCCGGGACGCGCGACGGTGCGGCGGGGCATCCGATCGTCGCGATGGATGTCGCGGCAGCACTGCCGCACGCGATCGCGGACGTCCTCGCGTGAATCGCACGTCGACGAGCAGAGTGGTCGCGCTGTGGTGCGTCTTCCTCCTCGTTCACCTGCTCACGGCCTGGCTCGGCTGGGTGTATCCCAGCCAGCCGATGGGCGATGTCGTGCTCGTGTACGAGCCCTGGGCGACCTCGGCGCTCAGCGGGGGAGGCATCGTCGGCATCGACGAGACCTGGGTCTACCCCCAGCTCGCCCTCGTGCCGATGCTCATCGCCGCCGCTCTCTCCGCGCCGCTGGTGCCTCTGCTCGGCGTGTCCAGCGCGTACCTGGTGGGGTGGGCGGCCCTGGTCGTCATCCTCGACGCGATCGCCTTCGGCGTGCTCATCGGGCGCTCTCCCGCGCGCGCTCGACGCATCGCCGCCTGGTTCTGGTGTGCGGCCGTGCTTCTGCTCGGGCCGATCGCGCTCTATCGGATCGATGCGATCACCGTTCCGATCGCCGTGATCGGTGGACTCTGGTTGGTGTCGCGGCCGGCGGTCGGCGCCGCGCTTCTCACGATCGGCGCCTGGATCAAGATCTGGCCCGGTGCGCTCGTCCTCGCCGCCGTCGTCGCGCTCCGGGCACGGATGCGGGTGCTGTTCGCCGCAGCGGTGGTCACCGCCGGCGTCGTCGCGACGCTGCTGCTGCTCGGAGCGGACACCGAGATCCTCGGGTTCCTGACGGAGCAGACCGGACGAGGGCTGCAGATCGAAGCCGTGGCCGCCACGCCCTTCCTGTGGCTCGCGGTCGCCGGGGCCGCCCGTATCGAGTACAGCTTCGAGATCCTGACCTTCCAGATCACCGCGCCCGGTGTCGATGCCGTCGCCGCCGCGCTCACACCGCTCATGGCTGTCTCCGTGCTGGCGGTCACCGCGGTGGGCGCGCTCAAGGCGGTGCGCGGTGCGACGTTCCCGCGGCTGTTCCCTCCGCTCGCTCTCACGCTGGTGACGCTGCTGATCGTCACCAACAAGGTCGGCTCACCGCAGTTCCAGACCTGGCTGATCGCCCCGGTCATCCTGTGGCTCGTGCTCGATCGGGTGAGGGCACGCACACCGGCCGTCGTCGTCCTCGCCCTCTGTCTGCTCACCTGCCTCGTCTATCCGCTCGGCTACGACGCGCTGCTGCGGGCCGATGCCCTCTCCGTCGCCGTGCTCACCGTGCGCAACGTGCTTCTCGTCGTCCTGCTCGTCCTGGGCATCCGCGCTCTCGTGCGGGTGCCCGTCCGTCATCCCCGCACCCAGGAGTGAACCCATGCTGATCGCCTTCTCCGTCGCCCCCAGCGGCACCCCCGCCGATGGTGCAGAGCGCACCGACGCCTCCGTGCACGACGCGGTGGCCGCTGCCGTGCGCGTCGTGCGCGAATCGGGGCTGCCGCACCGCACCACGAGCATGTTCACCGAGATCGAGGGCCCGGATTGGGACACGGTCATGGACGTCGTGAAGCGCGCGACCGAAGCGGTCATGCCGTTCGGGTCGCGGGTCTCGCTCGTGCTCAAGGCCGACATCCGCCCGGGGTACTCCGGAGAGCTCGACGCGAAGATCGAACGTCTGGAGAGCGCGATCGAGGAGGCAGCCGTCGAGGAGTCCGGTGACTGATCCCGTTTCGCTCTCGTCGGTCGTTCTCCGATCGGCGCTCGCCGAGGATGCGGAGTGGATCGCCGAGCTGCGGGCCGATGTGCTCCGCGCCGACCTGGAGCGGCTGGGGCGCTACGACCAGACGCGCGTCCGGCAGCGGTTCCGCGATGCGTTCGAGCCGGCGTACACGCGGATCATCGTCGTGGACGCCGCGGACGTCGGTTCTGTCGCCCTCCGCCCCGACGGAGACGCCTTCTGGCTGGAGCACCTCTACATCGACGCCTCGCACCAGGGGAGGGGCGTCGGCAGCCGGGTCCTGGCGATGATCCTCGATGACGACGAGCTGTACCGGCTCAATGTGCTCCAGGGCAGTCCGGCGCGCAGCCTCTACGAGCGTCACGGGTTCGTCGTCGACTCGCAAGACGACGTGGACGTGTTCATGACGCGAGAGCGGACCGGGCGGGCGGTCGCACCAGGGACGGCCGCTAAGCTGATGCGGTGAATCCCTCGACGCAATCGAGGGGTGCGGCGAAGTGGGCGCTCCTCTCTCTCGCCATCGGCAGCTTCGGCATCGGCATGACCGAATTCGTGGTCATGGGTCTGCTGCCCAACATCGCCGCCGACCTGCTGCCTTCGCTCTGGGCGACCAGTCGGGAAGACGCCCTGAGCCAGGCCGGCTGGCTGATCTCGCTGTACGCGCTCGGCGTGGTGGTCGGTGCGCCGACCATCGCCGGCTTCGTCGCCCGCTATCCGCGGCATCGTGTCATGATCGTGCTGGCCCTCGCCCTGACGGTGTTCAACGCGCTCACGGTGGTGCTGCCCACGTTCGAGCTCGTCGCCGCGTCCCGCTTCCTCGCGGGGCTTCCGCACGGCGCCTACTTCGGCATCGGAGCGCTCGTCGCCGCCGATGTGATGGGACCGGGCAACCGTGCCAAGGGCGTGGCCTTCATCCTCACCGGGCTCACGGTCGCCAACGTCATCGGCGTGCCGCTGGGAACGTTCCTCGGACAGCAGTGGGGCTGGCGCTCCGCCTTCGCGGTCGTGGCGCTCGTGTTCGCTCTCGCGACGCTGTGCATAGCCGTCTTCGTCCCGGAGCATCCCGGAGACCCCGGCCGCACGATGCGCCAGGAGCTGCGGGTGTTCCGCATCCCGCAGGTGTGGTTCACGCTCGGTGTCGGAGCCATCGGCTTCGGCGGATTCTTCGCCGTCTACAGCTACATCGCCCCGCTGGTGACGGAGGTCTCCGGTTCACCGGAATGGGTGGTGCCGATCGTCCTCGTGTTGATGGGACTCGGGATGACGGCGGGGAACCTGGTCGGCGGTCACCTCGCCGACATCGACCTGCGCCGCACGCTGCTGTTCGGCCTCGCCGCGATGGCCGTCGTCTTCGCGCTGCTGGCTTTCCTCTCGTTCTGGATCGTCAGCCTGGCCGCGGTGGTGCTCGTGGTCGGTTTCGTGTCGTCGGTGCTGAGCCCGACGATCCAGACGCGGCTCATGGACGTGGCGGGCGACAACCAGTCGATCGCGGCGGCGATGAACCACTCGGCGCTCAACATCGGCAACAGCCTGGGCGCGTTCCTCGGCGGCGTCGTGATCGCCGCGGGCTGGGGCTTCACCGCACCGGCGTGGACGGGGGGAGTGCTCGCCGGGGCCGGCCTGCTGATCGCGCTGCTGTCGTATCGCGTCGAAGAGCGTCGCGCTGCGGCGACGGAGCTGGTCGCGTCGTAGAGTGACGGGGTGAGCGCCCCCGAGTCGTCCCTGCCCGTCGCCGGCACCGTCGTGGTGCTGCGCGCAGCGGACCCGGGGTTCGAACTGCTGCTGATGCGGCGCCCCGATCGCGGGTCCTTCGCGGGAGCCTGGGTCTTCCCCGGGGGCAAGGTCGAGCCCGGCGACGTGCGCGAGGGCGACGACGAGGCCGAAGACGCCCGCCGCGCCGCGATCAGGGAGACCCGCGAGGAGGTGGGGCTCGCGGTGGATGATCTCGTGCCGCTGTCGCAGTGGCAGCCGCCGCTCGAGGCCCCCACCCGCATCCGGACGTGGTTCTTCCTGGCGGAGGCGCCGGATGAGGAGCCCTCGCCTTCTGCGGAGGAGGTCGCGGAGATCGCCTGGGTGCGGCCGGCGGAGGCGCTCGCCAGACACGCGGCAGGGGAGTGGACGCTGTATCCCCCGACGTGGATCACCCTCCACCAGCTCTCGGTGTTCGGCGATGTCGCCGCTGCCGTGGCGGCGAGTGGCGTCGCGCAGCTGTTCCGGACCAGGGTGCTCGATTCCGACGCCGGCCGCGCCTTCACCTGGGATCAGGGACGCCTGGAAGCCGGTGCCCTGCCGTGGCGGTTCATCGAGACCTGAGCGGGCGGGATCAGCTGTCCAGCAGACGGCGCAGGTTCGTGCCGACGGCCTCGGTCTCGATGAGGAACCCGTCGTGCCCGAAGTCGCTGGTGATGACCACCGCCTCGTCGTCGATGACGTTCGGGATGCTGCGCGCGATGCGCTGCTGCCCGTCGACGGGGAAGAGGCGGTCGCTGTCGATGCCGAGCACCAGCGTGGTCGCGGTGACGGCACGCAGCGCCTCCTCGACGCCACCGCGCCCGCGGCCCACGTCGTGCGAGTTCATGGCCTCGACGAGCGTGATGTAGCTGTTCGCGTCGAACCGGCGGGTGAACTTGTTGCCGTGGAAGTCGAGGTACGACTCCACCGCGAAGCGACCGCCGTGGCCGAGGGGCGAGACATCCGATTGCCAGGATCGCTGGAAGCGCTGGTTGAGCTCGATCGGGCTGCGGTAGTTCAGCAGGGCCATGCGCCGTGCCAAGGCGAGGCCGCGGTGCGGACCGTCGCCGTCACCGAGATCGTAGTATTCACCGCCCTGGAATCGCGGATCCATCCGGATGGTCTCCAGCTGCACCGTGTTGAGCGCGATCTGGTCGGCGGTCGTCACCGGTGGCGACGAGAGCACAGCGAGTCGCCGCACGCGCTCGGGATGCGTGGCCGCCCATTCCAGCGCGTGCATGCCTCCCATGGAGCCGCCGATCACGGCTGCCCAGCTCTCGATGCCCAGAGCGTCGGCGAGGCGCACCTGAGCGGCGACCTGGTCGCGGATGGTCAGGTACGGGAACCGTGACGCCCACTCGTAGCCGTCGGGAGCGACGCTTGCCGGCCCCGTCGAACCCTGGCAGCCTCCCAGCATGTTCGGGGCGATCACGAACCAGCGGTCGGTGTCGAGCGGAGCACCGGGACCGGTGATGTCCTCCCACCAGCCGCCGGTGGGGTGACCGGCGCCCGCGGGGCCGCGCACATGGCTGTCTCCGGTGAGCGCATGCAGCACCAGGACGGCGTTGTCACGGGCGCTGTTCAACTCGCCCCAGGACTCGTAGGCGATGCGGATGGCGGGCAGCTGCGCACCGCTCTCGGTGGAGAAGGGACCGGAGGCGGCGAAGCGTCGCCCTCCCACAGGGTCTCCGTCTCGCCATGCGCCGGTCGCCGGCGGGCGGGCACGGAGCAGCCGGACGTCGGCCTCCGTCACGGGTGCCGAAGGCACCGTGTCCTCGGAGGTCGTCTGCCAGTCCATGTCCCCATTCTCGCCTGGTGCGGAGCCTGTCGGTGGCAGGTTACGATCCGACCTGCGTGCGGCGCCGCTGAGACTGCCGATCGAGACGTCGGGCCCAGCGCACTCGGGTCAGCGCACTCGGGTCAGGGTGGCGAGATGATCGCTGTTCCCCGCCCGCATCGTGGTCGAGGTGACGACGTCGAGACCGCGCACGAACACCTGGTCGATGCGCACGAGGGGGAAGGCGACGGGCCACGTGAACCCGAGCGTCCCGTCGGTCGGACGCGCTCCGTCGGCCTCCGCGCGCAGAGCGGACAGACTCGGATCCGTCGACGGCGCATTGAAGTCGCCGACGACGAGGAGCGATTCTGCAGGATCGACGGCGACCTGTTCCGCGATTCCGCTCAGCATCGTGTCGCGGTCCTGCTGGTGTCCCGGCCGGACCGATGCGGCGTGCAGCACATACACGGCGACCGGAGCCGACGGGGCCTGCACCTCGACGCGGAGCGCCCGCTTCCAGCTGAGCCCCAGAGTGAGCGGCTCGGCGTTCGCGAGCGGATAGCGACTCCAGACGCCGACGGTTCCGACCGTGTACGAGTGCGGGTAGTCGGCGGCGAGGGCGTTCTGAGCGGCCGAGAGGCTGTCTCCGTCGAGCTCGACGAGCGCGATCACGTCGGCACCGCTCTGCGCGAGCTCGGTCGCGGACGCGGCGGCTCCACCGGATCGTGCGCGCACGTTCTGGCTCACGACCGTCAACGCGGATGCGGATGCCGGCTCCGCGCTCGTCTGACCGGGGAGCCCGGGAAACGCCGGTGCCATCGCGAGCACCCACAGCAGGGCAGGGACCAGGACGAGCACGATCACCCTGCGCGCGCGGAGAAGCGCAGCGACCACCAGTGCGAGCAGCACGAGTCCGAGCCAGGGGAGCACGGCCGCGACCGCTGTGCCCACGACACCCGGGATCCAGCCGCAGGCCACGATCAGCAGCAGCGCGGCGCTGGCGACGGCGATCCACCGTGCGGCGGCGGTGGCGGATCGCCGGATGCGCGGCGGTCGGTTTTCGACGTCGATCATGCTCTCCTCACGGCGGTATCCCATTCTCGACGGAACCGCCTGTGGGTCAGCCGGACGAGCGAGCCGTGCACGCCAAGATGCCCCGGAGCGGTGAGCTCCGGGGCATCTTCGCAGTGCGAGCGGGTCAGGCGCGCGCAGCCTCCGACACGCGGCGTGCCGCGGCGAGAGCCTGGTCGAGGTCGGCCTTGAGGTCGTCGACGTTCTCGATGCCGACGGAGAGGCGGACGAGGCCCGGCGTCACGCCGGCGGTCAGCTGCTGCTCGGGCGTCAGCTGCGCGTGGGTGGTGGATGCGGGGTGGATGACGAGCGAGCGCACGTCGCCGATGTTGGCGAGGTGGCTGAACAGGGACAGGCTGTTCACGAACTCGCGGCCCGCCTCGACTCCGCCCTTGAGCTCGAACGACAGCACAGCGCCGACGCCCTTGGGGGCGTACTCGTTCGCCTTGGCGTACCAGGGCGACGAGGGCAGGCCCGAGTAGTTGACGGTCGCGACGTCGTCACGGCTGTCGAGCCACTCGGCGATCTCCTGGGCGTTCTGCACGTGACGCTCGATGCGCAGCGACAGGGTCTCGACTCCCTGGATGAGGTTCCAGGCGCTCTGCGGGGCGATCGCCGAGCCGAGGTCGCGGAGCAGCTGCACGCGGGCCTTGATGATGTAGGCGAGGGCGTCGCCGACCGCGGCCGTGTAGCTGGCGCCGTGGTACGAGGGGTCCGGCACGGTGAGGCCGGGGAACTTGTCGACGTTCTTCGACCACTCGAACTTTCCGCCGTCGATGATGACGCCGCCGATGGTCGTGCCGTGGCCGCCGAGGAACTTCGTCACCGAGTGCACGACGATGTCGGCGCCGAACTCGAACGGACGGATCAGGTACGGGGTGGCGATCGTGTTGTCGACGATCAGCGGGACGCCGCTCTCGTGCGCGACGTCGGCGACGGTGCGGATGTCGAGGATGTTGATCTGCGGGTTGCCGATCGTCTCCGCGAAGAACAGCTTCGTGTTCGGGCGGACCGCGCGACGCCACTCCTCGGGGTCGTCCTGGTTCTCGACGAACGTGACCTCGATACCGAGCTTCGCGAGCGTGTACTTGAAGAGGTTGTACGTGCCGCCGTAGATCGAGCTGGAGGCGACGAAGTGGTCGCCGGCCTCGGCGATGTTCAGGACCGCGAAGGTCGATGCGGCCTGGCCACTGGCGAGGACGAGGGCTCCGGTGCCGCCTTCGAGAGCGGCGAGACGCTGCTCCAACACGTCCTGCGTCGGGTTCTGGATGCGGGTGTAGATGTTGCCGAACTCCGCGAGGGCGAACAGGTTGGCGGCGTGGTCCGCGCTGTCGAACACGTAGGAGGTGGTCTGGTAGATCGGCGTGGCACGTGCCTTGGTGACCGGGTCGGGGGCAGCGCCCGAGTGGATCTGCTTGGTCTCGAAACGCCAGGACTCGGGTGCGGACATGTGGTTCCCCCAGAAGTGGTCGGAAGGTCGGGTGGCGGATGCCGTTGCTGCGAGAGTACGGAATATCGGTGCGTGTCAACAACAGGCGGGAAATGTGACGTAACAGAGCGGAGGCCCGGAATCACGGGGCTGAGGGATCCGCGACAGCCCCGTGGGGGAGTCCGCGATCCGGGGATAACGCCGTACGGTGGAGGCATGGTGAACAGACGTGCAGTGGTGACAGGTGCGAGTTCGGGCATCGGCGCAGCGACGGTGCGTGCGCTGCGCGCCCGGGGATGGGACGTCGTCGGCGTCGCGCGGCGCGAGGATCGACTCGCAGCTCTCGCCGCGGAGACCGGAGCCTCGGCGATCGCCTGCGACCTCACGGACGCCGCGGCCGTCGAGGCGCTCGTGGGCGAGCTCGAGAGTTCGGGTCCGGTGCACGCGCTGGTGCAGGTGGCTGGCGGCGCCCGCGGCACCGACCGCATCGAGGACGCCTCGGTCGAGGATTGGCAGTGGATGTTCGACGCCAACGTCCTGGCCAGTCAGCGCCTCGTCGCCGGTCTGCTTCCGCTGCTGCGCCGCGCGGCCGCCGCCGACGGCCATGCCGACACGATCTTCGTCACCTCCACTGCCGCGCAGAACGCGTATGCCGGGGGCGCGGGCTACAACGCCGCGAAGGCCGCCGAGGGGATGCTGGTGAAGGTCCTGCGTCAGGAACTCAACGGCGAGCCGATCCGTGTGGTCGAGGTGGCACCGGGAATGGTGCACACCGAGGAGTTCACGCTCAACCGACTGGGTGGCGACTCCGTCGCGGCCGAAGCCGTGTATGCGGGCGTGGACGCCCCGCTCCTCGCCGACGACGTCGCCGATGTGATCGCCTATGCGCTGGAGTCCCCGGGCCACGTGAACCTCGATCTGATCACGATGCGCCCTGTCGCCCAGTCGGCGCAGCATCTGCTCGCCCGCGGTCCGCTGCGCGTGCGGTCCATCGACTGACGATGGCGCAGACCCTGGCAGAGCTCGCCACGGACGGTCGGATCGACGCCGGCTGGGCGGACGCACTGGTCCCGGTCCAGGACACGATCACCTCTCTGGGGGAACGCCTTCGCTCCGAGCAGGAGGCGGGCCACGGCTACCTGCCCTCCGGCGAGAACGTGCTCAGGGCCTTCCGTCGTCCTCTCTCGGACGTGCGCGTGCTGATCACCGGGCAGGATCCGTATCCCACTCCCGGGCATCCCATCGGGCTGTCGTTCGCCGTCGACCGTGATGTGCGGCCGCTTCCGCGCAGCCTCTCGAACATCTACAAGGAGCGCGAGAGCGACCTGGGCATCCCGCCGGCACCGCACGGAGACCTCACCGCCTGGAGCGAACAGGGCGTCCTCCTGCTGAACCGCGTGCTCACGGTGCGCCCGGGCGTCGCCGCCTCGCACCGCGGCTGGGGGTGGGAGAAGGTCACCGAGCTCGCGATCCGCGCGCTCGTGGCCCGTGATCAGCCCCTCGTCGCGATCCTGTGGGGCAAGGATGCGGCCAACCTGCAGCCCCTCCTGGGCGAGACGCCGGTGATCGTATCGGCGCATCCGTCTCCGCTCTCGGCCCGTCGCGGCTTCTTCGGTTCCCGCCCGTTCTCGCGCGCGAACGCGCTGCTCGAGGAGCAGGGAGCCGATCCGGTCGACTGGAGAGTGGAAGGCGAAGCCGGTCCGTCTCTAAGCTGAGCGCATGCAGTTCGAGCCGGGGGACCGTCGCCGCGTTCTGCCGCGCCATCTTCGGCCCGCACCTGCCCCAGAGGTCTTCTCCTACACGATCCGTGCTGCCCGGCCCGCAGACCTCCCTCACGTGCGGGAGATCTACAACCACTTCGTGAGCAACTCGGCCGTGACGCTCGACGAGCGGCGCAGCAGCATCCCCTACTGGCGGGACAAGTACGCGCTGCTGACCAGGCTGCAGCTGCCGTTCCTCGTCGCGGTGTCGCCGGGCGGTGAGGTGTTGGGCTACGCGCTCGCGCAGCCCTGGGCGGGCAAGAACGCCTACAAGTACACGGTCGAGGATTCGATCTACCTCGGTCCCGGCGCCGGGGGAAAGGGTCTGGGGGCAGCATTGTTGCAGGCGCTCATCGACGCCTGCGAGCAGATCGGGCTGCGCGAGATGGTCGCGGTCATCAGCGACCACGGCGCCGAGGCGTCGATCCGGTTGCACGAGAAGCTCGGCTTCATCGAGGCCGGACGGATGGGGCGCGTCGGATACAAGTTCGGCCGCGACCTCGGCACCGTCTACATGCGCCGCGTGCTCAAGCCCACAGGACGGCGACGGGGGAGTCTGTTCGGCGCGCGGCGCTGACCGTCGGCGTCCACTCGAACCGGCGTCGGATCACCGCCCGGGAGAGCCGGGGATCACGGGGATCGCCGCGAGGAGCTTCTTCGTGTAGTCCTGTTCCGGGTGCAGGAGCACGTCCGTCGTGGAGCCGCGTTCGACGATCCGCCCGTCTTTCATCACGACCACCGTGTCGCACAGGTTCTGCACGACGCCGATGTCGTGCGAGACGAGCACGAGGGTCAGATCGCTCGTTTGTCGCAGCTCGATCAGCAGGTCGAGGATCTGCGCACGCACCGTCACGTCGAGCGCCGACAGCGGTTCGTCGCCCACCAGGATCCGCGGGCGATGCACGATCGCCCGCGCGAGGGCGATCCGCTGCCGCTGCCCGCCCGAGAACTCGTGCGGGTAGCGGTCGCCCATCTCCGGTTCCAGACCCACCTGCGCGAGCACCTCGCGGACCCGCGCACGGTGGTCGCCCTCGACGCCGAGTGCCCAGAGCGGTTCTCGGACGATCTGACCGGCCGTCATGCGGGGATCGAGCGACGCGTAGGGGTCTTGGAAAACCAGCCCGGTCTCCCGGCGCAGCCAGTGCAGAGACTTCGCCGAGGCTGTGGCGTCCACCGCGCGACCGTCGATGCGGACGGTTCCGGAGGTCGCTCGGTCGAGCCCCAGGAGCAGTCTCACCAGGGTGGACTTTCCCGATCCGGACTCGCCGATGATGCCGACGGATGATCCTTCGACGACATCGAGGTCGGTGGGGGCCAGGGCGGTCTGGGTCCGGGTGCGCTCGAAGGCGGAGCGCTTCGGGGCGAAGAAGTCCCGTCCGAGTCCGCGGGCTTCGATCAGGCTCATCAGGCGTCCCCGTCCGGTCGCCATAGCGTCGCCGTCGCATCTCGCAGCAGTCCCTGGGTGACCGGGGACGCAGGGGTCGACAGGAGGGTCGAGACCGGAGCGGCCTCGACGACCCGCCCGTGTTCGAGCACGACGCCCTCGGTCGCGACCTGGGCGAGCACGGCGAGGTCGTGGGTGATGAAGACGAGGGACATCCCCTCGTCGGCGACGAGGGACAGCAGCAGGGAGAGGATCTCGGCCTGGATCGTGACGTCGAGCGCGGTCGTCGGCTCGTCGGCGATGAGCAGGCGTGGGCGACAGGCCAGCGCCATCGCGATGGCGACGCGTTGCCTCTGGCCGCCGGAGAGCTGATGGGGGTAGCGGTCGACGATCGACTCGGGATCGGGCAGCCGGACGCGGGCGGCCTCGACGATCGCCCGCTCCCTGGCCTCGCGGCGGCCCAGTCCCTGATGGATGCGGATCGACTCCGCGATCTGCCGACCGACCGTCCTGATGGGGTTCAGAGCGGTGCGCGGTTCCTGGAACACGATGCCGATGTCGTCGCCGCGCAGGCGGGCGAGCTCGCGATCGGGCATCCCGATCAACTCGGTGCCGTCCCAGCGGATGCTGCCGCTCGCGGTCGCGCCGTCGGGGAGCAGGCCCAGCACTGCGAGGGCGGTGAGCGACTTGCCGGAGCCGGATTCGCCGATCAGACCGAGTCGAGCGCCGTCCGGCACGTCAAAGGAGACGCCGTCGACCACCGTTCGTCCGTCGATCTCGATCACGAGGTCGTGCACCGACAGGCTCATGCGACCACCCCCGGGGTGTGGATCTCGGCGGCGCGATGCCGCAGGGTGGGATCGGTCGCCTCGCGCAGGCCGTCGCCCAGCAGGTTGAGGGCGAGTACGGTGATCGTGATCGTGAGTCCTGGCCAGATGACCGAGAGCGGATGCACCCCGATGTACCGCTGGAGATCGGCGAGCAGCAGGCCCCAGCTCGGCTCGACCACGGAAGCGCCGAAGCCCAGGTAGGACAGCCCGGCTTCGGCGAGGACGGCGACGGCCATCGACCACGACAGCTGCACGATGAAGACCGGCGCCACGTTCGGAAGCAGGTGGCGCACGAGGCTCTGGGAGGGAGTGAGTCCTGCGGCTCGCGCGGCCAGAACGAAGTCGCTCTGCTGCACGCGGCGCAGCTCCGGCCGGGTGACCCTCGCGATGTTCACGCCGAATCCGATGCCCACCGCCCAGATCACGACCCAGAGCGAACCACCCCAGACGGAGGAGATCATCATGGCGATCAGCAGCACGGGAAAGGCAATCAGGATGTCGACGAGCACGGCGACGGTCTCTCGCAGCCAGCGCGTCGTCAGCGCTCCGAGCGCGGCGAGGGCGATGCCCACCACGGTGGCCACGATGCCGGCGCCCACGCTGACGAACACCGTCGTGCGTGCCCCCGCCATCAGCAGGCTCAGGATGTCGCGTCCGGTGTCGTCCGTGCCGAGAAGGTGCGGCCAGCTCGGTGGCAGCCAGCGGTCGCCGATGTCCGAGGCCTGCGGGTCGAACGGCGTCCACAACAGCGACACGAGAGCGGTGACGGCGATCACCGCGACGACGATGATCCCGAAGCGCCCTGTCGAGGCGGCCCAGAGTCGGTCGAGCCAGCGCGGAATCATGCGGCCTCCCGTTGCCGAGGGTCGATCGCGCGGTGCAGGAGATCGACCAGGAAGCCCACGACCAGCACGAAGCCGGTGAGCACCAGCAGTTCGCTCTGCACCTTGATGAGGTCGCGGGTGCCGACATCGGCCACGAGCATGCGTCCGATCCCCGGAAGAGTGAACAGCTGCTCGATCACCACCGAGCCGACGATGATGCCGGCCACCTGCAGGCCGAGCACCGTGATGATCGAGAGGCCGACGGCGGGGATGCCGTGCTGGATGAGAGCGCGGGTGCGGGTGAGGCCCTTCGCCGCGGCAGTGCGGACGAAGTCCTGCCCGGCGGCCTGCAACGTCGCGCTGCGGACGAATCGCATGAGCATCGCCCCCTCGACGATGCCGATCGTCAAGGCGGGGAGCAACAGGGACTCGATCGCCTTCCCTGGGGTCGACCAGCCGGTGCGGGGGAAGCCCTGCGGAGGAAGCCACCCCAGCCAGACCGAGAACACGACGATGAGCATCATGCCGGCCCACACCACGGGTACGGCGGCCAGCGTCTGGGCACCGACGCTGAGTGCGGTGCCGCCGCGACGGTTGCGCAGGAGCGCGGCCAGGATTCCGAAGGGCACGGCGATGAGCACGGCGATCAGCAGCGACATGACCCCTAGCGGAACGGTGACCTGGGCCTTGAGGAACAGCTCTTCCCCGACGGATGCCCCCGACAGCAGCGAGGTGCCCAGGTCGCCGCGGAAGATCCCCCCGATCCAGTCCGTGTACTGGGCGAGCAGAGGACGGTTCAGACCGAGGGACTCGCGAAGGGCTTCGACCTCGACGGGGGAGGCCTGCGTGCCCGCGATGAGCTGCGCGACGTCGCCGGGGAAGACGCGCAGCGTCAGGAAGATGAGCACGCTCGAGACGAGGAGCCCTGCGATGAGCAGGGCTCCTCGGACGAGCGCGTAGCGGAGCACGAAGGGGTGACCGCTCGCTACTTCTCGGCGGAGACGGTGACGCCGGCGAGGTTGATGCGCGAGTTGATGGAGTCTTCGGGGAATCCGGTCACGATGGGACTCACCGCCGTGATGGTCTCGCCGTTGTACAGCCAGTCGGCGGCGTGGTCCTCCGACACGAGGCGTGCAGCCTGTGCGAGCAGTTCAGAGGACTTGTCGGGGTCGACCTCGGCCAGCGCCTTCGCATACAGGCTCTGCACCTCGGCGTTGTCGTACCCGAAGTAGTAGTCCGGGTTGGCGAAGTTGCCGAAATCTCGGGGCTCGACGTGCAGCACGAAGCTCAGGTCGTAGTCCTGGTTGGTGTAGACGTCTTCCAGCCAGGTCGGGAACTCGACCGCGTTCACCTCGAGGGTCACACCGACCTTCTTGAAGTCGGAGATCAGCACCTTGGGAACGGTCGTCCCGTAGAACGAGGGGATCGTGAGCGTCAGCTCCAGATCCTTCTGGCCGGCCTCGGCGAGCAGCGCCTTGGCCTTCTCCGGGTCATAGGAGACGACATCCGACAGATCTTCATAACCGGGGTCGAGCTCGGGGATCGGACCGTACAGGGGCGTTCCCGCGCCGACCGCCTCGATGAGGGCGTCGTGGTCGATGGCGAGGCGCAGCGCTTCGCGCACGCGGACGTCGTCGAGCGGTGCCTTCTTGTTGTTGAAGGCGAGTGTCGCCTTGTCGGTCGTGCGTCCCGTCGTGAGGGCGAAGTCGCCGGAGTCCTCGAGCTGAGGCGCGAGGTTCGGGTCGACGGCGGTGAGCACATCGACGTCGCCGGCCAGCGCTGCGTTGACGCCGGCGGTGAAGTCGGGGATGTACTGGAACTCGACCTGGGCGACCCCGGCAGGATCCCCCCAGTAGGCGTCGTTGCGCGCGAACGTGATGGTGCTGCCCTTGTTCCAGCGCGTCAGCGTGAAGGGTCCGGTGCCGTTCTCCGCGGTCTTCAGCTCGGTCGTGTCCGCGGACTTGAAGACGAGACCTGCGGGCCCGGTGAGGGCGAACAGGAAGTTCTGGTTCGGCTCGGACAGCGTGATCTCGACCGTCGTCGGGTCGGGCGCGGTGATCGCCGTGACGGCGGCGAAGTCCGCGTTGCCCTGCACGGTGGCATCGGTGCGGACGGTCTCGTAGGACGAGACGACGTCGGCCGAGGTGAGAGGCGTTCCGTCATGGAACAGGACACCCTCGTTCAGCGTGAACGTGTAGGTGAGGCCGTCGGAGGAGACCTCGTAGTCCGAGGCGAGCCGACCTTCGATCTCGTTGTCCTGCGTGCGGGTCACGAGGCCTTCGTAGATGTTGTCGATCAGGATCTGCTCGAGGGCGGCGCCGCTGGTGTGACGGATGTCGAGGTTGGTCGGCTCGAGGACGAGACCGACGTGCAGCGTCGCGTTCGGGTCGGGTGTTCCGGGCGCGCTGCTGGGCTCGGGGTCGGGAGTGCCGGAGCATGCGCTCAGGATCACGGCGGTGGCCGCGAGCGCGGATATCAGCGCGAGACGTCGGGTACGTCGGAACATGGGCGTTTCCTCTCGGTGCGGCAGCTGCTGTGTGCCGTGGGATCGAGCCTAGAGATGTGTGGCGGGGTGAGGGTCGGGTATGGAACGGAACGTCATATTCTGCGGGCGGGGGTCGCTGATTCGATGAGCCCGGCCAGAGCGACCGGAGCCGTCTCCTGCACATTGTGGGTCGCATCGAGGACGACCAGATGGGCCGTGGGGACGCGTCGCTGGAGCTCCGCGGCATCTTCTTCGCTGACGAAGCCGCGTGCAGCGCGCACCAGTGTGATCGGCGCGGTGACCGCTGCCAGGTCGTCCCAGCCCGTCTCGTGGAGCACCGACGGCGCCGTCGCCGATCCGGGATCGTGAGCCGCCAGTGCCTGGGCGGCGAGATGGGCGAAGTGGTGCTTCCACTCCACACGTCCGTCCGCGCGCACGCGCGTGTTCAAGAAGACGCCGCGTTCCGTCTCGGGGCGCGTCCCGCCGAAGCCGAGCGAGATCGCCTTGTCGACGAGTTCGTCCCGTGAGGCGAAGTCAGTCGGGCCGGCGTAGAACTCGCGCAACGCCGCAGGACCGGCTGTCACGTCGATGCCTGGCGTGATGTCGATGATGATGACCTCGGACACCAGATCAGGTCGCGAGGCGGCGAGAGCGGCGCCCGTGAGGCCTCCGAGCGACTGCCCGACCACCAGCTGGGGCTGCGTGGTCCAGGCCTCGATCGCGGCAGCGACGTCGCGGGCGAGGGTGCGCGGCGTGTAGTCGACGTCGTCTCGCCAGGAGGAGTCGCCGTGCCCGGCGAGATCGATCGCGAGGAGGGGCTGCTGCAGCGCGAGCGTTGTGGTGTCCCAGGTGTGCGCGTTCAGGCCCGCGCCGTGCAGCAGCGTCACTCGCGGGGCTTCGCTTCCGAAGCAGAGGGCACTCAGGGTGCGTCCGTCGGCGAGCGGAAGGGTGAGACGTTCCACCGGGGGAAGGGGGACGCCGAGCGCTTCGGCCTGTGCGGGAAGATAGCTGAACTCGCTGTTGTCGATCGCCACCTCCACATTCTGCTCCCTCCGCCCGACATGCCGGAAATGCCGGATCAATATGGCAAGAGAATGCCGTCTCACGGCTCGCAATATGTCCACTGTTGACAAGGTGTTCTTGTCGTAGTGCATTTCAGTGGTGGATGGCTCCGGTCGGGACCCCGCTGTGAGACGCCGAATATCATGGAGTCATGAGCGAGACGCGTGTGCACCTGTCCAAGACCGAGCCGGCCGCGTACCAGGCGCTTGACGCATTCTCGAAGACCGTGGGGCAGATCTGCGCGGCCAACGGCATCGACGAGCGCCTCAAGGAGCTCGTCATGATCCACTGCTCGCAGCTCAACGGCTGCGCCTACTGTGCGCGGATCCATGTCGACAGGGCGGTGGCGGCCGGAGTCGACATCGACACCCTCACGCAGATTCCCACCTGGCGAGAGAGCGGCGTGTTCAGTGATCGCGAGCGCGCTGCGCTCGAGCTCGCCGAAGCCTTCACGTTCATCGCCGAGGACGGGATCTCCGATGAGGTGTACGACCAGGTCGGAAGTGTGTTCACCGAGAAGGAGTACGCGGCGCTCAGCTGGGCGTGCGTATCCATCAATGCGTTCAACCGCATCGTGATCGCCGGACGATACCCGGTTCCCGTTCGCGCCCCGCAGGCCCAGGCATGACCATCCTCGAGATCGAAGGGGTCTTCAACGTCAGGGATGTCGGGGGCATGCCGGCGAACGGCGGGCGCATCCGCTCCGGCGCTCTGCTGCGAGCAGGGCAACTCTCCGGGGCGACCACCTCGGGCGCCGCCGCGTTGCGGGCCCGCGTCCAGCACATCGTGGATCTGCGTGACGGCGAAGAGGTCGCAGCGGAGCCCTCGGAGATCGAGGGGCCTGACACCACGCACCTGCCGCTGTTCCTGGGGTCGGTGCGATCCTTCTTCGAAGCCGACACCAGCCTCGACGACCTGTATCTGCATCTCCTCGAAGAGAGCGGGGAACGGCTCGCGGACGCCATCCGCATCATCGCCGCGGGGGAGCGCACGCTGGTGCACTGCACGGTCGGCAAGGACCGCACGGGGGTCACCGTCGCCCTCGCCCTCTCCGCCGTCGGCGCCGATCGGGAGGCCGTGATCGCCGACTATGCGCTCACGGAGTCCCAGCTCCCGACTCAGCGTTCGCAGCGGATCGCCGACTACCTTCGCACCCAGCACCCGGAAGCCGTGCACGCGGTGGCGCTCGCCACCCAGTCTCCGGCGCCGGTGATGCGGCGCCTGCTGGAGCAGGTGGACGAACGGTGGGGGTCTGCTTCCGGATACCTGCGCGCGCAGGGGATGACCGACGCAGAGCTGGCCGCGCTGTCGGCGGCACTCGTGGAGGATGCGTCGGAGCCGTCGACCTCGTCGCTGCCCAGCTGATGCAAGGTTAGGCAAGCCTTCACTTGGTGTACGATGAAGACACCATGAACACCTCGCTCGAGACTCGCGGCACGCGCGCCGAACGTCGCGCAGCCCGTCGGCGTTCCCACCACCTGGTGACGGCGGACGAGCGCTCGCTGACCGAGCTCGAGGTGTTCCTGACGACGTTGCCGCTGTGCGCGTCCGGCCGCATCTTCATCGAGGTGCCCGAGGTCGCCGATATCGGCTTCATCGAGGCCCCTGGCCGCATGACGGTGACATGGCTGGCGCGAGAGCAGCGATCAGGTGCCCCCGGAAGCGGTCGTGCATGCGCACCGGGCCAGGCGCTGGCGCGCGCGACCTGTGCGTGGGCCGACGAGATGATGTGCGACGACGAGATCGAGACCCACGTCACCCTGCTGGGCGGCTACCTGGGCACGGCGGACATCGTCGAGCACCTGACGACCTCGTTGGAGATCTCGCCGGCGCTCATCCATGCTCCCGAGCGCTTCGGCCTGCTGCCCGTCGAACACTGACACGGCCTCTGCCGATCCGCGTTCGCGCGCAGCGATGGTCCTCCTGAGCGCGGTGCTGTGAGCTGCGGTGCGTCTCGCGGACGGCCGCGATCTATCGGCGCGTGCGTCGCACGTAGTTTCCGTCCTCCAGCCCCGCTTCGATCTCGAAGCGGTTGCGCAGCGGGTCTCGGCCGGCGAACAGGTAGAGAACGGGCATCAGGAAGCCGTAGCGGAGCCACTGCGCCTTGTGCACAGCCTCGTGACGGAGCACCGCCTCGCTGGGACGGCTGTCACCGGTCAGGAAGCAGCCGCCGACGCACACTCCTCCGCGGTTGAAGGTCCAGCTCGGCATGCCCTGGAAGATCCACAGTCCGGCACGCCGCTCGACGGGGCCGGTGCTCCACAGGGATCCCCAGACCCAGCCGACGGCCGTGCCCCAGAGGTAGCCGAGCCTGCTCACCGGAGAGCGCAGCAGGAAGGACGGGATGCGGCGGTCGAATCGTCGTCCACGAGCGAGGACCTCATCGGCTCGCGTTCGCCAGTCGGCCCCGGCGATCACGCCACCGCTCCGACCAGCCGCAGCAGTGCACCGAGGTCGTCGACGGCATCGGCCGGAGAGCGGGGTGCGAACCCGGCGATGGTCGCGCCTGCGAGTGGCACCTCGGTGCGCAGGGCGCGGATGGCCGCGCTGAGCGCTGCGGGGGAGAGCCCGAAGGGCACCGAGGACGAGACGCCGGCGAAGTCGGAGGGGTCCAGCACATCGACATCGATGTGCACCCACACTCGTGAAGCCCCGGTCGCGCGGACCGCGTCGAGCAGCGCCTCCGGGCGGGCGAGGTCGTCGACCGAGAGGTTGGTGAGAGGGGCGATCTGGTCGACCTCCTCGTCATCGAGATTGCGGATCCCGACCGTGATCACGCGGCTCGCAGGGATCGCGGGGGTGAGCACGAGCTGCTCCTCTCCCTCGCCGAGCAGAGCGCGCAGCGCCATGCCCGAGAACGCACCGGACGGCGAGGTCTCGGGGGTGTGCATGTCGGCGTGCGCATCGCACCACACCACGGCAAGACCCTCGGTGCCCCCGGGCAGTGCATCGAGGGCGGCGACGGTGACGCTGCAATCACCACCGATCACGACGGTGTCGGAGTCGATGTGCCCGTGGACGAGTTCGCGGGTGCGGAGAAGCGCACTCAGGCGGCGGACTCCGGTGCCCAGGGATTCGCCGGCCTCGACCGGCACGTCGAGCACGGTCGTGGCAGCCCGGGGGAGATCACCGGAGATCGCCGAGGCGCCGTCTGTGAGCAGCATCGCGCGCGGTGCGGGCGAGCCCTGCCACTGCGGGATGACGAGGAATCGCACCATGGGTGCCTCCGAAGAAGAGAGGGCGGATGCCCCGGGCGCGCAGCTCGGGGCATCCGCCGGTCGTGTCAGTTGCCTTCGATGGCCTGGCGGGGAGCGGTGCCGCCGGCCTTGAGCTCGGCGAGGCGCGCCTCGACCTCGGTCAGCTCGCCGAGGTCTTCCAGGCTCTCGAACTGGGCGTCGAGGCTCGACGCTGCGAGCTCGATCTTGCCCTGTGCGATGGCCTCCTGGCGGCGGACCTTGTCCTCGAAACGGCCCAGCTCGCTGGTGGGGTCGAGCACGTTGATCGAGCCGACCGCGTCCTGCACCTTGGTCTGCGCCTCGGCGACCTTGGCGCGGGCGAGGAGTTCGCTGCGCTTGTTCTTGAGCTCGACCAGCTTGTCCTTCATGCCGTTCAGGCCGCTCTTGAGCTTGTCGACGATCTCGGTCTGGGCCGCGATCTGCGGCTCGGCGCCCGTGGCCTCGCGCTCGGCGCTGATCTGACGCTGGAGAGCGATCTTGGCCAGGTTGTCGAACTTGTCGGCGTCGGCGGTGTTGCCGCTCGCGCGCATCTCATCGGCCTTGCGGCTGGCGGCGAGGGCCTTGTTGCCCCACTCGGTCGAAGCCTGGACGTCTTCCTCGTGGTCCCGCTCGAGCAGGCGCAGGTTGCCGATGGTCTCCGCGATCGCGGACTCGGCGTCGGCGATGCTGTTCGTGTAGTCGCGAACGAGCTGGTCGATCATCTTCTGCGGGTCTTCCGCAGAGTCCAGCAGGGAGTTGATGTTCGCGCGGACGAGGGTCGAGATACGTCCGAAGATGGACTGCTTGGTCATGCGTGGTTCCTTTCAGAGGGCGTCTTCGAGAGCTTGTCGTAACTGTCTGTGTAGGGGATCAGAAGCGTCTACCTCCCGATCGGCCGCTGCGGCCGCTGCTGCGCGAGCCTCCGCCTCCGAAACCGGAGCTGCGGAAGCCTCCCCCTCCCGAGGAGCGCCAGCCGCTGCTGCTTCCTCGACGAGAGGAGCCTCCGCCTCCACCAGCGAGCAGGCCGCCGATGATGCCGCCGAGGATGTCGCCGCCGATCCCCGAACCGCCCGACGACGATCCGGAACCGCCGAAGGGGCCGCCGAAGCCGCCCTGGTCGAAGCCGGGAGGGTTGTAGGACTGCACGTCGGACTGCGCCGCGGACGTTGCCTGTCCCGCCAGAGCGAGCGCACGATTCGCTTCCGCCAGCGCGGCGTCCGGGTCGGTGGCTCGCAGATTCAGCGCCTGCGACAGACTCGCCTCGGCGTTGGCGAGACGCGTGCGTGCGGTGGAGCCGACGGTCCCACGACGGGTCTCGATGAACTCGCGAGCGGCACGGATCTCGGAGTTCGCCTGCGCGACGGTCTGCTCCAGCATCTGCTGCACACGGCGGGCGCGTTCGACGCTCTCCCGACCCTGCGCGATCGCCGCGTCGATCTGTGCGTTGGCCGCGCTGAGCGCCTCGAGCACACGCTGCGGATTGCGCGCGGAACCGGCGAGCTCGGTCTGCGCCACCTGAAGCTGCTGCGCGGTCGCGGAGGCCGCTGCGGCGATCGTGCCCGAGGGGTCGGGAAGCTGCTGCGCTGCGGCGAGGTCTGCCTGCAGCTCGGCGACGAGCGCCTGGGACTGCGCCTCGATCGTGGAGAGCTCGGCCCCCAGCGTCGAGACAGCCTGTGCGAGCTGCGCGGCCTGCGCGACGGATTGCTCGGCCGTGCGGATGGCGAAGGCCGCCTCGCCCGAGCGCCCGGCCGCGATCGCCTGCGCCGCCGCCTCGATCGACCGATCCGCGAGATCGGTGCGTTCGCGGGCCTGGGCGGGGTTGTCTGCGACCATCGCGAGTGCCGCCGGGGCGTAGGTCGTCGACAGCGCGGCGAGAGCCGGGGCAGCCGAAGCGAGGACGGGGTCGAGGGCTGCGCGCTCACCACGGACCCGCTCGAGTTCCTGCGGGGCGTTCTGCTCCAGCTTGCGGAGGGCGTCGAAGGCCGCCGTGTTGTCGTCGAGGATGTCGTCGATCTCGTCGGCGATCCGGATGATGCGGATGTGCCAGGCCCTGCGGTCGTGGATCGTGTCCTCGATCTCGTCGTCGAGCTTCTGCCTGAGGTCGAAGGCCTCGGAGATCTTCGCCTTCGCGGCGTCGACGACGCGCGTGAACTCCTCGGTCGCTCCTTCACCGAACTGCGCGACGGCGAAGCCGAGTTCCTCTCTGCTGGAGGTGATGGCGTCGTCGGCCTGCACGAGTGCGAGTCCGGCCTGCGTCTCGACCTGCTGGTCGGTGAGGGTGGAGTAGGGATCGGCGGGGTCGGGCGTCTCCGGCATGGCTCCGCGCTCGCGGATCTCGGCCCTGCGGCGTGCGCGGCGCACCAGGGCGATGACGAGCCAGAGAAGAAGCGCCACCGCGATGATGGCGACCACGATCAGTCCGATGCGCAGTGCGCCGACGCCCCCGTCTCCCTGGATCTCGTCGGCGGCGAGGGTGATCGCTCCGACCCAGTCGCCGTCTGCGGCGAAGGGGACCATCTTGTCTTCGATGCTGTCGAGCTGGCCGAAGCTCACCGGACCGTCGGGCGCAGCGGAGATGTAGTAGCTGCGCCCGTCGACGGCGATCGCGAGGAGATACTGCTCGGTGCCGAGGTTGTTGTTCTGCGCGACCGTGTCGGCCCACTGCACGTTGTCGGTGGGATTGGTGAAGTCGTCGACGAGGACGACGAACAGATCGGCGTTCGAGTTGTCGGTCAGCTCCTGGAGCCTGGCCTCGACGGTGGCTTCTTCGTCGGCGCTCAGCACTCCGGCCTGGTCGGTGACGTAGCCGGCGTCGAGCGTGACCGGATCGGTGGCGGATGCCGCGGAGGCGGTGAACGCCCCGGCGACCGCAGCGAGGGTGAGTGCGGCCAGCGCGAGCCACCGTTTCGTCATCGTGTTCCCTCCGACCGGCAGCCGAGCCCCATGCCTTGAGTCTATGCACTCCGTCCGACACGCGACAGCACTCACGGCGGGTTCGCCGTTCGCCCTCAGCGCAGACACATACGCTGGGAGGCATGGACGACATGTACGGTTCGGATGTGCTGGCGACGGGCTGGCGCGACCGCGGCGCGAAGAAGGTGCCACAGGTCGCGGCGGAGGCGGATCTCGTGGTCGAGGTCGCCGACGACGGCTTCTGCGGTGCGGTCACCCGAGTGCAGGGCGGCAACGTCGAGCTGGAGGACCGCCTCGGGCGCCGGCGCCTGTTCCCCCTCGGCGGGGGGTTCCTCATCGACGGCGCACCTGTCCGGCTGGTCGTCCCCGCAGCGAAGGAGCAGGGACCTCGCAGGACGGCATCCGGTTCCTTCGTCGTCGCCGACCAGCGCGCCCGCGTGGCCCTGCCCAGTCGGATCCTCGTCGAGGGCAAGCACGATGCCGAACTCGTCGAGAAGGTGTGGGGCGCCGACCTGCGGGTCGAGGGAGTGGTCGTCGATTTCCTCCAGGGCGTGGATCTGCTCGATGATCTGCTGGCCGCCGAGCCGCCCAGTGCGACGCGACGCTACGGCGTCCTCGTCGATCACCTCGTCGCGGGCTCGAAGGAGTCGAGGATCGCCGACGCCGTCGCGCGCGGCCCGCACGGACGCCATCTCCGCATCGTCGGGCATCCTTTCGTCGACGTCTGGCAGTGCGTGACGCCGCGAGCTCTCGGCATCGCGAAGTGGCCGGAGATCCCGCGCGGCATCGAGTGGAAGGTCGGAATCTGCCGCGCGTTCGGCTGGCCTCACGAGACACAGGCCGACATCGCCCGCGCCTGGCAGCACATCCTCTCCAAGGTCACGACGTATCGAGACCTGGAACCGGCGCTGCTGGGCCGTGTGGAGGAGCTCATCGACTTCGTCACGGCACCGGCGGTCTGAGACGCCGCGGTCGCCGCGGCACCGGAGGCCACGACGCCGGCGGCTACCCTGGAAACATGCCCGAACCCCGTACCTTCCGAGACGAGCCGGTCTCGTTCGTGCGCCGCAGCGGCCGGATGTCCGACGCGCAGGAGCGCGCCTTCACCGAGCTCGGCCCGCACTATCTGCTCGACGTGCCGCGCGACGTCGCCTGGACCTCAGTGCACCCCGAGGCGCGCTTGGACCCCGCGACCGAGTACGGACGCTCGGCGGATCTCTATGTCGAGATCGGCTCGGGGCAGGGGCATGCGATCGTGGCGGCGGCCTCGTCGCGCCCGGATGACGACTTCCTCGCCGTCGAGGTGTTCCGCGCCGGACTCGCACGGACCATGCTCGATGCCGATCGCGAGGGCGCTCGGAACCTGCGCGTGGTCGAGGCCAACGCACCCGAGGTGCTCTCCTCGTTGCTGCCCGAGGCGGCCGCGCGTGAGGTGTGGATCTTCTTCCCCGACCCGTGGCACAAGAAGAAGCACACCAAGCGCCGTCTGGTGCGGCCCGGATTCGGCGACACCGCCGCGAGGGCGCTGCGTGACGGCGGACTGCTGCGGCTCGCGACGGACTGGGAGGACTATGCGCTGCAGATGCGCGACGTGCTCGATGCCGAGCCGTCGTTCGAGCGCGCGTTCGACGGAGAATGGGCAGATCGCTTCGACGGACGGGTGATGACCGCGTTCGAGCGCAAGGGCATCGCCAAGGGGCGGGACATTCGCGACCTCGTCTATCGGCGCAGGACGCGCACATGACCGACGTGCGGCGCGACACGAGGCAGCGGTGGAGCTTCGTGCCGGCGCTGCTCGTGTGCGCCGCGGCTCCGGCGTTCTTCGTGCTGGAGATCCCCTGGCTCGGCTGGACGCTGCTCGCGGCTGGCATCGCCGTGGCCGCTCTGATCGAGCGGGGTCGGCATCCCGAGGACCAGGTCGTGAGCGTGGGTTCGCGCCGGGAGAGCGCGAGGGCGATCGGCCTGCACCGGCCCCCGTCTCTCACGAGGGATCTCTCCCTGATCGCGATCGGCCTTCTGATTGTGAGCATCATCCCGTTGGCCGCAGAGCTCGACAATCTCGCGATGCTGCGATTCACCCTCGCACTGGGTGGGGCGGTCGCGGTGCCGTACCTGATCTCTCGGTTCGTCTATCGAGACCGCGCGATCAGCTTCCCCTGGCGGACCCATAAGCGCTGGGGCCGGCTGCAGTGGGGCTGGCTCGTGGCGGTGCTGGTGCTCGGGTGGCTGATCCTGCCCTTCTACTTCATCACCAGCGGCGTGTACCAGAACTGGCCGGTGGTCGACACGCCCGATCTCATCGCGAGACTCTTCGTCGGTGTGGGCGCTGTCGGCATCTGGGATGAGCTGTTCTTCATCTGCACGGTGTTCGCTCTGCTGCGGCGCCACTTCCCGGATCTCGTCGCGAACCTGCTGCAGGCGATCGTCTTCGTCTCGTTCCTGTGGGAACTGGGCTACCGCGAGTGGGGACCGCTGCTGACCATTCCGTTCGCCCTGCTGCAGGGCTACATCTTCCTCCGCACGCACTCGCTCGCCTACGTCGTCACCGTGCACCTGCTCTTCGACGCCGTGGTCTTCGCCGTTCTGGTGCACGCGCACAACCCGGGACTGCTGTCGATCTTCCTGGTCTAGAACGGCACATCGAGACGCGCCGAGTGCCCGGGGGCGTTTGGTGTGCGGCACCCCGGCGCGGGACAATCGCCGTATGCTCATCGTCGGTCTGGTCCTCGCCGCGGCTGCCGCCGCGTTCCACGTGTTCATCTTCGCGCTCGAGTCGCTGAAGTGGACCGAGCCCGAGACGAGGAAGATCTTCGGCGTCGCCAGCGAGGCGGATGCCGTGACGATGAAGGCGCTCGCGTTCAACCAGGGCTTCTACAACCTGTTCCTCGCGCTGACCGCGCTGCTCGGAATCGGTCTGACGATCGTCGACTTCGCGACCGTGGGTCTGACCCTCGTGTTCGCCGGCACCGGCATGATGGTCGCCGCTGCTCTGGTGCTCGTCCTGTCGGACTCCACCAAGGTCCGCGCCGCCGCGATGCAGGGAACCCTTCCGCTGCTCGCGATCATCGCCACGGCCATCGCCGTCGCCATCGGTTGAGCCCTGCCGGGTTCGCCATCAGCGGCGGACCACCGCGGCGACCGCGCTCACCTCGATCAGTGCGCCGGGCACGCCGAGTCCGGCGACGAGGGCGGCCGTCACGAGCGGTGGAGCGTCGTCGCGGGCGAGCGTGGATGCGACGGCGCCGTACGCGGCGCGCAGATCGGCATCCTGATGGATCAGCACCGTCCAGCTGATCACATCGTCGAGTCCCGCGCCCACGGCTTCGAGTGCGATGCGGGCGTTCTCGACCGCGCGGAGTGACTGCTCCGCCGCGTCGTCCGAGACGAGGGCGCCGGTGTCATCGATGCCGTTCTGCCCTCCGACGTAGATGGTCGTGGCGCCAGGTGGCACGACGGCGACGTGGCTGAAAGCGGGGCTGACGACCAGCCCCTGCGGTTGCATGAGTGCGATGTCCATGCCGAGAGTGTGCGCGGCACCACGGACATCCGCAACACCATCGCGGAGGCGGACGAGCTCAACTGAGCGCAGCCGCCGCAGGGCGGGTACGCGAAAGGGCCGCCCGCATGCGGACGACCCTTTCCGGACAGCAGAGCGATCAGAACTTCAGCAGCACCTTGCCCACGCGGCCAGGCGTCATGCTGAGACGCACGGCATCGGCGATTTCGGCGGCGTCGAACACGCCGGCGACCGGGAGGGTCAGTGTCCCGTCGGTGACGCGCTGGATGAGCTCGCCGAACAGGGCCCCGCGCGTGGCGGCATCGAGCTGCTGGATGACCTTGCTGCCCCAGAAGCCCTTGACGATGGCCTGCTTGAAGATCACATCGGAGGAGGCGATCTCCATGACGGGGGAGTTCATCGCCCCGAACGCGACGAGCGTGCCGCCTTCGCTGAGGAGCGAGAGCACGTCGCCGGAGGCCGAGCCGCCCACGGAATCGACACCGGCGACGATCGGCGCGCCGCCGGTAAGGCGCGCAGCCTGCTCGCGCCAGTCGTCCTGATCGGTGGAGATGACGTTGTCGATGCCCTGGGCGCGCAGCTCTTCGACACCCTCCGCGCGACGCACGAGCCCGAGCACGTGCACGCCGCGCGCGGCGCCGAGCTGCGCGAGCATGCGTCCGACAGCGCCGTTCGCCGCGTTCTGCACGATCCAGTCGCCCTCGTTGACGTCGAGGAACTGCAACAGGCTGATCGTGCTGAACGGCATCGAGACGAGCTGGGCCGCGCTCTCATCGGAGAGGGAATCGGGCACGGGGATGATTCCGGCGGCGTTGGCCACGATGTACTCGGCCCAGGCCCCGAACGTGCCGCCGGTCGCGACGCGCTGTCCGACCACGAGGTGCTCGACCCCCTCACCGAGAGCGTCGACGATACCGAGGGCCTCGGTGCCCGAGGCCGCAGGCAGTTCGGGCTTGAACCCGTAGGTGCCGCGCACGGTCCACAGGTCGTGGTTGTGGATGGGGGAGAGGACGATGCGCAGGCGGACCTGCCCTGCTGCGGGCTCCGGAACGGGACGCTCCTCGACCGCGAGGACGTCTTCGGCTTCGCCGAACCGGGAATGGATGAGTGCACGCATGATGTGGTTTCCTTTCCTTCCGCTGATCAGTCGTCCGACACGGTGATCGTGACGTCGATGTTGCCGCGCGTCGCGTTCGAGTAGGGGCAGACCTGATGTGCGGCGTCGGCGAGTGCCTGGGCCTGATCGTGCGCGAGCTCGGGGATGACCACCTCGAGTTCGACCGCGAGGCCGAAGCCGCCGACGCCGTTCGACCCGATCTGCACGCGCGCGCCGACCGAGCTGTGGTCGATCTTGATCTTCTGCGCCCGCGCGACGGACTGCAGAGCGGAGTGGAAGCATGCGGCATATCCGGCCGCGAAGAGCTGCTCGGGGTTGGCCCCGTCGCCGCTGCCGCCCATCTCCTTGGGGATGGCGAGATCGAACTCGACGCGACCGTCGTTCGTGGCGACGTGTCCGTTGCGGCCGGCGCCGGTGGCGAGGGCTTCTGCGGTGTAGAGGGCTTCCATTGAGGGGTTTCCTTCCGGGAGGGTGGTCATTCGCCGGCGCGCAGCGCGGTGGCGCCGGCGGCCGGTGTCGAGACACCGCTCTGCAGCAGAGCGGTGAGTTCGTGGAGTTCTGCGATGAGCCGGCGGCGGTGCGCGTCGTCGCGGATGCCGGAGAGCTGCGCGATCTGGGCAGGGATCTTCGCGAGGTCCCCGCGGAGCGCCTGGCCTGCGGAGGTGAGCTGCACCGTGACGACGCGCTCGTCCTGGGGGCTGCGCGTCTTCGCAACCAGGCCCGCCTGCTCGAGGCGGCGTACCAGGGGCGAGAGGGTCCCGGAGTCGAGTTGCATGGCGTCTCCGAGCGAACCGATCGTCTGATCGCCCTCGTGCCACAGGATGGCGAGGACCAGATACTGCGGATACGTCAGCCCCCAGGGGGCGAGCAGAGCCCGGTACGCCTGCGTGGTGGCGCGCGCAGCGGAGTAGAGGGAGAAGCACACCATCTCATCGGTCACGGGCATGAGTAAAGCATTGCATGCGATTCAATTGTGCACAACTCGGTTGAACGCGCGAGGATGCCCTTGAAGGTGCATCCGGCACAGCACTAGCTTTGGTGCCATGTCGCACCCCGTACGCTCGACGAGGCCGGGACCCACGGTGCGATTCCGGCCGCCGGCACCCCAACCGGGTGCCCTTCGACGCGATCGGGTGAGCGCGGTGATCTCGGAGGCCGTCGCCAGAGACCCGCTGACCGTGGTCAGTGCCCCCAGCGGATTCGGGAAGACGACCTCGGTGGCCGAGTGGGCGGCAGGGCTCGAACACGTGGCGTGGCTCGGGCTCAACGCTTTCGACTCCGACCCGTCGCGGCTGACCCAGGGCGTGGTGAACGCGCTGATCCGGGGCGCGGAGCGCTCGGGGCGTCGCCTGGACCTGGACCGGGATCTGGACGACCCGCACCGGGCGTACCAGGAGATCTGCAGAGTTCTGGAGGATGCGGACGAGCGCGTGCACCTGATCGTCGACGATGCTCAGCGCGCAGGGGAGGACTGGCGTGCGGGACTTCTGGGGATGCTGGCCGAGCAGGCGCCGGACAGCCTACGGATCGTGCTGGTGGGGACGACATTGCTCGAGGTAACCCTCTCCCGGCACCGCGTGACGCATCCGGATTCCTTCGTCGGCGCGGACACGCTCAGCTTCACGGAAGAGGAAGTGCGGCTGCTGCTCGACGGGGAGACGGACGGCCTCTCGGCGCAGACCATCTTCGAGGAGACCCGGGGGTGGCCGATCGCGGTCAGACTGATGATGATCGGCGGAGCGAGGCCCGACCAGCGCGCACAGAGCGCCGCCGGCTTCCTGGGCAACTACGTGCGGGAGCACGTGCTCGCGACGCTCCCTCCTGAGGTCGCCGACTTCGTTCTCGAGGCGAGCGTCTGCAGCGAGCTGACCCCTGCGCTCGCGGCCGCGGTGACCGGACGCCCCGACGCGGCGGCCCTGCTCGAGACCTGCGTGCGCCTCGGATTGTTCCTCGACCGCTTCGAGGGCCCTCACGGGGTCGTGTACCGCTGGCATGCCTCCTTCGCCAGGCGATGCGCCGAGATCCTGGACATCGATGCCGAACGCGCCGCTGGATGCCACCGCCGCGCCGCTGCCGCGCTGCAGGCGACGGATCCGACGGCATCGATCACGCACTCCCTCCATGCGTCCGAGTTCCTCACCGCACGGGAGACCCTCCTTCATCATTGGCTCGGTCTGGTGGTGGGGGCGAGGGCCGACGAGGTCGAATGCACAGCGATGCTGATGCTGCGACGCACGCCCGATGACGCGCAGGTGCTGCTGGTGCGCGCGTGTGCGAGCGACGTGCTCGGCGATCATCGGGTGGCCCGTGAGCTGTTCCGGCGCGCGGAGGCGATGATCGGTCGATCGGGCGACGACGATGAGCCCGCGGTGCTGCAGATCGCCCGGCTCTTCATCGCCGACGAGCGTGCAGAGGTCGCGGATGCGAGCGCGAAGGTGCAGCAGATGCTCCTCGACGCGGACTCGACGGACCTCGGCGACCGCGCGGCGCTGAACTATCTCCTCGGGTGGACCGAGATCCGGCACCGCGGCAACCCGATGGTCCCGCTCGAGTACTTCTCCGCCGCGGCCAGGGAGGCGCAGAGCTCGGGCGATCGAGAGCTGGCGAAGCGCGCGCTGGGGCATCTCGCCTTCGGGCAGACCTGGGCCGGTCATCTCATCGAGGCCCGACGGTCGCTCATCGCCGTTCGTGGGGCGGAGGATGTCGGTCTTCCCTGGAGCACCTACGCCGGGGGCAGTGCTGCCGCGGCCGCGGGATACGTCTCGTACTGGTCGGGTGAGCTCGACGAAGCGGTCCGCGAGTTCGGAACCGTGATCGCCAACGGGGGCTCCGATCGTTCGTTCACGAATGTGGCGCGCATGATGATCGCCTACGCGGCGGCGGAATCGGGTGATGTCTCCGCCTGCCGTCGTGCGGCGATCGGCATCCAGGAGATCCCCCTGGAGGTCGTGCACGGCGTCTCCTGGCCGGCGTTCCGCGAATCGTCGGTCGCCCTGCTCGAAGAAGCCGTCGGACGAACGGATCGAGCGATGCGGATCGCGCGCAAGTACATCCAGTGCCCGGACCTTCCCGTCGTCAACGTCGCCCTCGCCGGCGTTCTGCGCCGCGCCGGCGACTACACCACCGCCCTGGAGATGCTGCGGGCTCCGCGCGTCTTCGCGGAGGTGTCCTA
Source organism: Microbacterium sp. Root322 (assembly GCF_001425645.1). NCBI lineage: Bacteria > Bacillati > Actinomycetota > Actinomycetes > Micrococcales > Microbacteriaceae > Microbacterium > Microbacterium sp. Root322. Next base: position 922,303 of record NZ_LMCS01000001.1, on the reverse strand, counting down.
CGTGAAATCGGCGACTCTGCTCACGGCAGCCCTGCTCCGACGTCAGGCCGGACACCACGACCAGGCGCATGAGCTGTGCGAGGCGGGTGTCGCCGTCGCCTCGGGGGAGAACATCCGCCTTCTCTTCGGGCCCCGCGAGACGGCCGTGCGCAAACTGCTCGGCGAGCATGTGCACTTCGGCACGCAGTTCGAGGACTTCATCGGCAGGTGTCTGGCGAAGGGCTCGGCAGGGTCGTTGGTGGATGCCCTCTCCGGGCGTGAACTCGATGTCTTCCAGCAGCTGCAGACCGCTCGCACGTTGCAGGAGATCGCACGTGAACTGGCGGTGTCGATCAACACGGTGAAGACCCACCAGCGCGCGATCTACCGCAAACTCGGGGTGTCGTCCCGCCGCGAGGCGGTGCGCACCACCGTCTGATCGGGACGGGCGCGCCGATGCGGCTCTCGCTGCCCGCCGCGGATGCAGGTCAGCTCAGCGCACGCGCCTTGATGGCGGCGAACTCGTCGGCGGTGATGGTCCCTGCGGCGAGCAGTTTGGATGCCTTGTCGATCTCGTCGCTGGGACTGGAGCCGGCGACACTGCGGATGTAGGAGTCGGCGGCATGCTGCTGCTCGCGGTACGCCGACGCGCTGCGCTCGCCCATGCCTCTGCCGCGGGCGATCAGGTAGACGAGCGCCGTCAGGAACGGGACGAAGATGAGGAAGATGATCCACACGGCCTTCCACCCGCCGTTGAGCGTGTGATCGCGGAACAGGTCGGCGACGATGTTGAAGAGCACCATGAGGTAGGAGACGAACACGAAGACCCAGAAGAACCACCAGATGATGTCCCAGAAGCTTTCCCAAATGGACACTTCGCACCTCTTTCGTCGAGTTACTGCGTATGGCGATCGTGGCAGCGTGAGCAGATGAGTGGGGGCGTCCCTCACCCCGAGCGGGCGACCCCGTGACGGGCTGCCGGCGACGGAGCACTCATCCTCTCGGGGTGAGGTCGGACTCCTCGCCCGTGACCGCGATGCGAGCATGGATCCCAATCACGGTCGACATGCGACAGGAGAAGGGACGACCCATGAATGACTTCCGTTTCGGCCCGGCCGAGGTCTACCTCGTCGGGTTCGAGGGTCAGCGCCCGGATCCGGCGACGTTCCGCGCGCTGACGGAGCTCGTGGACAGCGGCGTCGTGCGACTGCTCGACTTCGTCGTGCTCGCGAAGTCGGCGACCGGAGAGGTCGAGATCGTCGAGCTCGACGATGAGGACGGAAAGCTCGATCTCGACGGCTTCGAGCCGATCGCGGCGGGTCTCGCCGGTGAGGAGGACGTCGAAGCGCTCGCCGCCGCGATCGCCCCAGGGCAGTCCGCCGCCCTGGTCGTGCTCGAGCTCGCCTTCGCGCGCACCCTCGCGCAGAAACTCGCCGCTGCGGGCGGACAGGTGCTGCGCAGCGAGCGTGTGCCGGCGCCCGTCGTGAATGCGGTGATGGACATCCTCGACCAGGAAGATGAATGACATGCCCATGAGAAGATTCGGCCGCCCAGGACTGATCGGCCTCGCTGCCAGGACCGCAGTGGTCGCAGGGACGGCTTCGGCCGTCGGCGGCGCGATGTCGCGGCATCAGCAGGAGCGTGCGCAGGGCGAGTACGAGCAGCAGCAGTACGCGGCCGCGCAGCAGCAGGCGCAGGTCGATGCCGCCGCCAAGAATGCAGCGGCCCAGTACTCGTCTCCGCCTCCGGCGGCACCCGCCGCCGCTGACGATCTGATCGCGAAGCTGCAGCAGCTCGCATCCCTCAAGGACTCCGGCGTGCTCTCCGATGCGGAGTTCGCCGCGGCGAAGCAGAAGCTCCTGAGCTGACGAGACCGGCAGCCCGCCGTCGGAACGACAGCCGAGACGAGGACAGCGAATGAGTGAACTGGAAGACCTGCGTGCCCGCGTCGTCCTCCTCGAGCACGAGAACGAGACGCTCAAGCGGCCCCGCCGCCGGCCGGTGGGGAGGAGCATCGTCGCGGGGATCGTGCTCGCTCTCGCGGTCCTGATGGCTCCGATAGCCGCGATGGGCACCTGGGCCCGGCTGCAGCTCGTCGATGCCGATCGGTTCGTCGCCACTTTCGCGCCGCTCGCCGCGGATCCCGACGTACAGGACTTCGTCGCGGATCAGGTCAGCGCCGCCATCCAGGAGCAGGTGGACTTCAGTGCGATCGTCGCAGAGGTGTTCGACGGAATCCGTGAACTCGACCTTCCGCCCCGCGCGTCATCCGCACTCTCCCTGCTGGAGGCGCCGGCGGCCAGCGGGCTCACCTCCCTCGTCGACGGCGTGATCCACGACGTCGTGGCATCCGATCAGTTCGCCGACATCTGGGCGCAATCGCTGCGGTTCACGCACGAACGCGCGGTCGCGATCCTGCAGAACAGCCCGGACACCGCCGTGCAGCTCGCTGACGATGGAGTGCTCTCGATCGACCTCGGTCAGGTCGTCGATCGGGTCAAGGTGGTGCTGACCGAGCGTGGCGTCGGATTCGCCGAGCTCATCCCCGAGATCGACAGGTCGGTCCCGATCGCCCAGGCTGACGCGCTGGTCCTGGTGCGCACCGTCTACCAGATCGCGGTCGCCGCGGGGTTCTGGCTGCCATGGGTGCTGCTCGGGCTCGTCGTCGTCGGCATCCTGATCGCGCGAGATCGCGCGCGTGCCCTCCTGTGGACCAGCGTGGGCTTCGCCGTCGCTTTCCTGCTCCTGTCCGCGGGGATGGGAATCGGGAGGACGTTCTTCATCGGCGCGGTGAGTCCGTCGGTCATGACTGCGGGGGCGGCCCAGTCGCTGTTCGACGAGGTCACCTCGCTGCTGAGCTCGACGATCGTGGCGCTCGCCCTGGTCGGAGTGCTCGTCGCCGTGTGGGCCTGGCTCGCCGGGTCGAGCCGCAGCGCTGTGGCCATCCGCGGCCTCCTGGAGAGTGGGTTCACCGCGATCCGGAGCACGTGGGAGCGACGAGGGCTGTCGACCGGCCGCCTGGGCGTCGCGGTCGATCGCTTCCACGGACCGATCCTCATCGCCGCCTTCGCGCTCGCGGTTCTCATCCTCATCACGTCGCGGCCGGTCGCGTTCGGCACGGTGATCGGGGTGACCGTGGGGCTCGTGGTCTTCGCGGTCGTGATCGAGCTGCTCCGGCGCCCGCGCGCGGCGGACGCGTCCACGGCGGACGCGTCCACGACGGGGGAGCTCCCGACAGAGGAGCCCGGCGAATCCGCGACGGTCGATCACGACACCGCAGAGCCGGACTCCCACGCCACGGCGCCGGCTCCCTGAGCGGCGGATGGCACCTGAGGGTGCGAACGTCGGGGCGAGGTGCAGGTGGGAATACCCCAGGAGGGTACTCGGTTGACCCGAAGGAGTGAGCGGGACGACCCGCTCCATCTGTGCGGGCTTCCATCCGCTGCCTGCACGGCATCGTCTTTCCGAGGAGGAGAGCAATGAGCGCTTCGCACCACGAGGGCACCGCACACGCCGCGTCGCATCACGAGTCGGACGGCTCCGCACCCATGCACGCGGCGCACGAGGGCCACGACGATCACCCGGGTCACGGCGACCACGCAGGTCACGKGGGCCACGGCGACCACGCAGGTCACGGGGGCCACGGCGACCACGCAGGTCACGGGGGCCACGGCGACCACGCAGGTCACGGGGGTCACGGCGACCACGTCGCACAGTTCCGGCGGCTGTTCTGGGTCATGCTCGTGCTCGCCGTCCCGACCGTCGCGCTTTCCGGCATGTTCGCGATGATCCTCGGATACACGCTCCCCGACGTGCCGGGCCTGGCATGGGTCTCACCCGTGCTCGGAACCGTGATGTACGTGTGGGGCGGCAAGCCCTTCCTCGTCGGGGCCGTCAGTGAGATCAGAGCCCGTACGCCCGGCATGATGCTGCTCATCGGTCTGGCGATCACGGTGGCCTTCCTCGCGTCGTGGGGAGCGAGTCTCGGCATCCTCCACCATGAGCTCGACTTCTGGTGGGAGCTGGCGCTCCTCATCGTGATCATGCTGCTCGGACACTGGATCGAGATGCGCTCGCTCGCGCAGACCACCTCTGCTCTCGACTCGCTCGCCGCGCTCCTGCCGGACGAGGCCGAGCGCGTGGAAGCCGGGCAGGTCGTCATCGTCTCACCCGCAGACCTCGCGGTCGGCGACGTCGTGGTCGTGCGACCGGGCGGAAGCGTGCCCGCGGATGGGCGCATCGTCGACGGCCGGGCGTCCATGGACGAGTCGATGGTCACGGGGGAGTCGCGCACGGTCGCGCGAGGCATCGGCGACCAGGTCACCGCCGGCACGGTGGCCACCGACTCTGGGCTCCGCGTCGAGATCACCGCCACCGGGGACGACACCACGCTCGCCGGCATCCAGCGCCTGGTGACCGAGGCGCAGAGCTCCTCCTCGCGCGCGCAGCGCCTCGCCGACACCGCTGCGGGGTGGCTGTTCTGGTTCGCGCTCGGGTCCGCGGCGATCACCGCGATCGTGTGGAGCCTGGTCGGGTTGCCCGATGCGGCCGTGACCCGCACCATCACCGTGCTCGTGATCGCCTGCCCGCACGCACTCGGGCTGGCGATTCCGCTGGTCGTGTCGATCGCCACCGAGCGTGCGGCCCGCGGGGGAGTGCTGGTCAAGGACCGCCTGGCACTGGAGAGCATGCGCACCGTCGACACAGTGCTGTTCGACAAGACCGGGACGCTCACCAAGGGTGAGCCGGTCGTGTCCGAGGTGTCCGTGTCCGGGGAGCACGACGGCGATCGAGTGCTGGCGCTCGCCGCCGCTGCCGAGGCTGACAGCGAGCACCCTCTCGCGAAGGCGATCGTCCGCGCCGCCGCCGCGAAGAACCTGTCCGTTCCGGAGAGCCGCGACTTCACGTCGTCACCGGCGGTCGGGGTCACGGCGACCGTCGAAGGGACGACTGTGCGCGTCGGCGGCCCGCATCTGCTCGCCGAGGAGCACGCGGATGAGCTCGCCGTCGCCGAGGGGTGGCGCGGGGACGGGGCCATCATCCTGCACGTGGTTCAGGACGGTCACGTCATCGGGGCGTTGAAACTCGCCGACGAGGTGCGGCCGGAGTCCCGCGAGGCCGTCGACGCACTGCACGCACTCGGTGTGCAGGTCGTCATGATCACGGGCGACGCCGAGGCCGTCGCGCAGACGGTCGCGGCAGATCTCGGTATCGACCGATTCTTCGCCGGCGTGCGCCCCGAGGACAAGGCAGCGAAGGTGCAGGAGCTGCAGCACGAGGGGCGCAAGGTCGCGATGGTCGGTGACGGCGTCAACGATGCACCCGCGCTCGCGCAGGCCGACGTGGGTCTGGCGATCGGTGCCGGCACCGATGTCGCGATCGCCTCGGCCGGGGTGATCCTCGCCGGCGACGACCCGCGTTCCGTGCTCTCGGTGATCGAACTCTCACGCGCCGCGTACCGCAAGATGAAGCAGAACCTGTGGTGGGCGGCGGGGTACAACCTGCTCTCGGTGCCACTCGCGGCCGGCGTTCTGGCACCCATCGGCTTCGTGCTGCCGATGTCGGTCGGAGCAGTCCTGATGTCGCTGTCGACCATCGTCGTGGCGCTCAACGCCCAGCTGCTGCGGCGCCTGGACCTGCGCCCGGAGGTGACGACCCGCGCCATCCTCGATCGGTGACCGCCTGAGGTGGGCGTCGCCGACATTGCGCCACGGTTCCCCCTTCAAGAGCCTCCTCGGTGGATGAGAGGTCGTCGCTTCTGGCCGAAGGTCGTATGGCGCGACGCTGACGAGCTTGCGATAGTGGTCGGCACACGACCAGCGACGAGGATCGAGCGTGTCGCCGGCGTGAAGCCACGCGATGCGAAAGGTTCCGGACATGAGTGCTCCCTCCAGCGACGACCAGCCGATGTTCACAAGGCCGGGGGAGGCGACGCTCACATCGCGTCACGTCATTCCCACGACAGAGTCTCTTCCCGATACGGCGAAGCAGATCGTGGAGGACGAGACGATCCTCGACGGCAATGCGCGGTTGAACCTCGCGACGTTCGTGAGTACCTGGATGGACGACGACGCCAAACAGGTGTACGCGGCGTCATTCGACAAGAACATGATCGACAAGGACGAGTACCCGCAGACGGCGGCGATCGAGGACAACTGCTGGCACATGCTGGCGAATCTCTGGAACGCTCCGGATGCGGAGAAGAGCATCGGCACCTCGACCATCGGCTCGTCCGAGGCGTGCATGCTCGGCGGCCTCGCGTTCAAGCGGCGGTGGCAGCAGGCGAGGCGCGCCGCGGGGAAGGACGCGTCGTCGCCGAACCTCGTGATGTCCTCGGCGGTGCAGGTGTGCTGGGAGAAGTTCTGCAACTACTTCGATGTCGAGCCGCGGTACGTGCCGATCAGTGCGGAGCACAAGACGCTCGACGGGCATGACCTGGCGAAGTACGTCGACGAGAACACGATCGGCGTCGTCGCGATCATGGGCGTGACGTACACCGGGATGTACGAGCCCGTGGCCGAGATCGCTGCGGCGCTGGACGAGATCCAGAAGAGCACCGGGCTCGACATCCCCATCCATGTCGATGGCGCGTCCGGAGCGATGATCGCGCCCTTCCTGCAGCCGGACCTGGTGTGGGACTTCCGTCTCGACCGGGTGCACTCGATCAGCACGTCGGGTCACAAGTACGGTCTCGTCTACCCGGGGCTCGGATGGGTGGTCTGGCGCGACGCGCAGTGGCTGCCGGAGGACCTGGTGTTCCAGGTCAGCTATCTCGGCGGGGAGATGCCCACGTTCGCCTTGAACTTCTCGCGACCCGGTGCGCAGGTGGTGCTCCAGTACTACCTGTTCCTGCGCCTGGGGTTCGAGGGGTACCGCGCCGTGCAGCAGGCGTCGCAGGACGTCGCGAAGTTCCTCTCCGCCGGCATCGCGAGACTCGACGCGTTCGAGCTCTGGAACGACGGCAGCGACATCCCGGTGTTCGCCTGGCGTCTGAAAGACGGGCACACGAAGAACTGGACGCTCTACCATCTGCAGGATCGGTTGCGGATGAAGGGCTGGCTGATTCCGGCGTATCCGATGCCCGCTGATCTCGAGCAGATCACGGTGCAGCGCATCGTGGTCCGCAACGGACTGAGCATGGACCTCGCTGCCGAGCTGCTCCAGGCCATCGAGACCGAGGTCGCGTACCTCGACGCACTCGAGTCGCCGATGCCGACCGAGAAGCCCCAGTCGGCCTTCCACCACTGAGCCGACGATGTCCACCTCGAACACGGGGGCCACCCCCGAACCGAAATCCGCCCCTCAGATCTCGGCCGCTACGCAGGTGTCGCGGCCCGCCGTCGCCATCCTCGGCGTCGGACAGCTCGCCCTGCTCACCCTCGTCGTCGTCGCCAGCCTGCGCTCGCTGCCGGCGATGGCGACGTACGGCCTCGGCAGCATCATGCTGTACCTGATTCCGGCGATCGTCTTCCTGGTGCCGACCGCGCTCGTGGCGGCGGAGCTCGCGACCGGATGGAAGGGCGGTATCTACGTATGGGTACGTGAGGCCCTCGGCAACCGCTGGGGCTTCACGGCGGTGTGGCTGCAGTGGATCCAGAATGTCGTCTGGTTCCCCACCCAGCTCGCCTTCATCGCGGGAGCGCTCGCCTTCGTCTTCGTCGACCCGTCGTTGTCGAGCTCCGGCTTCTTCACCGCCGTGGTGATCATCGTCTTCTACTGGGGTGCGACGTTCGTCACGCTGCGCGGCGGCAACCTCTTCGCCAAGCTCGGCTCCTGGGGCGGCATCCTCGGTACGCTGCTCCCGGCGGCTCTGCTGATCGTGTTCGGGGCGATCTGGGTGTTCAGCGGCGAGAAGTCACAGGTGCCGCTCGAGGCCTCGGCGATCATTCCTCCCTTCACCGGCTTGGCATCGATCGTGCTGATCGTGTCGAATGTGCTGGCCTACGCGGGCATGGAGGTCAACGCCGTGCACGTGAACCAGATGAAGGATCCCGGGAAGGGCTTTCCACGCTCGGTGTTCCTCGCGGCCGGCCTGATCCTGCTCGTGTTCATCCTTCCGACGTTGGCGATCTCGGTCGCCGTCCCGTCGAAGGAACTAGGGCTCACCAACGGCATCATGCTCGCATTCGGGGTCTACTTCGACCACTGGGGAATGGGCTGGGCGACGGCCGTCGTATCGGCGCTCATCGCCGCCGGTGCCCTCGCTTCGGTGATCACCTGGGTCGCCGGCCCTTCCAAGGGAGTGCTCGCCGCTGCGGAGACGGGCCTGCTCCCGCCGATGCTGCAGAAGCGCAACAAGGCCGGAGTGCAGTCGGGCATCCTGATGCTCCAGGGAACGATCGTCACGATCCTCGCGGCGATCTTCATCGTCGTTCCCAACGTCAGCGCGGCCTTCGTGGCCTTGATCGACATGGCCGCGGCGCTGTACCTGATCATGTACATGCTCATGTTCGCGTCCGCTATCGTGCTGCGTCGCAAGGAGCCGACGGTGCACCGTGCTTATCGTGTGGCCGCACTGCCGCTGGTGGCGGGGGTCGGATTCGTGGCGTGTCTCGCGGCCTTCCTTCTCGCCTTCATCCCTCCCGATGGATTCACCGCCTTCTCTCCTGCCGCGTACCCATGGATCGTCGGGGCGGTCATCGTGATCCTCGGTGGCCCTCCGCTGCTGTTCTACGCTCTGCGCAAGCCTGCGTGGGACCGTCGCCCCGCTGACGGCAGTCTCCTGAGCGATGCCCACCCTGAGGCGCCGGTTCCCCCGGGGCCGGGGTCGTCGGCGGCGGCGAAGCACCGCTGAGCCGCTGGTCTCTGGGGGTGACCCGAGCATGGGAGCGGTGGCTCGTCAGTCCGCGCGTTGCGGAGCAACCGCCTCGGTCCTCGTGCTCGGGCGGGCCGGCGCTGCGGGAAGCACCGTGGAGGGGCCGCTCAGGGCGCGGAGCGCGTAGAGGATGGTCGCGAGATCGACGAGCTCCTGGACGAGCGCACCGACGACGGCGGGGATGAGTCCGGTCATCGCCACGATCATGAGTCCGATGCTCAGTCCTATGCCGATCCAGATCGCGGTGAGCGCGACCCGCAGGGTGTGACGGCCGATCGCGACGGCGTCGACGAGCTTCGCCAGCGAGTCGACGAGGATCACGACATCAGCGGCGTCCCCGGCCGCGGTCGCGCCCTTCGCCCCCATGGCCACGCCGATGTCGGCGGCGGCGAGCACGGGGGCGTCGTTGACGCCGTCGCCGACCATCATGACCGGGCGCGGTTGCAGCTCAGCGGCGAGCGCGACCTTCTCGGGAGGGAGCAGCTCGGCGTGGATCTCGGAGATGCCCACCTGGTGGGCCACCGACTCCGCCGTCGGGCCGACGTCGCCCGTGAGCATGACCACGCGGTCCACCTCGTGCGTGCGCAGCCACGAGACGACGGCCGCCGCTTCGGGCCTCGGGTGGTCGGCGAGCACCAGCACCCCGGCGAAGCGTCCGTCCACCGCGACGTAGGCCGCGGCCTGGCTCAGCTCCAGCGTCGCCCGCACGGTGTCGGGCGCGAGTGCGGCCACGTAGGCCGGTTTGCCGACCACGACCGATCGGCCGTCGATCTCGGCGACGACGCCGTTCGTGGCCTCCTCCCGGGCTTCGGAAGCGCTGCGGAGCGCGAGTCCGCGCGCGTGCGCAGCGCGACGGATGCCTTCAGCGAGCACGTGCGTCGAGTACTGCTCCGCAGAGGCGGCGAGCTGCAGGATCTCATCCTCGTCGAAGCCCTCCGCCGGGCGGATGGCGACGAGTTCGGGTCGTCCCTGCGTGAGCGTGCCGGTCTTGTCGAACGCGGCCGAGCGCACGCGGGCGATCTGTTCGATCACCGCACCGCCCTTCATGATCACCCCGGTCTTCGCCGCGCGGGAGAGGCCGCCGAGGAACGCGACCGGTGCGGCGATCAGGAGCGGGCACGGCGTGGCGAGCACGAGTACCTCGGCGAAACGCGTCGCATCCCCGGAAAGGGCCCACGCGGTTCCGGCCAGCACGAGCGAGACCGCGGTGAACGGGATGGCGAAGCGGTCCGCGAGTCGTACGACGGGGGCATGGGAGTCTTCCGCCGCATGTACGAGCGCGACGATCTGCTGGTACTGACTGTCCGAACTCGTGCGCACGGCTCTGATCCGCACGGCCCGACTTCCGTTGATGGCGCCGGAGAGCACCTCGCCCCCGGACTCGCGGGTCACGGGCATGCTCTCGCCGGTCAGCGAGGACTCATCGAAAGTCCCGGTCTCGGTGAGCAGCTCGCCGTCGACGGGCACGATCTCCGCCGGACGCACGAGCAGCACGTCTCCGATGTCCACCTCGTCGACGGGCAGATCCCTGACCTCATCCGAATCCGCGGACTGCGGGCGCAGGAGCACGTGCGCGATGCGCGGAGAGCGATCCAGCAGGGCGGACAGGTCACGCTTCGCGCGGCGGCCGGCGAAGTCCTCGAGAGCCTCTCCGCCGGAGAGCATCAGCACGATGATGAGCGAGGCGATGTACTCCCCGACGGCGAGAGTCGCCACCATCGCCACCACGGCGAGGATGTCGAGCCCGACGTGACCGCGGAGCACATCGCGCACCATCCCGACGAGGGTCCAGACGACGAACGCCGCCACGTAGCCGGTGGCGATCCATCGACCGGCGACCGTGGCGTCGACGGCGTGGAGGAGCAGCACGCCGATGAACACGAGAACGGTGGTGGTGATGGCCGGATAGCGCCACAGCAGGCGGAGAAACCTCATGCCCCAGCTTCCCGCGAATCGGTACGCAGTACCAGCGGGAGACGGCGTGCCCCGGCGAATCCCATGGAATCCCTGTGAGTACTCTGAGGTACATCGTTCCTTAGAGCTGTCTCAGAGCCGAGTCCGCACCATGGCCTCATGACCACACTGACGACGCGACCCCGAGCCTCCGTCCCTCCGAAGGCCGGAGCCTCGAAGCACACGAGCCGTCGCCGTGCGCGGGCATGGCGGGTGGGAGCGATCACCGTCATCTGGGCGACCAGCCTCTTCGTGGTGGCGCTCTGGGTATCCGGGGGAGGCGTCGCCGCCGTCCTGGGACTCAACGGCGAGACCGTGACCACGCTGGGGCGATTGACCGGTCTGGTCGCTGCGAATCTGCTGCTGTACCAGGTGCTGCTCATGGCGCGTGTGCCGCTCTTCGAACGCGGATTCGGTCGTGATGGCATCACGCGCATGCATCGCTTCGTCGGGTTCTGGTCGTTCTGGTTGATGGGCGCGCACATCGCCCTGCTCGCCCTGGGCTACGCGATCACGGCCGGCATCAATCCGGTCGTCCAGCTGTGGGGGTTCATCTGGGACTACCCGGGGATGCTCCTGGCCGCGGCGGGCACGCTGCTGATCCTGCTCGTCGTGATCACCTCGATCCGCCGTGCGCGTCGGCGTCTGCGCTACGAATCGTGGCACCTCCTGCACCTCTACGCCTATCTGGGCGTGGGGCTGGCGCTCCCGCACCAGCTGTGGACGGGTGCGGATTTCCTCTCCTCACCGCTCGCCACCCTGTACTGGTGGTCGATCTGGGCGCTCGCAGCGGCGTCCGTCCTCGTCTTCCGGATCGGCATGCCCGTGCTGCGCTCGACCCGTCATAGCCTGCGCGTGGCGAGCGTCGAACCGGACGGAGCGCGGGGAGTGACCGTGCGGGTCGCCGGACGCGACCTCTCGTCGCTGGGCGCCCGAGCCGGGCAGTTCTTCGTCTGGCGCTTCCTCGACGGGCCGGGGTGGACGCGCGGGCATCCCTTCTCCCTGTCCGCTGCGCCGGGGCGAGAGGTCACCCTGACGGCCCGCGTGGTCGGTGACGGCACGCGCCGCCTCGCGGCGCTCGCACCGGGCACTCGGGTGATCGTGGAGGGGCCCTACGGGGAGATGACAGGGGAGAGCCGCACCGGGACGAAGCTGCTCATGATCGGTGCGGGAGCGGGGGTCGCGCCCCTCGTCTCCCTCTTGGAGGCCGAGGAGTACGCGCCGCGGGATGCCATCCTGCTCACGCGGGACTCGGTCGCCGAGGATGCCGTTCGTCAGAGTGCGATCGCTGACCTCGTCTCCCGTCGCGGGGTGCGGTATCTGCCGTTCGTCGGGCCGCGCTCGTCGGGCCCGTCGAGTTGGATCGCGGCCAGCCACAGCGCCTGGGCTGGACCCGATCTCCTCCGCCACCTCGTCCCCGACCCCGAGGCCTATGACGTCTTCATCTGCGGAACGGCGGCGTGGATGAAGGACCTCACGCGCGACCTCGAGAGCGCCGGGTTCCCTCCGCACCGTCTCCACTCCGAGTCCTTCACGATCTGACCAGGGAGAACACCATGAAGAAGATCCTGTATGCCGTGCTCGCGACCGTCAGCGGCCTCGTGCTCCTGTTCAGCTATCGCACGTCGCTCGACGCGGTGGCGCCGCAGGACACCGCTCCGGCGGCGACGGGATCCGTGGGCGGCTCGGGGACGCCGACTTCGGGCTCGACCTCCGGGACGGGCGCCTCCGGTGCGACCTCGGGCACCGGGCTCGTTGACGGCACCTACACGGGCGACTCGTCGCAGACGCGGTATGGCCCGGTACAGGTGCAGATCACGGTCTCGGGCGGTCAGATCAGCGACGTGCAGGCGATCCACTATCCCGACAGCAACGGCAGGGACCGCCAGATCAACGGCACAGCGATCCCGCGTCTCGTGTCGGAGACACTGCAGTCGCAGAGTGCGCAGATCCAGATGGTGTCCGGCGCGACATACACGAGCGACGGCTACCTGTCGTCGTTGCAGAACGCGATCGATCAGGCGCAGAGCTGATGCGCGCGGCACATCGACAGACGCGGGTCTGGGTCGAGGAGATCATGGGCATCCCGATGAGCGTCCAGCTGATCTCCGCGGGGGAGCGGGATGAGGCGACGACCGAACGGGCCGTCAGAGCGTGCTTCGACGAGCTGCACGAGATCGACCGTGTCTTCTCGACCTATCGGCCGGATTCCGACATCAACCGCATCCGTCGGGGAGAGGTGGCGCTCGCCGATGCCGACCCCCGGGTGGGGGTGGCCGCTGCGGCCTGCGAACGTGCGGAACAGGCGACCGGTGGGCTGTTCTCGGGACACTGGCAGGGGTGGTTCGACCCCACGGGATGGGTGAAGGGGTGGGCCGTGGAGGAGGCGAGTCGTCGACACCTCGCTCCGCTGCTGTCCTCGGCACTCGCGGTCGGGATCAATGCGGGCGGAGACCTGCAGCTCTTCACCGCGCCAGGAGCCGATTGGCGCTGGCACGTGGGAATCGCCGATCCGCACGAGCGAGGTCGGATGATCGCGACCCTCGACATCGCCGACGGCGCCGTCGCCACGTCGGGCACCGCCGAGCGCGGCCTGCACATCCTCGACCCTCGGACGGGTGAGCCTGCGACCGGGGTCGCGTCGGCCACGATCGTCGCCGATGGGCTCGCTCAGGCGGATGTCTGGGCGACCGCAGCCGTCGTCGCCGGACGCACGGACCACTCGTGGATCGGGCCGTCGGCAACGCGCACCGGCATCGTCGTGGATGACGACGGCGCCGTGACGCGCTGGCTCGGTTCGACGGTGATCGATGTGTGCGAGGTCAGCGGATCGCAGGCAGCGTGAGGAGGAAGGTCGTACCGCTCGAGCTCGAGCTCTCGACCTCGATCGAGCCGCCCGCCCGGCGCGCGACGTCGCGCACGAGTGAGAGTCCGAGACCGAAGCCGCGGGGTCGACCGCTCTCGGCGGGTCGGGCGAACCGCTCGAAGATCTGATCCGGGGGGATCCCCTCGATCCCGGTCCCCTCGTCGATGACACGCACGGTGACATCGCGGGAAGCACGCCCGATGCGGACCGTGACCGTTCCTCCGGACGGCGAGTGCTGCACGGCGTTGTCGAGCAGGGCCACGAGGATGCGCACCAGTGTCACCGCCGGGATCCGGGCCACGGCGTCGGCGTCGGCGTCCACAGCGAGAGTCACGGCCGATTCGTGCGCGATCGTCGACAGCGAGGCGACGGCCGTGGAGGCCGCGTGTGCCACGTCGGCCTCACCTTCGGCGTGGGACTCGCCCTCGGCCGAGATGAGCAGATCGTTCAGCACGTCGCCCAGGGAGTCGGCGTCGCGACGCAGCTCGACCAGGCCCGGCCCGATGTCGTCCCCCCGTTCGAGACGGCGTTGCATCACCTGGATGCGGCTGGTCAGCGTCGTCAACGGCGTGCGCAGCTCGTGGCTCGCGTCGGCGACGAAGTTGCGCTGGCGGCGCAGCGCCTCGCCGAGGGGCCGAACCGAACGGCGCGCAGCGATGGCGGCGACGAGACCCAGCAGCACGACGCCGATGACTCCCAACACGATCACGGTCGGCACGACCACGTCGATGTCGACGATGAAGTCATCGCGGGTACCGCCGGGACCGTCGAACCATCCGCCACCGTGCTCCTCGCCTTCGCGGCGCGATGTGGCGAGGATCACCGCGATGAGGATCCCGATCCCCATCGCGACGATCACTCCCGATGCCACTCCCACCCACAGCCCGATCGACAACGCCGCTCGACGGACCTGCGCCGCGTCGTCGCTCATGCGGGAGTCCCCGCTCGATAGCCGCGTCCACGGATCGTCTCGATCACGTCGGGGGTCGTCTTCCGCCGCACGTAGTGCACGTAGGTGTCGACCGAGCTCGTCGTGTCGCCTTCGTGGAATACGGCACGGAGGATCTCCTCCCGGGAGAACACGTGCTCGGGACTGTCCGTCAGCAGCTCCAGGAGCGCGCTCTCGGTCGCGGTCAACGCCACGCGGAATCCCGAGGGGTCATAGACCGCCTGGGCAGCGGGGACGAAGACCCACTCACCCAACGGTCTGCGCGTGCCCTCCACGCGGAAGGCTCTCCGCAGCGCTCGAAGGCGGGCGAGCAGCTCGTCGTAGTCGAACGGCTTCACCAGGTAGTCGTTCGCACCGCCGTCGAGACCCGTCACGCGGTCATCGACCGTGCCGAGCGCCGTGAGCATCAGGACGGGCGTCGTGATGTGCGCCGTTCGCACCGCGCGCACGAAGGCGATGCCGTCCATGCCGGGCAGACGCCTGTCGACGACCATCGCGTCGTAGCGCCTGCTCAGCGCGAGCCGCAGGGCACTCTCGCCATCCGAGGCATGATCCACGTCGTACACGTCGCCCAGCACTTCGACCGTCAAGGCAGCGATCTCCGCATCGTCCTCCACGTAGAGGAGCGATCCGCGCGGCGCATCGGTCGGGTTCATGGCGGCCGTCCTCGGGAATCGTCCGTGATCTAGGTGATCAGAGTACGCCCGCCTCCGCCTCCTGATGCTCGCGGCGTCCCCGTGCGTTGCGTCGGGCGAGGATCACTCCACCCAGGATCGCGGCGACGAAGGATCCGACGAGCACCCCGATCTTCACATGCTCGTCCGCCACGGAACTCGACCCGTAGGCGAGTTCTCCCACGAGCAGGGAGACGGTGAAGCCGATTCCGGCGAGGAAGGCCATACCTGTCAGATCCGGCCAGCGCAGCGTCTCGTCGAGCCGCAGTGCGGGGAATCGGCTCAGCAGGAAGGTCGTGACAAGGATGCCGATCGGCTTGCCGGCGACGAGTCCGACGACGATCCCGATCGTGATCGGGTCGGAGAACGCGGAGACGAGTCCGTCCCACCCGCCGACCGTGACGCCGGCGGCGAAGAAGGCGAAGACGGGAACGGCGAACAGCGTGGCCACGACGCTCCAGCGGTCGGCGAAGTGGGCGGCCATGCCGTCGTAGACGGGGAGGCCCTCATCGTCGCTGCCGGTGCGGACCCTGGCGCGTTCGGTCGCCGTGACGGGGACGACGAAACCGAGCAGCACACCCGCGACGGTCGCGTGCACACCGGATGCGTGGATGCACACCCACACGGCGATGGCGAGCGGGAGCAGCAGCCACCATGCGCGGACACCCTTCGCGACGAGCGCGGCGAACCCGGCCAGCGGCAGCAGGGCGAGGATCAGCCACGGGAAGCTGATCGAGTCGGTGTAGAACGTCGCGATGATGGTGATCGCGATCAGGTCGTCGATGATCGCCAGGGTCAGCAGGAACACACGCAGCGCCGGGGGGAGGAACTTGCCGACCACGGCGATCACCGCGACCGCGAACGCGATGTCGGTCGCGGTGGGGATCGCCCACCCGCGCAGCGCATCGGCTCCGCTGCCCGCGTTGATCAGGACGAAGATGAGCGCGGGCACCACGACGCCGCCCACAGCTGCGGCTATCGGCAGGGCGGCCCGGCGCGGGTCGCGCAGCCGCCCGGCGACGAACTCCTCCTTCAGCTCGAGGCCGACGACGAAAAAGAAGATCGCCAGAAGCCCATCGGCCGCCCATGCGCCGATGCTGAGCTCGAGGTGCAGCTCGGGGATGCCGAACGTGAAGTCGCGCACGGACTCGTACCAGGAGGCGGCAGGACTGTTGGCCAGGATCAGGGCCGCGAACGTCGCCGCCAGCAGGAGGGAGCCGCCCAGGACGTCGCTGCGGGCGTTGGAGCGGATGCCTTGCCACAGCGCATGCGGGGCGAGGGAGAAACGGGCAGGTGATGAATTCGGGGACACGGAAAGACCTCACGCGAGAAGGGGTGAATGGCGCAGAAGACCACCGCCCCGTTCGAGGCGTGGTCTAGTTCCGTGGCGGCGGGCAGCCGGCGATCTCGCCGTGCGAGAGCGTGCCCCACACACTGGTCCACCCGTTCGTGCCCGGGTGCAGGATGACCCGCATCCATTCCCTCATCGGGGTCGCCGAGCGAAGACGGTGCGGGGCACGCGTCGAGCCGGCGATCGAGAGGAGGGGCACGCGTCCAGCCTAGCCCGAGGTGTGCTGAGCGTTCTGTGCACGAGGACGGCTCCGCGCATCTCCTCGCCGCTCCGGTCGCCTCCTCCGATCTTGACCCCCGTAGGGAGGTCAAAATGCGGCCATTGTGCGCCATCGCTATGTGCGGCTCGCTCTCCTTGGGTTAGGTGAGAGGCGTAGGACCCGCCGTCGGCCGTGGTCTGTCGTCTCCCGGACGTGAGGGTGCGCTCGCACCCCGAGGCTTCCTGCCGGGCGTCGAGGGACGCGGAGGGGAGAGACATGAGAATCGGAGCAGGCATGACAGGCACAGATCGTCGGACACGGACTTCGCGGAGACGACCGCGACCGCAGGATCGGTGGCGCGGAGCCGCCGCATTCGGACTCTCCGCGCTCGTGGCCGTGGGCGCAGCGCTGGTTCCGGCCGCGCCTGCGCTGGCGGCAGCGGGGGATCCGTTCGACCCGAGCGTGCCGACCGTGTTCATCGGGCAGCAGTCGCCGACGCAGCTCTACACCGCGGTGCAGGGCGCGGGAGCGGTGACGTTCGAGCCCACAGGGCCGGTCGCGGATCGCACCTACAACGCCATCGGGTTCAACAGCCTCGACAACTACCTGTACGGGCTGCGAGTGGAGAGCGGAAACAAGACCTCGTTGCAGCGCGTCGGCCAGGACGGCCAGGTCACCGGTCTCGGCAGTGTGACGGGACTCCCGACGCCCGCGGAGAATGACGCCTACAACCAAGGTTCCTTCGGGGCGGGCGCGACCGCGGGAACTCTGTACGTGCGCAACCAGCTCGACGCGAACTCGATGTGGGCGATCAACGTCGGCAGTCTTCCCGCCGCCGGAGCAGCGTCGGCCACGCGGATCGCCCTGTCCGGGGCGGGGGTGCCGAACGTGTCCGACATCACCTGGAAGGACGGGTTCCTCTGGGGGATGTACAACAACGACCGGATGTACCGCATCAACCCCGTCAACGGACAGGTGAGCTCCTGGGTGACGGGGCTCGGCATCACGGGAGACTTCGGAGCCCAATGGCAGTACGGCAACGGCAACCTCGGCCTGTCGCGCAACGTCGACGGCCGGGTCTTCCAGATCGCCATCGACCTTCCCGGCAGCGCGACGCCGGGCTTCCGGCTCGTGTCCTCGACGTCGGGTCCGGCGTCGAGCAACAACGACGGCGCATCGATCCCCGGCCTGCCGGTCGATCTCGGCCTCACCAAGACGGGACCGGACGAGTACACGCCCGGCGGGACGATCACCTACACGTTGACCGTCACGAACAACGGGCCCGGAGCGTCGTCGGGATCCGTGGTCACCGACCAGATTCCCGCATCGGTCACCTCGGTGTCCTCACCCACTCCGGGTTGCGATGTCGACGGCAACGCGCTGAGTTGCACGCTGGGAGAACTCGCGCCGTCGGAGAGCACCACCCTCACCGTCACGGGAACCGTCGCGGCGGGAACGACCGGTGAGCTCACCAACACGGCGAGCGTCACCGGCAATGAGCAGGATCCCACCCCCGGGAACAACACCGACAGCTGGACCGTCTCGCCCGTCATCGTGCCGGCGCCGGCGCTCGCCCTGGTGAAGTCCAACGATGCCGGCGAGGAAGCGATCAGCGTGGGGCAGATCATCACCTACACGTTCCTCGTGACGAACACGGGCAACGTCGCGGTCGCCGACCTCCGCATCGATGAGACGGCCTTCACCGGGGCCGGCGCGCTGGGCGCCGTGTCCTGCCCTGCCACGTCGTTGACGCCGGGGGCGAGTACGACCTGCACGGCGGACTACACGGTCGAACAGGGCGACGTCGATGCCGGGAGCATCGAGAACACGGCGACCGCCGCCGGGACCACTCCGGGCGGCGAGGTCGCATCCGATCCGTCCTCCACGGTCGCGCCGAGCGCGAGCAACCCGGCCGTCTCGCTGGTGAAGTCCGCGGACTCCGCGGGGCCCGTGGCTCTCGGAGCGTCGATCAACTACTCGTTCCTCGTGACCAACACCGGCAATGTCACTCTGCAGGGCGTCGCGGTCGATGACCCGCGTCTCGCCGGTGTCGGGGTGAGTGTGTCGTGCCCGGTCGCCTCGCTCGTGCCCGGTGCTTCGACGAACTGCGTGGCCGACGATCCCTATGTCGTGACGGAGTCCGATGTGCTCGCCGGTGAAGTGGTGAACACGGCCACGGCCGGGGCCGCTGGGCCGGGAGGAGCGCCGGTGTCGTCCGCTCCTTCGACCTCGACGCTCCCCACGGTGGCTGCTGCACCGGCGCTGGCGATGGTGAAGTCTGCAGAGCTCGCCGACGGAGACGGCGACGGATCGATGGATGTGGGGGAGACGATCCTCTTCTCCTTCAGCGTCACGAACACCGGGAACGTCACCCTCGCCGGTGTCCTGATCGGTGACCCCTTCCTGCAAGACCTCGGCATCGGCGTCACCTGCGAGGCTGAGGCGCTCGCGCCCGGAGCCACCGCACTGTGCGTCGCTGACGAGTCGTATGTCGTCACGCAGACGGACATCGACGCGGGGGAGGTGGTGAACGTCGCGACGGCCACGGGTACTCCGCCCGCCGGCGAGCCCGTCGAATCCGCACCGTCGACGACGGTGACCACGGGCGCGGCGACCCCCGGGATCCGCGGGGTGAAGAGCGCCGACCTGAGGGACGCCAACGGCAACGGCCGCGCCGATGCGGGTGAGGAGATCGTCTTCACGATCACCGTGACGAACACGGGTGACATCACGCTGTCCGAGGTCACTGTGGACGATCGCATGGTCGACGTCGTCTGCCCCACCGGCGCGCTCGCGCCGGGAAACACGGTCGATTGCGTGTCGTCCGCGTACCGAGTGACGGCTGCGGATGTGACCGCGGGCGAGGTGCGCAATGTCGCGACGGTCGCCGGGGAGACCCCTGGTGCGCAGTCGGTGTCCGCCTCGACCAACGTCACGCGGACACCTGCGGGTCCGGTCCCGTCTTCGCCGAGCACTGACCCGTTGGCGAACACCGGTGCGGAGGTGCCGGCATTCTGGACCGCCGCCGTGGTGCTCCTGGGGATCGGCGTCGTGCTGTTCCTCGTTGGTCGGCGCCGGCGTTCGAACATCGAGCACTGAGATCGGCTGATCCTGTCCTCGTGGCAGGATCCGATGAAGAAATGAACGAAGGGCCCCCACCTGCAGCAGGTGGGGGCTCTTCGTGCGAGCAGCAGGGGAGGGAGGGCGCTCTACCCGAATCCCATTTAGCTAACTAAGCTAGCGATCATGGAACGGTACGTGCGCCTGCGGTGGCTCGGGCTCGTCTTCATCAGCATCGCGGTCTCGCTGATCATCGTCGACTCGACGATCGTCAACGTGGCGATCCCTGCGATCGTGGAGGACCTCGGCATCACCTCGACCGAGGTGCAGTGGGTGCAGGAGTCGTACACCCTCGTCTTCGCCTCCCTGCTGCTGGTGTTCGGCAGCCTCGCCGATCGCTTCGGCCGGCGGCGGGTGATGCTCATCGGCGTCGTCGTGTTCGCCCTGTCGTCGGTGTTCGCTGCGCTGTCGCCGGACGGGGGGATGCTGATCCTCGCGCGTCTGGCCCAGGGCGTCGGTGGAGCGATGATCCTGCCCACGACGCTCTCGATCATCAACGCGACATTCCGAGGACGAGAGCGAGGGATCGCCTTCGCCGTGTGGGGGTCGACGATCGGTGGTATGGCTGCTGTCGGCCCTCTCCTGGGCGGGTGGCTCACGACCGCGTATTCGTGGCGGTGGGCGTTCGGGATCAACATCCCCCTCGGCATCATCATTGTGATCGGCGTGCTGCTGACGGTGGCGGAATCTCGCAGCGATCGCATCAGCAGAGTCGACGTCGTCGGCGCCGCGCTCTCCATCGTGGCGATGGGGAGCCTCGTGTTCGGCCTCATCGAGGGGCGGACATACGGCTGGTGGCTCATCGATACGCGTCCGCAGATCGGCGACTGGGCGTGGCCGTGGGAGCTGTCGCCGATACCCCTGCTCTTCGCGGTCGCCGTCATCGCCGTCATCGGGTTCATCCTCTGGGGCCGCTACCGCGAGCGCACGGGAAAGTCGACGCTGCTGGCGCTGCGGCTGTTCTCGATCTCCTCCTTCCGCAACGGCAACATCGCGGCGGCCGTGGTGTCGTTGGGGGAGTTCGGCATCATCCTCGCACTCCCGCTCTGGCTGCAGTTCGTCCTCGGATTCGAAGCGGTGCAGACCGGGTTGCTCCTGCTGGCGCTGGCGGGTGGCTCGTTCCTCGCCAGCGGTGTCGCCGGCGCCGCGAGCGGGAAGATCGCTCCGGTGTGGGTGGTACGTGTGGGCCTCATTGCAGAGATCGTCGGTGTCGCGGGGGTGGGGTTCGTGATCGGGCCCGACGCCTCGTGGGGACCGCTCATCCCGTTCCTGTTCGTCTACGGGCTCGGCGTGGGCCTTGCCACCGCCCAGCTGACAGGAGTCGTGCTCGCCGAGGTCCCGGTCGCGGACAGTGGGGCCGCATCCGGCACGCAGTCCACCTCGAGGCAGATCGGCGCCGCTCTCGGCGTCGCGGTGCTCGGCACGGTGCTGTTCACCAGCACGGCTGGAATCCTCGCTTCCTCGCTCGACGAGCGGGGCGTGCCCGCCGCGCAGCGTGACCAGATCGTCTCGGCCGTCGTGGACAGCGCGGGAGCGGCGATCAGCGGGCTCGAGGCGAACGCTGCGACGGCCGACGCGGCTGAGGATGCGAAGGCGGCATTCTCCGAGGGCACGCGCTATGCGGCGTGGACGGCCGCGGGGTTCCTCGCGCTCGGGTTGCTGGCGACCGTGTCCCTCGGATCGGCCACGGTGCGCGCCCGCCCCGAAGAGGCCGAGGTCTGAGGGACGCGACGGAGTTTCCTCGCCGTTCGACTTCGGACGCTACATTCCATGCAGGTGCATTCCGACGTGTGCGCCGGTGAGGAAGCCATGGTCATCTCCCGCCCTGATCTCAGCGTGCTCGCTCGTGTGCGTGCCTCGTCGTCCCTGCTCGGGCCCAGTGAGTCGCGAGTCGCGGCGCTGATTCTGGAGCGACCTGCGGAGGTCGTCATGTGGTCGACGGCCGAACTCGCCCAGGCCGCGGGAACGTCGACGGCAACCGTGATCCGCGCATGCCAGAGCCTGGGCTTCCGCGGGTTCCAGCACCTCCGTCTGGAACTCGCTCGCTCGACGCCCCTGCGTCCCCGGGAAGACGATGTCACCTCCGACACCTTCGATGACGCCGTGGAAGCGGTGCGCCTCGCCCAAGACAGCGTGAATCCGGTGCTCCTTCAGGAGGCCGCGACGGCGCTGCGTCATGCCCGCCGCGTGGTGCTGGTCAGCAACGGGTTCTCCGGGCCGCCGCTGCAGGACTTCGCGATGCGTCTCAGCATCCTGGGGCGTCCGGTGGAGGCGCCCGTCGACCCGCTCGCCCAGCAGTTCGCCGTCAACAGCCTGACCGCTGACGATCTGTGCTTCGGACTGAGCTACTCCGGTGCGAACGTCCAGACTCTCCGTGCCTGCGCTGCCGCTGCGGACCGCGGAGTACGCGTCGCCGTCGTCACCAGCTTCGCTCGTTCGCCCATCGGGCGCACCGCCGACATCGTCGTCGCGACGGGCCCTGCAGCCCTGACGCACGACGTCGACCCTTTCCTCGCGCGAATCGGACACACCGTCGTACTGCACGCGCTGCACTCTGCCCTCGCCAGCGATGTGGCCCCGTCGGACGCTGCGGGCATGCGTCACGTCGTCGCTGAAGCGATCGCCGAGGAGTAGCGCACCCGACCGTTCACCTCCCGGCCAGCCGGGCGTCATCGCCGGGTCAGCAGACGGTGACGTACCCCGACTGTAATGACGTTTCGTGTGGTTCGAAATACATGTAACGGCGGGACGGTCTCATGCTGGCGATTGACGTGGACGGGCTCTTCAACGTCCGGGCGAGTGACACCAGGAGGCCATGGCTGGTCCGCTCCGGTGCGCCCGAAGCGCTGAGCGAAGCGGGGGAGAAGCTCCTGATCGCGCTCGGGGTGAGTGTGATCGTCGACCTGCGCGAACCCGCGGAGAGCGAAGCCGTCGTCCACGGCATCCCTTCGGCGTCCGTCCCGGTCTACGGCACCGAGCCCCCGGCCACGGGCACCCTCGAGGAGATCTACGAGGGGTTGCTGCGAAGCCGAGGGCACGCGCTGACCGCGGCGGTCGGAGCCATCGCGGATGCCGAGGGCGCAGCCCTGGTCCACTGCACCGCCGGCAAGGACCGCACCGGCCTCGTCGTCGCGCTGGCGCGCTTCGCCGCGGGGGCGAGCGAGGGCGACGTGGTCGCGGACTACGTGCTCTCCGCACCACAGGTGCGTCCGGTGCGAGGGGAGCATGCCGAGCGCATCGCCGCCTCTGTCGAAGCCCGGGAACGCGCCGATGTTCTGCGCCTGCACCTGGAGAGCCCCCCGGAGGCCATCGTGCACGCGCTGGCGGTCATCCGCGAGTTCGGCGGGGCGGAGGAGTACCTCCGCGCACACGGTCTCCGCTCCGATCAGCTCGCGGCGCTGCGCCGCAAGGAAGGGGCGTCGGCATGAGTCGCGCGACCGGTCGGTTGACGGTGCTGCACCTCAGTGATGTCCATGCCATGAGCAGCGGCCTTCTGTACGACACCGTGGACGGGTTCGCTCGCCTGCGCGCCGTCGGCGCGTACCTGCGCGACGCCGGGATCACACCGGAGGCGGTCGTGGTCACCGGCGACCTGGTGCAGCGGGGGAACGCGGATGCCTATCCGGCACTGCGCGAGGCGTTCGACGAACTCGCGGAGATCGCCGGTGTCCCGGTGCTCACCGCGCTCGGCAATCACGACGAGCCGGAGGCCGCGCGGGTGCTGCGCGGCCACGAGCAGACCCACCACAGAGTGCATATCGTCGACGAGCTCCGCTTCATCATCCTGGATTCGTCTCGCGGCGAGCTCGGAGTCGACCAGCGGGCGTGGCTCCGCGACGTGCTGCGCACTCCGCACGGCCTCGGCACGGTCGTCGCTGTTCACCATGCGCCGCTGGGCTCTCCGCTGCCGACGCTGGCGAAGGCGGGGCTGCGGGACGCGGAGGACTTCCTCGACGCCATGGCCGGCTCGGACGTGCGGGCGGTTCTGGCCGGGCACTTCCATCACCCGCTGTCCGCGACCCTGCGCGGCATCCCCGTCTTCGTCGGTCCCTCGCTGGCCTATCACCAGGTGATGGACGCCGGCCCGAACCGCGTCAGCGGCCACGACCTGGCGATGTTCTCCCTCGTGCATCTGCTGCCGGGCGGCGTCGCCGTCACCAACGTCGGGCTCGACTCGCCCGCACCGATCTTCTCCTCCGTCATCTCCACCTGAACCCTGATTGGACACCATGTCGTTCCTTCGCAAGACCGCTCCCGTGGCACTGTTCGGCGTCGCCGCACTCGCCCTCGCCAGCTGCTCCTCGACGCCGGCTCCCGCCGCGACGCCCGAGGAGTCCGCCGCAGCCCTGGAGCCGGCGACCATCACGCTGTACACCTCCGAGCCGCAGGAGAAGGCCGATGAACTCGTCGCCGCCTTCAACGAGGTCCACCCCGAGATCACCGTCGAGGTGTTCCGCGCCGGCACCGGCGACCTGACCACTCGAGTCGCGACCGAGCAGGAGTCCGGTGGTATCCAGGCCGACGTGTTCCTCGCCGCCGACGCCGGCACCTTCGAGGGGTACGCCGCCGACGACCTGCTGCTGAAGTACACGCCGACGGACGTGGACGCCCTGAATCCCGACGTCGTCGACCCCGAGGGCTTCTACACCGGCACCAGGATCATCCCGACCGTCATCGCGTACAACACCGGCATCATCACCGAGGCACCCGAGTCGTGGAAGGACCTCACCGACGCCGAGTACGCCGACAAGATCGTGATGCCGAACCCCGACGTGTCCGGAGCAGCGGCGTACAACGCCGCCGTGTGGCTGGACGACGATCAGCTGGGTGAGAAGTGGATGACGGCCCTGGCCGAGAACCGCCCGGTGATCGCCGACAGCAACGGCCCCGTGTCTCAGGCCGTCGCCACGGGCGCGCAGCCCGTCGGCATCGTGGTGGACTACCTGGTCCGCGAGCTCGCCGCACAGGGGTCGCCCATCGCCGTGTCGTACCCGAGCGAGGGCGTGCCGTACGTGTCCCAGCCGGTCGGCATCTTCGCCGACACCGACGAAGAGGCAGCATCCAAGGCGTTCGTCGACTTCCTGGTGAGCGCCGCCGGCCAGGAGCTCGCCGTCGAGCAGTCGTACCTGCCGGTGCGCTCCGACGTCGGCACGCCCGAGGGCGCCCCGTCGATGGACGACATCGAGATCCTCTCCCCGGACCTCGAGACCATCCGCAGCACGCAGGACGCTGCGGTCGAGACCTTCCGCTCGCTGTTCCTCTAAATGACCGAGATCTCCACTCTCGCCGCGGGTCCGGCATCGCGCCGGGCCTGCGGTGGCGGGCGCCGGAGGCTCGACGGCGTCAGCATCCTCACCCTCGTCCTGTGGCTGGCGTGCGGCGCGTTCATCCTGCTCCCCATCGGCGCGATCCTCGTGCTGGCGAGCCGCGGGCAGCAGGCGGAGGTGCTCCTCCAGGGCGACGTCCTCGAAGCCGGAGCGAACAGCCTGCTCTCCGCCGGAGTGTCGGCGGTGCTGGCCGTCGTGGTCGGCACTGTCTTCGCCGTGCTCCTGGACCGCACCGACCTGCCGGGGCGGTCGGCGCTTCGCCTGCTCGCTCTGAGCCCACTGCTCATGCCCCCGTTCGTCGGCGCCATCGCATGGCTCGGAGTCGCCGGCCCCACGAGTCCGCTGAACCTGTGGTGGCGAGACATCTTCGGCGGACCGCTCTGGTCGATCTACGGCGCGGACGGCGTCATCGCGCTGCTCACGATCCACAGCTATCCCATCGCCATGCTCATCGTCTCCGCGGCGTTGCGCCGTATCCCCACCGACCTGGAGCAGGCCGCGCGGGTCGGAGGCGCAGGTCCCGTGCGAGCGCTCACCTCGGTGACGATCCCTCTGCTGCGGCCGGCGCTGCTGTCATCGTTCGTATTGATCGCTGTCGGGAACCTCGCCGACTTCGGCATCCCGTCGATCATCGGCCTCCCTGAACGCTTCACCACCCTCGCAACCCTCGTCTACCGCTACCTGCAGTCGGGCACCGTCGAGGACCCGCTGGCCGTGGTCGCGACGATCGGCGTCGTCCTGTTGATCCTGGCGGTCCTCGCCCTCGTCGCCGACGCCATGGTCGGTCGGCGCGGGTGGGAGCTGGATTCGTCGAGCGCCGTCGTCGAACGCGTCTCCCTGGGCCGCACCCGTGGGGGACTGGGGGTGGCGATGTGGCTCGTGGTGCTCCTCATCACGGTCCTCCCGCTCTTCGCCCTGCTCACGCAGACGCTGCTGCGTGCTCCCGGCGTGCCGCTCACCTGGGACAACCTCACCCTCGACCACCTCGTCCGCGCGCTCACCACGCGCAACGCGCTGGAGGGGGCGGCGAACTCCGTGATGCTCGCCATCATGGCGGCCGTTATCTGCGGCGTCGTCGGTCTGGCCATCGGGCTGCTCGTGGCGCGAGTGCCGAGCCGAGCCAACCGAGCGCTGGGGGCCGTCGCCGTGGTGCCGCAGGCCGTACCCGGCATCGTCATCGCGGTCGCATGGCTGGTGCTCGCGCCCGCGTTGGGGCTGTTCAACACGCCGTGGCTTATCCTCGCCGCCTACGTCACCTCGTTCACAGCGCTCGTCGTGCAGGCCGTCGCCGCTCCGCTCTCCTCGACACCGACCAGTGCGGAAGAGGCGGCGCGGATCGGCGGCGCGACACGGGTGCGCGCCCTGATCGACATCTCCAGTCGGATGGCGGCACCGGCTGCGCTGTCGGGCGCGGTGATCGTCGCGGTCACCGCCGTGCGCGAGCTCACGCTGTCGGTGCTCCTGCTGTCACCGGGGGCGCAGACCCTCGGCGTCGCGATCTTCAGCTTTCAGCAGGCGGGTGCGTTCAGCACCGCCGCCGCATGGTCGCTCATCGTGGCCGTGCTCGGACTCGCTGTCATCGGGTTCGCGATCCCGAAGACGAAGTAACAGAAAGGGTGCCCATGGCCTCCGTCACACTCGAACACGTCTCTCTGCGATACCGCTCGGGTGCCGTCGGCCTCGCCGACGTCGACCTGCAGGTCGCGGACGGGGAGTTCCTCGCTCTCGTCGGTCCCTCGGGATCCGGGAAGACGACGCTGCTGCGCAGTATCGCCGGGTTCTTGACTCCCACAGCGGGCCGTATCCTGCTCGATGACCGCGTCATCGCCGGTCCCGGTGTCGCCGTACCGCCGGAGCAGCGCCGGCTGGGGATGGTGTTCCAACAGCATGCCGTCTGGCCGCACTGGGACGTGGGGCGCAACGTCGAATATCCGTTGCGACGCGCCAAGGTGCCCCTCGCCGAGCGCCGCACCCGTGTCGGCGAAGCGCTCGACCTCGTGGGACTCGCCGGTTACGAGCGCCGGGACCCGGCGACACTCTCCGGCGGGCAGCGGCAACGTGTCGCCCTGGCCCGGGCGCTGGTCGCCCGCCCCCGGGTGCTCCTGCTGGACGAAGCGCTCTCCGCCCTCGACGAGCCGCTGCGTGACCGGCTTCGCCTCGAGCTGCACACCCTCACCCGGGAGATGGGCCTGACCGTCGTGCACGTGACCCACGACCGCTCCGAGGCTCTCGCGCTCGCGGACAGGGTCGCGGTGCTGGATGGGGGCCGTATCCAGCAGGTCGACACCCCGTCGAACCTGCTCGCCCGCCCCGACAGTCCGTTCGTCGCGAAGTTCCTCTCCGACGCGACGCTGGTCGACGGGCGCGTCACCGAGGGCCTGTTCTCCGCCGGCGACCACCCGCTGACCGTGCCCTGCCCTGGAGTGGCGAATGCCGCGCGGGCTACCGCTGCCGTGCTTCCGGCCGCCGTCACCCTCACTCCCGGCGGTGATGCCATCGTCCGCTCCTCGCTTTTCACACCGGACGGCAGCGACGTCGTCGTGGACTGGCACGGCACGCATCTGCGCGTGCGCACCCACGGCAGCCGCCACCGGGTCGGCGACGCCGTCTCCGTCCACATCACGGATGCGGTGGTCTACCCGCAGGCTGTGGAAGACGCGCCCGAGCGCGAGGCGGTGATGTCGGCATGACCCTCGCACTGGTCAGGCACGGACGCACCGCATGGAACCGCGAGCGCAGAATGCAGGGGCAGTCCGACATCGCTCTCGATCCGGTCGGCGAAGCCCAAGCCGAAGCGGCCGGTCGTCTGCTGGCGACGGCGGTCTGGACACGGATCGTCTCGTCTCCTCTGCGACGTGCCTCGCAGTCGGCCGAGATCATCCGTAGGCACATGCCCCATGCGGAGTACCGCGTGCATGACGGCCTCGTCGAACGTCACTACGGTGAGGCCGACGGTCTGCAGGTCACCGAAGCGTGGGAGCGATGGCCCGACCAGAACTATCCCGGCGCAGAATCCGTCGCTGCCACCGCCGACCGCGCCGCCAGCGCGCTGAGAGAGCTTCTCCGCGACGACGTGGACACCGTCGTCGTGGCTCACGGGACCCTGTTGCGGCTCGGCATCGAAGCCGTGACGGGGCACCCGTGCTCACGGCTTTCGAACGGAGACGTCGTGTTGCTCGAGGGGAGTGAAGCCGTCGGGTACACCGCACGGTGGTTGACGGAGTAGCCCCCCGCAACACGGAGCACGAACGAGAGAAGCCGCCTGGAATCAGGCGGCTTCTCTCGTGATGAAGAACTTCATGTACGGGCTCACGGACGTGACTCGTACAACCTTTGTGCCCCCGACAGGAGTCGAACCTGCGACCTACGGTACCGGAAACCGGCGCTCTATCCACTGAGCTACGGAGGCGTACCGATCGACAATATCACTCGTCGGGGGTGGACTCCGACCCACCGGCCTCGGTGACCGGGGCGGTGCGCAGTTCATCGAGGGCGGCGGCGAGTCTCTCCGCCAGGTAGCGGTGCCCGTTCGTGGAGGGATGCTTGCGCCCCACCTCCACGTCGATCACGTCGAGATAGTTCTGTGCGGTGATCCACTCCTGGGCGATCGGGGAGATGTACCACCAGCCACGTGCGGCGGCGAGCGCGGAGAGATCGGTGTCGATGCGTGCGGTGGCCGCTCCGACGGGGAGCTCGTGCGGAGCGGGGCCGAGCACCACGATCGTCGCCTGCGGGTACGTGGCGGCCAACGTGTCCCACGCGGCGTTCACGGCGTCACGGTAGCCGGCGACGCCCTGTGCGCGGTCGTTGATCGATCCCTGGATGATGACCAGGTCGGGCGTGGTGGACGGGTCGAGTGCGGCGATGCGCTCCCCGAAGGTGGGGCCGTCGAGTCCGGGCTTGAGATATCCGCTCCCGCGGACGCCGTCCACGATCGTCTCGCCGCCGAGAAGGTCGGCGAGGAGGTAGGCGTAGCCGAGGGTCGGGACGGTCGCGGCAGAGCCGTAGGTCCACGAGTCCCCGAACACGAGCACCGTGGGCTTCTCCGGCAGCACGAGCGGTGCCGGTGCGATGACCGTGGACGTCTCGGATGCGCCATCGGCGGCGGCGCTGATCGGGGTCGTCGACGGTGCGGGGATCCACGGCCGCCACACCCCGAGAACCACGGCTGCGACGGCGAGCAGAAGCCCGGCGACGATGCCCGCCGCTCCCACACGGCGTCGGGCGGTGGGCGGCTTCATGGCATGAGAGTAGATCACGGGAGGCCGAACGCAAATTCGTCGTCGTCCGCGCCGTCGGCCGAGGTCTTCCGGCCCCGTAAACTGGGGAGGCTATGAACCCCGAAACCCTCGCCGCAGCCCTCCTCGCCGTCCTCGCACCGATCGCCGAGGAACGACGTCCCGGCGAGCCGCTGGAGCTCTCCGCATCCGACATCGTGCTGGAGCGCCCCCGCAACCGCGACCACGGCGACTGGTCCTCGAACATCGCCATGCGCCTGGCCAAGCCGCTCGGCACGAACCCGCGCGAGCTCGCACAGCAGATCGTCGACGGCCTCGCCGCCGTCGACGGCATCGCGAGCGCCGAGGTCGCAGGCCCGGGGTTCATCAACGTCCGCCTCGATGCTGCTGCCGCCGGTGCACTGGCGAAGGTCATCGTCGATGCCGGTTCCGCTTACGGCACGAACTCGTCGCAGGCGGGCGTCAGCGTGAACGTCGAGTTCGTCTCGGCGAACCCGACCGGACCCCTGCACATCGCCCACACGCGCTGGGCAGCTCTCGGCGACTCGATCGTGCGCCTGCTCCTCGCCAGCGGCGCGAACGCCGTCCGCGAGTACTACATCAACGACGCGGGCGCGCAGATGGAGCGCTTCGCCGTCTCGGTCCTGGCCGCGGCCAAGGGCGAGCCGACCCCCGAGGGCGGCTATCCGGGGGAGTACATCACGACCCTCGCCGGTCGCGTTCTCGAAGCGCGTCCCGACCTGCTGTCACTCCCCGACGCCGAGCAGTCGAGCGTCGCACTCGAACTCGCCTACGGGTTCCAGCTCGCCGAGATCAAGAGCTCGCTCGATCGCTTCAACGTGCCGTTCGACGTCTGGTTCTCCGAGCGCACGCTGCACGCGAAGGATGCTTCCGGAACGAGCCTGATCGATCAGGCCGTCGATCGCCTCCGCGAGCAGGGCCACGTGTTCGATGACGAGGGCGCCGTCTGGGTGCGCACCACCGACTTCGGCGACGACAAAGACCGCGTCATCCGCCGCTCGAACGGCGAGTACACGTACTTCGCCGCCGACGCCGCCTACTACCTGAACAAGGGCGACCGCGGCTTCCAGAACAAGATCTACCTGCTCGGCGCCGATCACCACGGCTACGTGCACCGCCTCAAGGCCGTCGCCGGTGCGGCGGGGGAGGACCCGGAGAAGAACGTCGAGGTGCTGATCGGCCAGATGGTCTCGATCAACGGGGCCCGTCTCAGCAAGCGCGCGGGCAACATCATCGAGATGGACGACCTGCTCGACTGGCTCGGCACCGATGCGCTGCGGTACTCGCTGGAGCGCTCACCTGCGGACTCTCCGCTCGATCTCGACCCCGAGCTGCTGCAGAAGCGCACGAACGACAACCCGGTGTTCTACGTGCAGTACGCCCACGCGCGCACGCACAACGTCGCCCGCAACGCCGGTCAATCGGGCATCGATCGCTCCGAGTTCGCGCCGGAGACGCTGACGCACGAGAGCGAGAGCGCCTTGCTCGGCGCGTTGCAGGAGTTCCCGCGCATCGTGGCGTTCGCCGCCGAGGTGCGCGAACCCCACCGCGTCGCCCGCTATCTCGAGGAGCTCGCCGGCCTGTACCACCGCTGGTACGACAACTGCCGCGTGATCCCGCTGAGCGACGACCCGATCGAGAGCGTGCACCGCACCCGCCTGTGGCTCAACGACGCCACCGGCCAGGTGCTGCGCAACGGGCTCGACCTCCTCGGAGTCTCGGCGCCGGAGCGCATGTAGCGCACGCACGCCTCCTGCTCGGTACGGCAGGATGGCAGTCATGAGCGACGACAACCAGACCCTGCCGTATCCGGATGCCGCGGCGGAGCATCCGACGCTCGTGATCCCGGGTTCCGCGCCTGACGCTGCGGACGCCGCACCGCGGACACGGCCGCGGTGGCCCTGGGTGCTGCTCGTCGTGGTCGTGGTCCTCGCCGCTCTCGTGGTCGCCGCGGAGTTCATCGCACGAGCCGTGCTGCCAGGAGTCGTGCGGTCGATCGTCGTGGAACAGCTCGATCTGCCCTCCGACCAGCAACTCGATGTGCAGACGGAGGGTCTGCTGCTGCCGCAGTTGATCGGCGGCACACTCGACACTCTGCGTCTGTCCACGGATTCCGTGACGCTGGAGGGCATCACCGGAGCTGCCGATGTGACCGCGACGGGCGTCCCGCTGCGCGGGGGAGATCTCGGTGGTGCCACCGGGACGATCCGCATCGATCAGGAGCAGTTCACCGCACTGCTCGCTGGCACCGATCTGCCCGTGGAATCGGTGGAGTTCGCGGCCCCGAACGCCACGGTGAGCGGGTCGATCAGCGTGCTCGGAGCCGCGGTGCCGCTCTCGCTGACCCTCACGCCCGGCACGGTCGACGGTGACCTCGAGCTCACACCCGTCGGGGCGAGCATCGGCGGACTCGACATCGATCTCGACCGGGTCGCCTCCACTCTCGGCTCCCTCGGCGAAGGCCTGACCCAGCCCCAGCGGGTGTGCATCGCCGATCAGCTGCCGGCCGGGCTCACCCTCACGGGGCTCGAGATCATCGATGGCGCGGCCGTGATCGACGTCGACGTGAACGGAGCGATCGTCACCGACACGACGCTCCAGGACAAGGGCGTCTGCCCCAGCTGACCCTCAGAGCCCCGGAGGCCCAGCGACGTCGGGACTGTCGCCGAACGTCGCGGCGATGTGGCGTGCGAGCCAGGCGGGCCGCTGCAGCGGGATACCGTGTCCGCACCCCTCGACGACTTCCAGGTCGCTGTGGGGGAGCGAGGCATGCAGGAGTGCGGCCGACCGCTTCATGAGCGACCTCTCCTTCGCGCCGACGAGGATGGACGCGGCGCCGGGGTAGGACCGCCAGGTGGCCGGAGGTGCGAAGCGGAGGTTCTCCTCGACGGAGCGCAGCAGTGTCTCTCGGGAGATCGTGCTCGATGCCTGCAGGTAGTCGTCCAGCAGCTCATCCGGGACGAACAGCTGCCGTGCCTGCATCCTCGCGAACCACTCCCGCTTCGCCAGTCCCGCCGTCGCGGACAGGAGCGCGAGGGTGGGGCGGGTCGCCCGCATCGGCACGGCCTGCGCGCTGACGACGACGGCATTCCTCACACGGTCGGGGTGCAGTGCGGCGAGCTGGACCGTCAGCTGCGCCCCGAGCGAGAACCCGACGACGGTCGCCGCTCGGCCCTCCTGCTCCAACACGCGGGCGAGTGCCGCCGTCGTGACTGCGTGAGAGACATAGGTCTCGTCTGCGCTGCGTCCGTGACCGGGCAGGTCGGGGACGATGACGCGCACGCCCTCGCCGAGATGGGTGCGCAACGGCTCCCACATCCATCCGGCGACGCCTCCGCCGTGCAGGAGCAGCAGCGGATGCCCGTCGCGGGCGCCGAAGGTCTCGACGTGCATGATCAGTTCCTCTCGAAGGTCTCGGCCATGCGGCCGATCGTGTCGATGGCCCGTTCGAGGTGGGCGGGCTCGAACGGGCCGAGCAGTCGCGCCGCGGAGAGCAGCCCGATCGAGGCGCTCGACAGCGCCAGGGCGAGCGCCTCGACGTCCACGTCCGCCACGATCTCCCCCCGGTCCTGCAGCGCGCGGAGCCACTCGATCACGCGTCGCTGCCGATCGCGATACCGGCCGTCGGTGACCTCCGCCACGTGTTCCCCGAGGATGCCGCGATCGTCGAGGAAAGCCGCCGTCATCAGCGCGTCGTCGCTCAGAGCGCGGGCGCTCGCGCGATACGCCGCACTCAGTCGCGGTCGGTCACCCAGCTCACGGCTCACACGGTCGTTCATGCGCGTCGTGCCGCGCTGCAGGAGCGCATCCAGGATCTCGCGCTTGCCGGCGAACTCCAGATAGACCGCGCCTTTGCCGATCCCTGCACGGTCGGCGATCGACGCCACGCTCATGGCGTCGAACCCGTGGGCGAGCACGAGTTCCTCCGCGGCATCGAGGATGCGGTCGCGACGGTCAGGGACGCGGGGCCGGGGCATCCGTGGTCCTCTCCAGGTGGTCGAGCATCGCGGGGATGACGACGTCCGGACGATCGCGCTGCACCCAGTGGCCGGCACCGGGAGCGGTCACCAGCGACCCCGCGGGCAGCAGCTCGGCGGCGGTGCGGATGCGCGCGAGCGGGACTCCCGAGTCGCGATCACCGTGCACGAGGAGCGTGGGCGTCGTGATCGATGGCAGATGCGGGGTGTAGAGCGTGCGCAGTCGATTCCAGAGCACCTGCTCGTGCTGCCACTGTGCGAAGGTCTCCAGACCGGTGCCGACGGTGGCCTCGGTGAGCACGGCCTCGACGAGCTCGGGAGTCCGTGCCTGCGGAGTGCGCACCAGGTCGCCGAGGCCGCGTTCCATCGCGGAGCGGTTGCGCGCGTAGGAGCGGGTCATCGCGGCGAGCAGCCCGGTGCGCAACAGCACGAAGGTGCCGAAATGGGTGATCCGGCCTACGAGGCCATCGGCCAGCCGCGGCATCAGCCCATAGCATCCGAGCAGCACGGCGGATCTCGCGCGCCCCGGCTGATCCAGGAGATGCCCGAGCGTCATCCCGCCGCCGAGGGAGAGGCCCGCGATCGCGTAATCGTGCAGACCGAGCCCGTCGACGACTTCCCCCACATGCCGCACGAGTCGCTCCTGCGTGAGCGGCCACTCCGCGCGGGCGCTGCGCCCGAAACCGGGATGGTCGGGCGCGAAGACGCGGTGTCCGGCTGCGGCCAGGGCTGCTCCGACCGCGCCCCAGGAGAGCTCGGCACTGTCGGCGCCGCCTCCGTGCAGGAGCAGCACCGGCACTGCGGACTCGCACTCGGGTCGCCATTCCAGGGTCGAGACCGTGGAATGGGGGAGGGTGATGCTCGTGCGTCGGGGATCCATGATGCCCTCTCGTTGTGACCAATCTAGATGATCTGGTCACAACGAGGAGCGCGGATCAGGAACCCGCGTCGGCGGCCGCCGCCTTCTGCGCCGCGCGGAGCTCGGCCGTCGCGATCCGCACCTCGACCTCCGCGCGCTGCAGACGTCGCTCGGGGAACGTGGTCGCCGCGAACCTCGCGTGCACCCGGTCGGTGCTCTCCTCCTCGGCGGTCACGATGTAGGCGCAGGCGAACAGCATCACCTGAGCGGAGAAGTTCAGCCAGATCAGCAGCGCGAGCAGCGAGGCGAACGAGGCCAGGAGCGGGTTGCTGGTGGCGCCGCCCACGAAGAGGCTCGACAGCTCCTGCAAGGCCAGCAGACCCAGCGCACCCAGCAGCGCGCCGGACCAGAGCGACCGTGCTGACGGGCGGACACCGGAGAGCAGGAGGAACACGCCGATGATGATCACCGCGTCGAGCGCGAACACGACGAGGAGCGACACCAGGCGCACCGTCCACGTGGCCACCGGAGAGTCCTCGGGGAGTCCGAGCAGGCCGGTGATCCACACGATGCCGAGCTGGCCGGCGAAGGTGAGGAAGGCCGAGGCGACGAAGGCGAGACCGATTCCGATCGCGAGCGCGAGGTTGCGCAAGATCACCCAGATCCAGAGGATGTCGTCCTGCAGGGTCCCCGCCAGCACGCGCACGGCTGCGCGCAGGGAGCCGATGGCTCCGAGCGCCGCGCCCACGAGCGCGACGAGCGAGATGATGCCGGCGATCGACAGCGAGGCCGGTGCGCGCAGGTCCTCGGTCTTGATCACACCGTCCTCGCCGATCAGCCCCGGCACCGCCGACTGCACCGCGTCGATGATCGCCTGCCACGCGACCGGGTTCCCGGCGAGCCAGAGTGCAGCGATCGAGAAGCCCAGCAGCACGCCGGCGAACACGCTGAAGAGCGCGCGGTACGTGACGCTGTCGGCGAGCATGGGGCCGCGGCGTTCGATGTACAGCAGCGCAGCGCGCACCGGGCGACGTGCGAGCGCCCAGGCGATCAGCGGCCCGGTGATGCGCGCGATGAGACCCGGACGCGCCGGGGAGTCTGTTCGTGTTTCGCTGTTCGTCACGACCCCACCCTAAGAGGCGACGATGACAGGATGCAGGGGCTTGACGCCGCGCGTCGCCGTGACGAAGGTGGCGGGGCCGGTGCCCTAGAATCGGGTCAACCTCGATGTGCGCGCCCTGCCCGAGATCCTTCCCACGATTGGTGATCAGTGCTTCTCCCTGCCGATTCGCTCGCTCCGGAATGGCTTGCCGTCCCTGAAGACGCGAACGATCTCGCCGACGGTGTCTGGCCGGCCTCCGCGACGCGCGACGCCGATGGTGCGATCGACATCGCGGGCGTCAGCGCCACCACGCTCGCCCGCACCTACGGCACCCCGCTGCTCGTGCTCGATGAGGACGAGGTGCGCGGCCGTGCGCGGCGGTTCCGGCTCGCCTTCGACCAGGCGGCTGCCGAGAACGGCACCACGGCGCAGGTGTACTACGCGGGCAAGGCCTTCCTCTGCACCACGGTCGCGCGCTGGGTCGTCGACGAGGGACTGCGCGTCGACGTGTGCACCGGGGGAGAGCTCGCCGTCGCCCTCGCCGCCGGAGTCGCACCGGCCTCTCTCGGGTTCCACGGCAACAACAAGTCGGTGGCCGAGCTCGAGCGGGCGGTCGAGGTGGGCGTGGGCACGATCATCGTCGACAGCGCCATCGAGATCGAGCGGCTCGCGGCCATCGTCGCCCGCACCGGAGCGACGCAGCGTGTGCTGGTGCGCGTGATCAGCGGCGTCCACGCCGAGACCCACGACTTCCTCGCCACGGCGCACGAGGACCAGAAGTTCGGCTTCCCCTTCCCGGACGCCGAGCGGGCGGTGGCACGCATCAGAGAGATCCCGGGCCTAGTGTTCGCTGGCCTGCACTGCCACATCGGCTCGCAGATCTTCGGCGTCGCAGGTTTCCGCGAATCGGCGTCCCGCGTGCTCGACCTGCACGCGTCCCTGCTCGCGGACGGACCGGTGCCGCAGCTCAACCTCGGCGGCGGGTTCGGTATCGCCTACACGCGGGTCGACGACCCGACTCCGATCGAGGGACTGGCCGCCGCCATCGTCACCGCGGTGGCCGAGGACTGCGCGGCCAGGGGCATCCCCGTCCCGGCATTGTCGTTCGAACCGGGGCGCGCCATCGTCGGCACGGCCGGTGTGACGATCTACGAGGTCGGCACCACGAAGGACGTGACGATCGATTCCGGAGCCGTGCGCCGTTACATCAGCGTCGACGGCGGAATGAGCGACAACGCGCGTCCGGCCCTCTACGGCGCGCAGTACTCGGCTCGCCTCGCCTCGCGCGTCGGAGAGGGCGAGCCCCGCCTCAGCCGAGTGGTGGGCAAGCACTGCGAGTCCGGTGACATCGTCGTCGATCACGAGTACCTGCCCGAAGACCTCGTGCCGGGCGATCTGCTCGCTGTGCCGGCCACCGGTGCGTACTGCGTCTCGCTCGCGAGCAACTACAACCATGCCCCGCGTCCTCCTGTCGTCGCCGTACGCGGCGGGCGCTCGGCGGTCATCGTCCGTGGTGAGACCATCGATGACGTGCTGGCCCGCGACGCGGGCATCGACGGGGCGAACGCCCCCGAGGGAGACCAATGACCCACCTCCGAAGGAGTAACCATGACTGACTACCGACGACTTCGTGTGGCGCTGCTGGGTGCCGGAGCCGTCGGCTCTCAGGTCGCGGCGCTCCTGCTGCGCCACGGCGATGAGCTCGCCGACCGTGCCGGTGCTGAGCTGGAGCTCGCCGGCATCGCCGTGCGCGACGTCGACGCTCCGCGTGACGTCGACCTGCCCAAGGAGCTCTTCACCACCGACGCCGAGTCGCTGATCCTGGGCGCCGATATCGTGATCGAGCTCATCGGCGGCATCGAGCCGGCGCGCACGAGCATCCTGCAGGCGATCGGCTCCGGCGCCGATGTCGTCACCGCCAACAAGGCGCTGTTGGCAACGCACGGCCCCGAGCTGTTCGAGGCCGCCGACCGCGTCGGTGCCTCCGTGTACTACGAGGCTGCAGCCGCCGGCGCGATCCCGATCATCCGTCCGCTGCGCGACTCGCTCGCCGGCGACCGCGTGGTGCGCATCATGGGCATCGTGAACGGCACCACCAACTACATCCTCGACCGGATGGACACCGAGGGCGCCGACTTCGCCGACGTGCTCGCGGACGCGCAGCGTCTTGGTTACGCCGAAGCCGATCCGACGGCGGATGTCGAGGGCTACGACGCCGCGCAGAAGGCGGCGATCCTCGCGAGCCTCGCGTTCCACACCGCTGTCCCGCTGGAAGCCGTCTACCGCGAGGGCATCACCTCGATCACGGCATCCATGATCGAAGAGGCACGCGCCGCCGGTTTCGTGATCAAGCTGCTCGCCGTGTGCGAGCGGATCGAGGCGAACGGTGCCGAGTCGATCTCGGTGCGGGTCTACCCGGCCCTCGTGCCCGCGTCGCACCCGCTCGCCTCCGTGCACGGCGCGAACAACGCGGTGTTCGTCGAGGCCGAGGCCGCCGGATCCCTCATGTTCTACGGAGCTGGGGCCGGTGGTGTGCAGACCGCATCCGCCGTGCTCGGCGACGTCGTCTCCGCCGCCCGCCGTCACATCGCCGGCGGTGTCGGGGTGGGGGAGTCGACCCGCGCGAACCTCCCCGTCGTGCCGATCGGCCACGTCACGACCCGCTACCAGATCACTCTCGAGGTCGCGGACGCGCCCGGTGTGCTCGCCACGGTCGCCGGCATCCTCAGCGACGGCGGCGTCTCGGTCGCGACGGTCGTGCAGACCGTCGAGGGAGAGGACGAGCCGACGGCACGCCTCATCATCGGCACCCACCGCGCCACCGAGCAGGCGCTCAGCGCCACGGTCGACGCTCTCGCCGACAGCGAGGTCGTCGCCCGTGTGGTCTCGGTGCTCCGGGTGGAAGGCGAGTGACGATGGCGGCAGCCTCCGCGACCGCGTCGGGCGGTGCGGTCGAAGGCCGCACGGTCGAGGTGCGGGTTCCCGCGACCAGCGCGAACCTCGGCCCCGGTTTCGACACGCTGGGCCTTGCTCTCAGCGTCTACGACACCCTTCTCGTGACGGCGCTGCCCGCGGGCCAGCTCGAGATCGAGGTGACGGGCTCCGGCGCGAGCGAGATCCCGCGTGACGAGTCGAACCTGATCGTGCGCACCATCGCGTACGTCTTCGCCGACGCCGGGCGTCCGGTCCCCGGGCTGCGCATCGTCGCCGAGAACGCCGTGCCGCACGGGCGGGGGCTCGGCTCCTCCGGCGCCGCCGTCGCCGCAGGAGTGCTCGCCGCGAAGGGCCTGCTCGAGGGCGATGTCGAGATCGGCGACACCGACCTCCTCCGCCTCGCGACCGAGCTCGAAGGCCACCCCGACAACGTCGCGCCGGCTCTCTTCGGCGGTCTTACGATCGCGTGGATGTCGGAGCGCGGACCGCAGCACAAGAAGCTGCTCGTCCACCGTGGCGTCTCGCCCCTCGTTCTCGTTCCCGCTTACACGATGTCGACATCGCAGGCGCGGTCGCTGCAGCCGCCGCAGGTCTCCACCGCGGATGCCGTGTTCAACGTCTCGCGCTCCGCGCTGCTGATCGCCGCGCTCATGCAGAGCCCCGAGCTGCTCCTTGACGCCACCGCCGACCGGCTCCATCAGGACTACCGGGCAGGAGCCATGCCCGAGACGCAGCGTCTGGTGCAGGCGCTGCGCGCAGCGGGCTTCGCCGCCGTCGTCTCGGGAGCGGGCCCCAGCGTTCTCGTGCTCGCAGACGGGCCGGGCAGCCGCCAGGACGCGGTCGAGCTGGCCGATCGAGTCACCGACACCCCGTGGGAGGCGCTCCTGCTCGCAGTCGACGTCCGTGGTGGTACAGTGGGGACTCGAGCGGAGGGCTCCACGTAACTGCGTGAATCTGGCCCCATTGCAAATCTTGCAAGACCCGCACGCAAATCCCTGTGGCACAAGTGCCGAGGCTGGCTGGCGCCGAGCGTCAGCCCGTGCGATCGCGCGCAGCACCCGTTGTGTGCGTTCAACGCTCATTCCCCATGACATATAAGGGAGTACTCGTGGAGAACCTCTCCGAGACCCAGAACGACCAGTCGGCGCCCACCGCCGAAGCACCCGCGGCATCCGCGGAGTCGGCCACCGAGTCCGCACCGGCGCGTAAGCGCGCACCGCGTCGCGCCAGCACCGCCACGGCGGCAGCCAAGGCCGAGAAGGCCGAAGCGGCGAAGGCCGAGAAGGCCGCGAAGTCGGATGCTGCGCCCGAAGCCGCCGCCCCCGAGACGGCATCCGCAGGTGCGGAGCCCACCGAGGCCGCGCCCAAGGCGAAGGCGCCGCGTCGCAGCCGCGCCAAGAAGGCCGATGCCGAGGCTCCGGCCGCCGACACCGCTGCTCCGGAAGCACCCGCCCCCGAGGCGGCACCCGCCGAGGCTCCTGCCGAGCCCGCCCCCAAGACGACCGGGCGTGGACGCCGCGGTGCGCAGAAGCCGGCCGCCGATGCCGAGGCACCCGCCGCGGAGCAGGCAGCGGAGTCCGCCTCCGAAGCCGCTCCCGTGGAGACCTCGCAGAACAACGACTCCGACTCCTCCGATGGTGGCGAGGAGCAGGGCGGTCGCGGCCGCAACCGCAGCCGTAGCCGCAATCGCGGACGCGGGCAGAACGGCGCCGCGCAGGAACAGCAGCAGCAGCAGGCGCAGCCGGCGGCTGACGACGACCAGGCCGGCGGCAACAACCGCAACCGTCAGCGCAACAAGCGCCGCAGCGGCACCCCGACCGACGAGTTCGACACCGAGATCGGCGAGGACGACGTCCTGATCCCGATCGCCGGCATCCTCGATGTGCTCGACAACTACGCCTTCGTCCGCACGACCGGCTACCTCGCCGGCCCCAGCGACGTGTACGTGTCCCTCGGACAGGTGAAGAAGTACAACCTGCGCAAGGGCGACGCCGTCGTCGGCTCGATCAAGCAGCCCCGCGAGGGCGAGCAGCAGGGTCGCCAGAAGTACAACGCGCTGGTCAAGGTCGACTCGATCAACGGCCTCTCGGTCGACGACGCCGCCACCCGCGTGGAGTTCGGCAAGCTCACGCCGCTCTACCCGCAGGAGCGTCTGCGTCTGGAGACGGCCCCCGAGAAGCTGACCCAGCGCATCATCGACCTGGTAGCCCCGATCGGCAAGGGCCAGCGCGGCCTCATCGTCGCGCCGCCCAAGGCGGGCAAGACCATCGTGCTGCAGCAGATCGCGAACGCGATCGCGCAGAACAACCCCGAGGTCCACCTCATGGTCGTGCTCGTCGACGAGCGCCCCGAAGAGGTCACCGACATGGAGCGCACGGTGAAGGGAGAGGTCATCGCCTCGACCTTCGATCGCCCCGCTGAGGACCACACCACGGTCGCCGAGCTCGCGATCGAGCGCGCCAAGCGCCTGGTCGAGCTGGGCCGCGACGTCGTCGTGCTGCTCGACTCGATCACCCGCCTCGGCCGCGCGTACAACCTCGCCGCCCCGGCCTCGGGTCGTGTGCTGACCGGTGGCGTCGACGCCTCGGCGCTGTACCCGCCCAAGCGCTTCTTCGGTGCCGCGCGCAACATCGAGAACGGTGGATCGCTCACCATCCTCGCGACCGCGCTCGTCGAGACCGGTTCCAAGATGGACGAGGTCATCTTCGAGGAGTTCAAGGGCACCGGCAACAGCGAGCTGCGCCTGTCGCGCTCGCTCGCCGACAAGCGCATCTTCCCGGCCGTCGACGTCAACGCGTCGAGCACCCGCCGCGAAGAGATGCTGCTCTCGGCCGACGAGGTCAAGATCACGTGGAAGCTGCGTCGCGCCCTCGCCGGCCTCGACCAGCAGCAGGCCCTCGAGGTCGTGCTCGGCAAGCTCAAGGAGACCAACTCCAACGTCGAGTTCCTCGTGCAGATGCAGAAGTCGATCCCGACGCTCCCCTCGGGCGCGCACGGGCACGACAACAACATCCGCTGAGCGGCTGAGCCGTGTTCGAGTCCGTACAGACTCTGATCGACGAGCATCGCCGGGTGCAGGAGGAACTCTCCGACCCGGCGGTGCACGCCGACGCCGCCCGAGCGAAGCGCGTCAACCGCCGCTACGCCGAGCTGTCGCGCATCGTCGCCGCCTACGAAGCGTGGGTCGCTGCGACCGACGATCTGGAGACCGCTCGTGAGTTCGCTCGCGAGGACGAGTCGATCGCCGCGGAGATCCCGGCGATGGAGGAGGAGCTGCAGGCCTCGCAGGAGCGTCTGCGGCGTCTGCTGATCCCGCGTGACCCGGACGACGCCCGCGACGTGATCATGGAGATCAAGGCGGGGGAGGGCGGTGCGGAGTCCGCGCTGTTCGCCGCGGATCTCCTGCGCATGTACATCCAGTACGCGGCCTCCAAGGGCTGGAAGACGGAGCTGCTCGAACGCAACGAGTCCGACCTCGGCGGCTA
Source organism: Microbacterium sp. Root322 (assembly GCF_001425645.1). NCBI lineage: Bacteria > Bacillati > Actinomycetota > Actinomycetes > Micrococcales > Microbacteriaceae > Microbacterium > Microbacterium sp. Root322. Next base: position 880,454 of record NZ_LMCS01000001.1, on the reverse strand, counting down.
CAAGGATGTCCAGGTCGCGATCAAGGGCTCGTCGTCCGATCCCGCTCAGGGCGTCTGGGCGCACCTGAAGTACGAGGGCGGCGTGCATCGCGTGCAGCGTGTGCCGGCGACCGAGTCGCAGGGGCGCATCCACACGTCGACCACCGGCGTGCTCGTCTTTCCCGAGGTCGATGAGCCGGAGGAGATCCACATCGACCAGAACGATCTCAAGATCGACGTGTTCCGCTCCTCCGGTCCCGGTGGGCAGTCCGTGAACACGACGGACTCCGCGGTGCGCATCACGCACGTGCCGACGGGCATCGTCGTCTCGATGCAGAACGAGAAGTCTCAGCTGCAGAACCGCGAGGCGGGCATGCGCGTGCTGCGTGCCCGACTGCTCGCGCGTCAGCAGGAGGAACTCGACGCTGCGGCATCCGACGCCCGCCGATCGCAGATCCGGGGCATGGACCGCTCGGAGCGCATCCGCACGTACAACTTCCCTGAGAACCGGATCGCGGATCACCGCACCGGGTTCAAGGCCTACAACCTCGATCAGGTCATGGATGGAGCGCTCGATCCGCTGATCGAGAGCGCCATCACCGCCGACGAGGAAGCACGGCTCGCCGCGGTCGGCTCCGACTCCTGACGAACGCTCTCACGCGTCGGCCGCTCAGGTGCGGGCGGCGTACCGATGCTCGGGGCGTCCGGTCGAGCCGTAGTTGAGGCGCACCTCCACGACGGTCCTGGCGGCCAGCGCCGCCAGGTGCCGCTGCGCGGTCGCGCGGGAGATCCCGACGCGTTCGCCGACCTCTGCGGCCGAAGCCTCACCGTCGCCGAGCGCGGCGAGAACGAGCTGCTCCGTCGCCGAGCGCGAGATCGACACGGGCTCACCCGCACCGTGCAGGATCGCCAGAGCTCGGTCCACGTCCTCCTGCCGCAGTGCGCGGTCACCGCTGAGGAGATTGCGATAGCGGATGTAGCGATCGAGGAGGCTCGACAGTGCTCGTCTTTCGAACGGCTTCACGAGATAGCCCAGCGCCCCGGAGCGCAGTGCCCTGCGCACCGTGGCGGCGTCGTCGGCCGCGGAGATGAGGATCGCGTCGATCCCGGATTCCCGCACGAGCGCGATGCCGTCCCCGTCGGGAAGGAAGACGTCGGCGATCAGGAGATCGGGGCGAGACGCGCGCACGCTGTCGCGGGCCTCGGCGAGAGAGCGCACCGTTCCCGTCACGGCGAAGCCGGGATGATCGTCCACGATGCCCTGGTGCAGCTGGGCCACTCGGAAATCATCGTCGAGGATGAGCACGCGTACAGGCTCGGTCATGTGTTCTCCTTCTCGTCGGGTGCGGTCCGTGCCACGGCTCCGCCGATGCGCGCGGCGAACACCGCACCGCTGTCGGCACCGCCCTGATCGATGACCCAGAGGTCCCCGCCGCTGCGACGGGCGATCTCGGTGGAGAGGGGGAGGCCGATCCCATGCCCGTGCACGTCGTCGTCCGTGGTCCCCTCCCTCGGCTGTGCAGGCGACGGCTCGATGCCTCCGAGGCCGGGTCCGGAGTCGGAGACGGTGAACACGAGGGCATCGCCGTCATCCAGCAGTGCCACCTCGACCCAGCGCGGGGTCCGCTCGCCCGAGACGGCGGCGGTCACCGCGTTGTCGATCAGGTTGCCGAGCACGGCCGCGACGTCCTCGGCCTCCTGCACGGTGCCGATCAGCTGGGTGTCCTCCGCTATCCGGAGGGCGACGCCGCGCTCTCCCGCCTCCACCCCCTTGGCGCCGAGGAACGAGTGCAGGAAGGGGTCGCCCACGAGGTCGAGTCCCACGACGGGAAACGCCACGGGGCCGCGGTCCACGAGCTCGCCCAGGAACGCCCGGGCCTGCGGCACCCGGTCGGCGTCGATCAGCCCGGCGGCCACGTGCATGCGGTTGGCGAACTCGTGCCGCTGCACGCGCAGCGCCGCCGTCATCGTCCTGACGGTCTCCAGGCGCTCGGTCAGGGCGACCAGATCCGTGCGATCGCGCACGATCAGCACGTCGCCGAGCGCGTGGCCGTCGCGCACCACGGGGCGCGAGTCGAGGTAGAGCATCCGGTCTCCGACGATGGCACTCGAGCGAGTGCGGGCGCCGGTCGCTGCATCGAGGACCGCCGGGGCGAGCCCGAGCTCGTCGATGGACCGCCCGACAGGTTCGTCCAGTCCGAGCAGGCGATCGGCGGCGGCGTTGCTCACGCGCACCACACCTCGTGTGTCGACCGCGAGCACCCCGTCGTCCACGCCGTCGAGCACGGCGGTCTGATTCTGCACGAGCGCGACGAGCTCCTCCGGTTGGACACCGAGGGTCAGCCGCTCCCAGCGCCGCCGGAGCAGGTGGAATGCGAGGACCGCCAGCGCGAGCGCCCCGGCGGCGGTGCCCGCGATCATCGCCAGAAGCGGTGGCAGGTCGTCGAAGACGCCTGCGCGCTCGAACCCGACGCTGACCTCGCCTACGGGGGAGCCGGCGGCGTCACGGACCGGCACCTTCGCGCGCGCGGATTCCCCGAGCGTCCCGGTCTGCCAGTCGACCACCTCGGCGCCAGCGAGCACGGCCTCGTACGGCGTGCTGACCTCTTCGCCGATGCGGGAGGGGGTGGGATGAGCGAGACGGATGCCGTTGTCGTCCGTGATCACGACGAACAGGGCTCCGGTGCGGACGGTGACCTCGGACGCGAGGCGCTGCAGTTCGCCGTCGCGGAGTTCTTCTGCGTCGGGCGTTCCTTCGGCGAGCGAGATGCGGGCGACCTCGGCGCGAACCTGCGGGTCCTCCGCCAGCGTACGGGCGATGCCCAGAGCTGTCGATTCGGCCTCCGCGCGAAGCTGCTGCAGGGTGAGGAGCAGATACACGCCGGTGCACAGGGCGACGACGAGGGTCACCGTGGCGAGCTGGAGCAGCAGGGCGCGCGTGGCGAACCGTGGTCTGGTCGACGTCGTCCTCGGCACCGTGCTTCTCCCGTAGCTCTCCGCGCAATATGCGCAGAACCCACGCTACGCGCACAACGCAAGGGAATGCGGGATACCGCTCCCTGAGCGCGCCGATTCCCTAGTCTCATCGGGATCCGTCACGGACGACGGAGCCACGACGAAGGAGTCAACGCAATGCCCGACGCACTCACCGGCCTGTTCGCGGCCGCCGAAGAGGCGCCAACCTACGACGTGGCCTTCGTGCCACCCGAGTGGGTGCTGGTGCTCCTCGGATTCACGATGGTGCTCGCGTTCATGACGCTCATCATGACCAAGCGCCTCACTCCGATGGTCGCGCTGATCCTCGTTCCGACCGTCTTCGGCCTCTTCGCGGGAGCAGGCCTCGGCCTCGGCGACATGATCCTCGACTCGATCGGCGCGATGGCACCGACCGCGGCCCTGCTGATGTTCGCGATCATGTTCTTCGGCATCATGATCGACGTGGGGTTGTTCGACCCGCTCATCCGGCTGATCACGCGCCTGCTCGGTGACGACCCGGCCAAGGTGGTGCTCGGCACCGCGATCCTCGCCGGAGCGGTGTCGCTCGACGGCGACGGTTCGACGACCTTCATCATCACGACCTCGGCGATGCTGCCCATCTACCTGCGTCTGGGGATGAGTCCCGTCGTGCTGACCTGCGTCGCCGGCCTCATGAACGGCACGCTGAACATCGTGCCGTGGGGCGGACCCACCGTGCGGGCCGCGACGGCCCTGGGGTTGCAGCCGACAGACATCTTCGTGCCGATGCTGCCGGCGCTCGGAGCGGGGATCGTCGTGACCCTCGGCTTCGCATGGATCCTGGGCCTGCAGGAGCGCCGGCGACTCGGTCGCCTGGATTCCGAGGGGCTGCTGGTCGGCGCCGACGGCGGGACGCTCTCCACGGTGCCGAAGATCTTCCGCGGGGCAGAGCCGAAGCCGGGTGCGCGCGCCTCGCTGCGCACCGGCAACCTCGTGGTCGTCGCCGGCGGACACGCTCCCGTCTCCGCCGCGAGCGTCGATCCCGCGGACACGGCCATGGCCGACACGATGCTGGACCCTGAACGGCCCACCCTCCGGCCGAAGCTCATCTGGTTCAACCTCGCTCTCACCGTCGCGGTCATGGTGCTGCTGGTGCTCGACATCCTGCCGCTGCCGTACGTGTTCATGGTGGGAGCGGGCCTCGCGCTCGTCATCAACTTCCGTGGCATCAAGGAACAGGCCTCGGAGATCGTCGCGCACGCACCGAGCATCGTGGGCGTGGTCTCCATGGTGATCGCCGCAGGAGTCCTGGTCGGCGTGCTCACCGGCACCGGGATGGTCGATGCGATGGCAACGTGGATCACCGACGTGCTCCCACCGGCGCTTGGTCCGTTCCTCGCGCCGATCACCGGTGTGCTCTCGATCCCGTTCACGTTCTTCATGTCGAACGATGCGTTCTACTTCGGCATCCTCCCGGTGCTCGCCCAGAGCGCCGCGAACTTCGGCATCGATCCCGTGGAGATGGCGCGGGCGTCGATCACCGGCCAGCCCGTGCACCTGCAGAGTCCGCTGGTACCCGCCATCCTGCTGCTCGTGTCGCTCGCGAGCGTGAACCTGGGCGACCACCACCGCAAGGTGCTGTGGCGCGCCACGATCGTCTCGCTGGTCATGCTCGGCGTCGGCATCCTGACCGGAGCCGTCCCGTTCTTCGTGGCGCAGTGACGCTCCGGTGGTGGGGAGCGCGGACGCCGTGCTCCCCACCATCGTGCGTGCACAGCGCTATGCTCGGCCCGTGATCACTTTCCTGTTCCGCGGCCTGCTCTACGTGGTGTCCGCCGGTCTCGGCCTGATCGCCGCTGACCTCCTCCTCGACGGCTTCACGATCGAGTGGGACAAGTGGTGGGGCTTCGTCATCTGCATCCTGATCTTCGCGATCCTGCAGAGCGTGCTCGCGCCCTGGGTCGGCAAGATGGCCAACCGCTACGCGCCGGTGCTGATGGGCGGTATCGGGATCTTCTCGACGCTGATCTCCCTCGTCGTCGTCGTGCTGCTGCCCATCGGCGGGCTGCGGATCACCGACCTGACCGGGTGGCTGCTCGGTGCGGTCATCGTCTGGCTGATCACGGCGCTCGGCAGCGTGCTGCTCCCGCTCCTCTTCCTGCGTAAGAAGGTCGCGGCGGTCAAGGGCCAACGCCGCTAGGGCGTGTTGCTAAAGTGGCTGTCCCTTTGTCGCTGTCGGATCAGCTCGCCTCGCTGTGCGTAGTCGGTATCGATGGAATTTGAAGGGCGAGAACAATCGCGGTTGGAGCTCGTCGCACTCCCCACAGTTGACGGACGCCGGGGTCTTGACCGGTTCAGTGTCGCGCTGATCAAGGGGGCGTCGTCGTTCGCTGAGCTGTTTGACGCATTCCAGCAGGTCGGCGCTGGACAGGTTGCCAATGGGCGCAGCTTCGTGACCTTGGACGACCTGAATCAGTGTCTCTATACGAGCGGACACGCGGCGAACGAGCACGGCTTCGGCGATGACCTTGATTACCCCGACGATGACAATGCGGAAGCGGTCGACACGTACGAAGCAGCGCTCTTCGAAGCCACAGGGCGAGCGCTTCGCGATCTGGGCAGAATGGTCGCGTGGGAGCAGTTGCGTGGCGAGCTCACGACCAGCGAAACCGACATCGATGCGCTGTCGGACCTCAACCGCCAGCCTGATCTGCTGCTCGACGATGCGCATGTCGTGCAGTGCCTCCCCGGCCGGCATGATGACGATCTGCTTGCGAACATCCCAAATGGGTACTTCTCGGTTGACTGGAATCCGTTTCAGCTCCGTGCGGTAGTGAAACGCATCTGCGAACGCCACAACTACGTGCTCTTCGGAATCGGTGCGTCGACGCTCGGGTTCGTCCGCCAACTCGACAGCACCACCGATCAAGACGTTCCGGCGTTGGTGGAGGACCTCAAGCACCTCTATGGACAGCAGGAGAGCAGGGCTTGGCAGCGGCTAGAAGCCACGCTTGCCACTTCCCCGATATTGATACTCGGATACACCGAAGACTTTGCCCACCTTGTCGAGTAGTCGGCTCCGGGTTTCGTCGCGATCACGGTCCTGGTTGTCGGGCTGCTAGGCCGTATTGCTATAGGTGTGTGGAGCCTAGGCCCGGGCTGGTGGCTCGGCAAGATAGCGTGGCTGCATGCAGTTCAACGCCTTCGCGGTCTACTCGGCGGAGGTGGGCGTGACCGCTGAAGTCATCCCCGAGACCCAGAACAGCGACTATGAGTCCGGGATTGTCCAGATAGGCGAAGGGGCTTGGCATATTCGCACAGCGCGGAACACTCCGACCAAACCGGGGGCCTTCGTCGCGTTCTGGCAAAGGGACGCGGAGGGGAACACAGTGCCGTTCAGCGATGCCGATCCCGCAGCGGGGCTGCTTGTCTTCGTGGAACAGCATGATCAGCGAGGGATGTTCCGGTTCACCAGCGCGCACCTGACAGCGCTCGGCGTCACGTCAGGAAGGCGGCCAGGCAAACGTGGGTTCCGGGTGTATCCGAGCTGGTGCGCGGGCTTGAATGCCCAGGCCGCGACCACGCAAAGCGCTCAAGCGCCCGCGTTTCAGGAGTTCTGAGCTCACCGGGTCGTCCAGCACCCGCGCCCACCCGCCCTGCTCGGACCACCGGTCGAAGGTCTTGTAGATCGTGTTCCAGCTCCCGAACCGGTCCGGAACATCCCGCCACGGCGCGCCCGTTCGGTACTGCTACGCAGTCGCCTCGTCCACGGTGCGCCGATCCGCCGGTGACCGTCCCGTCGACTTCACGTTCGGGAACTGCGGGCCGATCACAGCCCAGGCCTCGTCAGAGATCGCATCACGCGACACGCATCCAACACCCGCCCACAAGGCGCCCGAAGGTGTCTGGCAACACCGCCTAGGGCGTCCGCCGTTCTCGTCTACTCAGATCGCGTAGTGGTCCGGCGCGGTGAGCAGAGCCCTGGTATCCTCGCCGACCGTGCGATGACGCGGCTTCGCTGGCACTCCGACGAGCACGCTGTCGGCGGGGGCGTCACGAGTGACCACGGCGTTCGCACCGACCACGGAGCCGGCCCCGATCGTCACGGGGCCGAGGATCTTGGCGCCGGCGCCGACGGCCACTCCGTCTCCGAGCGTGGGGTGTCTCTTCCCGGAAGCGCGTGTGCGTCCGCCGAGCGTGACGCCGTGGTAGAGCATCACGTCGTCGCCCACCACGGCGGTCTCGCCGATGACCACGCCCATGCCGTGGTCGATGAAGAAGCGACGGCCGATGTTCGCGCCGGGGTGGATCTCGATCCCGGTCAGCCAGCGCGACACCTGGGAGCCGGCGCGTGCGAGCAGACGCAGGCGGCGCCGCCAGAGCGCATGCGAGACGCGGTGCGCCCAGACGGCGTGCAGCCCGGGGTAGAGCAGAGCGACCTCGACGGCGCTGCGCGCGGCCGGATCCCGAAGGCGTGCGGCCGCGATGTCCTCGCGCATCCGCCCGATCATGCCCATCGCCGGTCTCAGTCTTCGCGCAGATCCTCGAACAGCGCGGTGGAGATGTAACGCTCACCGGTGTCGGGGATCATGACGACGATCGTCTTGCCGGTGTTCTCCGGTCGGGCCGCGACCTTCAGCGCGGCGGCGACCGCGGCGCCGGATGACATGCCCACGAGGAGACCCTCCTTGGCCGCGAGCTCACGGGCGACGCGGATGGACTCGTCGAACTCGGCGGTGAGGATCTCGTCGAGCACCTCGCGATCGAGCACACCGGGGACGAAGTTCGGGCCGATGCCCTGGATCTTGTGCGGGCCGGGGTGTCCCTCGGTGAGTACCGGGGAATCCTTGGGCTCGACCGCGATCACCTGGACGCCGGGCTTCGCCGCCTTGAGCGCCTGTCCGGTCCCGGTGACGGTTCCACCGGTGCCGACGCCCGCGACGAGGATGTCGACCGCGCCGTCGGTGTCGCGGAGGATCTCCTGCGCCGTGGTCTCGCGGTGGATCTGGGGGTTCGCGGCATTCTCGAACTGGCGGATCCAGATGGCTCCGGGAGTCTCGGCGACGATGCGCTTGGTCTCCTCGATCGCACCGCTCATGCCCTTGGTGGGGTCGGTGAGCACGATCTGCGCGCCGAACGCCTTCAGCAGGACCCGGCGCTCCTTCGACATGGAGGCGGGCATCGTCAGGATCACGCGGTAGCCGCGCGCGGCGCCGACCATCGCGAGAGCGATGCCGGTGTTGCCGCTCGTGGACTCCACGATGGTGCCGCCCGGCGTGAGCTCACCCGATGCCTCGGCGGCGTTGACCATGGCGATCCCGATGCGATCCTTCACGCTCGAGGCGGGGTTGTAGTACTCGAGCTTGGCGAGGACGGTCGCACCCAGTCCCTCGGTCACCCGGTTCAGGCGGACGAGCGGTGTGTTGCCGAACGCGGTCGTGATGTCGGAGTGGATGCCGGGCATGATGAGCCTTCCTGTGCGGGGTCGCTGCGGACCAGCCTAGGGGAGGGGTCCTATGGGGAGGCCTTTGTGACGGCCGCTCGCACTCTACGCTGGAAGGCATGTCTGACACCTCTCTCGCTGCGGTCGTCCGCACGGCGGCCCAGCGTCTGGCCGATGTCGGAGTGCCCGACCCTCTCGTCGACGCAGAGCTGCTCGCCGGCCACATCCTCGGACGACGACGCGGCGAGGTGCAGGCGGCGATCGTCCGTGGCGACGGCATCGATGACGCAGCGGTGTCGGCGCTCGATGAGGCCGTGACGCGTCGTGCAGCCAGGGAGCCGCTGCAGCACATCACCGGAACCGCGCCGTTCCGTCACCTCGAGCTCGCCGTCGGCCCCGGCGTCTTCGTACCCCGTCCGGAGACGGAGACCGTGGTGCAGTACGCGATCGACGCCCTGCTGAGCTCCCCGGAGTCCGCACCGGTCGGCATCGACCTCGGCACCGGCAGCGGGGCGATCGCCCTCGCGATGGCCACCGAGGTGCCGCACGCGCGCATCTTCGCCGCCGAGCTCTCCGAGGACGCGCATGCCTGGGCGAGCCGCAACGTCGCGGGAGTCGACAACCTCACGCTGGTGCTGTCCGACCTGGGGGAAGCCTTCCCGGAGCTCGACGGCACGGCCTCCGTGGTCATCTCGAATCCGCCGTATGTGCCCGATGCCGCCATTCCCCGCGATCCGGAGGTGCGGCTGTTCGATCCGGCCATGGCGCTGTACGGGGGAGAGGACGGTCTCGACATCGTGCGTGTGCTCAGCTCACGGGCCCTGCGGCTGCTGCGCCCCGGTGGTCTCCTCGTCATCGAGCACGGCGAACTGCAGGGCGAGTCGATCAGGGACCTCCTCGCGGCCGACGGCTGGCGCGCGCCGGCGACGCACCGCGACCTGACGCTCCGGGATCGCACCACCACCGCGCTCCGACCCTGATCAGCAACCTCCGAGCGTGCTCACTGGCCGCGCCGCATAGAATCGAACCGTCATGTCAACCATCTTCGACTGCAGCGACGAGTCGCAGCTCCTCGCCGGCATGCGCCACGCGCGCCAGGCGATCGGCCGTGGCGACCTCATCGTCATCCCCACAGACACGGTGTACGGCGTCGCCGCCGATGCCTTCTCCCCGGCCGCCGTCCAGCGCCTCCTCGATGCGAAGGGGCGCGGGCGGGATCAGCCGCCGCCCGTGCTGATCGGCACGAAGGAGACGCTCGCCGCCTTGGCCGAGTCCGTTCCGGAGCCGGTCGAGCGCCTCGTCGAGGCATTCTGGCCCGGCGGACTGACGATCGTGCTGCCCGCGCAGCCGTCGCTGGTGTGGGACCTGGGAGAGACTCTCGGCACGGTCGCGGTGCGCATGCCGGAGGGCCGGGTCGCCCTCGAACTGCTCGCGGAGACCGGCCCGCTGGCCGTCTCCAGCGCGAACCTCACGGGCGAAGCCGCGGCCATCTCGGCGTACGACGCCGAGAAGATGCTGGGTGACAGCGTCGCGGTCTATCTCGCAGACGGCCTGAGCAAGGACGGCATCGCGTCCACCATCGTGGATGCCACCTCCCTGGTGCGCCGCGGCGCGGATTCCGAACCCGGGACGGTGCGCATCCTCCGTGACGGCGCCGTGACCAGGGAGCAGCTCGAGGAAGTCCTCGGCGACCTCCTCGAGCCCGAGGACCACGCCGGACACGAGCATGACCCTGAGCACGCGCAGGAGCAGGACGGGGATTCGTGAAGCAGTACCTCTTCACGATCATCCTCACCGCCGCGATCACGTTCGCGCTGACCTGGGCGGTGTGGAAGCTGAGCCTCCGGTTCAAGCTGTACCCCGCGATCCGCGACCGGGACGTGCACACCACCCCCAAGCCACGACTGGGCGGCGTCGCGATCTTCCTCGCCATCGCCGCGGCGTTCGGCTTCTCCGCGGTGAACCCGTTCTTCCAGAGCATCTGGGTGCCGCCGCAGACCATGTGGTCGATCCTCGGCGCGTCCCTGCTGATCGCGATCATCGGGGTCGTCGACGACCTCTGGGACATCGACTGGATGATCAAGCTCGGCGCGCAGTTCCTCGCTGCCGGCGTCATCACGGTCGGTGGGGGACTGCAGATCCTGTCTCTGCCGTTCGGTGACCTCATCGTGGTGTCGAGCTGGCTGAGCATCACGATCACGATGTTCGCGATCGTCATTGTGATGAATGCGGTGAACTTCATCGACGGACTCGACGGGCTCGTCGCCGGTGTGTGTCTCATCTCGAACGGCGTGTTCTTCGCCTACTCCTACATCTTCACGCGCGACTCCGGCGCCTCCAGCTACTTCAACCTCTCGACCTTCATCGCCGCCGTCCTCATCGGAGCCTGCCTCGGCTTCCTGCCGCTGAACTGGAGCCCCGCGAAGATCTTCATGGGCGACTCCGGTGCACTGGTGATCGGCCTCCTGATGGCCACATCGGCGATCGCGATCACCGGGCAGATGGATCCGTCCGCCCTCGACCCCGAGCGGCTCGGGCGTTCCCAGCTGGTCGGAGCCTTCCTGCCGATCCTGCTCCCGCTGCTGGTGGTCCTGCTGCCGCTGCTGGACTTCGGACTCGCCGTGCTCCGACGCATGAGCGCGGGACGATCGCCGTTCTCGCCCGACCGGAAGCACCTGCATCACCGCATGCTCGATCTGGGTCACCGCGACCGTGACGCCGTGCTCATCTTCTACGCCTGGACGGCCGTGGTCTCCCTCGCCGTCCTGCTCATGTACGTCGGTGCCCGAGAGGACTGGCCCGGCCAGTACCTGCCGGGTGTCGGCTTCGGCATCGTGGGCATCGCCGCCTGCCTCGTCGTCACGCTGAGTCCCACCCGCCGCAGGAAGAGCGCAGCGGGCGCCGAACCCGATCCGACACCCGTGGAGTCCTGATGAGCCCGAGTCCTGTTTCCAGCACGCCGATCCTGCGTCGCACCCTCATCTGGTCGGCGGTCGCCACCGTCGTGCTCGCGATCATCGCCGGGGGCATCGGCTACCTCGTCGCTCAGGGGGAGGGGCTCGTCAGCGGTCTGCTCGGCGTGCTCCTGGCCGCCGTCTTCCTGGCGATCACCGGCATCAGCATCCTGATCGCGAACCGCTGGTACGGCGACCCGATCTACGTGCAGTTGTTCTTCGCCATCGTCCTGGGCGGCTGGCTGCTCAAGCTCGGGCTCTTCGTCGTCGCGATGATCATGCTCGCCGGTCAGCCGTGGCTGCAGCCGATGGTGTTCTTCCTGTCGATCGTGGCCGGCGTGCTGATGTCGCTCGCGATCGACGTGATCGTCCTCACGAGCATGCGGCTGCCCAACGTCAGCGACACGAACCTGCCGACGGAGGTTCCCGAAGACCGTGCGCCCGGCTCGGCGAATCACATCGGAGACGGACCCGTCGAGGGTGGCCAGCGGTCTTAGGAGACCCTCAGATTCTGATACTGTTGATACGTGCCCGCCGCTCGCCCGCGAGCGCTTGCGCTGTGTAGCACACCGACCATCGTCGCCCCGGTTTAGACCGGTGCCCCGAAGCTGGAGCCCGCGCTGTTTAATCTTGCTGCGACCCTGACCCCCCGACTCGCCTCCGACGGCGAGTTCCACGGCCCTTCGATCGACGATTTCTTTCCGGAGATCCTCTTCCACGTAGGCCCCATCCCCGTCAACCGGATCCACCTGGTCCAGTTGCTCGCGGTGATCGCCGTGGTTCTGATCCTCTGGCTCGGCACTCGCCGTATGAAGGTCGTCCCCGGCCGCTTCCAGAGCCTCGTGGAGATGGGGCTCGGCTTCGTCCGGACCAACGTCGCCCACGACATGCTCGGTCGCAAGGACGGTGACCGCTTCCTGCCGATCCTGACCACGATCTTCTTCATGGTCCTGTTCATGAACATCACGGGCATCATCCCGTTCCTGAACATGCCGGGAACGGCGATCGTCGCGGTGCCGCTCACGCTGGCCGTCGTCAGCTACGTGACCTTCATCTACGCCGGTATCAAGCGACACGGCTTCAAGTTCTTCAAGAACTCCCTGTTCCCGCAGGGTGTGCCGGTCGCCGCGATGCCGATCGTCGCGATCATCGAGCTCATCTCGACGTTCATCCTGCGCCCCGTCACGCTGACGCTGCGTCTTCTCATGAACCTCGTCGTGGGGCACATGATCCTGGTCCTCGCGTTCTCCGCGACCCAGTTCTTCTTCTTCACCGCAGGTGGCGGCTGGGCCGCACTCGGTGTCGGAACCCTCGCCTTCGGTGGCGCCTTCACTCTCTTCGAGATGCTGGTCGCCGTCCTCCAGGCATACGTCTTCACCGTCCTCACCGCGGTCTACATCCAGCTCGCGGTCGCAGAAGAGCACTGAGCGGGCAGGCATCAGCCTTCCCACCCAACGAAAGGAAAAACCCGTGGACGCTACTACGGTTCTCGCTGAAATCAACGGTCACCTCGGAGCGGTCGGCTACGGCCTCGCAGCCATCGGCCCGGCCATCGGCGTCGGCATCGTCGTCGGCAAGACCATCGAGGGTGTCGCTCGTCAGCCCGAGCTGGCCGGTCGTCTCCAGGTCCTCATGTGGATCGGTATCGCCTTCACCGAGGCACTTGCGTTCGTCGGCATCGCCGTCGCATTCATCCCCTTCCCGTAATCCTCACCGACTTCTGAAGGAGACAGGATGCTGAACGCTCTTGTCACGAACCTCGCAGCAGAGGGTGAGCCGAACAACCCCCTCATCCCTGCGTGGTACGACATCATCTGGTCGGGCCTCTGGTTCATCGTCATCCTCGTCGTCGTCTGGAAGGTCGCCCTTCCCCGTCTGACGAAGATGCTCGACGAGCGGTCCGCCGCCATCGAGGGCAACATCGCCAAGGCCGACGAGGCGCAGAAGCAGGCGGAGGCGGCACTCGAGGAGTACACGCGTCAGCTCGCTGAGGCGCGCACCGAGGCCGGTGAGATCCGCGAAGCCGCCCGTGAGGACGGCAAGAAGATCGTCGCCGAGGCGAAGGAGTCTGCGACCACCGAGGCCGCACGCATCACCGCCACCGCGCACACGCAGATCGAAGCGGAGCGTCAGACCGCTCTCGTCTCGCTGCGTAGCGAGGTCGGAACCCTCGCGATCGACCTCGCCGGTGGCGTGGTCGGCGAGACGCTCTCCGACGACGCGCGTGCGACGGCTGTCGTCGATCGCTTCCTCGCCGAGCTCGAGGCATCCGAGAAGGCGGCTCAGTAATGGGCAGCGCGACCACTCAGGCACTCGCGGCATCCATCAAGACGCTTGCCGCAGCGAAGGACGTCACTCTCGACACCGCACGGGAGCTGTTCGCTGCCGCGCATGCCGTGAGTGCATCGTCCCAGCTGAGCGGCGCGCTTGCTGATCCTTCCGCTCCCGCCGCGGCACGACAGAATGTCGTCGCCGCGGTGTTCGGCGGGTTCTCCGCAGGTGCCCAGGGCGTCCTGAAGACCGTCGTCGCAGAACGCTGGTCCAACGCGGGCGAGCTCGTCGACGGTATCGAGGAGCTCGCGATCCGCGCGGCAGCGATCGCCGAGCCCGGAACGGACATCGAGGGGGAGCTCTTCGGCTTCTCCCGGGTGATCGCGGCCAACCCCGAGCTCGAACTCGCTCTGGGTAGCCGCGTCGGCGGAGAAGACGCCAAGAGTGCGCTCGTCGAGCGTCTCCTGGCCGAAGGCTCCACCGGCTCCGCGACGACGCTGATCATCACGTCGCTCGTGCGCGAGCCGCGCGGGCGTCGAGTCCGACGGCTGCTGAACCGGGCGATGAGCGTCGTCTCGAGCCAGCGCGGTCGAGTGGTCGCCACGGTGCACACTGCGGCCGCCCTCACAGACGCACAGCGCGCCCGTCTCAGCGACTCGCTCTCGCGTCGCTACGACGGTCAGGTATCGCTCAACGTCGTCATCGACCCTGCCGTCGTCGGAGGCCTGCGCGTGCAGATCGCCGATGACGTCATCGACGGCAGCATCTCCGCACGACTCGCCGACCTTCGCCAGAAGCTCGCGGGCTAACACGACTTCGCGCGGGGAACCGCGCACCCAGATACAAAGGGAAGACAATGGCAGAACTATCGATCAGCCCCGACGTCATCCGTGACGCGCTGAAGGACTTCGCCGCAGCATACGAGCCCTCCGGGGCCGGGGCGACCGAGGTCGGCACCGTCATCGACGCGGCCGACGGCATCGCGCACGTCGAGGGACTGCCCGGCGTCATGGCGAACGAGCTCGTCATCTTCGCCGACGGCACCAAGGGTCTCGCACAGAGCCTGAACGAGCACGAGATCGGTGTCGTCGTCCTCGGCGAGTTCACCGGTGTCGAGGCCGGTCAGGAAGTCACCCGCACCGGCGAGGTCCTCTCGGTTCCGGTCGGCGACGGCTACCTCGGCCGCGTGGTCGACCCGCTCGGCAACCCGATCGACGGACTCGGCGCGATCGAGACCGAGAGCGTCCGCGCCCTCGAGCTCCAGGCGCCCGGCGTCATGCAGCGCAAGTCGGTGCACGAGCCGATGCAGACCGGCATCAAGGCCATCGACGCGATGATCCCCGTCGGTCGTGGCCAGCGTCAGCTGATCATCGGCGACCGCCAGACCGGTAAGACGGCCATCGCGATCGACACGATCATCAACCAGAAGGCCAACTGGGAGTCGGGCGACGTCAACAAGCAGGTTCGCTGCATCTACGTCGCGATCGGTCAGAAGGGCTCGACCATCGCTTCGGTGAAGGGCGCCCTCGAAGAGGCCGGTGCGCTGGAGTACACCACGATCGTGGCCGCTCCCGCATCCGACCCCGCCGGCTTCAAGTACCTGGCTCCCTACACGGGTTCTGCCATCGGCCAGCACTGGATGTACGGCGGCAAGCACGTCCTCATCATCTTCGACGACCTGTCGAAGCAGGCTGAGGCCTACCGCGCCGTGTCGCTCCTCCTGCGCCGCCCGCCGGGCCGCGAGGCCTACCCGGGTGACGTCTTCTACCTGCACTCGCGTCTGCTCGAGCGTTGCGCGAAGCTGTCCGACGAGCTCGGCGCTGGTTCCATGACGGGTCTCCCGATCATCGAGACCAAGGCGAACGACGTCTCGGCCTACATCCCGACCAACGTGATCTCGATCACCGACGGCCAGATCTTCCTGCAGTCCGACCTCTTCAACGCGAACCAGCGTCCCGCGGTCGACGTGGGTATCTCGGTCTCGCGAGTCGGCGGTGACGCTCAGGTCAAGTCGATCAAGAAGGTCTCCGGAACGTTGAAGCTGGAGCTCGCGCAGTACCGCTCCCTCGAGGCTTTCGCGATGTTCGCGTCCGACCTCGACGCGGCTTCGCGTCGTCAGCTCTCCCGTGGTGCGCGTCTGACCGAGCTGCTCAAGCAGCCGCAGTACTCGCCGTACCCCGTCGAGGAGCAGGTCGTCTCGATCTGGGCCGGCACCAACGGCAAGCTCGACTCGATCGAGGTCTCGGACGTCCTGCGCTTCGAGCGCGAGCTCCTGGACTACCTGCGTCGCAACACCAAGGTTCTCGAGACGCTCCGCGACACCAACGTCCTCGATGACGCCACGGTCGCAGAGCTCGAGAAGCAGACGGATGCCTTCATCCTGGAGTTCCAGGGTGGCAAGGGACACGCCATCGGCGCCCCGGGCCACGAGGAGCACGCTGCAGCCGAGGCTGAGGACGTCAACCAGGAGAAGATCGTCAAGGGTCGTCGCGCGTAACCGCGTGAGGTACTGACATATGGGCGCTCAACTCAGGGTCTACAAGCAGAAGATCTCTTCTGCTCAGACGACCAAGAAGATCACGAAGGCGATGGAACTCATCGCGGCTTCGCGCATTCAGAAGGCGATGGCACGCGTCAAAGCGTCCACACCCTTCGCGCGTGCCGTGACGAGGGCCGTGTCGGCCGTCGCGACGCACTCGAACGTGGATCACCCGCTGACCCGCGAGTCCGAGAACATCACCCGCTCCGCGGTCGTGATCTTCTCCTCGGACCGCGGTCTCGCCGGAGCCTTCAACTCGCAGATCCTCCGTGAGGGTCTCGAGGTCGCAGAGCTCCTGCGCGAGCAGGGCAAGGAGCCGGTCTTCTACCTCATCGGTCGCAAGGCCGTCGGATACTTCCAGTTCCGACGCCTCGCCGCCGCTGCGGAGTGGACCGGCGACACGGACACCCCGTCGTTCCACACCGCGGAGGAGATCTCCGCGACGCTGCTCGAATCCTTCTCCCGCGGGGGACAGGATGGCGGCGTCGATGAGATCCACCTCGTGTACAACCGTTTCGTCAGCATGATGACGCAGTCGCCCGAATCCGTGCGTCTGCTCCCGCTGGAGATCACGGAAGCCGATGAGTCGGAAGCCGGTAACACCGTTTACCCGCTGTACGAGTTCGAGCCGGATGCCGAGACCGTTCTCGACGCGATCCTGCCGGTGTACATCCAGAGCCGCGTCTTCAACGCGCTCCTGCAGTCGTCTGCCGCGAAGCAGGCGGCGACGCAGAAGGCTATGAAGTCGGCCAGCGACAACGCCGACAAGCTCATCACCGACTACACCCGTCTGCGCAACAACGCGCGCCAGGCGGAGATCACGCAGCAGATCGCCGAGATCGTCGGCGGCGCCGACGCCCTCTCGAGCAAATAGACCATCAGGAAAGAGACGAAAATGACCCTCACCGCTCCGGCTGACCAGCCGGCGACCGCGGTCGTCGGGCGCGTCGCACGCGTCAACGGTCCGGTTGTCGACATCGAGTTCCCTCATGACTCGATCCCCGACATCTACAACGCGCTGAAGACCACGATCGCGATGGGCGAAGAGTCCACCGAGATCACGCTCGAGGTCGCTCAGCACCTCGGCGACGACCTCGTCCGCGCCATCGCCCTGAACCCGACCGACGGCATCGTCCGCGGCCAGGAAGTCCGCGACACCGGTGAGGCCATCTCGGTCCCCGTCGGCGACGTGACCAAGGGCAAGGTGTTCAACGTCATCGGCGAGGTGCTCAACCTCGAGCCCGGCGAGACCATCGAGGTGACCGAGCGCTGGCCGATCCACCGCAAGGCGCCGAACTTCGACCAGCTCGAGTCCAAGACTCAGATGTTCGAGACCGGCATCAAGTCGATCGACCTCCTCACCCCGTACGTGCTGGGTGGAAAGATCGGTCTGTTCGGTGGCGCCGGTGTCGGCAAGACCGTCCTCATCCAGGAGATGATCCAGCGCGTCGCGCAGGACCACGGTGGTGTGTCGGTGTTCGCCGGTGTCGGTGAGCGCACCCGTGAGGGCAACGACCTCATCCACGAGATGGAAGAGGCGGGCGTCTTCGACAAGACGGCCCTCGTCTTCGGCCAGATGGACGAGCCGCCGGGAACGCGTCTGCGCGTCGCCCTGTCGGCTCTGACGATGGCGGAGTACTTCCGTGACGTGCAGAAGCAGGACGTGCTGCTCTTCATCGACAACATCTTCCGCTTCACGCAGGCCGGTTCCGAGGTCTCCACGCTGCTGGGCCGCATGCCCTCCGCCGTGGGTTACCAGCCGAACCTCGCCGACGAGATGGGTGTGCTCCAGGAGCGCATCACCTCGACGCGCGGCCACTCGATCACCTCGCTGCAGGCGATCTACGTGCCCGCCGATGACTACACCGACCCGGCTCCGGCGACCACGTTCGCCCACCTCGACGCGACGACCGAGCTCTCTCGTGAGATCGCCTCGAAGGGTCTGTACCCGGCCATCGACCCGCTGACCTCAACGTCGCGCATTATGGACCCCCGCTACTTGGGCGAGGACCACTACCGCGTCGCCACGACGGTCAAGCAGATCCTCCAGAAGAACAAGGAACTGCAGGAGATCATCGCCATCCTCGGTGTCGATGAGCTCTCCGAGGAAGACAAGATCGTCGTGTCGCGTGCACGTCGCATCCAGCAGTTCCTCTCGCAGAACACCTACATGGCCAAGAAGTTCACGGGCGTCGAGGGTTCGACCGTCCCGCTGAAGGAGACCATCGAGTCGTTCGACGCGATCACCCGCGGTGACTTCGACCACGTGGCCGAGCAGGCCTTCTTCAACGTCGGTGGCATCTCCGACGTCGAAGAGCAGTGGGCGAAGATCCAGAAGGAGAACGGCTGACCATGGCGCTGCACGTCAGCCTCGTCTCCGCTGATGCGGAGGTCTGGACGGGAGAGGCGAGCCTCGTGGTCGCCAAGACCGTCGAGGGTGAGATCGGCTTCATGACCGGCCACGAGCCGGTGCTGGCCATCCTCGCCGAGGGCCAGGTTCGCATCACCCAGTCGGATGGCACCAAGGTGCTGGCCAACGCGCAGGACGGGTTCCTCTCCATGGAGGGCGACACCCTGACGATCGTTGCCGGCAACGCGGCTCTCATCGCCTAGCAGTACCTGTTTCACGCGTCCGCCTCGGCACCCGCACGGGTTCCGAGGCGGACGCGTCTGTATCCACAGAGGTTTCATGAAGATCCTGCTCCCTCCGTCGGAGACCAAACACGAGGGTGGCGACGGTTCCCCTCTCGATCTCGACTCGCTCGTGCTTCCGTCGCTCAACGAGCGACGGTCGGCGGTCCTCGAGGCGCTGATCGACCTCGCCGCCGATGAAGAGGCCGCACGACGCGTGCTCAAGCTGAGCGAGCGGCAGCGGGGGGACATCGCACACAACAGGGCGCTTCGATCGTCGCCCACCATGCCGGCGATCGACCGGTACACGGGCGTGCTGTTCGATGCGCTCGATGCGCGTTCCCTCTCCGCGGTCTCCCGACGGTGGCTGGGAGAGCACGTGTGGATCCACAGCGCTCCGCTGGGCCCGGTCGGAGCCCTCGACGCTCTTCCCACCTACCGCCTCGCCGCCGGGACCTCACTACCCGGACTCCCGGCGCTTCGCCGGCACTGGGCCGAAGCCACCTCCGCAGCGATCGCCGAGGCCGACCCGTCGTTCGTCCTCGACCTGCGCAGCGAGGCCTACGTCGCGCTCGGGCCCGTGCCGAGTGCCGTCTCCTCCGCGTACGTCCGTGTCGTGACCGCACACGGAAGAGCCCTCAACCACTTCAACAAGAAGTCGAAGGGCCTGCTCGTGCGGGCGATCGCCGAGGATCGGCCGCGTGTCAGCTCGCTCCGTGGCCTTCGCGCGTGGGCGCAGAAGCGGGGGATCGTCTTCCGCGACGGCGCACAGCCGGGCATTCTGGAGCTCGTCGTCGAGGAGTGAGTCGTCTTCCGTGCGAGGAGGGACGCTTCGTCCGCGAACGGCGGCGACCCGAACATGCCAGACGGCGAAAGAGACCTGCGGGGAAACCCCGCGACACGCTAGTGTGTTCAGCGCATGATGCCGCATCATGAATTTTCTGGAGGGAACCATGAACGACTACTACGGCTATGACGGCCTGTCAGGCGGCGCGCTGGTCGCGTTGATCCTGGTCTACACGATCCTGCCACTCGCCATCTACGCGCTCTACTCGTGGTTCTACATGAAGATCTTCGAGAAGGCGGGAGTGCAGGGCAAGTGGCGCGCCTGGGTGCCCGTCTACAGCACCATGATCTTCTACAAGCTCGGTGACCTGAGTCCCTGGCTCGTTCTGTACCTGATCGGTGGCGGTATCATCGGCTCGATCATCCCGTTCCTGGGATGGTTCCTGATCCTCCCGCTCATCGGTATCGCCGGTCGCGTCATCGACCTGATCGCCGCGTGGCGGGTCGGCCTGAAGCTGCAGAAGGACGCCGTCTGGGTCGTTCTGTACTTCTTCCTGCCGCCGGTGTGGCTCGGTATCAACGCGTTCGACAAGTCGCGTTGGAACGCGGGCATCCAGCCCGCTTCCTGGGCAGCGAACAGCCTGCTCGGCGACCGCACGGTGTGGGACGGGATCCCCGCTCAGGCATCGGCTGCGGCTCCGCAGGCCGGCTACGGCGCGCCCCAGGGCTACGCACCCCCCGCGCAGGGTTACGCGCCGCCGGCCCAGCCCGGTTACGCGCCGCCCGCTCAGCCCGGCTACGCACCGCCTGCAGGTCCCGCAGCTCCGGCGACCGGCGCACCGGTTCCCCCGGTTCCGCCGACCACGCCGCCGGCTCCTCCCGCGGCGCCGCCGGCAACCCCGCCTGCGCCGCCCGCAGCTCCGCCGGCACCGCCCGCAGCTCCGCCGGCACCGCCCGCAGCTCCGCCGGCCGACCCCACGCAGCCTCCGGCGTGATCGTCTGACACAGGGCCCTCGACCCCGGTCGAGGGCCCTGTGCTGTCTCGGTGGTGGACGATCCTCAGCGGCCGCTAACGTGGATGACATGGTCTTGTCGCAGCGCCGCGTGGGTGCTTCCGGTCTCCCCGTGTCCTCCACAGGCCCAGGCTGCGACGACTTCGGACGTGCTGGCACGACGACGGAGGATCTGGTCGTCATCGACGAGTTCTTCCCGTTGCCGGTGGATGCTGGAGCCCAGGTGTGATCGAGGTGCGCGTGACTTCTACTACGATGTGTTGTGAGTATCCTGCGACCGTCCGATCCGCCGCAGGCCTATCGGAGGCAGCACGTGGCTGAGACGAAGACGCACCGAATCACGGTTGCGCAGCGCCCGCTGCTGCTGTCGTGGTCCGGGATCACCGATCAAGGCCGACGCCGCGAGACGAACCAGGACGCTTTCCTGGCCGACTACCCGCTGTTCATCGTCGCCGACGGGATGGGTGGTCACGCCGGTGGCGAGATCGCCAGCCAGAGCACGGTCGCCCGCTTGCAGGCTGTGGTCTCCTCAGGCAAGGTCGATGGTCCGTCGATCGAGAATGCGCTCGAGCTGGCTGTCGGTGACATCGCCGACCACCCCGAGACGACCGACGAAGGCACCGGGACGACGCTCACAGGGGTCTACTTCGACGCCGACGCCGACGGTGACGAATCGCACTGGATCGCACTGAACATCGGCGATTCCCGCGTGTATCTGCTCCGTGACGATCGACTCGTCCAGATCACGACAGACCACTCGGTCGTGCAGGAACTCATCACGGCGGGGAAGCTCAGCCCGGAAGAGGCCGAAGGGCATCCGTACAGCAACGTGATCACCCGCGCGGTGGGAGCGAGTGAGCTCACGGCCCCCGATTACGTCTCCATCGATGTGCGCGCAGGTGACCGCTTCGTCATCTGCTCCGACGGTCTCACCAAAGAGCTCACCGACTACGGCATCCAGCACTTCCTCCGGGAACACGAAGACCCGGGTGCGGCCGCCGATGCGATGCTCGCAGCGGCTCTGGAGAACGGCGGACGGGACAACGTCACGCTCATCATCGTCCAGGTGACCGCAGAAGACGACTCGTCCTCCCCAATCGAGAACACCGCGGAGTAACCGTCCCGCGCTGTGGACAGCGCTCATCCCAGGATCGCGATGCGATCCACTGGGGGGATGGACTCCCTTCCGATCGTACTTCCGACGGCTCCGGCCGCCTCGCGTCGCGCCCCGCTGCCGTTCTTGGCGGCGCTCGTGCCGATCGCGGCGGGCGTGGTGCTGTGGACGGTCACCGGCTCGCTCCTCGCGCTGTGCTTCGCGGCGTTGGGGCCCCTGATGATCGGGGCCTCGCTCGTGGACTCCGCACGCACCCGGCGTCGCGAGCGTCGACAGGGTGAGAAGCAGAACGAAGCGGAGTGGGCCGAAGCCGAGGCAGAGCTGCTCCGCCGGCACAGTGACGAGCGCGAGATGCTCTGGCAGCGGCGCCCCGACGCGGCGAACTGCATCGCGCAGCCGCCTCTTCGCGGGGTTCAACCGCTCGACGCGATCACGCCCGTCGTCGTCGGCGCAGGCGGGGCGACCAGTGAGGTGCGCTGCAGCGGCGGAGATGATGCCCGTGGGCGGGAGTTCCGCGAACGATGCGGTGTGGTCGAGGATGCGCCGATCGCAGTGCCGATCGGTGGAGGCATCTGTCTCCGAGGCCCACGACCGCTGACCCAGGCGGCGGCGAGGGCCCTGATCGTGCAGCTGTGTCTGCGCTTCAGCGCCGCACAACTGTCCCTGGTCGGCGCAGATCCGGGCGGTGCCGCCCTCTCCGCCTACGGGTTCGAGAGTCTCCCGCATACGCGACGTGGGCATCGAGGCGGCTTCCGGGTGGGGGTCGGCTCGACCGCTGAGGGACGGCCGCAGGCGGATGCGATGATCTGGCTGGCCTCGGTCGAAGAAGACGTGCCAGAGGGCATCACGACGGTCATCGACATCATCGAACCGCGACGGGGGACATTGCGCACCCCGAACGGCTCGATCGCCATCGCCGTCGAGTGCTTGTCGTTCGCGCAGGCAGGCGCCGTGGGTGCAGAGCTCGCGCATCGGGGCGACGAGGTCGATGTGCTCCCCGACGCGGTGTCGCTCTCCGAGCTCGCACAGCCTCAGGACGCAGACGGATTGGCCGCGACGATCGGTCTCGGTGAGCGGGGGAGCATCACGGTCGACATCGTCGGCGACGGGCCGCACGCGATCGTGACCGGTATGACGGGGACGGGCAAGAGCGAGCTGCTCGTCAGCTGGGTCACAGCCATCGCGTCGGTGAATGGACCGGACCGCGTGACCTTCGTGCTCGCCGACTTCAAGGGCGGCACCGCATTCGAACCGTTGCGCGCGCTGCGGCAGGTGGTCGCGGTCATCACCGACCTCGACGAGGAAGGCGCCAGGCGTGGCGTCTCCAGCCTCACGGCGGAGCTGCGGCGGCGAGAGGCGGTGCTGGCCGCTGCGGGAGTTCGTGATGTGCGTGATGTCTCGATGCCGCGGCTGGTCATCGTGGTCGACGAGTTCGCGGCCCTGCTGTCAGAACACCCCGACCTGGGCGCGGTGTTCACCGACATCGCAGCCCGCGGCCGCGCGCTCGGCATGCATCTCATCATCGGCACGCAGCGTGCGTCCGGGGTCATCAGAGACGCACTGGCCGCGAACTGCCCCCTTCGCATCAGTCTGCGGGTCGGAGACGTCGCAGACAGCCGACTCATGATCGGCACGGACGCGGCCGCGATGCTCGCGGGCGACGCGAGCGCGCGCGGGCACGGGCTGGTGCGGCGGCCTGCGGACGACGAGCCCGTCGCGATCCGCGTCGCCTTGACCGCGGCCGCCGATCTGAGGGACGTCGGGATGCGGTGGGCGGAAGCAGATGTGCCGCCCAGCCCGTGGCTCCCCGCTCTTCCTGCCGTTCTCCCACTCTCGGAGGTCATCGACGCAGCCGGGCCGTCGCCCGATACGGTGGTCCTCGGTCGCGCCGACGACCCCGGCCGCCAGTCGCAGCCAGCGGTGCTGCTGCGGTGCGCAGGCGAGCGAGGACTCGCGCTTCTCGGTGCGCCCGGCTCCGGCCGCACCGCGGCGCTGAGGGCGGTCGCGGCGCAGCGCCACGACGCCGTCTGGCTGCCGAGCGACCCTGAAGACGCCTGGGATCTGCTCGCCGCATGGGCGGACGGGAGGGAGCGTCCTCCTGCGGTCGTGCTGGGCGACGACCTGGACGCGCTTACCGCCGCTCTGCCACCGGAGTACGGCCAGCAGTTCGTCCACCGCTGGGAGCAGGTTCTTCGTGCAGCGCGGGGGACGACCTTCGTCCTGACCGCGACCAGAGCGAGCGGAGCGCTGGGGCGGGTGCTCGATCTGCTGCCGCGTCGAGTGCTGTTGCGCATGCCGAACCGGATGGAGCATCTGGCGGCCGGGGGAGAGTCGTCGGGATTCGTGCGCGACCGCGCTCCCGGGCGAGCCAGGATGGGCGACCACGAAGTGCAGCTGGCCTGGGTCGACGAAAGCGAAGTCGACCGGACCGCGGCACCGTCGATGGCGGCGTGGGCTCCGACCTCTGCGATCACGGGCGTCGTCAGTCCCGGAGCTGAGGAGGTGATCGCCCGGATGCGCGACGCGTATCCTGCGTGCGAGGTGGTGGCCGTCGGCACCGAGCCCAAAGGTGTGGGACCGCGATGCATCGTGGTCGCTGATGCGGAGACATGGCAGCGCAACTGGCCCGTGTGGCAACGCGTGAGATCAGTCGGTGAGGTGCTCATCCGCTGTGAGCACCCGGCCGACCTCCGCCAGCTGGTCGGCGCCCGCGAGCTTCCGCCCTACGCGCGCCCGCATGCAGGCCGGGCGTGGTCGGTGATCGGCGCGCGTGCGCCGAGACGCGTCCACCTCACCGAGCTGTCGCCGGCATGAGCATCCTCGCGCGCGGCCGAGAGGAAGACGCGGTGTCAGATCCCGGCACCGGGACGGATGGCACCGACGTCCGCCCCGCCGCCGAGCACGGCGAGCGGAAGCGCGCCGCTGAGAGCCGCGACGTCGGCGTCGCTCAGCCCTCCCGCGCGGGCGAGAAGCGTGGCGGCCACGATCGTCGAGGCGCGAGTGGCCCCGTCGAGCATCTTCAGCGCCACGGTCGTTCCATTGGGGGCGACCATCACCATGACGCCCTCGGCGCCGTACTTGGTGAACACGCCGAGCGTCTCCGTCGCGATGGTGTCGGGGCGGCCGGGGCCCTCGATCGTCCAGGGGTTCTCGCGCACCGCGCGGACGAGGGAGCCGGCCACCCGGTGAAGAGCGAAGGGCGAACGATCCGAAGCGGTGCCGATGCGGTGGATCGCGCGCGCCAGACCGGTCAGCGTCATGGCGTGGACCGGCGCGCCGCACCCGTCGATCGCGGTGTGCGCGATCTTCTCGCCCGTGAGGCGCTCGATGACGTCGCGGATGTGCTGCTGCAGAGGATGAGCGGGATCGAGGTAGCCTGCGGTCGGCCAGCCCGTCGCCACACAGGCGCGCAGCATCGCGGCATGCTTACCGGAGCAGTTCATGCGCACCCGCGTCGGCACACCGTGTTCACGAACGAGCTCATCGCGTGTCGCCGAGTCACTCGGCCAGGCGGCGGGACAGCCCAGGGCGTCCTCCGTGAGACCACCCTCGGTGAGGATGTCGCGTACCACCGAGGCGTGACGGTCGGTGCCGATGTGGCTCGCCGTCGAGATCGCCAGCTGCTCGCCCTCGAGCACCGCGCCTGCAGTGATGCAGGCGATGGCCTGCAGGGGCTTGAGGCTGGAGCGCGGCAGGATCAGCGCATCGGCATTGCCGTGACGGGCGACGACGTCGCCGTCGGGCGAGAGCACGACGGCCGCACCGGCGTGGCGGGATTCGACGAATCCGCTCCTCTCGACGACGGCGAGTTCCACGGAATCCTGAACGGTGAGAGTCTCCAGCACCCGTCAACTCTAGCCCGGGGTGTGCGGCGTCTCGCGTCGTGTCGGAGGAGCCTGACAGACTGATCCCATGGCAGAGACGACCTCGCGCACTCTCGGCGAACACCACTATGCGCTCACCGCGACGTGGACCGGCAATACCGGCACCGGAACCACCGGCTACCGTGACTACCGCCGAGACGTGACGATCGAGGTCGGCGGAAAGCCCGATCTGCTCGCCTCAGCGGACAAGCCCTTTCGCGGTGACCCCTCACGATGGAATCCAGAAGACCTACTGCTGGCATCTCTCTCCGAGTGTCACCTGCTGTCGTACCTGCACGCGTGTGTCACTGCCGGCGTCGTCGTGGTGTCCTACCGTGACCGCGCGAGCGGAGTGATGCGCGAAGACGGCGCAGGCGGCGGCGCGTTCGTGGAGGTGCTGCTGTGCCCAGAGGTCGTCGTCGCCGAGGCTTCGATGATCGAGGCCGCCGAGCGCGCGCACGCTCAGGCGAACGAGTGGTGTTTCATCGCGAATTCGATGAACTTCCCGGTGCGTCACCAGGCGACGGTCAGCGCTCTCGCCTGACCGCGCGCTCTCGCCTGACCACGCGCTCTCGCCCGACCACGCGCTCGCACCTGACCACGCGCTCTCGCCGCGTCAGCGACGTTCGTGCGGTAGAGCCTGCTTGATCTTCTCGATCGTGCCCTGCGCAGGTGCCTCGTTGTACGCGCCCGCGAGCTCCTGGCCGGAGAGCCCGTGGATCGCGGCCATGATCTGATCCGTGGCGAGTCGACGCGCCCGTCCGCTGGTCGCCGGACCGTGCGGGGAAAGGTCGAGCGGTTCGCCGAAGCGCACCGTGATGCGCTCTTTGAGCGTGGGCATCTTCGCCCCCACCGGCATCACCTTGTCGGTGCCGATCAGACCGACCGGGACCACGGGTGCGCCGGTCTGGAGCGCGAGGAACGCGACGCCCGTGCGGCCCTTGTACAGCCGGCCGTCGGTGGAGCGGGTGCCCTCCGGGTACAGCGCTACGGCGAGTCCCTCGTCGAGGAGCTGGCGTTGCAGGTCGAGGGCATCCAGGGCGGCCTGTCCGGCGCCGCGGCGCACCGGGATCGCGCCGATCGACTCGAAGAACGTCTTGCTCATCCAGCCCTTGAAGCCGGTGCCCTCGAAGTACGTCGACTTCGCCAGGAAGTGCACCGGACGGGGTGCGGCGACCGGGATCGCGATCGAGTCGATGAAGGACAGGTGATTGCTCGCGAAGATGACGGGACCGCTCAGGGGGACGTTCTCGCGCCCTTCGATCCGGGGCCGGTACACCAGTCGAGCGAGAGGGGTGATGAGGCTGCGGCCGAGCGTGTAGGCGAACCCGGCGTGACGCGGCTTCGTCGTCTCCTCTGACGAGGCTTCCTCCGGTGACGAGGATTCGGGCTCGACGGACTGCTCAGAGGTCATCAGAGCAGATTACTCCCGGATCCATGCCAGCGTGGGAATGAAGACTTGCGCCGCGCCTCCCAGCGCGAGCAAAGGGGTATGAGGCAGGATGGAGTTTCCTGCCCGCGATCCCGAGGTCTCACTGTGCGCAAGCGTCCGCTCATCGTTCTGTCCACCGTCGCCGCGGCGACCCTTCTGCTGGCGGGCTGTGCCGGTGGCGCTGCGCCGGAGAGCTCCGGCACGCCTTCGCCGACCGCGTCCAGCGGATGTCTGCTGAACGCGCAGCCCGGTGCGACGTCCGACGCGGTCGTCGTCGACGGCGAAGGCCTCGACGCGAAGGTCACCGTCCCCGCGGACGCGCCGTTCGCCGACGTGGAGCGCACGATCATCTCCAAGGGCGACGGCGACGAGGTCGTCGCGAACGACCTCGTGGGCGTGAAGTTCCAGATCATCGAAGCCGCGACGGGTGAGATCGTCGACTCCTCGGCTCGCAGCGACGGAGGGGAAGCCTCCGTCCTCCTCGACCAGAACAACGCTTCACTGTTCATCGCAGCACTCGAGTGCCAGCCCCTCGGCACCCAGGTGGTCCTGGCGCTTCCCGGCAAGGTCTTCGGCGACGGCGGCACAGCCAAGGTCGTCTACGCCGAAGCGGTCGAGCAGCTCCCGGAGGTAGCGACGGGAACGCCGGTCGACCCGACCCCGGGCATGCCGACCGTCAAGCTCGACGACAAGGGCGCCCCGACCGTGACGATCCCGGACGGCGACGCGCCGACCGAGACCAAGGTCGCCGTCCTCAAGCAGGGTGACGGGGCGACGGTCGCCTCGGGCGATCTCGTCGTCGTGCAGTACCTGGGTGTCAAGTGGTCCGACGGCACGGAGTTCGACTCCAGCTGGAGCCGCGATGCCGCCCCGGCGCAGTTCCAGACCACCGGTGTCGTCGCAGGCTTCCAGAAGGCTCTCGAGGGCCAGCAGGTGGGCTCTCAGGTCATCGTCGTGATGCCGCCGTCCGACGGTTACGGCGCGAGCGAGGGACACGAACTCCAGAAGGAGAGCCTCGTGTTCGTCGTCGACATCCTCGCTACGACCCCGGTCCAGCAGCAGCAGTAACCGAGGCGGAGCCGTGGGCGTGACCTAGGCTGGCGTTATGCGTCGCGTCATCGTCCTCGGCTCCACCGGCTCCATCGGCACCCAGGCACTGGATGTGATCCGGGCCAACCCTCGTCGATTCGAGCTGGTCGGTCTCGCCGCCGGTTCGAACGCAGAGATGCTGGAGGCACAGGCCGCGCAGTTCCAGGTCGAGTCCACCGCTCTCGGAGCCGTCGAGGCCGAGCAGCTCGTCCGCGATGTCGAAGCCGACGTGGTGCTCAACGCCATCACCGGCTCGATCGGGCTCGGCTCGACCCTCGCGGCGCTGAAGGCGGGCCGCACACTCGCCCTCGCGAACAAGGAGTCCCTCATCGTGGGCGGCGACCTCGTGCTCGCCGCGGCAGCTCCCGGTCAGATCGTCCCTGTGGACTCCGAGCACTCCGCGCTCGCGCAGGCGCTGCTCGCCGGCACTCACGCAGAGGTGCGGCGGCTCGTGGTGACGGCATCCGGCGGTCCGTTCCGCGGACGCAGCCGCACGGAACTGACCCAGGTCACCCCGGCGGAGGCGCTCGCGCACCCCACGTGGGACATGGGGCGCATGGTCACGACGAACTCCGCGACCCTGGTGAACAAGGGACTCGAGGTGATCGAGGCGCACCTGCTCTTCGACATCGCGTATGACGACATCGACGTCGTCGTGCATCCGCAGTCGATCGTGCACTCGATGGTCGAGTTCATCGACGGCTCCACGATCGCTCAGGCCTCGCCGCCCGACATGCGCCTGCCGATCTCTCTCGGTCTGGACTGGCCGCACCGTGTCGGCGGTGTCGGACGACCGCTGGACTGGTCGTCCGCCACCTCCTGGACCTTCGAGCCGCTCGATGCAGAGGCGTTCCCGTCCGTGGCGCTGGCGAAAGCCGTCGGACGCGCGGGCGGTACGTTCCCCGCCGTATACAACGCGGCCAACGAGCAGGCCGTCGACGCGTTCCATGAGGGACGGCTCTCGTTCCTCGGCATCGTCGACACGATCGCCCGTGTCATCGACGCGCATGATGCGCCGGACGCGCTCACGGTCGAAACTCTTGCCGCGGCCGAATCCTGGGCGCGTGCGACCGCCGACCGCATGATCGCGGCCGTCTGAGGAGTCCGCCAGGGCGCTTCACCGCCCTGGCGTTCGGATCAGTCCTCGTCGGGGTAGGGCACCGGCCAGCGCGAGTCGGGCACCGGCCAGCCGGCGGCGCGCAGTGCCCGGCGGGCGAGCTCGCGTGCCGAGTAGGGCGTGCGGACCCCGCGGATGTCCCGGTAGTCCTGATGCCCGGGGCCTGCCCAGAGGATCGCATCGCCGTCGCCCACGAGTCCGACCGCGGTGACGATCGCGTTCTCGGGCGGCGAGGCCTCGTGGATCTCGGCATCCGGTCGTGCCTTGCGGGCGCCTTCGATGAGAGTCGCCCGGATGGAGGCAGGGTCCTCGAAGCGCGGGTGGTGGTCGGTGACCACGAGGATGTCGCTGCCTTCGACAGCGGTGCGCGCCATGTCGAAGCGTTTGCTCGCATCGCGGTCGCCATCGGCACCGAACAGCATCAGCACCTTGCCCGGGGTCACTCGGCGGACGGCGGCGAGCGTCTTCTCGAACGCGTCGGGGGAGTGACCGAAATCGACGAACACGGCGGGGCCGGTCGCTCCGGAGACCAGTTGGGTGCGACCGGGGAGATAGGCGCGGATACCGCCGTCGCGGGTGAGCGCCTCGACGATGCGATCCCAGGCGTAGCCGCCTTCGAGCAGCATCACGATCGCCAGGGCCGCGTTGGCGGCCATGTGCGGCCCGATCACCGGGACCGTGGTCGTGAGGGAACCGGCAGGGCCGGTCATCGTGAACGTGGTGCCGGCTGCCCGCTCGTCGTCGATGACGACGACCCAGTCCGCGGCGGTCGCGGCCTCGGGGTCTGCGGCGATGGACGGAGTGCCCACCGTGACGACAGGGATCTCGGCACGGTCGACGACGATCGCCCCCGAGGGGGAGTCGAGGCAGATGACGCCGCGCTCGGCACGATCGGGGCGGAACAGCGGCAGCTTCGCCTCGAAGTACTCGTCCATGTCGGCGTAGTCGTCGAGGTGGTCGTGGCTCAGGTTGGTGAAGCCGGCGACGTCGAACCGGATGCCGTCGACGCGGTGACGGGAGAGCGCCTGCGCGCTGACCTCGACGGCGACGGCTTCGACCGCACGTTCGCGCATGAGTGCCAGCAGTGCGTGCATCTCGGAGGCTTCGGGGGTGGTCAGCCTCGAGACGATGACCTCGCCGGCGATATGACGTTCGGCGGTGGAGGAGAGTCCGGTGACGACGCCGATCTGATCCAGGATGCCTTCCAGCAGGTGGGAGACGCTGGTCTTGCCGTTGGTTCCGGTCGTCGCGAACAGCAACGGGAGCGGGTCGCCTGCTCCGGTGCCGTAGACCCACGCGCTGAGGTCGCCGAGCACAGCGCGAGGGTCATCGACCACGAGGATCGGGAGTCCCGCCGCTTCTGCGATCTCCGCGCCGGCCTCGTCCGTGATGACGGCGACGGCGCCCTTCTCGGCGGCGGTGACGGCGAAGTCCGCACCGTGCCGATTGACGCCCTGGATCGCGACGAACGCCTCGCCGGGGCGGAGATCCGCCGTCGCGAGGGTGATGCCGGTGAGGGCGATCCCGTCGACGTCACCGCGAACGGTGCGGGCGAAGCGGGAAGCGAGTTCGGACAGCTCACGCCGGGGCGGGTTCGCGGGGCGGAGCACGGGAGGCAAGCTCGGTTGTTGTTCAATCGACATGGCGGATCCATGATCTCACGACCGCGGTGGGAACCACTCGCGGCACGGCCCCTCGCGCTCCGGAGAGCGCAGCGCGAGGGGCCGTGCAGGCCGTCAGGCGCGGCGTCGGTAGGCGAGGATCGCGACCACGAGGGCGGCGAAGCCGGCGACGAGACCGCCGGCGCCGAGAGCCACTCCCAGGGGGTCGGAGACCGCGGACGTGGCGGTGGCCTCGTCGCCCTTGTCGGCATCTTCGGTCTCGGCGTGCTCGCCGTGCCCGCCGGCGGCGGCCGCGGTGACGGAGACGACCGGGGCGGGTGCGTCGAGGCTGTGCGGGTCCTCGCCGTTCTCGGCGAGCTGCGTCCACTCGGTCGAACCCTCGACGCACTCCTGCACGACGGGGAACGCCAGCGTGTCGGGCGTGTTCTCGTCCAGGCCGACTCCCATGCTCACCGCGCCGCGAAGGTCGGTGGGCACCGGCGCGACGGCGGTGTACGTCACGGCGCTGACGAGGCCGTCATCACCGCGTTCGACCTCGATGTTCCAATTGCTGTCCATGGTCGGTGCCACCGAGGCGAGGCCCTCGGGCATCGTGATGCGCAGGGCGGTGGTGGGGGAGTTCTCGCAGCCGTGGGAGAACGAGAAGGTGAGCACGCCGTGGTCTCCTGCGGCGAGCTCGTCGGGGCTGACGCCCACGTGGGCGCCGGCCATGGCGGGGACGGCGAGGGCGAGGGTGGCTCCGCCGAGGACGCCGAGGGCGGCGAGGCTGAGACGACGGGTACGGGTGTTGCGGGACATGAGAGATCTCCTGGTGCTCGAAGTGCGGGCGCGCCACGACGGCGCGTCTCCGCGAAAGGGGTGATGCCGCCCCGTCGGGGGTCGGCGGACTCCGGTGCGACGGATCAGTCGCGGGCGAGCGCAGGAGGACCGCGTCTGGGCACAGCGGCCGAGACGGCGGCGTCGAAGGAGACGACGGTGACCGAACGCAGTCGAGGCGGTCGGCGATGCATCGCGGGCGCCAGCGCGGATGCGCGTCGGAAGAGTGCGTCGACCCAGCGGGCGACGATGCGCACGACCGCTTCCGCATGCCACACCAGGATCGTGGTGAGCACGGCCGCGACGACGTGCGCGAACAGCATCAGTGCGCCGGGAGCCGCTGCGGGTGCCGTAGACCCGAGAAGCGCCACGTCGAGATGGTGGGAGTGTGCGCCGCCGGCGATCGGCGTCGTACCCGTCGGGGCGCCCAGCAGCTGGAACAGGACGTGGAAGGCGCCCTGCGCGAGGAAGACCGCCAGGGCTACACGGCCGCGCGACTGCCTGACGCCGACCAGCACGGCGGACAGCGGTGTGACCAGAGTCGCGATCGCGAGGATCAGCAGCGCATGCGGAGCCGCTCCGCCGCCCAGAGTGTGGGACAGTGCGGCGAGCAACGTCGCCACCGAGGATACGGCGGCAGCGCGCACGAGTCGCAGCTGCCGGGCATTCACGCTCTCAGCCTAGCTGCGCCGCGGCGCCGGGCGGATTCCTAGCTGGGGGCACTAACGTTGGCACGTGGAATTCCTGCTCTATCTGGCCGGCATCCTGTTCATGCTGATCGGCCTCGGGCTGTCGATCGGCCTGCATGAGGTCGGGCATCTCGTCCCCGCGAAGCTCTTCGGCGTGCGCGTCGGTCAGTACATGATCGGCTTCGGCCCGCGGCTGTGGTCTCGGCGCATCGGCGAGACGGAGTACGGGTTCAAGCTGCTTCCGCTGGGGGGCTTCATCTCGATGTCGGGCATGTACCCGGCGTCGAAGAGCTCCGGTCCGGCCTCCGGCGTCTTCCGCTCATTGATCCAGGATGCGCGTAGCGCGAACGACGAGACCATCGCGGAGGGCGCGGAAGATCGCGTCTTCTACCGCCTGCCCGTGTGGAAGCGCGTGATCGTGATGCTCGGCGGTCCCGCCATGAACCTCGTGCTCGCCACGGTGATCTTCACCGTGCTGCTGTCGGGGATCGGCCTGCAGCAGGGAACCACCACCATCGCCTCGGTGACCGAATGCGTGGTGCCCGCGGGCTCGACGGCGACCGAGTGCACACCGGATGACCCGGCCTCACCCGCCGCGGAAGCCGGGATCAAGCCGGGAGATGTCATCGTGTCCGTCGACGGACAGCCGGTGTCGACGTTCGCCGAGGCCACCACGATCGTGCAGGCGGCACCGGGCGAGACGCTCGACATGGTGGTGCGACGTGATGGGGCGGAGAAGTCGCTGCGTCTCACGCCGATCGCGGCAGAGCGCACGATCACCGACGCCAGCGGCCAGCCGGTCCTCGACGACGCGGGAAAGCCTGTCGTCAAGGAGGTCGGCTATGTCGGGATGGGGGCGCAGATGGGCTACGTGCAGCAGCCCCTCACCGCCGGCCCCGAGATGGCCGCGGACAGCACCGCTCGGGTAGCATCCATGATCGTCACGCTCCCTGTGCGTCTGTGGGACGTCGGCGTCTCCCTCGTCACCGGCGGAGAACGCGACCCGAATGGACCGCTGAGCGTCGTCGGGGTCGGACGCCTTGCAGGTGAGGTCGCCGCGACCGATGCGCCCATCCTCAACAGGTTCGCCTTCCTGCTCGGTCTGCTGGGCTCGCTGAACATCGCGCTGTTCGTCTTCAACCTCATCCCGCTGCTCCCGCTCGACGGTGGTCACATCGTCGTCGCGCTGTGGGACGGCATCAAGCGCGCGTGGGCCAAGCTCTTCCGCAGGCCGCCCCCGGCGCCCGTCGATGCGACGAAGCTCGTGCCGCTGACCGTCGTCGTCGCGGTGCTTCTGATCGCGATGGGAGCGCTGCTGCTCGTCGCCGATCTGTTCAACCCGGTGAATCTTCTCGGCTGAGGTGTCGAATTCGTCCTTGTCCGTTCGCTGAAGGGGTGAAACGGTTCTCAAGACGAAAGGACGAACCTCATGAAGTACGTCATCATGTTTACATCCACCCCCGCGCACGACGCCGCCGTCTCGCCGGAGGTCGCTCAAGACGTATACGCGCGTGTCTACCAGTGGTTCCAGGACAACGCCGACTCGATCGAGGACAGCGGCGCAGAACTGCAGCCGGTCGATGCGGCGACCACCGTGCGACACGGGGCCACGGGTGCAGTCGTCGTCGACGGTCCCTTCACGGAGGCGCGTGAGGCCGTCGGCGGTTTCACTCTCATCGATGTGCCCGACCTCGACGCCGCGATAGCCCTGGCGCGGACGTGGCCGATGCTCGAGCTCGAGGGCACCTCGGTCGAGATCCGTCCGATCGTGACGGACTACAGCCAGTTCGAGCAGTGAACGCCTCGGATGCCGCGTCATCGGGGGATGCGGCATCCGATCGCGCCCTGGAGCGGGTGGTCCGAGGCGAGTCCGCCCGGATCGTCGCGGCTCTCACCACATCGCTCGGCAACCTCGATCTCGCGGAGGAGTCCGTGGCCGAGGCTGTCGCCGAAGCTCTGGTCGGATGGCGCGTGAGGGGAGTCCCGCCGAATCCGGCCGCGTGGCTCACCACGGCTGCGCGTCACAACGCACTCGATCGGCTGCGCCGCGACAAGCGCTACCGCCAGAAGCTCGCGATCCTCTCCGACCGGGCGCCGCTGGTCGACACCGAAATGGACGAGCGACTGCCACTGCTGTTCGGATGCTGCCATCCGGCGCTGTCCGAGCCCGCACAGCTCGCGCTCACCCTGCGCGCGGTGTGCGGCCTGACGACCGAGCAGATCGCCAGGGCGACGATGAGCACTCCGGCCGCCGTCGGACAGCGCATCGTGCGCGCCAAGCGCAGGATCGGCGCGGCAGGGATCCCGCTGCGCGTGCCGGAGGGCGGGGAGCGGGCACCGCGCCTGGACATGGTCCTCACCGTGATCTCGGTCATGTACAACATGGCGCATCTCCTGCCGGGCTCGGACTGCGGGGCGGATCGCGACGTCGCAGAAGACGCACTCTGGCTGGCGGAGGTCGTGGCGCACGCCCTCCCTGGTGAACCCGAAGCATGGGGGCTCGTGGCGCTGCTGAAGTTCCATCGCAGCAGAGAGCCGGCGCGAGCGCTCGAGGGCGAGATGGTCCTGCTCGCCGATCAGGACCGGATGCGGTGGGACGCTGCGCTTCAACGCGATGCCCATCGAGCGCTCTCGCGCGCTGCAGGGATGCGGCGGTCAGGTCGTTGGCAGCTGCATGCGGCCATCGCTGCGTGTCATTCCGATGCGCAGCAGTTCGCCGACACGGACTGGGCACAGATCGTCGCGCTCTATGACCTGCTTCTCGTCCACGACGCTTCGCCCGTGGTTCGTCTCAATCGCGCCGTCGCGGTCGGGCAGACCGGCGACGTGAAGCGCGCGCTCGCGGAGGTGGAGGCCCTTCATGACGATCTGGTGCGCTTCCACCTCTGGCATGCCGTGCGCGGCGACCTGCTGCGGCGAACCGGACGGGAAGAGGAGGCTCTCGCGGCACTCCGCGATGCCCACGAGCTCGCGGTGAATGACGCGGAGCGACGCCTGCTCCGCTCCCGGGTATCGCTCGAGCTCTGACCGACCCCGTTTCGACGGATCAGGCGAGGGCGTGCGACACGAGGCGCTCGAGCGTGCGGATCCCGTCGCGCGAGAGGATCGACTCGAGATGTCCCTGCACCGAGGCGAAGTGCGCCCCGCGGAGCGCGTACACATCGCCGGAGTCGGGATCCGCTGACACGTCGGCATCCCCGACGGTCATCGTGCCAGGGCTGACCCGCGCGGTGAAGGTGTTGTAGAAGCCGATCGATGCGTCCTCTCCGAACACCGGCACGGACTTCTGCAGACCCTGATGCGGGGTATCGAGCGGAGTCAGCGAGATGCCGAGCCTGTCGGCGAGGATCTGGTGGCTGAGGCACACCGCGAGCAGCGGTGCGTCGGAATCGAGTCGACGCGCGACCACGGCGCGCATCCTGGCGATGCGGGCGTTCTCCGTATCCCGCGGATCTCCGGGACCTGGGCCTGCGACGACGAGGTCTGCGGCATCCAGATCGGCGTCCCGCACCTCGCTCCAGGGGGCGATGGTCACCGCGAGACCCAGATGGCGCAGCTGGTGGGCGAGCATGGTCGTGAAACGGTCCTCGGCATCCACGACGAGGGCCGAGTGTCCGGCGAACGGGCCCGTGAACTCCTCGCCCTGCGGGTTGAGCCAGAACTCGGCCAGACGGGCGTTGCGCGACGAGAGCAGCTCGGCGATCGCGGGGTCGTCGGCGAGGGCACGTGCCGCGCCCGGAGCGTCCGCATCGCTGCGTGCCTCGGCGACGCGGTCCCGGTCGATCGCTCCGATGGCACCCAGCACGCCGGCGGCCTTGCCGTGCGTCTCGGACACCTCGCCCATCGGGTCGGAGTGCCGAACGAGCGTCGCACCGACCGGCACGCGGAGGGTACCGTCCTGGAGGTACACGGTACGGATGAGGATCGGCGCGTCCAGGTCGTGGCCGCCGTCGGCGTTCGGGGTGAACAGGGCGGCGACTCCGGAGTAATAGCCGCGGGGCTCGCGCTCGTGGCGACGGATGACGGCGCACGCGTTCTGCATGGGCGACCCGGTGACGGTCGGCGCGAACATGGTCTCGCGCAGGATGTCGCGCGGATCGAGGGAGCTGCGTCCGCGAAGCATGTACTCGGTGTGCGTGAGCCGCGACATCTCCTTGAGGTGGGGGCCGGTGATCCGCCCACCGTCGGAGCACACGGCGCTCATCATCTTGAGTTCCTCGTCGACGACCATGAACAGTTCCTCGGTCTCCTTGGTCGAGGCGAGGAAGTCGATCAGCGTCTCCTTCGTCGAACCACCGGCCGGGTGACGGAACGTTCCGGAGATCGGGTTCATCGTGACGATGCCTTCGCGGGCGACCACATGGGCCTCCGGGCTGGCGCCGACGGCGATGTGCCCGGGAGTGACGACGGCGAAAGTCCAGTAGGCGCCGCGTTCGTGCGTGAGCAGCGCACGGAACCAGGTGAGGGCGGCCGTCCGGTCGTCGACGTCGATGCCGGCGGTGAAATCGCGCCGGATGACGAAGTTCGCACCCTCCCCGCGGCCGATCTCTTCGGCGATGACCTTCTCGACGATCGCGGCGTACTCGGCGTCGGCGATGTCGAAGCCGTCGTCGTGGAGCGCGACGGGTGTGCGGGGGAGGGCCGTGAGAAGTTCCGCGGTGGGCAGGTGCAGATGCTCGTCGACGACCACGCACCGCAGCGGGGCACCGTCGTCCTGGGCGACGAATCCGCGTTCACGCACCTGGCGATAGGGGACCATCGAGAACACCTCGCGAGGGGTGCCGTCGATGGTCAGCGGGATATCCGCGAGCAGATCGACGTCGACGACCTCCCCGCTGAGCAGCTCGACGGTGTCGGCGCCGTCACGTGCGATCAGCACGAAGGACGCCGTCGGATCGGCGCTGAGCTCGGCGAGTCGTGAGAGGGTCATCGATGTCTCCTGTGCTGTGCTCCGGCTCGGCGCAACGAAAAGACCGCCGAGGTCGGCGGTCTGAATTCGTGGGAACGCGAACACACCGCCTAGAAGGCGGGCCACCAGGTGAAGTTCGCGAGCATGGGGCCGAAACTACCACATCGCGCGTGGCGGCCCGAGCGCGATGACGTCACCAGATGCTGCCGCCCGGCTCTTTCGTCTCGGTGTCGAGGGCGTGATCGACGACGAGACGCACCGCTCGAGCCAGCTGCGCCTCGGCGAGATGCGGAGCGTCTGCGGGAGCGGTGCCGGTCGACCAGGGGAGGTGCACGAACCCTGCGATGGCATTCGGCCCGATCGCACCCAGCGCGGTGTACAGCACGTGGTTGCACACGTACGCGCCCGCCGACAGCGAGAGCCGCGCCGGGAGTCCTTCGGCGATCAGCTCGTCGACGAGACGCTTGACGGGAAGCGTCGAGAACCGCGCCGCAGGGCCGCCGGCCTCGCTGGGCACGTCGACGGGCTGTGCGCCGTCGTTGTCGGGGATGCGCGCATCGATCAGGTTCACCCCGATGCGCTCGAGGGCGATGTGTGAGCTCCCACCGGCGAGTCCGGTGGCGATGACGACATCAGGGGAGTGGCGCTCGATCAGGGCGCGCAGGCGGCGCGCCGAGGCGTCGAATGCGACGGGAAGAGTCGCGACGACCAGGTCGTGCGGGCCGTCGTAGTCGGCCACGACGGCGTTCACCGCATCCGCAGAGGGGTTGCGCGCGGCGCCGTCGAAGGGTTCGAAGCCGGTGAGGAGGACGACTGCCATTCATCCAGCGTAGGTGCGTCCGTCCAGCCCACTTGCATCCTGGCGGCGTAGGCTTGAGGGGTGCCAGCAGTGAACCTCGGAATGCCGAAGATCCCCGAAGTCCTCGCCCCGCGCCGTAAGTCCCGGCAGATCAAAGTGGGCAAGGTGCTCGTGGGCGGCGACGCTCCCGTCAGCGTGCAGTCGATGACGACCACGAAGACGACCGACATCAACGGGACTCTCCAGCAGATCGCCGAGCTCACGGCCTCCGGCTGCGAGATCGTGCGCGTCGCCGTGCCGCATCAGGACGATGCCGACGCGCTGAAGATCATCGCGATGAAGAGCCAGATCCCTGTGATCGCGGACATCCACTTCCAGCCGCGCTACATCTACACGGCGATCGACGCCGGATGCGGGGCGGTTCGAGTGAACCCCGGGAACATCCGGGAGTTCGACGGCAACGTCGGCAAGATCGCGGAGGCGGCGAAGGCCGCGGGTGTTTCGCTGCGCATCGGTGTCAACGCCGGATCGCTCGACCGCCGCATCCTCACCAAGTACGGCAAGGCGACGGCCGAGGCGCTGGTCGAGAGCGCCGTCTGGGAGGCGTCGCTGTTCGAGGAGCACGACTTCCACGACTTCAAGATCTCGGTCAAGCACAACGACCCGATCGTGATGGTCAAGGCGTACCGGCTGCTGGCTGAGCGGGGCGATTGGCCTCTGCACCTCGGCGTGACCGAGGCCGGCCCGGCGTTCCAAGGCACGATCAAGAGCGCCACGGCGTTCGGCATCCTGCTCGGCGAGGGCATCGGCGACACGATCCGGGTGTCGCTGTCGGCGCCGCCGGCCGAAGAGGTCAAGGTGGGCCACCAGATCCTGCAGTCGCTGAACCTGCGTGAGCGCAAGCTCGAGATCGTCTCGTGCCCCTCGTGCGGTCGTGCGCAGGTCGACGTATACACGTTGGCCGAGAACGTCACCGAGGGACTCAAGGACATGACCGTCCCGCTTCGGGTCGCCGTGATGGGCTGCGTCGTCAACGGACCCGGTGAGGCCCGAGAGGCCGACCTCGGCGTCGCCTCGGGCAACGGCAAGGGGCAGATCTTCGTGAAGGGTGAAGTCATCAAGACCGTGCCTGAGGCGGACATCGTCGCCACGCTGATCGAAGAAGCCAACCGCATCGCCGCAGAGATGGGCCCGGAAGCGCCGCTCGGCACCGCCCAGGTCGTCACGGTCTGAGCCAGGAGGAGCACCACATGTCCGATCACACACTTCCCGCTCCTGTGCAGGCGATGATCGACGCGATCAACGCCGCCGACACCGAGGCATTCGTGGATGCCTTCACCGCCGACGGTTTCGTCAGCGATTGGGGCACGGTCAAGGCCGGCCCCGCTGGGGTGCGCGACTGGGCGGGCAGTGACGCGATCGGCGCCGGTGCGCAGATGACCGTGCTCTCGGCCGAGACCGAGGGCGACACCACGCGCCTCCGTTTCGGATGGGCGAGTCGCGTCTTCAACGGTGAGTCCGACGGCATCTTCGTCGTCGAGGGCGACAAGCTCGCCAGCTTCACGATCCCCCCGTCCCACTGACACGTCAGCTGCGGGCTGTCGAGCCCGCGCGCCGACTGCGTGCCGTCGAATCCTAGGAGAACCATGTCGACGCCCACCATCGTGACCTTCGCGGCAGGCGCCATCGCCGGAGATGGCATCGTCACCCGTGTCGAGAACCACCCGGACGGCCCCGTCGTGGTCGTGGACACGACACCCTTCCACCCCGTCGACCACACCTGGCCGGATCAGCCGGGCGACACGGGGACCATCGCGGTCGCCGGCGACACCGTCCAGGTGACGGAGGCGCTGATGGCCGCGATCTCGGATGAGGGCGAGTTCGCCGTCGGGAGCGACATCCCCGTCAAGCGCGGGGCCGACGGCTGGACCTGGCTCGTCGGGCATCGGATCGAGGGTGCCGCTCCGGCTGCTCTCGTCGAGGGTGCGCGGGTGACGCTCTCGGTCGAGGGTGCGCGTCGTGTCGGCCTCAGCCGCGGCCACACCGCATGTCACCTCGCCTCTCTCGCGCTCGACCGGGCCCTGGCGGACCTCTGGCGCAAGGAACCCGGTGTCGACGCCCTCGGTGCCCCCGACTTCGAGGGCCGCGCCAATCAGTCGAGTCGGATCCACGAGGACGGGGCCGTCGACGAGTACCGTCTGGGCAAGAGCCTGCGCAGGGCCGGGTTCGACACCGAGACGTTCGCGGCGACGCTCACCGATCGGGAAGCACGCGTCAACGACCAGCTCGCGGCATGGGTCGCCGCCGGTGTCTCCAGCAGCGTCGAGACCGAGGGCCCGTCCATCGTCGACCGTCGTCGTTGGCACTGCGAACTCCCCGAGGGCGAGGCCGTGATCCTCTGCGGAGGAACGCACGTCGACTCGCTCGCCGCGTTCGCCTCGATCACGGTGTCGCTCGACCTGAGCGATCCTCAGCTCCTGGTCATGACGACCGTGGCGACGCCAGCCGACTGACGTCAGCGGACGAATCCCGCCTGCACCCGTCCGCCCGCGCGCTCGAGTTCCGCCTCGACGCGATCAGCGAAGCCGGCGAGGTCGTCGGCGAGCAAGGGGGTACTCAGCAGGTCAGCACGCTCCTGGCTCAGATCGCGCAGGCGTCGCGGAAGCCACTTGCCGGTCGCGACCCAGCGTCCACCGTCCAACAGCATCAACTCCGCGATCCGCTCGAACAGCGTGCCGGCGATCACCCGTTGCTCCAGAACGTCCGTCGCGTCCCTCAGATCGTCGAGCAGGTCGGTGATCATGTACCGCCGCAACCGAGACTCCGTCACATCCAGGAGTGGACCGGCGGCGAGAATGTCACTCCACCGCGATCGAAGAGCGTCGAACGCGG
This sequence comes from Microbacterium sp. Root322, assembly GCF_001425645.1. Classification (NCBI taxonomy): domain Bacteria; kingdom Bacillati; phylum Actinomycetota; class Actinomycetes; order Micrococcales; family Microbacteriaceae; genus Microbacterium; species Microbacterium sp. Root322. The sequence goes on along the minus strand of NZ_LMCS01000001.1, from coordinate 839,541 downwards.
CGTTCTCGCGGATCGCGACCCCCTCCACGAGCATGTGCGCGATCACCGGGCGCTGCTGGGTAACTCCGCGATCCGCCCATTCTTCGAAGCCTTGCGGCGTGTAGGCGAACACCTCGAAGATCTCGCCTTCGAACTCATGAGTGGCGGCCTCGCCGGACTGCGGAACCTGGCCGAAGAGAGACGCGCCGATGAGCAGAAGATCGATGTCGCTGGTCGCGGTGCGTTCCTCGCGTGCTGTGCTTCCGGCGACGATAGCGATCTCGGCGTGAGGGTACGTCGATGCGACGAACCTCTCAGCGCGCTCAGCATGATCCATCTCGACAGGGTAGCGGTGGTCGAGATGTTCAGATCACGAACTCGACCTCTCCCTTCGCGATGTCAGCCCGAGCCACCCGGAGCTGGACGACATCGCCCGGCTTCGCCCCCATGGGCAGGGGTGCCGTCGCCGTGACCGCGGGGTCGGCGAGTTGGATCGCCGCACGCTCGCCCCGCAGCTCGATCACGGTCGCCTCCATCGTCGAGCCAACCAGCGGCGTCAGGAGCGCGGCTTCGACGCTGTTGATCGTGGCGGCGTTCAGTCGTGAGGCGCGCTGACCGGACTCCTGCATCAGCGCGGGCAGCTCGGCGAGTGAGGCGCGTGCCCATTCGGGGGCAGGCGTGCCGTTCGAGGCGGCGAGGCAGATCGCGAGGGCCCACCGATCGACCAGTCGGCGCAGGGGAGCGGTCGCGTGAGCATAGGGGGCGGCGATGGCGGCCTGCACAGTATCCTTCGGTGTCTCGCCGTCGAACACCAGATACCCCGCTCCGCGGAACAGTGACGAAGCGGCCTCCAGCACGGGGAGCGTCATCGGGTCGGCGCGGTCGAGGTTTCGCAGGTACTCGCCGTAGGTGCCCGTCGTCCACGGTCGACCGAGGGCTTCCGTCTGGTGCCGGAACGTCTCGAACGCCGCGTCATCCGGTTCCGGCATGGTCCGAAGGATCCCTACCCCGGCGTCGAGCATCAGGGTCGCGGCTGCCATCCCCGTCATGAGCGAGAGCTGGGCGTTCCATTCCTCCACGGGCAGCGGGCTGCGACGCTCGATCGCATAGGTGCCGTCCTGAGCGCGCACGACCTCTTCATCGGGCAGGTTCAGGCTCGCTCCGCCGCGCAGGCGCTCCTGCTCCATCCGCAGGGCGCCGATCTCGGGCAGCAGCGCGGCCGGCCCGTCTTCGCCGAGATCGAGCGACATCTGGGTCGTGGCGTAGTCGAGCTGGGCGCGCGAGCGGATCAACGCGCGCTCCAGACGGAAGGTCGAGACCACGCCGGCGGAGTCGAGGGCGAATGTCCACACCAATGCCGGTCGATCGACATCGGCGAGCAGCGACGCGCGATCCTCGCTCAGGACCCGCGGATGCAGGGGGATCGAGCCGTCGGCGGCGTACAGGGTCTGTCCGCGCCGCCGAGCCTCGGCATCGACGGCGCCACCCGGGACGACGAAGCCGGGGACGTCGGCGATCGCGTAGCGAACCGTGTAGCCGCTGCCGTCGCGCTCGAGATGAAACGCCTGATCGAGGTCGCGAGAACCCTCGGGATCGAGCGTCGCGAAGGGGATGTCGCGAAGGTCGAGTTCGGGTACCGTCGCCGTCGATGCCTCGGCCTCGGCGATCACATCCTCAGGGAAGTCGACGGGGGCTTCGGTCGACTCGCGCAGAGCGGCGAGCGCCGTGGCCAGTTCGGTCTGGGCGGCAGACGGGGCGACGTGTGATCGGCGCTGAGGCATGGCTCCACCCTAGGCGCGAGTGATCGGGAGGAGCTCGGCGAAGCGGCCCTGCGGATGGCAACCCGCGTTAGCGTGGACTCATGACCACTGCAGCCAAGGCCCAGACCCTTGTCGGACTCTATGACGCACCGGAGATCCTCCGCGTCGTGAATGTGTGGGACGTCGTGTCCGCGCGGGCGGTCGCCGCCCTCCCCGAGACGAAGGCGATCGCCACGGCCGGGCACGGCATCGCCGCGTCGTTCGGCTATGACGACGGTGCCACTCCGCGCGAGATCATGATCGACATGGTGGGTCGCATCGCGGCTGCCGTCGCGGTGCCGGTCTCGGCCGACCTCGATGACGGATACGGCGACGCGGGCGAGACCACGCGCCTCGCGATCGGCGTCGGGGTCGTCGGCGCGAACATCGAGGATCGCCTCAAGCCGCTCGACGAGTCCGTCGCCGCTGTCGCAGCGATCGTGAAGGCGGCGGAGGCCGAGGGCGTCCCGTTCGCCCTCAACGCCCGCACCGACGCGTTCGTCCGCGCCGGAGGGCGCCCGGTGCCGGAGAGCATCGCCGACGCCATCCAGCGCGGTCGGGCGTATCTCGACGCGGGAGCGACGGCCGTGTTCATCCCCGGCATCCTCGACATGAACGTCACCCGTCAGCTCGTCGAGGGCATCGGAGAGCGCAAGGTCAGCGTCATCGGGCTCCCCGGTGCCCTCGCCGCCTCCGAGTACGAGAAGCTCGGCGTCGCGCGCATCTCGTACGGTCCGCTGCCGCAGCGCGTCGCGCTGACCGCGCTGCAGGAGCTCGCCGCCGACCTCTACGCGGGCGGTGTGGTCCCGGGGAACCTTCCGGCGCTGAACTGACACGGTCGAAGACGAGTGACCGCGGCTCACTAGACTTGCTCCGTGGTCACTCGTCTTTCGAACTTCTTCCTCCGCACGCTCCGTGAAGACCCTGCAGGCGCAGAGGTCGCCAGCCATCGGCTGCTGATCCGGGCCGGATACATCCGCCCGCAGGCCGCCGGCATCTTCGCGTGGCTGCCACTGGGGCTGCGCGTCAAGTCGAAGATCGAGACCGTCGTCCGCGAGGAGATGGCTGCTGCCGGCGCGCAGGAGGTGCACTTCCCGGCTCTCATGCCGCGTGAGGCCTACGAGGCCACCGGCCGCTGGGACGAGTACGGCGATCTGCTCTTCCGTCTTCAGGATCGCAAGGGAGGCGACTACCTCCTCGCGCCCACGCACGAGGAGGCCTTCACCATGCTGGTGAAGGACCTGTACTCGTCGTACAAAGACCTGCCGCTCACGATCTACCAGATCCAGGACAAGTACCGTGACGAGGCGCGCCCCCGGGCGGGCCTGCTCCGCGGCCGCGAGTTCACGATGAAGGACGCGTACTCCTTCGACTCGTCCGACGAGGGTCTCGACGCCAGCTACCAGGCGCAGCGTGATGCGTACGAGCGCATCTTCCAGCGGCTCGGACTCGAGTACGTGATCGTCCAGGCCGACGCCGGCGCCATGGGCGGATCCCGTAGCGAGGAGTTCCTGCACCCGACACCGGTCGGAGAAGACACCTTCGTGCGCAGCGCCGGTGGATACGCGGCCAACGTCGAGGCGTTCACCACTGCGGTTCCGGAGGCGATCGCCTACGAAGCCGACGCGACCCCGGTGATCTTCGATTCCCCGGACACGCCGACCATCGAGACGCTGGTCGTGCACGCGAACCGTGAGCTCGAGGGCGAGTACACCGCGGCCGACACCCTCAAGAACGTCGTGCTCGCACTCACGCACCTCGACGGCACGCGCGAGCTGGTCATCGTCGGCATCCCCGGCGATCGCGAGGTCGACGAGAAGCGCGCCGAGGTCGCCTTCGCGCCCGCCGAGGTCGAGACGGCGACCGCCGACGACTTCGAGAACAACCCGCTGCTCGTGAAGGGCTACATCGGCCCTTGGTCGCCCACAGGGGCGGTGCTCGGCGAGGAGTCCGCGACCGGGATCCGCTACCTGGTCGACCCGCGTGTGAGCGAGGGCACGAGCTGGATCACCGGCGCGAACATCGACCAGAAGCACGCGCACTCCGTCGTCGCCGGACGCGACTTCGCCGCCGACGGCGTCGTGGAGATCGCGAACGTGCGCGCGGGTGACCCGGCGCCCGACGGCTCGGGGCCGGTCGAGCTCGCGCGAGGCATGGAGATCGGACACGTCTTCCAGCTCGGCCGCAAGTACGCCGAGGCCCTGGGGCTGAAGGTGCTGAACGAGAACGGCAAGCTCGTCACGGTGACGATGGGTTCGTACGGCATCGGTGTGACCCGCATCCTCGCGATCATCGCCGAGCTCAACAACGACGACAAGGGCCTCATCTGGCCGGCGTCCGTCGCGCCGTTCGACGTGCAGGTCGTCGCCGCGGGTCGCGATCAGGTCGCGTTCGAGGTGGCGGAGAGCATCTCCGCGCAGCTCGAGGCCGCGGGACTCGACGTGCTCTACGACGACCGCCCCAAGGTATCGCCCGGTGTGAAGTTCGGCGACGCCGAACTCGTCGGCGTCCCGAAGATCGTCATCGTCGGACGTGGGGCCGCCGAAGGCCAGGTCGAGCTGTGGGACCGCGCCACGGGGGAGCGTGACGCGGTCACCGTCGACGAGGTCGTCGGGCGGCTCTCCACCCGCTGAGCCCGTGCGGCCGCGTCGTCAGCAGACGATGCGGCCGTGGTTCATGATGTCGTCGTCAGGCGTGTCGCGGGTGACGAGGGACTTGAGCGCACCCGCAGCGAGCGCGAGCCTGCCCTTCGAGGGTTCCCAGAACTCCGTGACCTTCGGGGTCACCTTCAGAAGCGCGATGCCGGGAGTGTCGAGGCCGTCGGCGAACCAGATCTCCAGAGACGCGGAGTAGAGCTCCTCCATCTTCGCGCGGTCATGCACGACCTCTGCCGTTCCCGCGACGGACACGTAGCGCATCCCCTTCGCATCGCAGTAGGCGAGTCCGACGTCACGGTGCTTGCGCGCTTCATCGACCTTCTCGGTGTCTTCGGAGGTGAAGAACCAGATGTCGCCGGCATCGTCCATCTGCCGGGTCGACATCGGTCGACTCACGAGGTTGCCGTCGTCGTCGGTGGTGGTGAGCATCGTGATGTCGATGTCCTCCACGAGCTCGGCGACGCGGGCGAGGGCTTCGGGTCCTGTGATCTCGGTCATGGCATCAGCGTGCCGCCTGCCGTGGCGGTGGTCACGGGCATTGACACCGTGGCGGTGCCGTGACAGGGAGGTGCCGGCGTCTCGCAGCGACACCCCGGCGTTGCGGCCCGCGGTCGCACCGTCGCATGACACCCTGGTGACATGATCGACGAACCACTCCCCGAGGCCCTCAGCTCCGAGATCAACGCCGTGCTCGACGACGCGGGAGTGCACGCCGATCGACGATTGATCATGCGCATGCTGCGCACGGCGATCCTGCTCGGCGAGGACGGTGCCGATCGTCTCGACCTCAAGATCGCCTCGGCGGCTCTGGCTGAGATGCGCGATGCGTTCCGGCTGTTCGCGCCGTTCCGCGGAGTCCCCAAGGTGACCGTCTTCGGATCGGCCCGCACCCGGCATGACGATCCGCTCTACCTCACGGCTCGCGATGTGGCGGCGGCCCTGGCGGGCGACGGCTGGATGGTCGTCACGGGTGCCGGACCCGGCATCATGCAGGCGGCGTCGGAGGGAGCGGGCCCCGCTCTCTCGCTGGGCGTCTCCATCCGGCTGCCCTTCGAGGAGAAGCCGAACGGCTTCGTGACCGGTCAGGACCACGTCGTCGCGATGAAGTACTTCTTCACGCGCAAACTCATGCTGATCAAGGAATCGCTTGGATTCATCTGCCTTCCCGGCGGATTCGGCACTCTCGACGAGATGTTCGAGCTGCTCACCCTTCAGCAGACGGGGAAGGCCGAGCCGACCCCCATCGTTCTCCTCGACGAGCCCGGGGGCACCTTCTGGCAGGGTCTGCGCAGCTTCATCGACGATCACCTCGCTCCGACCGGGGTGATCTCGGAGGGTGACTTCGACCGCGTCGTGATCACGGATTCGGTGGAGGCGGCGCGCGCGGAGATCACCGGGTTCTGGCACAACTACGACTCGTTGCGGTGGGTGGGCGACGCCCTGGTGCTGCGCCTGAAGGCCGTGCCGACGGATGACGAGATCGAAACGCTCAACCAGCAGTTCGCCTCGATGCTCTCGACGGGCCGGATCGAGCGGACGGCTCCGCGGCAACCCGAGGTCGCCGACGACGACAACCTCGACCTGCCGCGTCTGATCCTGCACCTGGATCAGCGGCAGGTGGGCAACCTGTTCCGGCTGATCGGAGCGATCAACGCGCTTCCGTCTGCTCCCGCGCGGTGATGCGGGCCGCGAAGTCCGTGAGGTCGACGGAGCGATCGAGGATGCGCTCCGCGGCCCGGTGCCCGGAGTAGAACGCCGCACCGACCGTTGCCGGTTCGTCGCCCCAGGTGGCCTCGCCGGCGAAGTGCAGTACCCCGTCGACGGGCCCCGCGAGCGCGTCGTGGTCGTGATGCGTGGAACCCAGTGCGAGGTGCGAGTAGGAGCCGTTCGAGAACTCGTCCTCACCCCAGCGGGTGACCCAGTGGGCGAGCGGCTCGCCCACGGCATCCGGGTAGAGGACCCGCAGCGCATTCACCGCGTCGGCGACGATCTCCGCATCGGGCAGCTCTTGCATACGGCGACCGAAGGGTCCGGCGGCGAAGGTCAGCAGTGTCGGGATGCCGCTGACGGCGGAGACGTCGTACCAGGAGTGCCAGTGCTCGCCGGCCTCGCCGAGGGCACGGATCACGTAGGTCCCCTCGTTCCAGAAGCGCTCGGGGAACTGGACGAACACCTTGTTGAAGACGCCCATCCCGAGCCGGGAGACGGGGCCTGCGACCGCGTCGGGCAGTGCCGGCTCGAACGCGATCGTCCCCGCCTTGAGTACCCCGAGGGGCACGGTCACGATCGCCCTGGCGGCCCGGTACTGCGTCTCGCCCGCGTGCACGACGACGCCGTCGCCTGACCGGCTCACCCGCGTCACGACCGTCTCCAGGCGCACATCGAGGCCGGAGCCGATGCGTCGGGGCAGCTCGTCGTACCCGCGGGGGAAGATCACCTCGTCGCCCTCGATCGCGTCCTCGTCGAGGCCATGGGCGTCGAGGTCGCCGATCCAGGCCCCGCACTGCTCCTCGACCCGATGGCGGAAGAACTCGCGGATGTCGTCGATGCGCTCCGGGGCGAATCCCGACCGGTCGAGGGCACGCTCGGTCACATCCAGGTAGGTGTCGCCGGGGGAGGAGGCGGCGATCTCCTCCACGAGCAGACGATCGGCCATGTCGACGTCGGCGATCCACTGCGCAGTGGCCGCCTCGTCCATCGGATGCCCGTCGCCGTCGAAGTTCTCGATCGGGCGCCCGCCCACCTGGAAGCTGCCCACGGTGTATTCGATCGCCGGGATCCTCAGCGCGTGGACGAGGTTCCACAGAGGCGAGTCCTCGATCCCATGGATCCACGACGCGCCGAGGTCGACCGGGAATCCGGTACCGCGGTCGGTGTGCATCCGACCGCCGATGCGGTCGCGTCCTTCCAGGACCACGACGCTCTGGCCCGCGTCGGCGAGCATCCGGGCGCTCGTGAGCCCCGACATCCCGGCGCCGATCACGATCGTGTCGAATGTGCTCACGTGCTCCTCCTCGAGCGGCTCGTGTATCCCGACGCCGCCGCCGCCGTGCGGGAGCCGGTGGGCACAGGGTATCGTGGTACGGATGTCGCGCGTGCGAACAGGCGCGACGAGAGCTGAATAGAGAGGCCGTCATGGACATCGAACTGAGTCTGCTGCGAGGGATCGAGAAGGAGAAGGCGATCCCCTTCGAAGAACTCGTCGCCATCATCGAGCAGGCGATCCTGACCGCGTACTCCAAGCACGTCGCCGCCGACGGCGTCACGCCCGAGGGCGTTCGCGTCGACCTCGACCGCAAGACCGGCCACGTCGCCGTGCTGCAGGTCGTCAAGGACGAAGAGGGCGCGATCATCGGCGAAGAGGACGCCACGCCGGACGATTTCGGGCGTATCGCGGCCTTCGCCGCCAAGCAGGTCATCAGCCAGCGTCTGCGCGACATCGCGGATGACGTCGTGCTCGGTGACTTCAAGGACAAAGAGGGCGACATCGTCGCCGGCGTGATCCAGCAGGGCCCGAACCCCCGCATGATCCACGTCGATCTCGGAGCCGTCGAGGCGATCCTGCCCCCCGAGGAGCAGGTGCCGGGCGAGGAGTACACCCACGGTTCACGCCTGCGCGTGTACGTCACGAGCGTCGCCAAGGGACTCAAGGGCCCGCAGATCACCGTCTCCCGCACCCACCCGGGGCTCGTGCGCAAGCTCTTCGCGCTCGAGGTACCGGAGATCGCGGCGGGACTGGTCGAGATCGTCGCGCTCGCCCGCGAGGCCGGCCACCGCACGAAGATCGCGGTCAAGGCGAACGACTCGTCGATCAACGCCAAGGGCGCCTGCATCGGCGAGATGGGCCGTCGCGTGCGCGCCGTGACCGAGGAGCTCGCGGGGGAGAAGATCGACATCGTCGACTACGACGCCGATCTGCCGACCTTCGTCGCCCACGCCCTCTCGCCGGCGAAGGTCACGAGCTCCTTCGTGCTCGATGCCGGCACCAAGGCCGTCCGCGCCCTGGTGCCCGACTACCAGCTGTCGCTGGCGATCGGCAAGGAGGGTCAGAACGCGCGTCTGGCCGCCAAGCTCACCGGTGCGAAGATCGACATCCAGCCGGACAGCGTCCTCGACTGATCCCCTTCGGCCTTCCGCCGCGCCCGGGAACGGGCGAGGCGGGGTGAAACGCAGGTGTAAGATGGAACCCGTACGAACGTGCGTCGGTTGTCGCACGCGTGCTCCCCGCTCCGCCCTTCTTCGGGTGGTGGCCCAGAACGACACCCTCATCCCCGATGAGAGTGCTGTCCTGCCGGGGCGCGGCGCGTGGGTGCATCCGACACCTGATTGCATCCAGGCCGCTCTGCGGCGACGAGCTTTCGGACGAGCACTGCGTGTGACCACTCAGCTGGACACACGGACCTTCGAACAGCACCCACCAAGAAACAAAGGCTGAACAGCTATGGAAACAAAGTGAACGGCTCGAAATGAGACCCGTCCGCGACTAGTGGTCTGCCCTGTCTGGGTGGACCGACTCAGACAGGAGAATTGTGGCTGGTAAACCACGCGTACATGAGATCGCCGCCGAACTCGGCGTCGACAGCAAGATCGCACTTGCAAAGCTCAAGGAACTCGGCGAGTTCGTGAAGAGCCCGTCTTCGACCATCGAACCGCCGGTGGCGCGCAAGCTGCGCGCGGCGATCGAGGCCGACAGCTCGCTCAAGGGCGCAGCCCCCGCCGCTCCTGCGGCGAAGCCTGCCGCAGCGTCCGCGGCGAAGCCCGGTACGGGCTCCGCTGCCAAGCCGGCGCCGACCCCGGGTCCGAAGCCCGGTCCCAAGCCGGCCCCGGAGGCTCCGGCCCCCGCAGCGCCCGCGCCTGCCGCGCCCGCTCCTGCCCCCGCGGCAGAGGCTCCTGCGCAGGCAGCCCCGGAGGCATCCGCGCCCGCTGAAGGCGGCGCACCCACCCCCGGCGCTCCGCGTCCGGGCAACAACCCCTTCTCCTCCGCGCAGGGCATGGGCCAGCGTCCGGCCGGTCCCCGTCCGGGCAACAACCCCTTCGCGTCCGCACAGGGCATGGGCCAGCGTCCGACGCCTGGCAACATCCCCCGTCCGCAGGCCCCGCGTCCCGGCGCACCCCGTCCGGGTGCACCGCGTCCCGGCTCGCCTCGTCCCGGTGCCCCTCGTGGTGGCCAGGGCGGTCGTCCCGGTGCTCCGTTCCAGCAGCGTCCCGGCGGCCCCGGTCGCCCCGGCGGTGCCGGTGGACCCGGCGGTGCCGGTGGTCCCGGAGCACGTCCCGGTGGCGGCGGCGGCTTCGCCGGTCGTCCCGGCGGCGGTGGCGGTCGTGGCCGCGGCCCCGGCGGTGGTACCGCAGGTGCCTTCGGTAAGGGCGGCGGCAAGAGCAAGCAGCGCAAGTCGCGGCGGGCGAAGCGGCAAGAGTTCGAGATGCGGAGTGCTCCGGTCGTCGGTGGCGTCAACGTCACCCGCGGTAACGGAGAGATCATCCGCATGCGTCGCGGCGCATCGATCGCGGACTTCGCCGACAAGATCGAGACGCTGACCGGCTACACGGTGCAGCCCGGAACTCTCGTGACGATCCTCTTCAACCTCGGCGAGATGGCCACGGCCACCGAGTCGCTGGACGAGGCGACGTTCGAGGTCCTCGGTGCCGAGCTCGGCTACAAGATCCAGATGGTCTCGCCCGAGGACGAGGACAAGGAGCTCCTCGAGGGCTTCGGTCTCGACCTCGAGGCCGAGCTGGAAGCCGAGAGCGAAGACGACCTCGAGATCCGTCCCCCGGTCGTCACCGTCATGGGTCACGTCGACCACGGTAAGACGCGACTGCTCGACGCGATCCGTCAGACCAATGTCATCGAGGGAGAAGCCGGCGGCATCACCCAGCACATCGGTGCCTACCAGGTCTGGACCGAGCACGAGGGCATCGAGCGCGCCATCACGTTCATCGACACCCCGGGTCACGAGGCGTTCACCGCCATGCGTGCCCGTGGTGCGCAGGTCACCGACCTCGCGATCCTCGTGGTCGCAGCCGACGACGGCATCATGCCGCAGACGGTCGAGGCGTTGAACCACGCGCAGGCGGCGAACGTGCCGATCGTGGTCGCGGTGAACAAGGTCGACAAGCCCGACGCCAACCCCTCGAAGGTGCGTCAGCAGCTGACCGAGTACGGCCTGGTCGCCGAGGAGTTCGGTGGCGACGTCATGTTCGTCGACGTGTCCGCTCGTGCCGGCACCGGTATCCAGGAACTGCTGGATGCCGTGTTGCTCACCGCCGACGCTGGTCTCGACCTCACCGCCAACCCGAACAAGGGTGCTCGCGGTGTCGCCATCGAGGCGAAGCTCGACAAGGGCCGCGGTTCGGTCGCCACGGTGCTGATCCAGTCCGGAACGCTCCGGATCGGTGACGCGATCGTCGCAGGCACCGCCTATGGCCGCGTGCGTGCCATGGCGGACGAGAACGGCGAGCAGGTCCTCGAGGCCTACCCGTCGCGTCCGGTGCAGGTACAGGGTCTGAACTCGGTGCCCCGTGCCGGTGACGTCTTCATCGTCACCGAGGAAGACCGCATGGCCCGCCAGATCGCTGAGAAGCGTGAAGCAGTCGAGCGCAACGCCCAGCTGGCCAAGGCCCGCAAGCGCATCTCGCTCGAGGACTTCACCCGTGCTCTCGAAGACGGCAAGGTCGAGTCGCTCAACCTCATCATCAAGGGTGATGTCTCCGGTGCCGTCGAGGCCCTGGAGGAGTCGCTGCTCAAGATCGAGGTCGATGATTCGGTGCAGCTGCGCATCATCCACCGCGGTGTCGGTGCGATCACCGAGTCCGACGTGAACCTGGCGACGATCGACAACGCGATCATCGTGGGCTTCAACGTGCGCCCCGACACGAAGGCACGCGAGCGTGCCGCCCGTGAAGGCGTGGACATCCGCTTCTACTCCGTCATCTACAACGCGATCGACGAGATCGAGAGCTCGCTCAAGGGCATGCTCAAGCCGGAGTACGAAGAGATCCAGTCGGGTGTGGCCGAGATCCGCGAGGTGTTCCGCTCCTCGAAGTTCGGCAACATCGCCGGTGTCATCGTGCGATCGGGAACGATCACGCGCAACGCCAAGGCCCGCGTCATCCGCGACGGCGTCGTGCTGGCCGATGGCCTTGCCATCGAGTCGCTGCGTCGCTTCAAGGACGATGTCACCGAGGTCCGTACGGACTACGAGGCCGGTATCGGACTCGGAAAGTACAACGACATCCAGATCGGTGATGAGATCGAGACGACCGAGCTCGTCGAGAAGCCTCGCGGCTGATCAATTCGAAACACCTTCGGGCGTCTCCCTCTCCTGCTCCTTCCGGAGCACGGAGACGGGGGACGCCCTGAGGGTTCCTGGACAGGGAGAGAACAATGGCAGGCGAAAGACAGGCCCGTCTCGCGGATCGAATCCGCGTGATCCTCGCCGAACGGCTGGAGAAGGGGCTGCGCGATCCGCGCCTCGGCTTCGTCACCATCACCGACGTCCGCGTGAGCGGCGACCTCCAGCACGCATCGGTGTTCTACACGGTGCTGGGCACGGAGGAGGAGCGCATCTCCAGCGGTGCGGCGCTCACCTCGGCGACCGGAATGCTGCGCAGCGAGGTCGGACGGCAGCTGAGCACCAGGCTCGTGCCGACCCTCGAGTTCATTCCCGACGCGCTTCCGGAGAACGCCGACCACATCGGCGCGCTGCTGCGTGAAGCGCAGCAGCGTGATGCCGATGTCGCCAAGCTCGCGTCCTCGGCTTCCCACGCCGGCGACGCCGACCCGTACCGTACCGACGACGACGCGGAGTAAGCGCCGTTTGATACGCTCGGCTTCGCGGGACGGCGTCCCGCGAAGCTGAGGGGGATCGGCATCGAGGGTGCGAACACGTCTGGGGGGCCGTTTATCGCGCCCGCTGCCGTCGGGCTCCTCCTGGAGGAGCTGCTCGAGCAGGATCTCGGTTGCGCGCCCCACGTGCTCGCTCGCCTCGCCGATGATCTGGACGCGGACGCGGCGACGATCCGTGAGGTCGTCCAGCGGTTGACGCCGGATCAACGACACGGTCTGCGCCCGGCGCCGACGCCCCTGCCGCTGGTGCCTGCGATCGCGCAGAGGTTCGAGGGAGTGGCATTCGACGAACGCGATCGCAGGCTGCTTCTCGCACTCGCGGTGTGCCTGGACGATGCTCTCGATCCGATTCTCGAATTCGACGGGCGCTCGGCGGCCGAGGTCACCTCCGCCCGCGTCGGTGCCCACCTCGCCGTGCACGCCGGTCGGATGCGCTTCATCGACGCCCGACTGGCGATCTGGCTGCGGGCGACCACCAGTGCGGCAGAGACGGCGGCGGTGCACGGGCGACTGAGCGCGGTCTTCCGCCGTCGCGGCGAACGAGTGAGCGCGGACTGGCATCGGGCGCGGGCGTCGCTCGAGGCAGAGCCGACCACCGCGCCGGAACTCACCCTAATCGCCAGGGAGCTCAGCGAGGCGGGGTACCCGGATCGTGCGTTGCTGCTCGCCAGGGAGGCCTGCGAGCATGCGGTGGGCGAAGACCAGGACGAGGCGCGCCTCGTCGCCGGCGCGTCGGCGGTGGGCGCCGGGTTCGCTGCAGAGGCGGCCGCGTGGCTGGGGGCCCTGTACCCGCACGGTACCGAGCGATACCGGTTGGCAGGTCTGGGGGCGCTGATCGTCGCCCAGACCGTCGTGCAGGGTGCTGTTCCCGAGGTCGATCCGACGTCGCTGCGGCCGGAGACACCTGACGAGGACGACTGGCATCACTGGACCAGGGCGGCCGCCCTCGCCGCGATACTCTGCGCCGAACGCGGCGATCGTCGCGGTATGCGCACGTGGCTCGACGCGCTCCGCGACGGCGCATCCCGGATCGGTGCCGAGCATGAGCTGAGGGATCCCGTGGTGGCGCTGAGCTGGCTCCTCGTGGGGGACCGCGACATCGAAGAAGTCGCGGGGTCCGGCCCGGTGAGCGGCGGGATGCTGCGCACGCTGCGCGCCGCCGTGGAGGGGGACGTCGATCTGGCGCTGCGTCTCATCGCGACCGACGAATCTGCGTTGTCCGGCGAGCCCGACCCGTTCGTGCCGGGATACGAGCACAGCCCGGTCGTTCAGGCGTATCGCGCCGTCGTCGAGGTACTGCTGCTCGTGTGGCGGGGTGACATCGGTGTCGCGCGGGACCGGCTGATCCAGGCGGCGCTCTCCTTTCCGATCGCGATGCCGTTCGCCGGATTGGGAGTGGTGCTCGCCAGACGCCTCGATCTGGCGGTGCTCGGCGAGCTGGGACCCTTCGCCCGATCACTCACCGTCGCCCTGCCCGGGGGAGCGAAGATCGACCTGCTCGTGGACCGCGGCATCCAGTCATTCCTCGCCGGCTCGTTCGACGATGCCGCCGCCACGGTTCGGCTGTGGTCCGATCTCGGTGGGCCGCAGACCACGATGGCGGTACCGGGTTTGGACGAGTTGGCCTTCATCTCTGCCGGTCGCACCACGACGGAGGCGTCCATCGAGCCTCCGGAGATCGCGCTCGCCCAGCGCCTGCGGGTCCGTGTCGCGACGGCAGGCGACGGGCGGTGGCGTGCCGAGAGCGATGAGGTCCGCGACATCGCACGCACATTGACCTCGCCGTTCGCCAGGGCGCGAGTGGAGACGATGCTCGGAACACAGCATGCGATTCGCGACGATCACTCCTCGGCGAGGATCCACCTCCAGTACGCCGAACGGCTGTTCGAGCTCTCGGGTGCGACGGCGTGGGCGAGGGCGGTGCGCGGCAGACTGGATCGGCTCGATGCGAGAGAGGGGAGCATCGTCTCCTCGGTCGGCGCTCTCTCCGCGTGCCGCGCGGCCTGGTCGCCTCAGCTCACGGCGCGCGAGCTGGAGGTGGCGATGCGCGCGGTCGGCGGTGCGGCGAACCGCGAGATCAGCGAAGCCTTGAACGTCTCCGTCCGCACCGTCGAAGTCCACCTCGGGCGGGTCTTCACCAAGCTCGGCGTGCGGAGCCGGGTCGAGCTGACTGTGCTCGCCCACCGCACAGAGCAGCACCTCTGAGCCGTCGCGCCTGTGCCTGCCGTCGTCACCGCGGCAGGAACAGAGCGACCCCATCGGCTTCGGCGAGTCCGTCGGCGATGAGCGAGTCGATAGCCCGATCACGCTGCCCGGGATCGGGCCAGTCCGGCAGGACGGCGTCGAGCGGGACGGCGTCTGGGTCGATGTTCCGCAGCAGCTTCAGCACCGCGCCGCGTGCCTGTCGGTCGGACCCCTCGTATGCGGCCTGGCGTCGGCGCTCATCGCCCGTGTCCGGTCTCCCGGCGGCCAGCCATGCGCAGCTGCCGGCGAGAGGGCACAGCTCGCACCGCGGCGCCCGGGACGTGCACACCGTGGCGCCGAGCTCCATCGCTGCGGCATTGAACACCGCAGCTTCGGCGACATCGTCCGGCAGCAGGTCGGCCATCAGGTCGAGGTCCCGGCGCGAAGGGGGTCCCGGCTGTGCCCTGCCCTCGACGGCGCGCGCGAGCACCCGTCGGGTGTTCGTGTCGACCACGGGATGCCGGTCGCCGTAGGCGAACACCGCGACGGCGCGAGCGGTGTAGTCGCCGATACCGGAAAGGGCCAGCAGGGCGTCCACCTCGCGCGGAACGATCCCCCCGTGTCGCTCGGTGATCTCGACCGCGGCACGGTGCAACCACAGCGCGCGCCGGGGATATCCCAGGTTCGCCCACTGCTGTACGACGTCCGCTGTCGATGCGGTGGCCATCTCCGAGGGCGTCGGCCACCGCTCCAACCACGCCTCGAGGTGAGGGATGACTCTCGTGACGGGCGTCTGCTGCAACATGAACTCGCTCACCAAAACGCCCCAGGCGCCGAACTCGTCATGGAAGGAAGGTCGACGCCACGGCAGGTCGCGAGCGGTCGCTCGATACCACGTCGGCAGGGGCGACATCAGCTCGAGAGAGGCCGGTGGGAGAGGCACCCGTCCAGCCTATGCGAGCGGATCGACGGCCAGGAGAGGGGAGCCACCGGGCATCCGCACGCGCAGATCCCGCTCGCGCGCTCGGTAGGCTGGGGGGATGGTCTCGCCCGGCATCCTCCTCGTCGACAAGCCCGCAGGGCTGACCAGTCACGACGTCGTCGCCCGCACGCGACGCGCGTTCGGCACCCGCAAGGTGGGGCACGCCGGAACACTCGACCCGATGGCGACCGGACTGCTGGTGATCGGCATAGAAGGCGCGACCAGGCTCCTGACCTACATCGTCGGTGCGGACAAGACCTACGTGGCGACGATCCGTCTCGGCCAGACGACGGGCACGGACGATGCGGAAGGGGAGATCCTCACCACGGCCGCGCCCGAAGCGTGGGACGCGGTGACCGATGAGGCGGTGTCGGCCGGCATCACGCAGCTCACGGGTGAGATCTCCCAGGTTCCCAGCGCCGTCTCGGCGATCAAGGTGGACGGTCGTCGCGCTTATGAGCGCGTGCGCGCCGGCGAAGAGGTCGTGCTCGCCGCACGCGATGTCGTCGTGTCGCGCTTCGACCTGCTCGCAACCAGGCGAGGTGATGGCCATCTCGATCTCGACGTCGTCGTCGACTGCTCGTCCGGAACGTACATCCGCTCCCTCGCCCGCGATCTCGGGGCCTCGCTCGGAGTCGGCGGTCACCTCACCGCGCTGCGCCGCACGCGGGTCGGTCCGTTCGATGTGTCCGATGCGGTCGGTCTCGACGCGCTGGAGGGCGCCGCGACTCTGACCCCGGGTGAGGCGGCCGGCCGGATCCTCCCCGTGCTGGAGATGTCCGGTGACGAGGCACGCGACCTCCGTCACGGCAAGCGGCTGAGCGGCCAGGCCGCGCGCCTCGAAGAGACGATCGGTGCAGCGATCGACCCGGAGGGGCTCCTGATCGGCGTCGTCGAGAAGCGCGGTGCCGACCTCAAGAGCGCCATGAACATGCCGGAGGGCGACCGATGATCCTGTGGCTCACGATCGCGCAGATCGTCATCGCCGTCGCCGCCGGCATCTTCTGTCTCGTCGCGGGTCTGATCGGCAGACGGCCGAGCGACTTCAGCGTCGGCGCCCTCGCCCTCGTCGAGGTGCTGCTCATCGTGCAGGTGATCGTCGCCATCGTTGCGCCGCTGACCGGGAACCCTCCGACCGGAGACCTGCTCGAGTACTGGGTCTACCTGGTCTCCGCGGTGCTCCTGCCCGTCGGCGCGGTGCTGTGGGCGCTCATGGAGCGCAGTCGCTGGAGCACGGTGATCCTCGGGGTGGCGGCGCTCGCGATCGCGGTGATGCTGTGGCGTATGCAGGTCATCTGGTCCGTCCAGATCGCGTGACGCGGCGGGTCGGAGCGCAGACCCGACCTCTCCTGCGGCTCTAGGATGGAATGCGCTATGAGCTCCACCGCCCCCTCCTCTCGGATGACCGGAATCGGTCGCGTCCTCGTGATCGTCTATGCCGTGATGGCGCTGGCCGCGACCGGACGCAGCTTCGTGCAGATCGTCCGTCGCTTCGACGAGGCGCCGCTGGCGTACGCGCTCTCCGCACTCGCCGCCGTCGTGTACATCCTCGCCACACTCGCCCTCGTCCTGGCCCGCCGCCGCGGCTGGTACTCGGTCGCTTGGGTCGCGATCGTCTTCGAGCTCACCGGCGTCCTCGTGGTGGGGGTGCTGAGCCTTCTGATGCCCGACCTGTTCCAGCATGAGACCGTGTGGTCGCTGTTCGGGCGCGGTTACCTGTTCATTCCGCTGGTTCTGCCCCTCTTCGGCATCTGGTGGCTGCGCACGCACCGCCCGGCCGACGTCGTGCGTCCGGTCGAGGTCGGCGCGTGATCGTCTTCCGCAGCCCGGAAGAGGTGCCGGACGACTTCGGACCGAGCGCGGTCGCGATCGGCAAGTTCGACGGCGTCCATGCCGGCCACCGAGCCGTGATCGAGCGCCTCGAGGAAGCGGCCGCAGCGACGGGCAGCCGGTCGGTCGCCGTCACGTTCGACCGCAACCCGCTGGCGGTGATCCGCCCCGACCGCTGCCCGGAGAACGTCGTCACGGTCGAGCGCAAGCTCGACCTCCTGGGCGAGCTCGGGCTCGACGCCACTCTGGTGCTCACGTTCGACGAGGAACTCGCCGCCCGCAGCGCTGAGGACTTCGTCGTCGACATCCTCGTCGGAGCCCTTCGGGTCTCCACGGTCCTCGTCGGGCAGGACTTCCGGTTCGGCGCTCGGGGAGCCGGTACCCCCGAGCTTCTGCGCGAGCTCGGTCCTCGTCACGGCTTCTCGGTCGAGGTCATCGACGACGTGTACCTCCCCGGCTCCACGCGACGCGTGTCGTCGAGCTGGATCCGCGAGCTGCTGATGGAGGGCGACGTCGCTGCGGCGACGACCGTGCTCGGACGCCATCCCGATGTGCGCGGAGTCGTCGTGCACGGACTCAAGCGCGGGCGGGAACTCGGGTTCCCCACGGCGAACCTCTCGACCATCGTCGATGCGTTCGTGCCGGCGGACGGCGTGTACGCGGGATGGCTCGTCGACCACGACACCGGGATCCGGCATCCGTCGGCGATCTCCGTCGGGACCAATCCCACCTTCGACGACGTCCTCGTGCGACAGGTCGAGGCTCACGTGCTGGGAGAGACGGGTCTCGACCTCTACGGGCACGACGTCACGGTCGAGTTCGTGGAGCGGCTGCGGGGCATGGTGGCCTTCGAGGGCATCGACAAGCTGATGGTGCAGATGGGTGCCGATGTCACGGATGCGGCGCGGGCTCTCGGGCTCTCCTCCTAGCCGAGAGCGGATCGCCGGTTCGACCGTGCGGGATGGACGGCTCGGCGTGGGCGATCTCCGCTGAGCGAGCGAGATGGCATAGAATGATCATCGGCTCCCGCCGAACTTCGCGACTCTCGCGTTCCCCGGCGGGAAGAAGATCCACTGTTCGTACGGTCCTGGCTCACGCCACACGCGGACAACGAGAACGGCTCATGGTTTCCTGGGGAAGCCGGAGCCTTCACGCTCAGGAGGAGCATGCCGACTACGGCAACCGCCGCCACGCGGCGCAAGAAGACGTCCCGTCGCGACGATGAGGCACCCCTCATCCCGATCCTCGCGCGCAAGGTGCGCGAGATCGAGGCGAAGTCGCAGCGAGGGAAGCTCGGTCCCACGAATCGAGTGAAGTTCCAGGTGATCGCCTTCCTGGTGCGCGAAGAGCGCGCCAGGGTGAAGGCGGATGCCGAGATCGGCGATCCCGCACGCGCCGAGTTGCTGAAGCGGCTCGACGGCGTGGCCACGATCCTCGCGAAGACGGCCGCCCGCGACACCTCACTGATCCAGCTCCTGGAGGCCGACCAGGCGACATCGCCGGTGGCCAAGCGCATGCGCCGGGACTGGCTGCTCGAATCCGGAGCCGAACTCGCCCCGGAAGAGCTCATCATCGCCGACGCCGCACCGGTGCAGATCTCCGCGATCCCCGCAGCGATCGCGGAGCGCCAGGTCACCCCGCCGTCCGTCGAGGCGCGACAGTTGGCCAACCCCTTCCTCGCTCCCGACCTGACGCCGCGTTCGACGGCCACGCCGCGCCGCCGTCTCGACGGCTGGGAGCTCATGGGTCCGCTGTACAAGGCTTTCGAGACCGGGGCCGGTGGGTCCGCCGCGTCGATGGATCTGCCGCCGGCGCCGGAATTCGACCACATCTCGCCCAAGGGCCTCGAGGTCATGGTGCATCAGTCCCGGTTCCTCGAGGCCGTCAAGGCCGGACACCGCAGCTTCCTCCTCGCCGACGAGCCCGGTCTCGGCAAGACCGCGCAGTCGGTTCTCGCCGCTTCCGTCGCGGGTGCATATCCGCTGCTGGTGGTCGTGCCCAACGTCGTGAAGATGAACTGGGCGCGCGAGGTCGAGCGCTGGACGCCCCAGCGCCGGGCGACGGTGATCCAGGGCGACGGCGATGACATCGACGCGTTCGCCGACGTGTTCATCGTGAACTACGAGATCCTCGACCGGCACATGTCGTGGCTCGCCTCCATCGGCCTGCGCGGGATGGTCGTCGACGAGGCGCACTTCATCAAGAACCTCTCCTCGCAGCGGTCGCAGAACGTGCTGTCGCTGGCCGCCCAGGTGCGCGAGCGCACTCCGGGGCACGATCCTCTGATGCTCGCCCTCACCGGTACGCCGCTGATCAACGACGTCGAGGACTTCGACGCGATCTGGCGCTTCCTCGGCTGGACCACCGGTGAGAAGCCGGGTCCTGAGCTCATGGAGAAGCTCGACGCCACAGGATTCACCCCGGCAGACAAGGCGTTCTACCCCGAGGCCCGCGACGCGGTGATCTCCATGGGGATCGTCCGTCGCAAGAAGAAGGACGTCGCCGCCGATCTCCCGGACAAGCTGATCGCCGATCTGCCGGTGCAGCTCGACGACGAGTTCGGGCGCAGCATCCGCCAGGCCGAGCGCGAGCTGGGGGAGCGGCTCGCCGCTCGCTACCGCCGCATCATCGAGGCTCGTGGAGACCGTGGGCTCGCGTCGGGAGAGATCGACGAGGACATCGTGCGGCTGGTCGCCCAGAACGAGCTCGAGGAGTCCAAGGCCGCCGGCACCGGGGGAGACAACGTCTTCACCATGGTCCGTCGCATCGGTCAGGCCAAGGCGCCGCTGGCTGCCGACTATGCCGCTCAGCTGCAGCGCTCGGTCGGCAAGGTCGTGTTCTTCGCGAAGCACATCGACGTCATGGACCAGGCCGAGGCGCACTTCGCCGCGGCAGGCATCCGCTCGGTGTCGATCCGTGGCGACCAGACCTCCACGGTCCGGCAGCAGGCCATCGACGACTTCAACGGCGACCCCGAGGTCGGCATCGCCGTCTGCTCGCTCACCGCGGCAGGCGTCGGGCTCAACCTCCAGGCCGCGTCGAACGTCGTGCTCGCCGAGCTGTCGTGGACGGCCGCCGAGCAGACGCAGGCGATCGACCGTGTGCACCGCATCGGCCAGGGCGAGCCGGTCACCGCGTGGCGGATCATCGCCGCGCACACGATCGACACGAAGATCGCGGAGCTGATCGACCAGAAGCAAGGGCTCGCGGCGCGCGCTCTCGACGGTGAAGCGGTCGAGGAGTCGGCCGCAGAGCCGGTGCAGCTGGCGGCACTCATGCACCTGCTGCGACAGGCGCTGGGCGGGGCATAGGCGTCAAGAATCACCGTTCTTAACGTCGAATCCGGTGCGAGAACACTCGAGAACGGGAAGTTCGACGATATCGGTGAATCAGGTCGTCAAGATCGACGTTTTTCGCCGCTCCCGAATGGCGCCCGAGCGTGCCGGGGCGCTAGTGTCGATCGAAGGCAGCGTCGCCTGTTCCCCCCATCTCCCGAACGTCTGAAGGCACCAGCATGAAGATCGGCATCCTGACGAGCGGCGGCGACTGCCCCGGCCTCAACGCGGTCATCCGCGGCATCGTGCTCAAGGGCACGACCTCATACGACCTCGAGTTCGTCGGCATCCGCGACGGATGGCGGGGCCTGGTCGACGGTGACTTCATGCCGCTGACCCGACACGAGGTGAAGGGGCTGTCGAAGGTCGGCGGCACGATCCTCGGCACCAGCCGCACGAACCCGTACGAGGGCGAGCGCGGGGGAGCCGACAACATCGCCAAGACCCTCTACGGGCACAAGATCGACGGCATCATCGCGATCGGTGGTGAGGGCACGCTGGCCGCAGCGGACCGTCTCGCCAAGGACGGCATCAAGGTCATCGGGGTCCCCAAGACGATCGACAACGACCTGCAGGCGACCGACTACTCGTTCGGCTTCGACACCGCGGTGAACATCGCCACGGATGCGATGGATCGGCTGCGCACGACCGGCGACTCGCACCAGCGCTGCATGGTCGCAGAGGTCATGGGCCGTCACGTCGGCTGGATCGCACTGCACGCCGGAATGGCTGCCGGAGCTCACGTCGTCTGCATCCCCGAGGTGCCGATGTCGATCGACGAGATCACGGAGCTGGTGACCAGCGCGCATGATCGCGGTCGCGCGCCGCTGGTCGTCGTCTCCGAGGGGTTCAAGCTCCTCGGAATGGACGAGGCCTACAGCGACAAGGGCCTCGATGCCTTCAACCGCCCCCGCCTCGGCGGCATCGGCGACCTGCTCGCGCCCGAGATCGAGCGCATCACCGGCATCGAGACGCGGGCGACGATCCTCGGTCACATCCAGCGCGGCGGATCGCCCTCGGCGTTCGACCGCGTGCTCGCGACACGACTCGGTCTGCACGCCGCCGACGCGATCGTCGACGGCGCCTGGGGCCAGATGGTCGCCATGCAGGGCACGGATATCGTCCGGGTGCCGTTCGCCGACGCACTGGGCGAACTGAACACGGTCCCGCGCTACCGCTACGACGAGGCGGCGGCGCTCTTCGGCTGAGCCGCCTGAGGCTGAGTCCGCCCTTCGCGGACGAGCTCAGCCTCAGCGATTCACTCCTCGGCGAGGCCGAGAGTGTCCAGCAGCCAGGCGAGTTCGAACGCCCGCTCCTTCCAGGAGTTGTAGCGCCCGCTCACCCCACCGTGTCCGGCGACCATCTCGCACTTGAGGAGCACGTCCTTCGCCCCGGCCTCGCGCAGGCGTGCGACCCACTTCGCGGGCTCCACATAGAGCACCCGCGTGTCGTTCAGGGACGTCACGGCGAGGATCCGCGGGTAGTCCACGCCGTCGCGGACGTTCTCGTAGGGGCTGTACGACTTCATGTAGGCGTAGACGTCCGGGTCATGGAGCGGGTCGCCCCACTCGTCCCATTCGATGACGGTCAGCGGCAACGACGGATCGAGGATCGTCGTCAGGGCGTCCACGAACGGCACGCCGGCGAGGATGCCGGCGAAGAGCTCGGGCGCGAGGTTCGTCACCGCGCCCATCAGCAGGCCGCCGGCGCTGCCGCCCTCGGCCACCATCCGACTCGGCGTGGTCACACCCGACTCGACCAGGTGCTCGCCGCAGGAGACGAAGTCCGTGAACGTGTTGCGCTTGTGCAGGAGCTTGCCGTCCTCGTACCACTGCCGGCCCATCTCGCCGCCTCCGCGCACGTGCGCGACCGCGAAGATCACACCCCTGTCGAGTTCGGAAAGGCGTGCCACGGAGAAGCCGGGATCGATCGAGTGCTCGTAGGATCCGTAGCCGTACAGGTGCACCGGACGCGGCTCGACGCCGGGCTCGCCGAACGAGCGCTTCCACACGAGCGAGATCGGCACGCGCACGCCGTCTGATGCGGTCGCCCACTCGCGTCGCTGGCCGTAGTCGGCGGGGTCGTAGCCCCCCAGCACCGGCACCTGCTTGCGCAGCACCAGCTCCCGGGTCGCGAGGTCGAGGTCGTACACGGTCCCCGGCGTCACGAACGAGGTGTAGCCCAGACGCAGGAACGGCGAGTGCCATTCGGGGTTCCCGCTCGCGCCGGCCGAGTAGAGCGGTTCGTCGAACACCAGCTCGTCGACCGCATCCGTGGCGTAGTCGAGCAGACCGACGCGCTCGAGTCCCTCGCTGCGGTACTCCACGGTGGCGAAGTCGCGGAACGCATCGACACCGAGGAGTCGTCTGCCCTGCTCATGCGCGAGCACCAGGTGTCGCTCGCCCTGCGGCTCGGACGCTGACACCGAGACGAGCTCGAAGTCGAGCGCTCCGTCGTTGTGCAGCACGAGCAGACGGTCCTCGCCGTCAACGACCGCATGCTCGACCGAGTACTCCACGCCTTCGCGACGCGGCCACACGAGCTGCGGCTCCGCGGTCAGCTCGCCCGTCAGATCGACGAGATACTCCTCGCTCGTGATGCTCGAACCGACCGCGATGACCAGATACCGGCGGCTACGGGTGATCCCGGCACCGAGCCAGAACTTCTCATCCGGCTCGTGGAAGAGCTTCACGTCGTCGGCGACGGGCGTGCCGAGGCGGTGCAGCCACAAAGTGTCGGGCCTCCACGCCTCGTCGCGGGTCGTGTAGATCACACCCCGACCGTCTGGTGTGAAGAAAGCGCCGCCCGTGTTCGGGATCTCGTCGTCGAGCGTGGTGCCGGTGGTGAGGTCGCGCACGTGCACGGTGTACAGCTCGTCACCTTCGAAGTCGGTGGACCACAGCAGCTTCGTGGCGTCGTCGGACGTGTCGAACGCTCCGAGCGAGAAGAACTCGTGCCCCTCCGCCTCGATGTTGCCGTCGAGGAGCACGACCTCGCCGGGAACCGGGACACCGGGCTCGAGACGCGGAGGAGTCCAGTCGTCGGGCTCGGCCGCGGCGCGGCAATGGATGCCGTACTGCGCGCCCTCCTCGGTGCGGCTGTAGTACCACCAGTGGCCACGGCGGGTGGGAACGGAGAGGTCCGTCTCCTGCACGCGGCCCTTGATCTCTTCGAAGAGCCGCTCGCGCAGAGCGGCGAGGTGTGCCGTCTCGGCATCCGTGTGGGCGTTCTCGGCCTCGAGGTGGGACACGACCTCCGCCGACTCCTTTGCGCGGAGCCATTCGTACGGATCGTCGAAGGTGTCACCGTGGTGGGTGCGGAGGGAGGAGCGGCGGTCGGCGGTAGGAGCGTCAGTCACCGTCTCACGCTATCCCAGGTCGAGTTGACCGGCACGGGGGAGGGTGGGAGGATCTACCGGGGCCGGTTAACGGAAGTCAAACCCACGGTGAACTCTTCGTTCATCACGTCGATCACGTCGACATCTCCTTCTTCCTCAAACGACCGAAAGCGAACGGTGGAAACCGCAGCCCTCATCGTCGTGCTTGTCATCGCGCTGGCACTCTTCTTCGACTTCACCAACGGCTTTCACGATACGGCGAACGCCATGGCGACGCCGATCGCCACCGGCGCGCTGAAGCCCAAGACAGCCGTCCTCCTCGCCGCCGTTCTCAACCTCGTCGGCGCCTTCCTGTCGACCGAGGTCTCCAAGACCATCTCCGGCGGGATCATCCGTGAGGATGCGATCATCGAGGCCGGGGCGGATCTGTTCCTATCGTTGATCTTCGCCGGTCTGATCGGTGCGATCACCTGGAACATGCTCACGTGGCTTCTCGGTCTTCCCTCGAGCTCGTCGCACGCGCTCTTCGGTGGACTCATCGGCGCCACCCTCGTCGGCGCAGGCATCGGCGGCATCGACTTCGGCATGGTGCTCTCCAAGATCGTGCTCCCCGCGCTGATCGCTCCGGTCACGGCAGGCCTGATCGCCTTCGCCGCGACGAAGATCGCCTACTCGATCACCCGTCGCTACGACGGAAAGCCCGACGGTCGCGACGGATTCCGGTGGGGGCAGATCTTCACCTCCTCGCTGGTCGCGCTGGCTCACGGCACCAACGACGCCCAGAAGACGATGGGTGTGATCACCCTCGCGATGATCACGATCGGCTGGCAGTCCGGCGCTCACCACGAGCCCGAGCTGTGGGTCATCATCGCGTGTGCGTTCACGATCGCGCTCGGCACCTACCTGGGCGGCTGGCGCATCATCCGCACCCTCGGCAAGGGCCTGACCGACGTCAAGCCCGCACAGGGCTTCGCGGCGGAGAGCTCGACAGCCGCCACCATCCTCGCCTCCAGCGCCCTCGGATTCGCGCTCTCGACCACGCAGGTCGCCTCCGGATCGGTCATCGGATCCGGCCTCGGTCGCCGCGGGTCCACGGTGCGCTGGCGGACCGCCGGCCGCATCGGCATCGGCTGGCTGCTGACGCTTCCCGCCGCCGGTGGAGTGGGAGCGCTCGCTGCGCTGCTCGTGGTCTGGCTGGGGAACTGGGGCGTCGCGATCGACGCCGTGATCGCGGTCCTGATCATCCTCGGTCTGTACATGCGCTCGCGTCGCAACGCCGTCACGCCCGCCAACGCGATGAGTGATGTCGCCGAGTCCGGCATGGCCATCGAGCTTCCCGACACGCCCCCGCCGACGCGTCGTCAACAGCGCATCGAGCAGGCCAAGGCTGAGGCCAGGGCTCGCGCCGAGGCCAGGGAGAAGGCGAAGGCGCAGGCGAAGAAGGATGCCGCGGCCAAGGCCAAGAAGAAGGCGGAGGCCAAGGCCGGCGCCGGTGCGTCCAAGTCTGCGGCATCGAAGAAGAAGGCAGATGCCGACCGGAACGGGGAGTCCGCATGAACGTCGTGATCGACTGGTTCGCGTTCCTCCAGGTTTTCGCGGCAGCCCTCATCGGCGCCGCGGCCATCGTCACGTTCTACGCGCTGGGTCTGCGTCTGCTCGTGCGCAGCGGTCGGGCTCCGGTGGTGAGCCCGGCGGAGTTCACGGACGCCATCACGGTGATCACCGAGAAGGAGCTCAAGCGCGCAGAGAAGCAGGCGGCGAAGGCCGCGCGCAAGAGTCCCTTGACCGAGGGGCAGAAGTCGCTGGCCCTCGTCGGGGCCTACGGCTGCTTCGCGCTCTGCGCCGCCGCAGTGGTGAGCGGCATCCTGCTCCTCGTCATCGGTCACTGACGACGGCGGAACCGGGCGGGTCCCGGTGCCGGAGCGGGGGGCGGCAATAGGCTGATGTCATGTCCGCAGGAACCGGCACTCCGTACGTCTTCGGTAGGCACGAGCCCGCGTCGCACGTGCTCATCCACGTCAGCGACCCGCATTTCCTCGCGGGGGGAGCGCGGCTGGGCGGACGCTACGACGTCGAGGAGAGCTTCGCCCGCACGCTGGAGGCGATCCGCACCGTGCATCCGCACCCCACGGCTATCGTCGTCACGGGGGACTTGGCCGACCTGGGGGAGCCCGATGCCTATCGTCGCCTTCGGGCCGCGGTGGAGCCGGTGGCCGAGGCGCTGCGGGCCCCGGTCATCTGGGTGGCAGGCAACCATGATGAGCGGCCGGCTCTGCGAGAGGGCCTGCTGGATCTGACGCCGACTGAGGAGCCGGTGACCGGCGTCTGGAACGTCGACGGCCTCCGACTCATCGCGCTGGACACCAGCGTCCCGGAGTGGCATCACGGAGATCTCGACGACGGTCAGCTCGCCTGGCTCGCGGAGGTGCTCGCCGAGCCCGCCCCGCACGGGACGCTGCTGGCGATGCATCATCCGCCGATCCCGAGCCATCTGCCGCTGTTCGACATCCTGGAGCTGCGGCATCAGGACGAGCTCGCAGACATCGTGCGGGGGAGCGACGTGCGCGGCATCCTCGCCGGGCATCTGCACTATTCCTCCCACGGCCTTTTCGCCGGGGTTCCCGTGAGCGTCGCCTCGGCGACGTGCTACACGATGAACGTGGCACGTCCGTCGGCCGAGGTCAACGGCATGGACGCCGCGCAGGCCTTCCAGATCGTCCACGTCTACCCCGACACGATCACGCACACCGTGGTCCCGGTGACCGAGGCTCCGACCGGCGACTACTTCTCGGAGGCCTGGCTGGAGCGCATGGCGAAGCTCAGCCCGGAAGAGCGACTCGAGGCCTTCTCCCGCAAACCCGGACGCTGAGCGGCGTAGACTGGGAGCATCCCCCACCCTTCTCACCCGCCACGACCCACGAGGATGTGACATGGCTTCTGCCGCGCCTACCCCGACCCGCACCGAGACCGATTCGCTCGGGAGCATGGAGATTCCCGTCGACGCGTACTGGGGGATCCACACCGCCCGCGCCGACGCGAACTTCCCGATCACGAAGCGACCCATCTCGGTGTATCCCGACCTGGTGGTCGGCCTCGCGATGGTCAAGCAGGCCAGCGCCCGCGCGAACCGCGAGATCGGAGTGCTCGACCCCGAGCGCGCTGACCTGATCGATCGTGCCGCGCAGCGAGTGATCGACGGCGAGTTCCACGAGCAGTTCACGGTCGGTGTCATCCAGGGCGGCGCCGGCACCTCGACCAACATGAACGCGAACGAGGTCATCACCAACATCGCGCTCGAGATGGCCGGCCGCGAGAAGGGCGACTACGCCTTCCTGTCGCCGATCGATCACACCAACCGCAGCCAGTCCACCAACGACGTGTACCCGACCGCAGTGAAGATCGGCCTCTCGCTGACGCTGCGCTCGCTGCTCGAAGAGCTCGACCTGCTGCGGCTGTCGTTCCTGGGCAAGTCGCGCGAGTTCCACGACGTTCTGAAGGTCGGGCGCACCCAGCTGCAGGACGCCGTGCCCATGACGCTGGGCCAGGAGTTCAACGGCTTCGCCACGACGCTCGGCTACGACCACACGCGCCTCACCGAGAACGCCTCGCTGATGTTCGAGATCAACATGGGCGCCACGGCTATCGGCACCGGCATCACGACCCACCCCGGTTACGCGCCCGCTGTGCTCAAGCACCTGCGTGAGATCACCGAACTCGACCTGCGCACCGCCGGCGACCTCGTCGAGGCCACCAGCGACACCGGATCGTTCATGTCGTTCTCCTCGACGCTCAAGCGCAACGCGATGAAGCTCTCGAAGATCTGCAACGACCTCCGGCTTCTCTCATCGGGTCCCCAGGCGGGCCTCGGCGAGATCAACCTCCCCGCCATGCAGGCGGGCTCCAGCATCATGCCCGGCAAGGTCAACCCGGTCATCCCCGAGGTCGTGAACCAGGTGGCGTTCGCCGTGGCCGGCGCCGACATGACGGTGACGATGGCGGCGGAAGCCGGGCAGCTGCAGCTGAACGCCTTCGAGCCGGTGATCGCGCACTCGATCTTCCAGTCGATCACCTGGATGCGTCAGGCCATGTGGACCCTGCGCGTGAACTGCGTCGACGGCATCACCGCCAACCGCGACCGCCTGGGGGCGATGGTGGGAGCCTCGGTCGGTGTCATCACCGCACTGACGCCCTTCATCGGCTACGCAGCAGCGGCAGCCCTGGCGAAGACCGCGCTGTTGACCAACCGCAGTGTCGCCGATCTGGTGGTGGAGGCCGGCCTGATGTCCCGCGAAGAGGTCGTCAAGCAGCTCTCGCCCGCACGCCTGTCCGGGCTCGAGACCATCACGGCGGCGATCCCGGTGATCGCGTCGGAGGACCTGATCGAGATCTGATCACGCGGATACGAAGAGAGGGACGGATGCTCCGGCATCCGTCCCTCTCTTCGTGCAGGTGAGGTCAGTCGGTGATCCGGCAGTGGGTGGTGAGCTCACCGATGCCGTCGATGCCGACCGTGACGGTGGAGTGGTCGCGGAGGAAGATCTGCGGGTCGCGCGAGTAGCCGGCACCTCCGGGGCTGCCGGTCGAGATGAGCGTGCCGGGGAGCAGAGTGAGCGACTGCGAGAGGTGCGTGATCAGCTTCGCCACCGAGCGCACCATCTGGTCGGTGCTCGCATCCTGCACGGTGTGACCGTCGACGACGGTCCAGATGTGGAGGTCCTGCGGGTCGGCGATCTCGTCCGCGGTCACGGCGAAGGGTCCGGTCGGGGTGAATCCGTCGAACGACTTGCAGCGGGACCACTGCGCCTCGGAGAACTGGATGTTCCTTGCGGTGATGTCGTTGACCACCGTGTATCCCCAGACGTGCGACAGTGCGTCGGCTTCGGCGACGTCCTTCGCGGGCGAGCCGATGAGCACGCCGAGCTCGGCCTCGTAGTCGACGGCTTCGCTGAGAGCGCGCGGCCACGACGTGGTCTGCTCGTGTCCGGTGAGCGAGTTCGGCCAGAGCGTGAACACCGTGGGTGCGGCATCCGTCTTCAGGCCCAGCTCGCTGGAATGCGCGGCGTAGTTGAGGCCGACGGCCAGCACGGCCGGGGGAGCGAGCACGGCCGAGGCGAACGCCCAGCCGTCGAGAGGGTGCCGCCGGGCGGAACCGGTCGCCAGCGCTGCGCGCAGGGCCTCGAGCGCGTCGTCTCCTCCCTCGATCAGCTGCTGCAGCGTGGCAGGAGGGTCGTTCAGGAGGTCAGAGACGAGGATGGCGTCCGAGCCCTCGACCACGGCGAGAACCGCGAGAGGGGAGTCAGGACGGCGCAGGTGAGCGAACCGCATGCTTCTACGCTACCGGGTGGCTGGTGGTCGCCGGGTGGAGGGCGTCGCCATATCCGGACCGTCTGCGTTGTGCCCATAAGCTTTGCCTATGAGTTCCGGAGGACCGTCCCAGCCGCAGCAGCCCTCGCCCTACGCCCCTCCGCCGGCATCGCCGCAGGTGTCGCGGCAGCCCTACATGCCCGCGCCATCCGCGAGCCCCCTTCCCGCGCCTGCGGCCGGGGTGCCTTCCACCGGGTACGCCTCGTCTCTCGCGCAACCGACCCCGTACACGCCACCGGCTCCCGTGGCCCCGTCGCCTGCGGAGTCTCTTCCCGCGTTGCCCGTGCCCACCAGGAAGGGGCGCACGGTGTCGCTCTGGCTCTTCGGAGTGCTCGGGTTCCTGCTGATCGCCCTCGTGGGGTATTTCGTCTGGGCGCTCGGATCCTTCGCATCGGTCGTCGGCCTTGTGCTCGCGCTGATTCCGCTGACGATCGTGTTCCTCGGCGTGCGCCTGATCGATCGATGGGAGCCCGAGCCCAAGCGACTCGTCGCGTTCGCCATCGCCTGGGGTGCGGTGGCGGCGGTCGGGCTCACCCTTCTCGTCGACACGGCACTGACCCTCCTGCTCGACATCCGATCGGAGGAGTTCACCGCCGTCGTGCAGGCACCCATCGTGGAAGAGCTCTGGAAGGGGCTCGGCGTCTTCCTCATCTTCCTGCTCGCCCGACGAGCCTTCGACGGCCCCGTCGACGGCATTGTGTACGGGGCGCTGGTCGGGGCGGGATTCGCGTTCACCGAGAACATCCAGTACTTCGGGTTGAGCCTGATCGAGGGCGGCGGTGAACAGCTCACCGTCACATTCGTGGTGCGTGGGCTCTTCTCGCCCTTCGCGCATGCCATGTTCACCGCGATCACCGGCTTCGCGATCGGTCTCGTCGCCCGTCGGCACGGTTCGGCCCAGGCGGCGCTCGGCGCCGGGGCGCTGGGCCTGGTCGGGGCGATCCTCCTGCACGCGCTCTGGAACGGCTCCGCGACGTTCGCGGACTTCTTCGGGCTCTACTTCACCCTCCAGGTGCCGCTGTTCGTCGGATTCATCCTGTGCATCGTCGCCCTGCGTCGCGAGGAGGCCAGGCTCACCAGAGCACGCCTGGAGGACTACGCCGCCGCGGGGTGGTTCACGCCCGAGGAGGTCACGATGCTCGCGACCCCCGCCGGACGAAAGGTGGGACTGGCCTGGGCCTCGCAGCTGCGCGGGGACCGACGGCCTCTGATGCGCGCGTTCATAAAGGACGCGACCGCACTCGCCGCCGTGCGCCAGCGCGCGATCACCGGTCGGGATCCTCTGGCCGTGGACGACGAGCGCGCTCTCCTGATCCGCACCAGGGCGACCAGGGCGGCTCTGCTCTCCTACTGACACGGAGCGAGGCAGCGGGCCCGTCCCCGGCAAGACTCAGCGCCCGGTGCTGCGGCGATGCCTGCGAGTCTCCCGGGCGCTGAGTTGATCTGTAAACAGGGTGCACCCGGCCCCGTGCGGGTGTCAAGAGCGTCTTGCCGAGGTTCGACGGTGCGTGCACGAGGTGTTCGCTGTGAGCAGGTGCGCGCGCGTTGACCCCGTCCGTCGGCCTCGGGTTTGATGGAGACATGACTGAACGCACAAAGCCTGAGTTCGACGCCCCCAGCACCCCCGCTCCGGCGGACCTCGTCATCCGCGACATCATCGAGGGTGACGGCGCCGAGGCGAAGCCCGGCGACACGGTGACGGTCCACTACGCCGGTGTGGAGTTCGACTCCGGCGAGGAGTTCGACTCCTCCTGGGGTCGCGGCGAGACCATCCAGTTCCCCCTGCGCGGCCTGATCCAGGGCTGGCAGGACGGAATCCCCGGCATGAAGGTCGGCGGGCGCCGCGAGCTGATCATCCCCCCGCACCTCGCGTACGGCCCGGCCGGTGGAGGGCACTTCCTCTCCGGCAAGACGCTGATCTTCATCATCGATCTCGTCGCCGTCGGCTGACTTCGATCTTCTCCACGAGGCGCCCCTCTCCTTCGGGAAAGGGGCGCCTCGTGGCGTTACGGAAGAGATTCTCCATTCAGGGGAATACATGCGACTGAATGTAAGTTGTCACAGTGGTCGCGGCAACGCGGCCCCTGTCCCTTGCCGCAGCAGCGGCTGAAGTCTCCAGAGGAGAAGCAATGACCAGCATCGACATCCCCGGCTACCGTCCCGGCACCTGGGTCCTGGACCCTTCGCACAGCGAGGTCACCTTCAGCGTGCGCCACATGATGATCTCGAAGGTGCGCGGCACGTTCGGCGTCAAGAGCGCGACGCTCGTGGCCCCGGAGAACCCCCTCGAGGCCAAGGTCGAGGCGACGGTCGACGTGACCTCGATCGACACCAACGACGAGGGCCGCGATGCGCACCTGCGCTCGGGCGACTTCTTCGACACGGAGAACTTCCCGACCATGGAGTTCGTCTCCACCGGTGCGCGCGTCAAGGGCGATGACCTGTACGTCGACGGAGACCTCACCATCCGCGGCATCACCAAGCCGGTCAGCTTCGAGCTCGACTTCGGTGGCTTCGGCACCGACCCGTACGGCAACTACAAGGCCGGTGCTTCGGCCAAGACGGTCATCAACCGTGAGGACTTCGGCCTCACCTGGAACGCGGCGCTGGAGACCGGCGGCGTGCTCGTCGGCAAGGACGTCACGATCAGCCTCGACCTGCAGGGCGCGCTGCAGCAGGACTGACCCCGTTCGCGCGGTCGCCAGAACCCCGAGCCCGTCAGGGCTCGGGGTTCTCTGCGTCGTAGTCGTGGAACCGACGGCTGCGGCGCGCGAGCATGGCGACGAGCGCGATGACCAGGACCCCGCCGAGAAGCGGCGGGAACCAGAGGGTGGTCAGGGTCGCGAGCGTCCCGGCGTAGAGAGCCCCGACTCGCGGACCCCCGGCGACGACGACGATGAACAGGCCCTGGAGGCGTCCGCGCATCGCGTCGGGCACCGCTGCCTGCATCATCGTGTTGCGGTAGATGGAGCTGACGTTGTCCGAGGCGCCGGACAGGGCGAGCGCGACGCACGCGGCGACGATCAGCGCGACGTGCGGCGCGGTCTCGCTCGCCGGCGCGGAGAAGGCTCCGATGAGCAGCACCAGGCCGAACAGCAGGATCGACGCGCCGTACGCCTGCACAGCCCGAGCGATGCCGCGGCCGTGCCAGCGGTACTGCACGACGCGGCCCGAGAACAGGCTCGAGGCGAACGTGCCGACCGCGACGGCGGCGGTGAGGATACCGGTGGTGAGTGCACCGCCACCGAGGAGCACCGTGCCGAGGGCGGGGAAGAGCACGAGAGGCTGTCCGAACGTCATCGCGATGATGTCGATGATGTACTGCATCCGGATGTTGCCGGCCTTGCGCAGGAATCGCCAGCCGTCGACGAGCGACTCGAGGCCCGGACGGACGACCGCGCCCTCCGGCCTCAGTGACGGCAGTGTCCACAGCCCGAGGAACATCGACAGCATCAGCACGACGTCGATCGTGTAGGTCCACCCGTAGCCGGTGAGGGCGACGAGCAGGCCGGCCAGCGCCGGCCCCGCCATCACCGTGAGTCCGAAGGCCACACCGTTGAGGGCGGATGCGGCCGCGAGCTTGTCGCGAGGGATGAGGCGAGGCACGATGGCGGTGCGCGTGGCCATGCCCACCGAGTTGGCGGCCGAGTTGATCATGCTCAGGACGTACAGCCACCAGATCGTCTCCATGCCCGTCCAGGTGAGCGCCGCGAGCAGGGCGGTGGATGCGAAGGTGATCGTCGCCGCGATCAGGGCCACGCGGCGTCGGTCGAACGCGTCAGCGAGCATGCCGCCGTACAACCCGGCGAGGATCATCGGCACGAGGCCGGCGACCGCGATCATGGAGACGGCGAAGGTGTTCTGCGTCAGGGCGAACACATGGAGCATCACCGTGACGATGGTGAGCTGGCCGCCGATGCCGGCGAGGGTGGATCCGATCCACATCCGGGCGAATGCCGGGCTGGACCTCAGGGGGGAGAGGTCGATCAGGTGGCCGCGGCGGGCGCTCACTCGTCGAACTTCTTCTGCACCTTTCGAGCCTAGTTGAACCGTGCGGGCCTCCCTCCCGGCCGGTGGCGCCGGAGGCAGTCGCCGGCTGGTAGACTCGTCAGGTTGCCGTTTGATCGGCCGCGGATAAAGAGAGCCCACGTATCAGGCGTCGGGCGCCGCGCAACAAGCAGAGAGGGGATCGAATCTATGGCACTGGAAGCAGACGTCAAGAAGGCGATCATCGAAGAGTACGCGACGCACCCCGGTGACACCGGATCCCCCGAGGTGCAGGTCGCAATGCTGACGCAGCGCATCAAGGACCTCACCGAGCACCTCAAGGAGCACAAGCACGACCACCACTCGCGTCGTGGGCTGTTCCTGCTCGTCGGTCAGCGCCGTCGTCTGCTCGGCTACCTCCAGGACATCGACATCGCGCGCTACCGCTCGCTGATCGAGCGTCTCGGACTCCGCCGCTAAGGCACTGCAGACCTGCGTACAATCGCGCAGAACATTCTTGAGAAGGCCGCCCCACGGTGTGGGGCGGCCTTCGTCATGTCCGGGGACGTGCGGGCAGGGCGGACGGCACCTGCAGATCGACCGGGCGGCAGCGGATCACGAGACCCACGACGAGCGAGAGCGCCGCGGCGCACACCATCATGAGGACGAGACTCGCGGTCCACCCGCCCGTAAGGTCGTGCAGCACGCCGACGAGGAGGCTCCCCGCGCCCGCGAAGGCGTAACCGACACCCTGCGCGACGGCCGACAGCGTCCCCGCGGAGGCCTCGTTCGCGGCGAGCATCACGATGAGCGCCAGGGAGAGCCCGAAGGTCGCACTCTGGACGGCGCCGAGCACGACCGTGATCGCGATGTAGGACTCATCACCGGATGCGAGCCAGGTGAACGCCGCGAACATCACGACGCCGAGCGCAGGACCGAACCAGCGCAGCACCCCAGGACGTCGCGCGAGAATCGGTGCGACGAGCGTCGGGCCGAGGCCGGCGATGCTGGTCAGGGCGAGCAACCAGCCCGCGGTCTGGGCATCCACTCCGCGATCGCCGAGGATGCGGGGGAGCCAGGAAGCCACGGCGAAGAACAGCATCGCCTGAAGTCCGAACATCGCCGTGACGAGGGCGACGGTCGCTCGTGCGGATCGGGGGAGCGTCATCCGCGAGGTCGTCGGCGATGGTGCGTCCGAGTTCAGTGCGACTCCGATCATGGCGCCCGCCGCGATCAGCGCGGGGACGGCCCACAGTCCGAGTGCCACGGCGGGTCCGCCGGCCGCGTTGCTCAGCGGCACCGTGAGCCCTGCCCCCAGCGCGGCGCCCGCGCTGAAGGACATGCTGCTCAGTCCGATCCAGAGTCCGCCCGCATGAAGGGACTTCAGGTACTGCGGAAGCAGCGTGCCCGCTGCCATGATCGACACTCCGGCGAGGAACGTACCGGGGAGCATCGCTCCGGGGATGAGCACCCGCAGCGCGAGAGCGCCCGCCAGGGCCACCATGGTCCAGATCAGCGCCCTGGTCACGCCGAGTCGACGGGCGAGCAGGGGGCCGATCGGCGCGCTCAGGCCGAAGGCGATCACCGGCAGCGTGGCCAGCAGGTTCAACTGCACCGGAGCGAGGTCGAACGCCGCCCTGGTCGGCTCGAGCAGGGCGGCGACCGAGGTGATCGCCGGACGGAGATTCAGTCCGATCAGCAGGGCTGCGCCGAGCCCCACCGCCCGGTCGCGGAACTCGCTGCCTCGGCGCTCAGAGCGCGAGGACACGAAGGCCATCGGCGACCACACGGCCGTCGTGGATGACGAGACGGTCGGTACCCCGGTCCATCACCGCGCTGGTCGGCGTCTCGCCGTCGACCAGGAGCAGGTCGGCGCGATCGCCGACCGCGAGGCCGGGCCGATCGGTCACGCCGGCCAGGCGCGGCGAGGCGTGGGACATGATGCTCGCTCCGCCCATCGTCGCGACCGCGAGCGCCATCTCGATGTGGTCGTCACGGCGGAACCCGTTCGTGAACGCGAGCTGCCACGTCCGGTCGAGCATGTCGGTGTTGCCGTAAGGGCTCCAGTAGTCGCGCTGACCGTCCTGGCCGAGTCCGATCCGCACCCCGGCTTCGACGAGCTGCACGAGCGACAGCTGGTTGCTGGTCGAGGGGGCCACCGTCGCCATCGAGATGTCCAGCTCGGCGAACTCCTCAATCAGTCGACGACTGGTGGCCTCGTTCACGGAGCCGAGCTCGTAGGCGTGCGACATCGTGACCTTGCCCTGCATCCCGAGCGCGCGCGTGCGCTCCATCACGAGCTCCGTGCTGAACACTCCGAGCGCTCCCGGCTCGTGCAGGTGGATGTCGACCTCGACCTGGTACTTCTCGGCGAGTCCGAACACGATGTCGAGATGGCGCGCCGGGTCCCGGTCGAGCTGTGACGGGTCGATGCCGCCGATCACGTCGGCGCCCTGCTTGAGTGACTCCTCCAGGTAGGCGACGGTGCCCTCCTCCCGGAGGATGCCGGCCTGCGGGAAGGTCATGACCTGCACGTCGGCGTGCGCGGCGAACTTCTCCTTCGCGGCCATGACGGCATCGAACTTCTCGAGCCGGCAGTCGACGTCGACCTGCGCGTACGAGCGGACGCGGGTCGTACCGCGAGCGATCATCCGCTCGAGGGTGCCGGCCACTCGCGTGGGAAGATCGATCTCCGCCGTGCGCCAGTTCTCGCGGTCGTTCATCATCATGCCCCAGACACCGGGCGCCCCGGTGTGCGCCCGGAAGGGCAGCCCGATCCGGGTCGAGTCCAGATGCACGTGCACGTCGCTGAAGGATGGCAGCAGGAGTCGCCCCCGTCCGTCGATGTCGTCTGCGGCGACGGGCGCCTCCTCGTGGGGACGGATCCGGGTGATGCGCCCGTCCTCGATCAGGACATCGGAGGCGGAGCCGCCCCACGGGCGCACGTCACGAATCAGCATGGACTTTCCTTTCTTCGGGGGAGCCGAACCGCGACGCGAGGTCGGCGGCTTCAGCGAGATGATGGCACGCGGCATCGCCGGTGGGAACCTGTTCCACGCACTGCCGGCGCCGATCCTCGTCGAGGAGTGGGAGCACAGGGCATCGCGTGCGGAACACGCACCCGCTGGGCGGGTTGGACGGGTGGGGGAGATCTCCGACGAGACGGATCCGACCGCTGCGGTCGGCCGTCGGGTCCGGGCTCGGCACGGAGGACAGCAGCGACTGGGTGTACGGGTGCTGCGCAGCGCCGAACACGGCGTCTCTGGTGCCGTGCTCCATGATGCGTCCGAGATACATCACGGCGACCTCGTCGGCGAAGTGCTTGACGACGGACAGATCGTGAGCGATGAAGACGTACGAGATACCGGTGTCGGCCTGGATGTCCTGGAGGAGGTTGATGACCTGCGCCTGCACCGAGACGTCGAGGGCGGATACGGGTTCGTCGCAGATCACGACGTCGGGCTCCAGGGCGAGCGCTCTGGCGATTCCGACGCGCTGCTTCTGCCCGCCCGAGAATTCGTGGGGAAAGCGGTTGTAGTGCTCCGGCCGCAGACCCACACGGTCCATCAGCGCCGACACCCGGTTCTTCATGCCCTCCTTGGGCGAGATGCCCTGGGCCTGCAAGGGCGCCGCGATCGCGGCGCCGACGCTCTGCCGGGGGTTCAGCGACGACGAGGGATTCTGGAACACCATCTGCACGCGCCGACGGAACTGCTGCAGATCGGCGCCGCGGAGCTGCGAGACATCGGCACCGTCCAACAGGATGCGCCCCGAGGTGGGGGTGAGCAGCCGCATCAGCAGTCGTCCGGTGGTGGACTTCCCGCAGCCGGATTCGCCGACCAGCCCCAGGGTCGATCCGCGCTCGAGGGTGAAGGAGACGCCGTCCACAGCCTTCACCTGCGAGGACCCGCGCAGGAATCCCTTGCTGACGCTGAAGTGCTTGGCGAGGTTCTCGACCTTCATCAGCGGCTCGTTCATCGGACGACCTCCTGCAGATCGAGTGCGGGGATCGGGGCATCGACCTCCGTGAGGTGGCAGCGGGCCCGGTGCCCGGAACCGACCACCGTGAGGGCGGGGCGCTCGGTGCGGCACCTGTCGTCAGGGACGAGAGCTGCGACCGGGCAACGATCGGCGAAGAGGCATCCCCGGGGGAGGTCGAGCAGCGAGGGCGGGAAGCCGGGGATCGGGGTGAGACGCCCGGCCTCGTCGACCATCGAGGGCATCGACGCGAGCAGACCCTGGGCGTAGGGGTGGGCGGTCCGGAAGAACAGATCGTGAACTCCGGCCTCTTCCACGCACTGCCCGCCGTACATGACCACGACACGGCGGCAGACCTCGGCGACCACACCCAGATCGTGGGTGACGAAGATGACGGCGGAACCCGTCTCGGCCTGGAGAGAGCCGATCAGATCGAGGATCTGTGCCTGCACGGTGACATCGAGCGCCGTGGTGGGCTCGTCGGCGATCAGCAGCTCCGGTTCGCAGATCAGAGCCATCGCGATCATCGCGCGCTGCCGCATGCCGCCGGAGAACTCGTGCGGATACGAGTCGTAGCGCGCGACCGGATCGGGGATTCCGACCCGGTTCAGCATCTCGATCGCCTGGGCCTTCGCGGCCTTGGCACTCACTCTGTTGTGCACCCGGTAGGCCTCGGCGATCTGTCGGCCCACGGTGTAGAACGGGTGCATCGCCGACAGCGGATCCTGGAAGATCATCCCGATCTTGCGGCCGCGATAGGGACGCATCTCCTTCTCGCTGAGCGGCACCAGATCGGTGCCGTCGAACAGGACTTGGCCGGTCACCGTGGCGTTGGTGCCCTTGAGAAGCCCCATCAGGGTCTGGCTCGTCACGGTCTTGCCCGAGCCGGACTCGCCGACGATGCCGACGGTCTCTCCGCGCTGCACGACCAGGTCCATGCCGTTCACGGCATTCACCAGACCGTCGTCGGTGGGGAATGTCACCCGCAGGTCGCGGATGTCCAGGATCGGCGTGGTCATCAGTTGACCCTTACTCTCGGGTCGACGCTCGCGTATACGAGATCGACGATGACGTTCGCTGTGATGATGAAGAAGGCGGCGAGCATCGTGATCGCCATGGTCACCGGCAGGTCTCCCGATGTCGCGGCGCGCACCGCGGTGAATCCGAGACCGGGGACGGAGAAGATCTGCTCCGTCAGGACGGCACCGCCCAGGAGAGCGCCGATGTCCAGGCCCAGCATCGTGATGATCGGGGTGATCCCCGCCCGGACGCCGTGCGTCGTGATCCGACCGGGTCCCAGCCCCTTCGCGCGGGCGGTGCGCATGTAGTCCTCGCCGAAGGTCTCGATCATGTTGTTGCGCGTGATGCGGATGTACTGCGCGCTGAACAGGATCGCCAGCGCCACCCAGGGCAGCAGATAGTTCGTGAACCACGCGCCGGGGCCGGCCGGGCCGAACGGAGAGGAGATCTGATTGCTCGTGAAGGGCAGCCAGTGCAGCACGCTCACGAACACGAGCAGGAGCAGGAGCCCCGTGACGGGAACAGGGAGCGACACGCCGACGGACGCGGCGCCGACGATGAGCTTGTCGGTTGCCCTGCCCTTGCGCAGAGCCGCGAGCAATCCCAGACCGACGCCGACCACGGTCCACAGCACGACGGCGCCGACCGCGATCGAGATCGTGTAGGGGAGTGCCCGGACGATGACGTCGGTGACGTTCTCGTTGGTCTGGAAGGACTTGCCCAGGCACGGCCAGGCGCACACCTGCTCGGCGCCCGGAGCGCCGATGAGCCGCTCTCCGAAGAAGCCGCTGAGGTAGGTGAAGTACTGCACCAGGAACGGCTTGTCCATGCCGAGGGCGACGCGCGCCTGGGCGATGCGGTCAGGGGTGCACTCCTGTCCGCAGGCGGCGGCCGCAGGGTCTGCGGGGCCGACCTGGAACAGGGCGAACGTCACGAAGCTCACGACGAGCAGGAGGATGACCAGCGCGGTCACGCGGCGGACGATGAATCCGAACATTTCTGTCCCGTACGGGGCCGACCGATCGCGCGGTCGGCCCCGTCCTTTCCGGAGGTGTCGTGTCGGCCGTTACTGCTCGACGCCGATGGTGGACAGATCGATGCTTCCGAAGAAGTACCCCACCTGGGCGTTATGGATCTTCGAGCCCACGACGCTGTTGGTGAAGGTGCGGATCAGCGGGACGAGCGGGTAGGACTCCATCGCCTCGTTGTACAGCTCGGCCCACTGGGTGTTCAGCTCTTCCGAAGTGCCGTTGGTGTTGCGCAGCTCGTACATCTCGCCGGAGAGCGTGTCGTCGTAGAAGCGGGAGATGTTGCTGAAGCCGTAGGTCGTGCCGTCCAGGCTCGGTCCGATGTTGGGATCGACCGTGGTGCGTGTCGAGCCGGATGCCGCACCGCCGCACCAGCCTGCGCGTGCGATGTCGGGCATCTCGTCGCTGGCCAGCACCGTGTAGTAGTTCGCCGAGGGGATCGGCACGAGCTGCAGGTCGATGCCGAGCTCCGTGAAGTTCTGCTGGAGCACGGTGCCGAGGTTCTTGTAGCGGTCAATCGCGTTCGAGTAGCCGTAGGTCAACGAAGCGGGGACGTCCTTGCCCTCGAGGAGCTTCTTGGCGGCGTCGAGCTGCGGGGCGCCGTCGATGTCGAGGTCGGTGGTCTCGGCGACGTACCCGACCTGGGCGTCGTTCAGGTACGAGTTGGTGAGCTTGCCGAAGCGTGCTCCGCCGTACTGCACCTGGATCGCCGCACGGTCCATGGCCAGCGCGAGAGCGTGACGCACCTCGGGGTCCGTGATGGTCTCGGTGTTGAAGTTGAGCACGTCGGTGCAGCCGAGCAGCCCGGACGCGGTGCGGTCGGCGACGGATGCCTCGGTCAGACGCGCCGTGTCCGATGCCTGGAGTGCGCCGTTCGAGTCGAGCGTGATCGCGGTGGGATCGGCGTCGGAGATCAGCTGTTGGCTGATCGTCGCCTGCGCGGTCGACAGCGAGAACGTGAACGTGTCCGGCAGCGCGGTGCGGTTCTCGTCGGTCGCGGGATCCCATGAGGGGTTGCGCACGAGCTTCAGCTCGCGGCCGCGGTCGTAGCTCTCGATCATGTACGGGCCCGACGAGATCGGGTGGTTCGTGTAGTCGAGCATGGTGTCCTTGGCCTGCGGCACCGGTGCGGTGTTCGAGCGGGACACGAGGGCGGCGAAGTCGGGGTTCGGCTGCTTCAGGTGGAACACGACCGTCTTGTCGTCGGGGGTCTCCACGGCGGTCAGGTCGCCGCCGCCGGAGTACGGGCCCTTGTAGTCGTCGGCGGCGAGGGCGGAGTTCAGCTCCTGCGGCGCCTGCGTGAAGACGTCGCGCGCGAAGGTGCGGGCGATGCCGTACTTCACATCGGCGGCGGTGATCGGCGTGCCGTCCTCGTACTTCAGGCCGTCCTTGAGCGTGTAGGTCCAGGTGAGGCCGTCTTCCGAGGCGGTGCCGGTGTCGGTCGCCAGATCGGCGACGATCGTCGGCGGCTCGCCCGCGGTCTCCTTCGCCATCGTCAGGGTGCGGTAGTAGAGCTGGCCGACGTTCGCGGTCTGCACGTAGTTGCTGTTGCCGGGATCGAGGGTCATGAAGTCGCTCGACATCAGGACGTTGACGTTGCCGCCGGCTTCATCGAAACCCGGCTGGACGATGTGCGCGGCATACGGATCCTTCGAGCCGGTGGGCGCGGACTGCCCGTTCTGGGCGGTGACGCTGGTGCAGCCGGTGACGACCAGGGCGATGGCCACGGTCGCAGCGGCGAGCAGGGGACTGCGGTGTCTCATGACTCGTTCTCTTTCGGTGAGGGTCGGGTGTTCGGGGTCGGGAGGGTCAGTTGCGCGAGGCCTTGGGATCGAGCGCATCGCGCACGGCGTCGCCGAGAAGGTTGAAGGCGAGCACAGTGATGATGAGGGCGGTGCCGGGCACGATGAGGAACCAGGGGTCGCTGAGGTACCAGTTGCCCGCCTGGGCGGCGTTGAGCATCTGCCCCCAGGAGGGGGTCGGGTCCTTCACTCCGACGCCGAGGAACGACAGCGCGGCCTCGGCGGAGATGTTCGCGGGGATCATCATGGTCGCGTAGACGAGGACGACACCGAGGACGTTCGGGATCACCTGACGGAAGATGATCGTCCGGTGCGAGGCGCCGTACGACTTCGCCGCCTCGATGTACTCCTGCTCGCGGATGCTGAGCACCTGCCCGCGGACGACCCGTGCCAGGTACGCCCAGCCGAAGAAGCCGAGGATCAGCACGAGCGACGCGATCGGAACGAAGCTGCCCTGGCCGAGCGGGGTGTCCCGCAGCCGGGACTGCAGGATCGGGGTGAGCGAGAGCACTAGGAGCAGGTGCGGGAACGCCAGGAACAGATCGATGATGCGGCTGATGACCATGTCGACCTTGCCGCCGAAGTAGCCGGCCGCGGCGCCGAGCACGGTGCCGAGGACGACCGAGACCACGGTCGACAGGAGGGCGATCAGCAGGGAGACCTGCGCTCCGTAGGCGATGCGCGCGAAGATGTCGCGTCCGAGTCCCGGCTCGACGCCGAGCCAGTGCTCCACCGACGGATACATGTATGCGGGGAGGGGCAGGCCGGGGGTGTTGAAGTTGTCGAGGACGTCGGGCCCGGTGTTGGTGGTGAACGGGTCCTGGCCTTCGATCGCGACCAGCACGGGGGCGAGGAGGGCGAAGAGCACGATCGCGACCACGACTCCGAAGGAGACGAGGGCGACCGGACTCCGGCGGATGCGCAACCAGGCCGTGCCGAGAAGCGAGCGTCCGGTCGCGATCTTCGGCGGCGCTGTGGGCAGCGCCTCCGTCTTCGGGGTCAGCGTCTGGGAGTCCGTCACGATCTTCCTTGATGGTTCGGGGAGCGGGTGCTCAGAATTGTATACCAGCGTTCGCGATGTTGGGATACCAAAATTCAGAAAATCTCGATTTTCAGTCTTAGAAGTCGACGGTGCTTGAAGAGCTGGAGTGGCGTGGGATAGATTTTGGATACCAAATCGCATCTCAGATCATCGGGGCTCTCATGCGCACACTTCTCACCGCCGACCACGTGCTGGTGTTCGACGGCACCTCCCACCGGGAGATCCGGACGGGGGCCGTGGTCGTCGAAGACGATCTGATCGTCTTCGCCGGTCCCGCTGAGAGCGCGCCGTCCGACGTCGACGAACGCATCGACCTCGGCGAGAGCCTGCTGATGCCGGGGCTCATCGATCTGGATGCGCTC
This sequence comes from Microbacterium sp. Root322, assembly GCF_001425645.1. NCBI lineage: Bacteria > Bacillati > Actinomycetota > Actinomycetes > Micrococcales > Microbacteriaceae > Microbacterium > Microbacterium sp. Root322. The sequence continues at coordinate 797,009 of NZ_LMCS01000001.1, read as the reverse complement.
GCCGACATCGACCACCTGATCCTGGACGCCTGGGGTACACGCGAGCAGGCTGCTCGTCTGCAGTGGTCGGAGGAGTACTTCGACGCGCGGCACCACGTCTTCGACGACGATGAGCGCGCGCGCATCCGCGAGATCGCCCTCGTGCAGCTCGCCCTGCACGGCATCACGAGCTACATGCCCATCGCGTCCGAGGTGCACTCGGGCTGGGCGGAGTCGGCGGCCGATCTGCACCGGATGGCGTCCTTCTCGCGCACGCTCGGTCTGCGCGGATTCCTCGGCCCGTCCTATCGCTCGGGCGTGAACGTCGTCACCGCCGAGGGGGAGCGTGCGGTGCGCTTCGCGCCGGACGAGGGAGAGGCCGGGCTCACCGACGCCGTCCGCTTCCATGACGAGGTGGCCGCGCTCGGCGACCCATTGCTCACGCCGGTCTTCCTGCCCTGCCGCATCGAGACGCTGACTCCCGAGCTTCTCTCGGCGACGGCCGTGGCGGCTGCGGAGCGTGGCGCGATCGTGAGGTTGCACGCGTTGCAGGGTGAGGTGGAGCGCGAACTGATCCTGGAAGAGCACGGCTGCACGCCGCTCGACCTGATCGAGGAACGAGGGCTCCTGAACGATCGCCTCATCGTTCCGCACAGCGTGTTCCTCGACGTGAACCCGCGTGTGCACGGTGAGGACAGGGGTGATCTCGCCCGTCTCGTCGCGGCCGGGGTGTCGATCGTGCACTGCCCGTTGACCAACGCGCGCTACGGCTCGGAGCTCGAGACGTTCGGGCGGTATCGCGACGCCGGGGTGAACATCGCCCTCGGCACGGACTCGTTCCCGCCCGACCTCATCCGCGGCATCGACACCGGTGTGTCGGTTGCGAAGGTGCAAAACGGCAGTCTCGCTGCCGGTGACCTCGCCGGATACGTCGATGCGGTGACGCTCGGCGGTGCGAAGGCGCTCCACCGAGCGGACCTCGGTCGGATCTCCGTCGGCGCCCAGGCCGACCTGACGGCCTTCCGGCTGGACGACGTGCGGATGGGTGCTGTGGAGGACCCGCTGCGCACTCTGGTCCTCAACGGCACGGCCCGCGATGCCTGCCTGACGATGGTCGCCGGCAGGGTCGTCATGCGCGACGGCAGGATCGACGGCATCGACCTCGACGCGATTCGCGACGACACGCAGATCCTCTTCGCGCGTATGCGGAACGCCTACACTGGGCGCGACCATCGGTGCGGAACGACGGGCGAGCTCTTCCCTCCGGTCTTCCCCCTCCATGCCTGACATCCCGAGAGGTTCCGCGATGAGTTCCGACAGCACGATCACCGATGGATCCGCCCTCGCCGAGCGGGTCTATCGCGGCGTGCTGCACAGGATCATCGTCGGGGAGCTCACGCCGGGGGCGTGGCTGAAGGAGAGGGACCTCTCCGAGCGGTTCGAGGTCTCACGCGTGCCCGTCCGTCAAGCGCTGCAGCGTCTGGAGACCGAGGGATTCGTCGTCGCCACGCGCAACAAGGGAGCCAGTGTCACTCCGGTGACGAGAGCCGACGTCGAGGAGCTCTACGACGCGCGTCTGTGCATCGAACCCTATGCCACGCGGCACGCCGCGCAGCGTGTGCACTCGGGAGCAGCCAGCGCCGATCGGCTGCGCGAGCTTCTCGAGCGCGCTCTCGCGCCGGGGGAGACGGTGGAGCTGGGGGAGTCCAATCTCGGCTTCCACCTCGAGATCGTCCGGCTCTCGGGGAACCGCATCCTCGAACGCAGTCTCGCGCCGATGCTCGGTCGGATGCAGTGGATCTTCGGGATCACGCATGCCACGCGCGAGCAGGAGCACGCGGTGGAGCATCAGCAGCTGCTCGATGCGATCGTCGCCGGTCGCGGAGAGGTCGCCGCCGCCCAGGCCTACGCGCACATCGAGCAGGGTCGAGAGCCCATCATCGAAGCCCTCGCCGAGGCGCTCCACTGGTAGCGAGGGGTTGACCCCCTCCCGGGTTTCCGATAGGAAAGTAGAAAGCTTTCCATACGGAAAGTGGAGGAGGTTCGACGTGCAGCAGAAGCCGATTCCCGGTCAGGATGCCCTCGATCCGCCCGATGCCGACGTCGCGCGCCAGTATCTGGCGGCCGCGGATGCGGTGGTGGAGCGCCGGGACCGTGCCATCGACCGACGCGCGCTCGCCGGGCTCCAGATGGTCAATGCGGCTGTCACGGCCGGGTATCTCGTGGCGTTCGCGCTCGTCCTCCGGCAGGACGACGTCCTCGCCTCCCAGGTGATCCTGTTCACGTTCCTGGTGTGGGGGCAGCTGGCGAGCGGGATGGCTCAGCGCCACGGGATGCAGTGGCGCTGGAGTGCTTCACGGTGGCCGCTTCTTCTGGGTGGCGGCGTCGTTCTCGTCGGCGCGGTCCTCGTGTTCGGATTCGTGGCGTTGGATACGAGGCTCCCCGTCGGCATGGTGCTCATCCCGGCGGGCTTGGTCCTGGTGGGTATAGGAGGTTACGGCGCGGTTCAGCTCGTGCGCGCGGCCGGTGATCCGCGACCCCCGCGGCCTTCACCCCTCGCGCTCCCCACCGCCCTTCGGTGGGGGACTGTTCTCGTCGGCGTCGTACTCGGTGTGCTGACCATGCTCGCCGGAGCGCCCGACGGTGTGCTCAGGAGCGTGATCACGCTCCTGGTGATGCTGGCGCTCTTCACCTGGCTGGTGGTGTTCAACACACCCGTGGGCCTGCCCGCCGTCGGGGCCTCGTGGCGCTGGCCGCACGTCACGGCCTTCCTTCTGGCGGCCTGCGTCCCCGTGGCACTCGTGCTCGGCGGAGACGTGCTCGGTGATCGGGGGCTCGCGGGCGTCGTCGGCGGCGCGGTCGTGATGGTGCTCGTCATCGTCGCGTCCTTCATCCCCGGGCGGGCGAGCCGTGGCTGAGTCGCCCCCGAGGCCCCATCCGCGGACGCAGCTGGACGACAACTTCGCCTCACCGATCCGGTTCTCGCTCATGGCCGCGCTCGGTGACGGCATGGAGCTCGACTTCCCGGCGCTCCGCGACATCCTCCAGTGCGGCGACTCGCCCCTGAGCAAGGCCATCACGCATCTGCAGGCAGCCGGCTACGTGCTCGCGCGCAAAGGCACCGTCGGGGGCCGTTCGCGCACCTGGGTGCGGTCGACGAAGACGGGACGTGACGCCTTCGCGGCGCATCTCCAGGCGCTGCGCGAGATCGTCGCCCTCGGCGGCGCACAGATGCTGTGACCCTTCGGTCAGACCGGGGCGCCCACGAGGTCGGCGTGGTGGATGGCGGCGACGTCGGGGTGCGCGCGCAGACGTGATTTGAGCGCGTTCTCCCCGTAGAGGGCGTGGATGGGGTTGCTCGGGTCCTCGGTCACCCCTTTCGCCTCCGCCGCCAGTTCCTCCGGCAGCTCGATCAGCGGCAGGCGCTTGTCGAGCGCAGGGTTGAAGAAGAACGGGATGGAGATCCGCTCGTCCGGTGCCTGCGGCGACACCACGCGGTGGTTCGTGGCCTTCAGGTAGCCGCCGGTGGCGTACTCCAGCAGCTCTCCGATGTTGACGACGAACGCGCCGGGCACCGGGGGAGCGTCGACCCACGCTCCGTCGCGTTCGACCTGCAGGCCGCCCTTGCCCGGCTCCACCCAGAGCAGGGTGAGCACGCCGGAATCCTTGTGTGCACCCACGCCCTGCTGCGGCTCCGGCTCGTGGGTTCCCGGGTAACGGACGATCTTGATGAGCGTCGACGGCTCACCGAAATGCTCGTCGAAGTAGGACTCGTCCGCGCCCAGAGTCTGCGCCCAGGCGCGCAGGAGCTTGCGCGCGACCTCGGACAGCGTTTCGTGCCACTCGGCGACGACGTCCTTGAGCTCGGGCTGCGCCGACGGCCAGAGATTGGGGCCGATGAGCCGGTTGAAGGCGGGGCCGTCGTCGACGGGCTGGCGCTCGGGGCCGATGTCGATCTGCTCGCGCCAGTCGACCTTCCCCTGTGTCCGCTCGCCGCCGATGCGGGTGTAGCCGCGGAAGTGCGGGCTGTTCACGTTCTCGATCGCGAGCTTCTCCTCGTCGGGAAGCGCGAAGAAGTCCAGGGCCGCCCGGTGCAGTCGCTCCTCGAGTTCGGGGGAGATCCCCGTTCCCGTGAGGTAGAAGAATCCGACGTCGTGCGTCGCCGCACGGAGGTCGTCGCGGAATCGTGCCGCGGCGTCGGGGCCTTCGTCGAGCTGCGAGAGGTCGAGGATGGGGAGCGAGAGTTCAGCCATGGACAGAGGCTACGTCGCTCGCCCGGTGGTGCGATCCTCTGTTGCGCTCCGTTACTTCCGGTGCGTGCGTTCTGAGCGCTGTCGTGACGGTGCTAGAGTCTCTGAGGTAAGGGCTGCCTTACCTCAGTCACCGCCAGAGAGTGTTCTTCCGTGCTCGCCACTTTTCTCATCGGGCTCCGCGAGGGTCTCGAAGCCGCGCTCGTCGTCGGCATCCTCGTCGCCTACCTCCGTCGCCTCGGCCGGCAGGATGCGCTGCCGAAGATGTGGGCCGGGGTCGGCCTCGCGATCGCGCTGGCGCTGGGCATCGGTGCGGTACTGACCTTCGGCGCCTATGAGCTCACGTTCCAGGCGCAGGAGCTGATCGGGGGAGGGCTCTCGCTGCTGGCCGTCGCGATGGTCACCTGGATGATCTTCTGGATGCAGCGTGCCGGTCGCAGCATGAAGGCGACCCTGGAGGGCGGTATCGACCGCGCCCTCACCGCGGGCGGCCTGTGGGCGCTCATCGCCATCGGCTTCGTGTCCGTCGCTCGCGAGGGCATCGAGACGACCCTGCTGCTGTGGTCGATGGTCCAGTCGTTCGGCGATGCCCCCTCGGCGCTCCTTGGTGCCCTGCTCGGGCTCGTCGCAGCCGTGATCATCGGCTGGCTGATCTCGCGCGGTGCGCTGCGCCTCGATCTGCGTCGCTTCTTCGCCTGGACCGGCGGCTTCCTCGTCATCGTCGCGGCCGGCGTCCTGGCCTACGCGTTGATGGACCTGCAGGAGGCGGGGGCCCTTCCCGGGCCGTTCACGGCGCTGGCGCCCATCGACGCCGTGACCGGCGGCGTTGCCGTGGGCTGGGCCGCGTTCCCCTTCGGGTGGGCGTTCGACGTCTCGGCGACGATCGCCCCCGGTGGGCCGCTCGCCTCGATCCTGCAGGCGACCGTCGGCTTCATGCCCGCGATGACGTGGCTTCAGGTCATCGGATGGGTGCTCTACATCTCGATCGTCGGATGGCTCTACATCCGCGGTCTCCGCTCGAGGCGTCCGTCGAAGCCGCACGGCTCGACCGAACCCTCATCCGAATCCCCCTCTCTCTCACAACAAGGAGCAGCATGACCACCTCGCACCGGATCCTGGGGGTGCTCGCCGCCACGGGAGCAGCCGTCCTCATCCTGAGCGGCTGCGTCGCGAAGAGTGACGCGCAGGCCACCGCGGCCTTCGACGTCTCGTCGACCGCCACCGACTGCGCCGTGTCCGCGGCGACGGCGAAGAGCGGGACGCTGACCTTCAACGTCAAGAACGACACCGATCAGGTCTCGGAGTTCTACCTGCTGGCCGAGGACGGGCTGCGTATCGTCGGAGAGGTCGAGAACATCGCCCCCGCGGCATCGCGCACGCTCACGGTCGTCGCGCAGCCGGGAGACTACTTCACCCTCTGCAAGCCGGGCATGATCGGCGACGGCGTCGGCAAGACGGCGTTCACCGTCACCGGAGACCGCGTCGCGGTGGACGGCCCTGATGCCGAGCAGAAGCAGAAGGCCGTCGATCTCTACGCGGCGTTCGTGAAGGACCAGGTGGGTCAGCTCGTCCCGGCCGTCGAGGACTTCGTCGCCGCCTACGAGTCCGGTGACGACGAGACCGCGCGCACGCTCTTCCCGCAGACCCGCGCGTTCTACGAGCGCATCGAGCCCGTGGCCGAGGCGCTGGGCGACCTCGACCCGCGCATCGACTACCGCGAGGTCGACGCGGTGGCCGAGGGGCTGGACTGGACGGGCTTCCACCGCATCGAGAAGGACTTGTGGGTCCCGGCGCAGGATGCGCTGAACGCCGACGGCGAGACCCCGGCATGGCAGGACTGGGCGCCGTCGACGCCGCAGGAGCGCGCCGACTACGGCGACCTGCTGCTCGCCGACGTGCAGGAGCTGTACGACTACGTGCACTCGGACGCTTTCACCACCGCGCTCGACGATCAGGGCATCGGCGGCATCTCGAACGGAGCGATCGCGCTGCTCGACGAGGTGGCCACCGGGAAGATCTCCGGTGAGGAGGACTGGTGGTCGGGCACCGACCTCTACGACTTCGCCGCGAACGTCGAGGGCTCGAAGATGGCGTTCTCGCTGGTGCAGGACTTCGCCGTCGCGCAGGGTGATGACGGCGAGGCTCTGGTCGCTCAGATCGAGTCGGGCTACGCCGCCCTCGAGGAGTCCCTCGCCGCCCATGGTTCCCTGACCGACGGTTTCGTGGGTTACTCGGAGCTGACCGAGGCGGACAAGCGCGAGTTCACCGATCTGATCAACGCCCTGGCCGAGCCGCTGTCGCAGCTCACCAGCACGGTCCTCGACTGACCAGCGTCGCGCTGGACCGACCGAGTACGATCACGGACGTGAACGAACCAGAAGCGGGTGCCGCACCCGAGGAATCATCGACGGGCGCGGCATCCGCTCCCTCCGGGCTGAGCAGGCGAGGCCTTCTGGGCCTCGCCATCGGCGGGGGCGTCGCAGGGCTTGCAGTCGGCGCCGGCGCCGGGCTCACCGGTGGGGTGGCGATCGGCCGGGCGCGCGCAGCGGAAGACGCGCATTCCGCGTACGAGTTCTTCGGCGCCCACCAGGCGGGCATCACCACTCCGGTGCAGGATCATCTGCACTTCGCGAGCTTCGACATGATGCCGCGGACCGATCGCGAAGACCTGATCTCGCTGCTGCAGGACTGGTCCTATGCCGCATCGCGCATGGTGCAGGGCCTCGAAGTGAGCGCGACGGGTGCGGTGGGCGGGCCGGCCGAGGCTCCGCCGGACGACACGGGAGAGGCTCTCGGGCTTCCGGCGGCCGGACTCACGCTCACATTCGGCTTCGGGCCCGGACTCTTCGAGAACGAGGACGGCGACCGCTACGGGATCGCCGCGCAGCGTCCGGCAGGCCTCGAACGTCTGCCCGCCTTCCTCGGAGACGATCTCGATCCGCAGACCTCCCACGGCGACCTCTGCATCCAGGCGTGCGCCGACGATCCGCAGGTCGCGGTGCACGCGATCCGCAACCTCAGTCGCATCGCCTTCGGGCGCGCACGCCTGCGCTGGTCGCAGCTCGGGTTCGGCAAGACCTCGCGCACCACAGCGGCGCAGGCGACGCCGCGCAACCTCTTCGGGTTCAAGGACGGCACGGCGAACATCCTGGCCGACGACACCGAAGCGCTCGCCGACCACGTCTGGGTGTCCTCGAACGACGAGCCTGCGTGGATGGCCGGCGGCTCGTATCTCGTGGCGAGGAAGATCGCCATGCTCATCGAGACCTGGGATCGTGTTCGTCTCTCCGAGCAGGACAACATCATCGGTCGCGACAAAGGCGAGGGGGCGCCGCTCTCGGGCGGGGACGAGTTCACCGCCCCGGTCTTCGACTCCACCGCGATCGATGCGAACAGCCACGTGAGCCTCGCGCATCCCGATCAGAACGACGGCATCCGCATCCTCCGCCGGGGCTACAACTACGTCGACGGGAACAATGCGCTCGGCCGGCTCGACGCCGGACTCTTCTTCCTGTCCTATCAGCGCGACCCTGCGCAGTTCATCTCGTTGCAGCGGCGGCTCTCGACCGACCTGATGAACGAGTACATCCGCCACGTCGGCTCCGGGATCTGGGCTGTGCCGGCGGGGGCGAAGCCGGGATCCTTCGTGGGCGAGGCCCTGTTCGCCTGACGGGTCAAGACGCGCGGGTGAGCGTCTCGACCGCGAAGGCGGCGATGTCGTCGGCGCCGAAGTGATCGTCGGCGGTGATCGTGACCACAGCGTCGTCGAGGAAGATCAGCAGCTGACCATGGGCGCCGTGCAGTCGCCAGGCCGGGCCGGGGCCGCCCCATCCCGCGAGAGCGTATCTCTCATAGATCGCACCTTCGCCGGCGGCGCCCCAGTCGCTGTGCATCTGGTCGATCCACCCGGAAGCGACCAGCCGGCTCCCCTCCCATACGCCGCGATCGCGGATCAGCAGGCCGAGACGGGACAGTTCCTCCGTGCGCAGAGGAAGGCCGCCCCCGGCGACGATGCGACCGCGGGGGCTGCGCTCCCACTCCACGTCGTCGATGCCGAGCGGAGCGAACAGCCGGGGGACCAGATAGTCGCCCACGTCGCCCACGCGTGCGGCCAGGGCGGCCATCGCGGTGTAGGTGCTCGCATTGGAGTACTGGAACGTCCGTCCGCGCGATGGCCGCCGCAGGAACTCGCGCGCGAGGTCGGGCCAGTCGGTCATCATCGTCTCGGACCAGGGCAGGTCGACGCCGCTCGTCATCGAGAGCAGGTGCCGCAGAGTGACCTCGTCGTTGCCCTCTCCGAGCTCGAAGCCGGGAAGATACGTCGACACGGGTTCGTCGAGGGACACGGCGCCCTCGTCCGCGGCCATCCCCGCGGCGAGCACACAGACGCCTTTCGCGATGGAGTGGACGTCTTCGCGCACATCGGCGGTCCACCGGTGCTGGGCGGTGTCGGACGCCACGCGCACATGCAGGCCGTGGGCGCCGAATCCCGAGGACTCCACCTGTTCGACGATGCGGTCTCGGACGGTCTGCGCGCGGGTCACGCTCTCGAGGTTATCGCCCGCCTCTAGCGCGGTCGCCGCGATCCGGTCGGGTCATTCCTGCGGCCCTCCTTGGAGGCGAGCTCCGGATCGGCGAACAGCCAGCCCGGCCGCGGTTCGACCAGCGGGCGGAACACCCGTCTCACCGGTCTCGTCGCCAACGCGAGCGCGATCACGACCGACAGGATGGTCACGAGCGGGAGCCAGATCCAGGTGGGCTCCAGGTCGCGCAGGATCCCGCTCTCCCGGAACGGGTAGAGCACGAACGAGTGCAGCAGGAACACGTACATCGTGTACTGACCGAACGTCGTCCACCAGTGCGCGCCTCGGGGGACCAGGCAGAAGAAGGCGGCGCTGAGGATGACGGCGAGCAGCATCAGGAGGATCCGGACACCGCCGGCCCACCACTGCTCACCACCGAGGTCCGCATAGGAGTCCTCATAGAAGAGCCAGTGGCGCAGGTCGATGGCCTGCCACACGGGAAGCCAGTTCCAGGCGGCCCAGCCGATCGCCGCGAAGATCGCGACGGCACCGGCGCGCAGCCACCACGGACGGAAGTCGAGGAGTCTGAACCTGTCGACGATGTCGTGCTCGCGAAGCCACCAGCCGAGTGTGAAGAACGGCAGCAGACCCAGGGTGCGCGAGAGCGAGAAGGTGCTGTCGATGTTGGGCAGGTAGCCGACGCCGACCGAGATCACGATGGTCCACAGCAGGGGCCAGCGCAGCAGGGCGAGGTAGGGGAGCACGAGTCGGAAGATGCCGAGGGCGAGCAGGAACCAGAGCGTCCAGCTCGGCCGGGTGAGGTTCGGGTCCGCCTGGCCTTCCACGAGCCACTTCGTGAGCGTCCAGAGCGTCTCGAAGATGACGTAGGGGAGGATGATGTCGGTGATCACCCTGGCCATCTGCGTCTTGGTGGGGGAGCCGGACTTCGAGAAGTAGCCCGAGATGATCGCGAACGCCGGCATGTGGAACGCGTACAGCGCCAGGTAGAAGGCGAAGGCGATGTCGGAGTCGTAGATGAGGCGCTGGATGGCATGACCGAGGACGACGAGGACGATGCAGACGTAGCGGGCGTTGTCCCAGAACGGCACGCGCCTGCGCTTGCGGGGAACCGATCCTGTGGGGGGACCTGCGATGTCGGCGCCGGCACTGCTCATCGTTCGAGGGTACAGGCCGGGAATAAAGTTGCTGTGAGCGCGTTGACACAGATACATTCAAATGAATAGAAGCGGATGCGAGTCGTCCGGTTCGGAGACACGGAGCAATCATGAGCGAGCAGTCAGGCGCGCAGGCGATGCAGTTCGGCATCATGTCGGTCAGCGACATCACCCGCGATCCCACCACGGGGATCACCCCGAGCGAGCAGGAGCGCATCAAGGCCACGACGGCGATCGCGGTGCACGCGGAAGAGGTCGGCCTCGACGTCTTCGCGATCGGCGAGCACCACAACCCGCCTTTCTGGTCCTCCAGCCCCACGACCTTCCTCGCGGCCCTGGCCGCGCAGACCGAGCGTCTGATCGTGTCCACGTCCACCACGCTCATCACCACGAACGACCCGGTGCGCATCGCCGAGGAGTACGCGATGCTCCAGCACGTGTCCGACGGTCGCATGGACCTCATGCTCGGTCGTGGCAACACCGGCCCGGTGTATCCGTGGTTCGGCCAGGACATCCGCCAGGGACTGCCGCTCGCCATCGAGAACTACGCGTTGCTGCACAAGCTGTGGCGTGAGGACGTCGTCGACTGGGAGGGCAAGTTCCGCACGCCGCTGCAGGGCTTCACCTCGACCCCGCGTCCGCTCGACGGCATCGCACCGTTCGTGTGGCACGGCTCGATCCGCACGCCCGAGATCGCCGAGCAGGCGGCCTACTACGGCGACGGCTTCTTCGCGAACAACATCTTCTGGCCGAAGGAGCACTACCAGCGTCTGATCGAGCTGTACCGTCAGCGCTACGCGCACTACGGACACGGCACGCCCGAGCAGGCGATCGTCGGGCTCGGCGGCCAGGTGTTCATGGCAACGAAGTCGCAGGACGCCGTGAACCAGTTCCGGCCGTACTTCGACAACGCACCTGTCTACGGTCACGGTCCGAGCATGGAGGACTTCACCGAGATGACGCCCCTGACGGTGGGATCACCGCAGCAGGTCATCGACCGCTACGCCGCCATGCGCGAGCACTACGGCGACTACCAGCGTCAGCTGTTCCTCATCGACCACGCCGGTCTGCCGCTGAAGACGGTGCTCGAGCAGCTCGACATCCTCGGTTCGGAGGTCGTTCCGGTGCTCCGCAAGGAGCTGGCGAAGGACCGCCCGGCATCCGTGCCCGACGCGCCGACCCACGCGGCGCGGGTGACGGCCGAGTTCGGCGACGGCCCGACCCGACAGGCGCGTCCCGGTGCGAACCGCGGCGACAACCTGACCGGCGACTCGCCCTACCAGGACAGCCCGGCCCCCGCCGGTGCGGCGTTCGGACTCGCCCGGAAGGAGGCGTGAGATGAGCACGCGTCGCATCGCGGTCATCTCGGCCGGCCTGTCGAATCCGTCCTCCACGCGCATGCTCGCTGATCGACTCGCGGCGGAGACCGTGAAGGCGCTCGCCGGGCACGACGTCGACGCGAGCGTTGACGTGATCGAGCTGCGCGACTACGCGCACGACATCACGAACAACATGCTCACCGGGTTCGCGCCCCCGGCGCTGGAGACGGCGATCAACACGGTGGTCTCGGCCGACGCTCTGATCGCGGTGACGCCGATCTTCTCGACGAGCTACTCGGGTCTGTTCAAGTCGTTCATCGATGTGCTCGACCCCGATGCTCTCACCGGCACACCCGTGCTGATCGGTGCGAACGCCGGCACCGCGCGGCACTCGCTGGCGATCGACTACGCGATCCGGCCGCTCTTCGCCTATCTTCACGCGGAGGCCGTGTCGACCGGCGTGTTCGCGGCGTCGAGCGACTGGGGTGGCGCCGGTGACGACGTCGCCCCGCTGGCCAAGCGCGTCGAGAAGGGTGCCAGAGAGCTCGCAGAGGCGATCGTGCGTCGTGAGGCTTCGGCTGTCGTCGATCCGTACGATCCCGCGACGTACCTGGGCGAGGGACGCTCTTTCGGTCATCTGCTGGGCGGTCTCGCAGGCGAGTGAGTCGCGCATGACGCCATCGACGATGTCCGAGGGATGTCGTACGGTGGCGTCATGCCCACGCCCCCCGCGATCATCGCGCTCCAGGAACGATTCACCGGCACCCTCCTCCTTCCCGATGACGCCGGCTACGAAGAGGCTCGACGGCCGTGGAACCTCGCTGTCGAGCAGCGTCCGGAGGCGGTCGCGACGCCCGCCGACGTCGAAGACCTCCGCGCACTGCTGACCGCCGCCCGGGAGTCGGGCGTGCGGATCGCGATCCAGCCCGGCGGGCACGGAGCCCTCGACTCTCTGCGCGGCGCCGTGCTGGTGCGCATGGGTGCGTTCGACGCTCTGGAGATCGACGTCGAGAGCGGCACCGCGAAGATCGGTGCCGGCGTGCGCTGGGGATCGGTCGTCGAGGCACTGGAAGGCACCGGATGGGTCGCACCGGCCGGCACCAGCCCCGTCGTCAGCGTCGCCGGGTACACCCTGGGCGGCGGACACTCGTGGTTCAGTCGCACGGCGGGTCTCGGCTCGGACAACCTCCGTGCGGCCTGGGTGCTGCGCACAGACGGCACGCACGAACGCGTCGATGACGATGTCGACCCCGACCTCATGTGGGCACTGCGAGGAGCCGGCGGCCTCGTGGGCGTGGTGACCGCACTCGAGATCGACCTCATCAGCGCGCCCGCCGTCTGGGGTGCGAATCTCACCTTCGACGTCGCGGATGCCCCGGCGGTCGTCCGTGCCGTCCGCGACCTCGCCGCCTCCGCTCCGCCCACGCTGAACGTCTTCCTGGACTCGATGCGCATGCCCGATGCCCCCCAGCTCCCCGAGCAGATCAGGGGGCGCAGCTTCCTCACCGTGCAGGCCCTGTCGACGGACGGGCCGCAGGAGGAGCTGATCGACACGGTGCGCCGGGCCGGCGAGGTGCGCAGCGACGTCACCGGTCCGACCTCGCCGGCGGCTCTCGCTGCCGCCTCCGGCGAACCCACGGACCCGACGCCCGGGGGCGGCGCATCGATGGCGTTGAGCGTCCTCGACGATGCGACCATCGACGCGCTGCTCGAATTCCGCGAGCTCCCGGAGCAGTGGCCGATCATGGGCATCGGCATCCGCATGCTCGGCGGCGCGCTCGACGCACCGCGACGCCAGGGCCTCGCCTCTCTGGAGTCCGTGGGGTGGCTGCTGCACGCTCTCGTGCCGATCATCCCGGGAGTGCCCACCGCACCGGGAGAGGCGAGTCTGGTCGCGTTCCGGGAGCTGCTGGCACCGAACGAGGCCCCGCAGACCGTGACGACCTTCCTCGATCCGGAGCAGACGCTCCAGAACTGCGGGTCGGCCGACGAGATCGCCCGGCTTCGCGATCTGCGGATGCGCTTCGATCCTGACGCCGTCCTGCACGACGGGCGCCTGCCGCGCTGAGGATCAGGTCGCGGGTCCGCGGCTCCGCTTCCAGTGGTACTCGGTCTCCGGCCGTCCGCGGGTGCCGTACCGTGCGGACCGCGTGAGCACGCCTTCCGCGACCAGATGCTCCAGGTAGCGGCGCACCGCCACCCTGGACATGCCCAGACGCTCGGCGGCCTCGCTCGCCGACAGGGGACCGTCGGTGCGCAGTTCTGCGGTGACCCTGTCCAACGAGGCCGCCGAGAGCCCCTTGGGAAGCACGATCGTTCCGGTGGAGCGGCCGAGCAATGCGTCGATCTCCGCCTGCGTGGCTTCGCCGTCTGTGGCCCGGGCCTGCTCCCGATGCGTGCGGTACTGCTCCATCCGCTCGCGGAACACCGCGAAGGGGAACGGTTTGACGAGGTACTGGAACACACCGAGCGCCGCCATCTGCCGCACGGCCTCCGCGTCGCGCACGCCGGTGATGGCGATCACGTCCACGGCGGCGGAGCGGCCGCGCAGCGCGCGGAGCACATCGATGCCGGAGCCGTCGGGCATCGTGATGTCGAGCAGAACGAGATCGAACGTGCCAGGGCGCTCGAGCACGGCCGTCACGGCGGCACGGGCACCCGTGCATTCGCCGGCGACCTCGAACCCTTCCAGACGTGCCACATAGTCGCGATGCAGTTCGAGGGTCAGAGAATCGTCGTCGACGATGAGGGTGCGGATCATTGCTGCGACCTCCGCGGTGACGCGGCCGGAAGGATGACCCGGAATGTCGTCGGGTCGTCGCTCACCGTCACCGAGCCGCCCGCTCCGATCACCACGGAACGCACGAGCGCCAGGCCGATGCCGCGTCCCTGCGCATCGGCGGGCTTCGTGGAGTAGCCCTGGTCGAAGATCCGCTCACGCACGGCCGGCGGGATTCCGGGACCGCTGTCCGAAACCTCCAGCACGATCCCCGCACCCTCGTGCGAGCGGAGAGAGACCTGCACCCAGCGGTCGTCCGACTCGACGGCGGCATCCATGGCGTTGTCGACGAGGTTGCCGAGCACCGAGACGGCATCGACGGGCGACAGCGGCGTGCGGGGTGCGTCCGGCTCGATGTGCACCCGCCAGTCGATGCCGCGCTCCTTGGCCTGGGAGGCCTTGCCCAGCAGGAGCGCGCCGACAGCGGGATCACCGTGACGTCGCGCGGTCACCTGATCGACGAGCGACTGGCTCTGTCGAGACGTCTCCGTGAGGATCTCGATCGCCTCGTCACGGCGTCCGAGCTCGAGCAGCGCCACCGCCGCGTGCATCCGGTTCCCGTGCTCGTGGGTCTGTGCGCGCAGGGCCTCTCCGAGGGTGCGGATCGACTCGTACGAGGACACCGCATCACGCACCTGCCCGGGCGGCAGGTCGCCGGCGATGCGACGGGTCACCCGACGGGCGATCACCGCGCCGCCGGCGCCGAGCGCGACGAGGCCCACCGTGATACCGAGCGTGAGCGGCAGGCGGCGGATCAGGGTATCGGTGATGGATTCTGTCGTCACACCGGCGGCGACCCAGCCGATCAGTTCTCCATCCGCTGCGGTGACGGGAGTGATCGTGCGCACGGAGGGTCCGAGGGTTCCGGTGAACTCCTCGGTCAGAGTCTGCGGTGACGCGGGGATCGTGCCCAGGTAGATCCCGCCGATCTGGTCGGCGTCGGGGTGGGTGATCCGCGTGCCGTCCGGGGTCATGACCGTGATGAAGTCGAGCCCCGCGCCGGCGATCACGTCGAGGGAGTACGGCTCGAGCACCTGGGTCGCCGCGCCCTGATCGTTCGAGCGCAGACCGTCGATCACCAGAGGCGAGGCGGCGAAGGAGGCCGAGGTGGCCGCCGTCACCCGTTCGGCCTCGGCGCGGATCGATCGTTGCGCTTCGATGACGAGGAAGACCGCCACGAGGGCGCCGATCACGACCGCCGCGACAAGCAGCACCACGAAGACGCGTGAGGCGGTGCTGCGGCTGCGGGAGGTGTGCGCCATCGCTTCCTCCGATCGTCGATGCTCAGGTGCCGTGACCAATACGACCACAACTCGCCCCGATGCGTGAAGTCGGACACCGTGATCACTGATCGGCGGCGAAGCAGCCGCCCACCCGGACGAAGACGTCGAAGATCGAGGAGGACGCGATGGCGCTCACAACAGGATTCTCACTGCCGAAGTTCAATTGGCGCCGAGGGAAGCAATCGTGGGATCGGCACACGTGGCTGTATGTGTCCGTGCTCCTCGCGGTCGTGCTCGGCGCCGTCGTCGGCCTCGTCTGGCCGGAGGTCGGACAGGCGTTCGAACCGCTGGGCAAGGGTTTCATCGCGCTGATCAAGATGATGATCGCGCCGATCATCTTCTGCACGATCGTGGTCGGGGTGGGTTCCATCGCAAAGGCGGCCACCGTCGGCAAGATCGGGGGGCTGGCGCTGCTGTACTTCATGATCATGTCCACCTTCGCGCTCGCGATCGGACTCGTCGTCGGCAACATCATCCACCCCGGCGCGGGACTGGACATGGCCTCCTCCACCTACGACGCGGTCGAAGCGGAGGCCAAGACGACGCAGGAGTTCATCCTCGGCATCATCCCGACCACGTTCTTCTCGGCCTTCACCGGGGAGAGCGTGCTGCAGGTGCTGTTCATCGCGCTGCTCGTCGGCTTCGCCCTCCAGGGGCTCGGGGATCGCGGCGCCCCGATCATGGAGGCGGTCAAGCAGCTCCAGAAGCTGGTCTTCCGCATCCTCGGAATGATCCTGTGGCTCGCGCCGCTCGGAGCGTTCGGCGCGATCGCGGCCGTCGTGGGCAAGACCGGCGTCGCGGCGATCTGGAGCTTGGGCACGCTGATGATCGCGTTCTACATCACCTGCATCCTGTTCATCGTCGTGATCCTCGGGGTGCTGCTGTGGACGGTGACCCGCGTGAACATCTTCGCCCTCATGAAGTACCTGGCCAGGGAGTACCTGCTCATCGTCGGCACCTCCTCGTCGGAATCGGCGCTTCCTCGACTGATCGCGAAGATGGAGTTCGTCGGCGTCTCCAAGCCCGTGGTGGGCATCACCGTCCCGACCGGGTACTCGTTCAACCTCGACGGTACGGCGATCTACCTCACGATGGCCTCGCTGTTCATCGCCACGGGGATGGGGCAGCCGATGACGATCGGTGAGCAGATCGGTCTGCTGGTGTTCATGATCATCGCGAGCAAGGGCGCAGCGGGGGTTACCGGTGCCGGTCTTGCCACCCTCGCCGGTGGTCTCCAGGCCTATCGTCCCGATCTGGTGGACGGCGTCGGCGTGATCGTGGGCATCGACCGGTTCATGTCGGAAGGGCGCGCGCTCACGAACTTCACGGGCAACGCGGTGGCGACGCTCCTCATCGGCACCTGGACGAAGCAGATCGACCGCGACCGCGTGCGTCGGGTGCTCAGCGGCGAAGTCCCCTTCGACGAGTCGCTGCTCGACGGCGTGGACGCCCACGGGCAGGTGGATGCCCCGCAGGCCGCTGACGTGCAGGAGCTCCGTGAGGCGGCCGTCGCAGAGATGGCGGCGAAGGAGGAACGGGCCAGAGCTCGCGCAGAACGCGCCTGAGGAGAGGGTGAGGGATGCGGGAGACCGGCTGAGCCGGCTCCCGCATCCGCGCGGTCAACCGCTCTTGCGTCGGAACTCGCGCCGGGTCTGCGGGGCGTTCGCACTGTGCACGGCGGAGTCGCCGTCGAGGTGTGCCTCGCCCTGCCGGTGGTGCGCGTTCTTCTTCTCGAGCGCTTCCTTGAACTTGCGCTTCATCTCCTCGGAGGAGGAGGCGCCTTCTTCGGTGCTCATGCCCCGAGCCTAGAGCACGCGCTCTGGCGGGTCACCCTCGCCGGTGTCGCACACACACGTCGATCAGCGCTCCGAGCCCGATCGCGAGCACGATCGACACGGGCACCGCGACGAGCGGTCCACCGGGGAGGATCGCCGCGACGGCCGCCCCTACGGCGGCCTGGTACAGCGCCCACCCGGTCGCAGCGAGGGCGACGAGGGCGAGGTAGCGGGGAGGAGGGATGCGCGAGGCCCCCGCGACCAGGTTGATCGCCAGTCGCGCGAAGGGCACGAACCGGGCGGTGAACAGCACCGTCGCCATCCCGCCGTCCAATCGGCGTCGGGCCCACGCCAGAGCCTGTTGCACGCGGGGGACCCGCATCCACCGCCAGCGCTGCGTACCCACCGACCACCCGATCAGGTAGCAGCACGCGTCTCCGATGGTCGCGGCGACCGCGGCACACAACACCACGGCCCAGAGTGGTGGTGAACCGGTCGTCACCGCGATGGCACCGAGTGCGGTCACCGCGACCTCGCCCGGCACCACGACGAAGAAGGCATCCCCGACCACCAGCAGGCTCATCAGCACCAGACTCCACGGGCTCGAGAGCGATGCGGTCAGCAGATCCATCGGCACGTCGCCCACTGTGCCCGCAACGGGTGAACGGGAACCAAAGACCGGATAGCCGGTGACCCGCTCTCCAGCATCCGGTGAACATCTGGTGCGCAGGGGCGTCTGCGGCGAACACGGCCCCCGAGGCCCGTCATCCTGGGGCTGTGAGAGTAGCGATCGTCACGGAGTCCTTTCTTCCGCACATGAACGGCGTCACCGGTTCGGTGCTGCAGATCCTTCGCCACCTCGAACGGCGAGGACACGAGGCGCACGTGATCGCGCCCGCCGCCGTCGGCGCACCGACCGAGATCAGCGGGGCCAGGATCGAAGCGATCCCCAGCCTCCCGCTCCCGGGGTACCGTCACGTCAGGGTCGGCACGTCGAGCGCTCGCCGCGTCGCCGCCTCGCTCGCGCGCTTCCAGCCCGATGTGGTGCACCTCGCCTCTCCGTTCGCTCTGGGGTGGCGGGGGGTGCTCGCGGCCGAACGCCTGGAACTCCCCGCCGTCGCTGCGTATCAGACCGACGTCGCGGCGTACACCGAGCGCTACGGGATCGCCGCCACCACAGGTATCGCCCACACCCACATCACCCGTCTCCACCGGCGCGCGACGATGACTCTGGCGCCATCGGCGGATGCGGCCCAGCAACTCGCCGCGCTCGGCATCGATCGCGTCCGACGCTGGGGGAGAGGAGTCGATGCCGAGCGTTTCCACCCCTCCCGGCGAGAGAGCGCGCTCCGCGCCGGCTGGGGCGCCGAAGTCGTCATCGGCTACGTCGGACGCCTCGCTCCCGAGAAGCAGGTCGAGGACCTCGCCGCGCTCCGTGGCATCCCGGGGACGCGTCTGGTGATCGTCGGGGACGGACCCAGCAGAGCGCGGCTGGAGAGCCGGCTCCCCGATGCCCTGTTCCTCGGCCACCTCGAAGGCGGAGCGCTGGCGGCGGCGATGGCGTCGTTCGACCTGTTCGTGCACCCGGGAGAGAGTGAGACCTTCGGGCAGACCCTGCAGGAAGCGCACGCGAGCGGCGTCCCCGTCGTCGCCACGGGTCGCGGCGGCCCGCTCGACCTCGTGCGCATGGGGATCGACGGATGGCTGTATCGGCCGGGAGACCTCGACGACCTGCGGATGCGCGTGGCCGACCTGGCCGGAGATACGCGCAAGCGACGCGCCTTCGGCGAGGCGGGCCGCGACGCCGTGCAGGAACGCAGCTGGGAGAGTGTCTGCGATCAGCTCCTCGACCACTTCGCGGAGGCACGACGGCTGCACGCGGCGGACACCGGGGCTCGCGCTCGCCGCATCGTGCGCCCCGAGTCGCCCGCACCGGTCGCCGCCCGCCGATGGCAGCGCTACGTCGCGCTCGGGGACTCCCTCACCGAAGGACTCTGCGACCCGGCCCCGGACGGAGCCCTGCGAGGGTGGGCCGACCGCCTCGCGCTGCTGCTCGCTGCCAGGGGAGGCCTGCACTACGCGAACCTGGCCATCCGCTCGAAGCGCGTGCAGGACCTGTCCGGCCCCCAACTGGCGAGGGCGCTCGAGCTGCGGCCCGACCTCGTGTCGATCCTGATCGGAGCCAATGACCTCGTGAAGCGCCGGGTCGATGTCGCCGCGCTCGCCGCCGAGGTCGAAGGGGCGGTGCGGCAGCTGCGGGGGATCGGCGCCGACGTGCTCTTGGTCACCCCGTTCCTGCCCGGCCGACGCGCTGCAGCCCTCTACACCCGGCGGTTCTCCGCCTTCGCCACCGCGCTGACGGGGATCGCGACCCGCACCGGGGCGATCCTGATCGATACGGATCTGCACCCCTCGCTGGCCGAGCGTCCGAACTGGGGGGAAGACCTCGTGCACCTGAGCAGCCGAGGCCACCGCTTCCTCGCCTACCGGGCCGGTGAGATGCTCGGGGTGCCCGATGCCGACGCGCTCGGAGCGCTCGATGCCGCGATGCACGAGCACGAGCCCATCGGCGCGGGGGTGTGGTGGCGTCGGCACGCGCTGCCCTGGGTCTGGCGTCGTCTGCACGGTCGGGCAGCCGGTGACGGGAGGGTCGCGAAGCACGACGACTACGTCTACCTCGGTCGGTCGTCCGCTGCGCGTTCCGCGTTCGTGGGGTGACCTCGGCCAGGGCGGGCGGTCAGCGTCGCCCCATGCCGTGGTACTGCCAACCGGCGGCGCGCCAGGCGGCGGAGTCGAGACAGTTGCGGCCGTCGACGATGATCCGTCCGCGCACGAGAGCGCCGGCATGCTCGGGGGAGAGGTCGCGGCGGTACTCGTCCCACTCGGTGACGACGACGACGGCATCGGCTTCCCTCAGGGCGTCGTCACGGTCGCGGGCGTAGCCGAGCTGAGGGTGAAGAGCCGCCGCGTTGTCGAGTGCGGCCGGATCGGTCACGACGACGTCCGCGCCCAGCCCCCGCAGGCGGACGGCGACGTCGAGGGCAGGGGAGTCGCGGATGTCGTCGCTGAAGGGTTTGAAGGCGGCGCCGAGCACGGCGATCCTGCGGCCGAACACCAGTCCGCCCAGGGCGTCGACCACGATCTGCACCGCTCGGTCGCGACGCCGGAGGTTGATCGCGTCGACTTCGCGCAGGAAGCCGACCGCTTCCCCTCGACCGAGTTCCTCCGCCCGGGTGGTGAAGGCTCGGATGTCCTTCGGGAGGCAGCCCCCGCCGAAGCCGATGCCCGCGCCCAGGTATCGTCGCCCGATCCGGGTGTCGTGGCCGAGCGCGTCGGCGAGCAGAGCGACGTCGGCGCCCGACGCTTCCGCGATCTCCGCCATCGCGTTGATGAACGAGATCTTGGTGGCGAGGAAGGCATTGGCCGCGCCCTTCACGAGTTCGGCCGTCGCGAGGTCCGTGACCAGGAAGGGCGTCCCGGCGTCGATGCTCGAGGCGTACACCTCTCGAAGCACGCCGACGGCGCGCTCTCCGGCGGCATCCGCCTCGGCGCCGACCACGAGGCGATCCGGTGTCAGGGTGTCGTGCACCGCCCATCCCTCGCGGAGGAACTCGGGGTTCCACACGAGTGCGGCTCCGGCGGCGACGACGCGCTCCGCCAGTCCCGTGGCGGTTCCCACCGGCACGGTCGACTTGCCCGCCACCACGTCTCCCGCACGCAGGTGGGGGAGCAGGGCGTCGAGCGCCGCGTGGACGTAGTGGAGGTCCGCGGCGTGACCCCCGGGAATCTGGGGGGTCCCGACGGCGAGGAAGTGCACCTGCGCACCCGCGGCGTCCGCCATCCGGCTGCTGAAGCGCAGTCGTCCCGAGCTCAGGCCGTCGGAGAGGAGCTCCGAGAGCCGCGGCTCGAAGAACGGCGCCGATCCGGCGGCCAGAGCGCTCACCTTCTGCTCATCGACGTCGATGCCGATGACGTCGTGTCCGATCGAGGCCATGGCGGCGGCGTGCACGGCACCGAGGTACCCGCAGCCGATCACTGACAAGCGCATGGCTCCACCACAGCGGATGCTCCCCACGCTGGAGCATCCGCGCGGTGAACGGGCTGTGACCGGCCGATGTCGTATCCGCGATGCGTGACGACGCGCAGGATTCGAGGTCCGCGCTGGTAGGGTGGATGAGGTTGACGTGTGTCAACTGCACAATTTCACATCGACTCATGGAGCGATCGGCGGAGAAGCTGGTCCCCTGTGGTGGGTTCCTCGGCGCGTGTCGGGTGGCTTTCTACTGGTGGCCAGCGCAGGCGAGATTCGCGGGAGTGCCCGCGCGCCCGAACCCTTCCGTTCCGCTCCTTTGAACACGCTCGCGCGTCACATGGATTCGCGAGTCTAAACAAAGAAGGAGAGACCTCTTGGAAGGTCCTGAAATCACCGCCACCGAGGCCGTTCTCGACAACGGCCGCTTCGGCACCCGCACCATCCGCTTCGAGACCGGCCGCCTCGCGCAGCAGGCTCAGGGCGCAGTCGCCGCGTACCTCGACGGCGAGACCATGCTCCTCTCGGCCACCAGCGCAGGAAAGCACCCGCGCGAAGGCTTCGACTTCTTCCCGCTGACGGTCGACGTCGAGGAGCGTTCCTACGCTGCCGGCAAGATCCCGGGCTCGTTCTTCCGCCGCGAGGGTCGTCCCTCCACCGAGGCGATCCTGGTCTGCCGTCTGATCGACCGCCCGCTGCGCCCGTCGTTCGTCGACGGACTGCGCAACGAGGTCCAGGTCGTCATCACCGTCATGTCGATCGCACCGGGCGAGTTCTACGACGCGCTCGCGATCAACGCGGCTTCCGCGTCGACCCAGATCTCGGGTCTGCCGTTCTCCGGCCCCGTCGCCGGTGTGCGCCTCGCGTTCATCCCCGGCCAGGGCGAGCACGCCGACCAGTGGGTCGCGTTCCCGAACGCGGAGCAGGTCAGTGAGGCTGTGTTCGACCTGATCGTCGCCGGTCGCGTCGTCACCAAGGCCGATGGCTCGGAAGACGTCGCCATCATGATGGTCGAGGCTGAGGCCACCGAGGGCAGCTGGAACCTGATCAAGGCCGGCGCCACCAAGCCCGATGAGGCTGTCGTGGCCCAGGGTCTCGAGGCATCGAAGCCCTTCATCGCGCAGCTCGTCAAGGCTCAGGCCGAGCTCGCCGCCACCGCGTCGAAGGAGCCGGGCGTGTACCCGGTCTTCCCCGCATACAGCGACGAGGTCTACAGCTTCGTCTCCGAGCGCGCGTTCGCCGAGCTCAGCGACGTCTACCAGATCGCCGACAAGGTCGAGCGTCAGACCGCTGACGATGCGATCAAGGACCGTGTCAAGGCAGAGCTCATCGAGGCCACAGAGGCGGGTTCGCTCCCGGCTGCGGCTCCGCTCGAGTTCTCCGCCGCGTACAAGTCCGTCACGAAGAAGATCGTCCGCGGACGCATCCTCACCGAGGGCGCTCGCATCGACGGTCGCGGACTCGCGGACATCCGTCCGCTCGACGCCGAGGTGCAGGTCATCCCGCGCGTGCACGGCTCCGCGATCTTCCAGCGCGGCGAGACCCAGATCCTGGGTGTCACCACGCTGAACATGCTCAAGATGGAGCAGCAGATCGACTCGCTGTCGCCCGTCACGAGCAAGCGCTACATGCACCACTATAACTTCCCGCCCTACTCGACCGGTGAGACCGGCCGCGTGGGTTCGCCGAAGCGTCGCGAGATCGGGCACGGCTTCCTCGCCGAGCGCGCGCTCGTGCCGGTTCTGCCGAGCCGCGAGGAGTTCCCGTACGCGATCCGTCAGGTGTCCGAGGCGCTGAGCTCCAACGGTTCCACCTCGATGGGTTCCGTCTGTGCATCGACGCTGTCGCTGCTCAACGCGGGTGTGCCGCTGCGTGCGGCCGTCGCCGGTATCGCCATGGGTCTCGTCTCCGACGAGGTCAACGGTGAGACCCGTTACGCCGCGCTGACCGACATCCTGGGTGCTGAGGATGCTCTCGGCGACATGGACTTCAAGGTCGCGGGTACCAGCGAGTTCGTCACGGCCATCCAGCTGGACACGAAGCTCGACGGCATCCCGACGTCGGTGCTCACCGGCGCGCTGACCCAGGCCCGTGACGCTCGTCTGACGATCCTCAACGTCCTGAACGCCGCGATCGACGCTCCTGACGAGATGGCGCCCACCGCGCCCCGCGTCATCAGCGTGCAGATCCCCGTCGACAAGATCGGCGAGCTGATCGGCCCGAAGGGCAAGACGATCAACGCGATCCAGGACGAGACCGGCGCGCAGATCTCCATCGAGGAGGACGGCACCGTCTACATCGGCGCGACCGATGGTCCGTCGGCCGAGGCCGCTCGTGCCCAGGTCAACGCGATCGCCAACCCGACCAATCCGGAGATCGGCGAGCAGTTCCTCGGAACCGTCGTGAAGATCGCCACCTTCGGTGCGTTCGTCTCGCTGCTCCCGGGCAAGGACGGCCTGCTCCACGTCACCGAGGTGCGCAAGCTCGCCGGTGGCAAGCGGGTCGAGAACGTCGATGACGTGCTCTCGGTCGGCCAGAAGATCCTCGTGAAGATCACGAAGATCGACGACCGTGGCAAGCTCTCGCTCGAGCCCGTCCTCGACGACGCTCCGGCCGCTGACGCAGCGCCCGCAGAGGACGCTGCCGCCGAGTAAGCGCACGCTCTGAACCGGAACCCGGGTTCCTCCGCACAGGAGGGGCCCGGGTTCTGTCGCGCCGTGGTGTGATCAAATCGTTATCGGACGTTTCCGCGCCGTTCCCTGGATTGGTCGGGACGTTCGGCGAATTCGCCTACTCTCGAAGTACGCACCGGGGGGTGCAGATCCAGCAGGTACGCAGGTCGGCACGCACCGATCGATGCGGGGGTGAGAGAGTATGCGGTTGTTCAGCGTAGGCGCAGGAGCGTCGGATGAACGCGCCCGACAGGGTGTCGGCGAGCATCCCTCTGCACCCATCCCGATCGTCGGTCCCGGCATAGGGGAGACCATCCGTGTCGCCCTCGGCGAAACCGGCTTCGAGACGTTCCCGCTCATGCTGGGTGCTGCGGAATTCGGCTGGAACGTCGATCTCGAGACCAGCCACGGCATTCTCGACCGCTACGTGGAGTTCGGCGGCAACGCGATCCACACCGCCGACGGCTTCTCCGGCGGGCGCAGCGAGCACATCATCGGGCAGTGGCTGCGTTCGCGGGGGCAACGTGATCGCAGCGTCGTCAGCGTTCGGGTCGGCGCGCATGCCGACAACCCGGGTCTCGGCTCGGTCAACCTCGTGCGCGCGGTCGAGGGCTCTCTGACGAGGCTGGGTGTCGATCGCATCGACGTCCTCTATCTCGACGCCACTCTCGATGCGACCACCAACCTCGAGGACACGCTGGCGACCGTCGAATGGATGACCGAGGCCGGGAAGATCGGTGCCCTGGGTGCCTTCGGCTTCGCGCCGGAGCGTCTGGTGGAAGCCCGTATCCTCGCTTCGGCCGGCTATCCGCGCATCCAGGTGATCGACGCGCCGTACAACCTCGTCCGTCGCCAGCCGTTCGAAGGCGATCTTCGACTCGTCGCCGGTGCGCAGAACCTCGCCGTGACGCCCTCCCATGCGCTCGAGCACGGTTTCCTCTCCGGGCGACACCGCAGCAAGGCGCTGACCTCACGCGGTGTGCGGGGCGAACAGCTGCGCGGGCATCTCAACCGTCGCGGGATCAAGATCCTGCGGGCGCTCGATCAGGTCGCCGAAGAGGTGAGCGCTCCCGTCGCGGCGGTCTCCATCGCGTGGCTGCTCGCTCAGCGCACGATCGCCGCCCCCATCGTGAACGCCTTCGCGAGCGATCACGTCGACGAGCTCATGCAGGGAGCCGGCGTGTCGCTCTCACGCAGCCAGGTCGCCGAGCTCACCCGGGCAGGGAACTGAGCATCGTCCCACCCGTGACATAGGGTGGAAGGGAGGCCCGGCGGATGCTGGCGATGAAGCGAGCGAGTTGTGACGCACTACATATATCTGGTCAGACACGGTGAACATCAGGACGCAGAGCATGGTCTCGCCGACGGACCCCTCTCCCCTCGGGGACAGCGTCAGGCGGAGTTGATCGCCGACCGGCTGTCGGGGCTTCCTCTCGATGCGGTCTGGCACTCGCCTCTGCTGCGCGCCAACGAGACGGCGCGGGCGATCGCGGCTCGTCTGCCGTCGGTCGACCCGGAGCCGACCGCACTGCTGTTCGACTGCGTGCCCACCGGTATGACCGATGAGACCCCGTCCGTGTTCGAGCCGTTCTTCGGCTCCATCACCGAGGCGGAGATCGAGGCGGGCCGGGCGCAGATGTCCGACGCCGTGAACGAGTTCCTCGTGCGCAAGACCGGCGACGTGCACGAGGTGCTCATCACGCACAACTTCGTCATCTCCTGGTTCGTCCGCGAGGTGCTGGCTGCCCCCGAATGGCGATGGATGACGCTGAACCAGTCGCACTGCGGCCTGACCGTCATCGCCCAGAAGCAGGGGCGCCCGTGGACGCTGCTCACCCACAACGACACCGGGCATCTTCCGGTCGAACTGCGCACGGGCATCCCCGACGCACTCCTGGTCTGAGCCGACCGCTCGCGGCGGACGACTGCGTGACGGACCCGCGCGCCCCGGGCCTGACTAGGTCGCCCGCGAAATAGACTGAGCGCATGACCACGCAGGTAGCACTCGTCGGCGGAACCGGGAAACTCGGCTCGATCATCCGTGCGGTGATCGACGAGCTCGAAGGCTTCGAGGTGAGCCGCGTGCTCACCTCCTCGAGTGATCTCTCCGAACTCGACGGCGCCGACCTGGTGGTCGACGCGTCGACGCCCCAGGTGAGCGTCGAGGTCGTGCGGGCCGCGGTCGAGCACGGCATCAACGTGCTGGTCGCCACCTCGGGCTGGTCCTCCGAGCGCATCGCCCTCGTGCGTCCCCTCGTCGAAGCCGCCGGCACCGGCGCGGTCTTCATCCCCAACTTCTCGCTGGGCTCGGTCCTCGGATCCGCACTGGCTGCTGCCGCAGCGCCTTTCTTCGGATCCGCGGAGATCATCGAGGCACACCGTGAGACCAAGATCGACTCACCGAGCGGGACAGCCGTGCGCACCGCCGAGCTGATCGCCGCCGCTCGCGCGGATCAAGGCCCGGTCAGTGCACCGCACGCCGATCAGCGCGCACGTGGACAGCAGGTCGGCAGCGTGCCGATCCATTCGCTGCGGCGTCCCGGTGTCGTCGCCAAGCAGGAGGTCATCCTCTCCGGCCCCGGTGAATCGCTCACGTTCACGCACGACACGATCGACTCGGCGCTCGCCTACGCCCCCGGCATCCGGCTCGCCGTGCCGTTCGCGGTGAAGGCCACCGGTGTGTTCGTCGGTCTCGAGCACATGATCGACATCGGCATCCGGTCGTGATGTCGCGTATCGGCGTCGCGCTCATGGCGGCGGCGCTGCTGGTCTACCTCGCCGTCGCGATCTGGCTCGCCGTGATGTTCATCTCGGTCGGCACCCCGGTCTCGATCGGCATGGGCATCACTCTTCTCGTGCTGGCACCGATCGGAGCCTGGGCACTCGTCCGCGAGATGATGTTCGGCTTCGGTGCCGACCGGCTGGGGCGCCTTCTCGACGCGGAAGGCGGGATGCCACCGGTCGAGACCGAGTTGACCCCCAGCGGGAGGATCGCTCGCGCCGACGCGGATCCGCTCATCGCGCGGTACACCGCGGAGGCGGATGCCGCAGGCGACGACTGGCGTGCGCGCTACCGGCTCGGCGTCGTCCAGGATGCGGCCGGCCGCCGCAAGGATGCCAGGGCCAGCATCCGCGAGGCGATCCGCCTCGCGCGACGCTGACCCCGACGGCATGCTCAGGCGAGCGTGGCCTCGAGGGTGATGTCGATCCCGGCGAGCGCCTGAGACACCGGGCATCCGGTCTTGGCGCCGTTCGCGATCTCCTGGAACGCCTCGGGCGTGAGGTTCGGGACCGTCGCGTTGACATTGAGGTGGCTGCCGGTGATGCCGACGCCGGGCTTGAAGGTGACCGATGCCGTCGTGTTAACGCGCTCCGGCGGGGTTCCGTTCTCGGCGAGGGCGTGCGAGAGCGCCATGCTGAAGCACGACGCGTGCGCGGCGGCGATGAGCTCCTCCGGCGTCGTCGTGGTGTCGCTGCCTTCGCTGCGGGCCTTCCAGTTGATCGGGAAGGTGCCCAGGCTCGACGACGAGAACGCGACCGTGCCGGATCCCTCCATGAGCGATCCGGTCCAGGTGCTGGCGGCTTCGCTGGTGACGGGCATGATTCCTCCGGTTCTCGCACTGCGGGCGCAGCATCGACTCGTGGTCAGCCTAGCGATCGTCCCTCTGCCGGGGAACAGTCGTCAGGAGGCGGGCGCTTCACGTCCGATGAGGCCGGCGCGCTGCAGCAGGAGGTAGAGCTGGCAGCCCAGGCAGAACGCGAACGCGGCGTTGAGGAAGGCGGCCAGGAACGCGGCCGCCGTCGCGATCGGGAGAGCCCACGCGACGCCGAGGAGGTGCAGGACGAGGCCGATTCCCACGACGACGAGTCCGACACCCTGCGAGAACCGCGGCGGACGCGGATCCTCGAGTTCGGTGGGCGGCGTCAGGCGTGGTCGCACCACTGAGCGGAAGAGCGCACCCCAGGGCGCCGTCCGCGGCGACACGAGCCCCCACAGGAACAGCAGCGCGATGACGAGTGCCAGGAGGAAACCGGGGTCGAAGGCACGCTGGGCGAGGGATACCGAGGCGATCGCCCATCCGGACGGCGTGAAGGTGGCATCGGCGAGCGGCTGGTAGGCGAACCAACCGGTGCCGCCCCTGGCCGTCGAGATCCCGATCAGTGCCAGGAACGTCGCCAGCAGCAGCAGGACCGCGGTGATCGCAGCGGCGAATCGTGGGCCTCGGGGGTCGATGCCTGCGGGAATGCTCATGGGGCTCCAGTCTTTCCGCTCACACGGCGGCGAGGGCGTCGGTGAGCGCGTGGCGGTCGGGGACACCGTGGAATCGTGCGCGGACGGCGCCGGAATCGTCGACCACGAAGGTCGTCGGCGTCTGCAGGACTCGGTAGCGAGCCGAGAGATCCGGGCGGTGCGTCAGATCCACCTCCAGATGACGGAGATCGTCGTGCTCGGCTGCGTAGGCGCCGAGCAACCGTCTCACCTGGGGGCACCGTGCGCACATCTCCGTGCTGAACTGCACCAGTGTCGCGCGGGAACCGAGTTCGGCGGCGGCATCTGCGGGGTCGAAGAGGAGGGCGCCGCCGTCGCGTCGTCGTCCATCGCGACGGCGCAGCACGATGCCGACGATCGTCGCGAGCACGAGGAGTGCGGCGGCGATCCCCAGGGCGGCTGCGGGCGACATAGGTCGAGAATATGTCGTGCGGTGAAGGGCCAGGGCCGATGTTTCCGACCATGACGAACGTCCCACGCTCGGGAGCTCATCCGCCCGTGGGAGGTGAGGGTGGCGGTATCGTGGCTTTCATGAGCGCAGCCGTCCCGACTCCTTACGAAGACCTGCTCCGCGACGTGCTGGAGAGCGGCACGCACAAGTCCGATCGCACCGGAACGGGCACGACGAGCGTCTTCGGTCGACAGATCCGCTTCGACTTGTCGAAGGGATTCCCGCTCATCACCACCAAGCGTGTGCACTTCAAGTCCATCGCGTACGAGCTCCTCTGGTTCCTGCGTGGCGATTCCAATGTGGGGTGGCTCCGCGACAACGGCGTCACGATCTGGGATGAGTGGGCAGACGAGTCCGGCGACCTGGGGCCGGTCTACGGGGTGCAGTGGCGGTCGTGGCCCACCCCGGACGGTGGGAGCATCGACCAGCTCTCCGAGGTCATCGAGCAGATCCGCCGCTCGCCCGACTCCCGGCGGCTCATCGTCTCGGCCTGGAACCCCGCTGACATCCCCGACATGGCTCTCGCCCCCTGCCACGCCCTGTTCCAGTTCTACGTCGCCGACGGCAAGCTCTCCTGCCAGCTCTACCAGCGCAGCGCCGACATGTTCCTCGGCGTGCCCTTCAACATCGCCTCGTATGCGTTGCTCACGATGATGATCGCCCAGCAGGTCGGCTTGGAGCCCGGAGACTTCGTGTGGACGGGCGGCGACTGCCACGTCTACGACAATCACGTCGAGCAGGTGCGTGAGCAGCTCAGCCGAGACCCCTACGAGTATCCGACGCTGCGCTTCGCGCGGAAGCCGGAATCGATCCTCGACTACCGCTACGAGGACTTCGTGGTGGAGAACTACCAGCACCACGCGCCGATCAGGGCGGCGGTGGCGGTATGACCTGGGTCGGGCTGATCTGGGCCGAGGCCCACGGCGGCGTGATCGGCGCCGAGGGCGGGATGCCCTGGCACGTGCCGGAAGACCTGGCGCATTTCAAGGACGTCACCCTCGGCGCGCCCGTGGTGATGGGCCGCAAGACCTGGGATTCGCTTCCGGAGCGCTTCCGACCGCTCGCCGGCCGCGACAACATCGTGGTGACTCGGCAGCAGGACTGGTCCGAGGACGGTGCGCGCCGAGCGGCCACGGTCGCGGAAGCCGTGCGCGGGCTCGACAGGGCATGGATCATCGGCGGTGCGGAGATCTTCCGCCAGGTGATCGGTGACGCGGATCGGCTGGAGGTCACCGAACTCGATCTCGACGTCGCCGGCGACGCCTACGCACCGGCCAAGACGGGCTGGCGGCTCGTCGACGAGGGGGAGTGGCGCACCTCACGCACCGGCGTCCGCTACCGCTTCCTCGGATACGAGCGCTGATGCCCACTGTACTGATCACCGGAGCCAGCGCCGGACTGGGCGCAGAGTTCGCTCGTCAGCTCGCGCGGCGTCGCGCCGATCTCGTCTTGGTGGCGAGGTCGGAGGAGGCTCTCGCGGAGCTGGGTGCGCAACTGCGGAGCGAGTACGGTGTCGCGGTCGAGATCATCGCCGCCGACCTGGCGGATGAGAGCGGTGTGGAGAAGGTCGCCGAGCGGCTGCGCGACGCGGCTGACCCGGTCGACCTCCTGGTGAACAACGCCGGGTTCGGTCTTCCCCTGCAGTTCGCCGACAACGACATCGACGACGAGGTGCGTCACCTGCGGGTGCATGTCGAAGCATCGATGCGTCTCATGCACGCGGCGCTGCAGTCCATGCGCGGCCGCGGCGGGCGCATCATCAACGTGGCGTCGGTCGCGGGGTTCATCTCGCGGTCGACGTACTCCGCCTGCAAGGCGTGGTTGATCGGGTTCAGCCGCTGGGCGAACGCCGAGTACGGCCGTGACGGCGTCTCCGTGACGGCGTTGTGCCCGGGATTCACTCATACGTCGTTCCACGAGCGCATGGGGCTCGCGGTCGGTGAGGAGGGTGTTCCCGCCATCATGTGGCTGAATGCGCGCGACGTCGTCCGCGTCGGTCTGCGTGATGCGGCCCGCGGCAAGTCCGTCTCGGTGCCGTCGCTGCGCTACAAGGTGCTCGTGGCGCTGACGCGCGTCCTGCCGAGCTCGCTGACATCGGGTGTGGCGCGTCGGGGCCGCGTCTGACCCTGGCGCGTGCGATCCGCAGAGGTCAGCGGAAACGGCCGAGCCGGATCCCCGCCTTCGCGATCGCTGCGATCGACTCCCCATCGGTGACCGTGCCGTCCGCGATCATGCCCAGCACGGTCTCGAACGGAACCCATGAGACGGCCTGGATGCCCTCTTCGGCCTGAGTCTCAGCAGTGCGCGCGTCGCCCTCGCCGGATGCCTCTTCGTCTTCTGCGGCAGGTCGGAGGTCGCGTGCGAGGAAGACGTGTTCGGCGGCCTCGGCGATACCGTTCAGCGCGTGCATGGTGCCCAGCGGCACCCAGTCACCGGCCTCGAAGCCGGTCTCCTCGCGAAGTTCCCGCCGGGCCGCGACGAGCGGAGCCTCACCGTCGCTGCCTCCCGCAGGCACCTCGATGGTGGTGCCCACGGTGTAGCGGTCGATCGTGACGAGACAGATGCGGTCGTCGTCATCCACGGCGACGATGAAGACCGCCGGATGCTGCATGGTGACGACGCCGTAGATGCCGTCGTCACCGGCCGGTCCTGTCACCCGATCCTCACGCACACGGATCCAGGCGTTCTCGTACTTCGTCTCGCTGTCGCGTGTGACCCATGCCATCCTTCGAGCGTACGGCGCACCTGCGACCGCATCCGCGTCACCGCGTCCGCATGAGCGGCAGTCGAACCTATACGCTTGGGTCTATGACGCATTCGGGCAACCCTTTCGGACAGGTTCTCGTCGCGCTCGTCACTCCGATGACGGCCGACGGTGAAGTCGATTGGCCCGCCGTCGAGAAGCACATCGATGACGTGATCACCGCGGGAGCGGACGGCATCGTCGTGACGGGGACGACCGGCGAGACCTCGACCCTGACGGACCCCGAGAAGCTCAAGCTCGTCGAGGTCGGCAGATCCGTCTCCGCCGGTCGCGCCAAGATCATCACCGGCGGTGGCTCCAACGAGACCGCCCACGCGATCGAGCTCTACAAGGCCAGCGAGAAGGCCGGCGCCGACGGCATCATGATCGTCACGCCGTACTACAACAAGCCGACTCAGGCCGGCATCCTCACGCACTTCCGTCTGGTCGCCGACGCGACCGACCTCCCGGTGATCCTTTACGACATCCCCGGCCGCACGGGTGTGCCGATCAAGTACGAGACCATCCTGCGTCTCGCGAAGCACCCGAACATCCTCGCCGTGAAAGACGCCAAGGGCGACTTCTCCGAGGTGAGCCGCGTGCTCAACCAGACCGACCTGATGTACTTCTCGGGCGACGACGCGAACGTGCTCCCGCACCTCGCGATCGGGGCCACCGGCCTCATCGGTGTGACGGCGAACGTCGCCGCTGCGCCGTACCGCACGATCATCGACGCGGTGAACGCGGGCGATCTCGCCACCGCCACCGCGGAGCACAAGCGCCTCGAGCCGCTCGTGCGTGCGGTGATGACGCACGTTCCGGGAACGGTCGCGGCCAAGTACATCCTGCACGGACTCGGCCGCATCTCGAGCCCGCGCGTCCGACTTCCCCTGGTCGGCCCCGAGGAATGGGAGGCCGCGCTCATCGAAGATGAACTCGACCTGGTCCAGAACGTCCCCGGTGCCGACTTCTCGAACTTCCGCCCCGACCGCAACGCGGCCGCGGGCGGTGCCCTGCCCAAGGTGCACGGCACGACGCGCTGAGTCGCGTCGCCACGAACGAACGGACGCGCGGAGTGTCCGACTGAGGAGACAGCATGTCCATTCCCCTGGTAGAACCGACCGCTCTCGAAGACGGGACGCTGCGGGTCGTCCCGATCGGCGGCCTCGGCGAGATCGGTCGCAACATGACCATGTTCGAGTACGACGGCAAGATCCTGATCGTCGACTGCGGCGTGCTCTTCCCTGAGGAGCACCAGCCCGGTGTCGACCTGATCCTGCCGGACTTCGAGCCGATCCGCGATCGCCTGGATGACATCGTCGGCGTGGTGCTGACGCACGGACACGAGGACCACATCGGCGCGGTGCCGTATCTGCTGCGTCTGAAGAGCGACATCCCGCTGATCGGATCCGGGCTCACCCTGGCGCTGGTCGAGGCGAAGCTCAAGGAGCATCGCATCAAGGCCTTCACCCTCACGGTGAAGGAAGGTCAGCAGGAGCGGGTCGGTCCGTTCGACCTGGAGTTCGTCGCGGTCAACCACTCGATCCCGGATGCGCTGGCCGTCGCCATCCGCACGCCCGCAGGCATGGTGCTCGCCACCGGTGACTTCAAGATGGATCAGCTGCCGCTGGATGGCCGCATCACCGACCTGCGCGCATTCGCCCGCCTCGGTGAAGAGGGTGTGGATCTGTTCCTCGTCGACTCGACGAACGCCGATGTCCCCGGCTTCACGCCGACGGAGCGCTCCATCGGTCCCGTGCTCGACCAGGTGATCGCGAAGGCGCCTCGTCGTGTCATCGTCGCGAGCTTCTCCAGCCACGTACACCGAGTGCAGCAGGTGATCGACGCCGCGCACGCCAACGGTCGCCGCGTCGCATTCCTCGGCCGCAGCATGGTGCGCAACATGACGATCGCGGAGCAGCTCGGCTACCTGAAGGTGCCGGACGGAGTCCTCATCGACTTCAAGAAGGCCCGCGACCTCCCCGACGAGCAGATCGTCTACATGTCCACCGGCTCCCAGGGCGAGCCGATGGCGGTGCTCAGCCGTATGGCGAACATGGACCACGCGATCGAGATCAGCGAGGGCGACACGGTCATCCTCGCCTCCAGCCTCATCCCGGGCAACGAGAACGCGGTCTATCGCGTGATCGACGGGCTCACCAAGCTCGGTGCCAACGTCGTCCACAAGGCCAACGCGAAGGTGCATGTCTCCGGGCATGCCGCGGCGGGCGAACTGATCTACTGCTACAACATCCTGAAGCCGAAGAACGTCCTTCCGGTCCACGGCGAGTACCGGCACCTGATCGCCAACGCCAAGCTGGCGCAGGACACCGGCGTTCCCGAGGAGAACACGATCATCGCCTCCAACGGCACCGTGATCGATCTCAAGGACGGGGTCGCGAAGGTCACCGGTCAGCTCGACCTCGGATTCGTGTACGTCGACGGCTCCACCGTCGGCGAGATCACCGATGCCGACCTCAAGGATCGCCGTATCCTCGGCGAGGAGGGCTTCATCTCGGTGATCGTGGTTGTGGATGCCGGCACCGGCCGCATCATCTCCGGACCGGAGATCCACGCGCGCGGCGTCGCCGAGGACGATTCGGTGTTCGACGACGTGACGCCGAAGATCATCGCGGCGCTCAAGGAGGCATCGGGCAACGGCGTTCGTGACACCCATGCGCTGTCGCAGGTCGTTCGACGCACGATCGGTCGCTGGGTGAACCAGCGGCTGCGTCGTCGTCCGATGATCGTTCCGCTCGTCATCGAGGCGTGACGCTGGGGCGTCTGCTCCCCGCTCACGGGTAGCCGTCACGTCGATGTAACACCGCGGGCCTATGCTCGCGTCATGTACAGGGACTTCTCCCTTCGCAGGGCGGCGCAGACGGATGCGATGTTCCTCGGCGACATGCTCGTCGAGGCCGCCAATTGGCGTGCCGGGGGAGTGCGTCCGCGGCACGAGGTGCTGACCTCTGCCGACCACAGGCGCTACCTCGCGGGGTGGAAGCGCACGGCCGACGACGGACTGGTGGCCACCGCTTCGGACGACGTCCCGGTCGGGGCCGCGTGGTATCGGGTGCTCCCGCAGGACGCCCCGGGGTTCGGCTTCATCGGCGTCGCCGTCCCGGAGCTGATCATCGGAGTGCATCCCCTCTGGCGTGCGCGCGGCGTCGGACGCTCGCTGCTGCGCGGCATCGTGCACCTCGCCGGCTCTCAGGGACATGCGCGCATCAGCTTGAGCGTCGAACGGGACAACTTCGCGCGCAACCTGTATCGCGCCGAGGGCTTCGCCGTGGTGAGGGAGGGCGAGAGCCGGGACACGATGGCGCGCGGCACGGCGTAGCCGCGCCCTCTCGGATCCGGGGAAAGCCGCGTCATTACGCGGAGATGTCGGCTGTTGGACGTAACGTGAGAGCATGGCCAGGAGTACCACGAAGACAGAGAGCGCGTCGACCAGCGCACCGTCGCGCCCGAAGCGGCAGACGGCTCCGAAGGCCCCGCCCGCGCGCAAGGCGCAGCCCGCTCCCAAGAAGTACATCGACGAGGCAGACAAGCCGCCGGTCGCCGTCCGGGCCTGGGTCGGGCTGGCGCACGGCGTCGGCGGACTCTTCCGCGCGTTCGGCCCCGAGACACTCGAGAAAGACGATCGTCGCGACGGTTTCCCCTTCCTCCT
Organism: Microbacterium sp. Root322; assembly: GCF_001425645.1. Taxonomy (NCBI): domain Bacteria; kingdom Bacillati; phylum Actinomycetota; class Actinomycetes; order Micrococcales; family Microbacteriaceae; genus Microbacterium; species Microbacterium sp. Root322. The sequence goes on along the minus strand of NZ_LMCS01000001.1, from coordinate 762,090 downwards.
CGTGCTTCTCGCCGTGCTGGGTGCGGTCAACGAGTGGTTCTTCATCGGCAACGAGGTCGCTGCGAACATCAGCGCGTACTCCGTCGGAGGGCTGATTGGACGGGTCGCGTTCGTGATGCCCGTGCTTCTGCTCCTGCTGGCCGGATGGTTGTTCCGTCACCCTTCGTCAGTTCATGACAACGGCCGTATCGGCATCGGGTTCGGTCTGTTCGTCCTGACCCTCGCAGGCTTCTGCCATGTCGCGGGAGACGGCCCTCAGCCCAAGGAGGGCATGCTCGCATTGAGCGAGTCCGGCGGGCTGTTCGGATGGATGCTCGGACAGCCGCTGAGCTACCTCACCGACATTCCCGCGTACATCGTGCTGTCGCTGCTTGCGGCACTCAGCATCCTGATCCTCACCAAGACACCGCCGAACCGTATCGGTGCCCGCCTCGGCGACCTGTACGCCTGGATGTTCGACGCCGAACGCCCGGAGAAGCCTGCCAAGGACGCTGCGGCGATCGACGACGCCGACAAGGTCGACGACCCCGACGTGCTGCCCTGGTGGCGGCGCAACAAGACCGGTCGGGAAGAAGATCCCGACGAGGGCACCCTCGGCTCGGATGACATCACGGCGCTGCTCACGACCTCCGATCCGACTCCCGCCTACGACCAGGCGGTCGTCGTCGAGAACCCTTATGACGCGGCCACCGAGGTGCTGTCCGATGTGAGGTCCGTCGCCGACTCCCTCGCGGAGCAGCAGACCACGGCGCTCCTCGACGACTCCTCCGACACCGGAGAGGTGCCGGAGCTTCCCGGCCTCGACGGCTTCGGCACCGAGGGCCCCGGCGACCGTGGACCGCAGGCTCCCGTGACGCCGTACATCCTCCCCTCTCCCGGCCTCCTGGTCGAAGGTCCACCGCCGGTGATGCGCTCCGAGGCCACTGACAAGGTGATCGAGCAGATCACCAGTGTGCTGTCGCAGTTCAAGGTCGATGCGAAGGTCACCGGGTTCTCCCGCGGACCGACGGTCACGCAGTACGAGGTCGAGGTCGGCCACGGCGTCAAGGTCGAGAAGATCCTGCAGCTGAGCAACAACTTCGCCTACGCGGTGGCATCGAACGACGTCCGCATCCTCTCGCCGATCCCCGGCAAGAGCGCGATCGGCATCGAGATCCCCAACGCCGACAAGGAGATGGTGGCGCTCGGCGACGTGCTGCGCTCGCCCGTCGCGCAGAAGAGCACGCACCCGATGACGATCGGCGTCGGCAAAGACGTCGGCGGCAACATCGTCATCGCGAACCTCGCCAAGATGCCCCACCTCCTGGTCGCCGGTTCCACAGGGTCTGGTAAGTCGAGCTTCGTGAACTCCATGATCACGAGCCTGCTGATGCGCGCTCGCCCCGCCGACGTGCGCATGGTGCTGATCGACCCGAAGCGTGTGGAGCTCACCAGCTACGCCGGTGTCCCGCACCTGATCACGCCCATCATCACGAACCCCAAGAAGGCGGCGGAAGCGCTGCAGTGGGTCGTGAAGGAGATGGACATGAGGTACGACGACCTCGCATCCTTCGGCTTCCGTCACATCGACGACTTCAACCGTGCCGTGCGTGCGGGCGAGGTCGAGCTGCCGGTGGGCAGTGAGCGCGTTCTGAAGCCTTACCCGTACCTCCTGGTCGTGGTCGACGAGCTCGCCGACCTCATGATGGTCGCCCCTCGCGACGTGGAGGACTCGATCGTGCGCATCACGCAGCTGGCGCGAGCCTCCGGCATCCACCTCGTCCTCGCGACGCAACGTCCGAGTGTCGACGTCGTCACCGGACTCATCAAGGCGAACGTCCCCTCTCGTCTGGCCTTCGCCGTCACCAGCGTCACCGACAGCCGCGTCATCCTCGACAGCCCCGGCGCCGACAAGCTCATCGGTCAGGGTGATGCGCTGTTCTCGCCCATGGGCTCGTCCAAGCCGTTCCGTCTGCAGGGCGCCTGGGTCGACGAGAAGGAGATCGACGCGGTCGTCAAGCACGTCACCCGTCAGGCACGTCCGGACTACCGCCCCGATGTGCAGGAGGCGATGGAGCCGACCAAGAAGAAGGAAGTCGACGAGGACATCGGCGACGACCTGGAGCTGCTGCTCGCGGCCGCCGAGCTCATCGTCTCGTCCCAGTTCGGCTCGACCTCGATGCTCCAGCGCAAGCTTCGTGTCGGCTTCGCGAAAGCCGGTCGCCTCATGGACCTGCTGGAGTCGCGCGAGATCGTCGGTCCGTCCGAGGGATCCAAGGCGCGAGACGTGCTGGCCACGGCCGAGCAGCTCCCGCAGGTCATGGCGAAGCTCCGCGGCGACGACGTGCCGGCCTCGCCGTCGTCATCGGCAACCCCTGCCGCTCCGCCCGTCCCGCCCCTGCCTCAGTCACATGATCCGATCGCGGCCCAGTACGAGGGGCTTCCCGAGGTGGAGGCCGAGGGCGACGAAGACGCCTGGGGCCTGACGGGACGCGACTGATGGCCATTCCTCGGCAGCTTCCCAACGCCATCACCGTCGCGCGCATCCCGCTGGCGGTCGTCTTCTTCATCCTCTTGCTGCTGGGCGGCCAGTACGGCCTTCCCGACCCCGGCCTCCGTTGGGCTGCCGCGATCATCTTCATCGTCGGCATCTCGACGGACTGGGTCGACGGCTACCTCGCACGCAAGTACGACATCGTCAGCGACTTCGGCAAACTCTGGGATCCCATCGCCGACAAGATGCTCACGGGCGCTGGGTTCATCGGGCTCGCCATCCTGGGCGAGGTCAGCTGGTGGATCGTGGCGATCATCCTGGTGCGCGAGTGGGGGATCACGATCCATCGACTCATGGTCGCCAGCGAGCATGTCGTCGCCGCGGCCTGGATGGGCAAGATCAAGACGGCATTCCAGGGGGTGGCGCTCGGCTGGGCCCTGCTTCCGTTGCACTACCTCATCGGTCTCGACGCCTGGACGCTGATCACCTTCATCCTCATGCTCATCGTCCTGGTGCTCACGGTGGTGAGCGGCATCGACTACATCGTGGCGCAGGTGCGGGGTTCGCGCCGGAAGCCATGAGCGAAGAGAGCGCCGCGGTCCTCGCAGCGCTGGGCCGGCGCGGGTGGACGCTCGGGATCGCCGAATCGCTGACAGGTGGCGCTCTGTGCGCGGATGTCGTCGCCATCCCCGGCGCATCCGCGGTGCTTCTCGGGGGCGTCGTGGCCTACGCGACGCCGGTGAAGGCGACCGTGCTGGGAGTGGACGCGGCTCTTCTGGCCGCACACGGACCGGTGCACCCGCAGGTCGCTCTGCAGATGGCCGACGGCGTCAGAGACGTGGTCGGTGTCGGGGGTGTGCCAGCCGATGTAGGCGTGTCGACGACGGGGATCGCCGGCCCGGACTCCCCGGACGGCCAGCCGGTCGGCACTGTGCACATCGGAGTCGTGACCCCTGTGGCGTCGCGGAACACGGCCTTCCACTTCAGCGGGGACCGCGACGCGATCCGGGCGCAGGCCGTGGCGGCAGCACTCCGAGAGGTGCTCGCGGTGGTGGCGGAATAGTGACGCCCTCGGCCTGGTTATCTCTCTTGTGCTCACACTAAAACCACAGAGTGCAGGGGTAGATTCTGTGCAGGCCAGGGGTACTAGACTGGCTGTCTCATCGGGGGAGACCTCGAACGATCACATGGGGAGGAGGTTCCGATGATTCTTGTTCGACAGGAAATCGGCGATGTGCTGAGGGACTTCCGCCTGCAGAAGGGGCGCACGCTCCGGCAGGTCGCAAGCAAGGCATCGGTTGCCCTCGGCTACCTCAGTGAGGTCGAGCGCGGGCAGAAGGAGGCGTCGAGCGAGATCCTCGCATCCGTCGCCGATGCGCTCGACGTTCCCATCTCGACGATCATGCGCGAGGTCGGAGATCGCATCTCCGTGCTCGAGGGCATCCAGGTGTTTCCGGATGTCGTTCCGGACGACCTCGTGGCCTCGATCGAACCCCAGCTCTCGCTGCACTGACCCACGGTCAGACCAGCGATGCGTCGTAGCGAGTTTCTCCGCGCCGTCGAGACAGAGTTCCAGGCGCGTGCCTCCTCTCTGGTGAACGACCTCGGTCTCAGCGCCGTCGGCGGCCGTACGGCTGTGGAAGCGCTGGCCGACGGCACTCCACCGCGCGAGATCTGGTTGGCGCTGTGCGCCGAGATGGATGTGCCGGAGAACAGGCGGCATGGCGTCGGCAGGCAAGAGCCGCGCGGACGCTGATCCGTCCCTCGATGTCCGATGCCTACGGGACACGCGATGAGATCCACGGCGTGTCGTCGAAGATCTGTTCGAAGCGGGCGTAGTCTTCTGCACAAGTGGTTCAGGGAGTCTGTTCTCCACGGTATGTGAGCTCGCGGCGTCGATGTCGGTGGCCTCTCCTACGGTGGAAAACGAGCCGAAGAGCCATTACGCCTTGTCGGAGAGTTTCTCCCAACCGGGAGAGCCGCGACAGCCTACAGGCGGCATCACGCGCGCAGAAGGAGCACATCATGCCATCACCCGCCGACCGCGAGAAGTCCCTCGAGACCGCCCTCGCCCAGATCGACCGCCAGTTCGGAAAGGGCTCGGTCATGCGGCTGGGCAGCGATGAGCGTGCCCCCGTGGCCGTCATCCCCACCGGCTCCATCGCCCTCGACGTCGCCCTCGGCGTCGGAGGTCTCCCGCGTGGTCGAATCGTCGAGATCTACGGACCGGAGTCCTCGGGTAAGACGACTCTCACCCTGCACGCGATCGCGAACGCTCAGCGCGCCGGCGGCATCGCCGCCTTCATCGACGCCGAGCACGCGCTCGACCCGGATTACGCCGCGAAGCTCGGTGTCGACATCGACGCGCTTCTGGTCTCCCAGCCCGACACCGGTGAGCAGGCGCTCGAGATCGCCGACATGCTCGTGCGCTCGGGGGCCATCGACCTCATCGTCATCGACTCCGTGGCCGCGCTCGTCCCTCGCGCCGAGATCGAGGGTGAGATGGGCGACTCGCACGTGGGTCTGCAGGCGCGACTCATGTCACAGGCGCTGCGTAAGCTCACGGGTGGTCTGAACCAGACCAACACCACGATGATCTTCATCAACCAGCTTCGCGAGAAGATCGGTGTGTTCTTCGGCTCGCCCGAGACCACCGCCGGTGGTAAGGCGCTGAAGTTCTACGCCTCGGTCCGCATGGACATCCGTCGTATCGAGACGCTGAAGGATGGCACCGACGCCGTCGGAAACCGCACCAGGGTGAAGGTGGTGAAGAACAAGATGGCACCGCCCTTCAAGCAGGCCGAGTTCGACATCCTCTACGGCGTCGGCATCTCCCGCGAAGGCAGCCTGATCGACTTCGGTGTCGAGCACGCCATCGTGAAGAAGTCGGGCTCGTGGTACACCTACGACGGAGATCAGCTGGGCCAGGGCAAGGAGAACGCGCGAACGTTCCTGCTCAACAACCCCGACATCGCGCTGGCCATCGAGACGCAGATCAAGCAGAAGCTCGGCATCGGCGGCGCGGCTGTGCCGGCGGCTGCAGACGAGCTCGCCGAGCGTCGTCCGGCCTGATGAACGACACTCGTGGGGGCGATCCGGATCGGGTCGCCCCCATCATCCCTCTCTTCGGCGGTGCATCGAAGAAGCCTGCCTCGACGCGACCGGCTCAGAACCCGGAGCGTGGCCAGGAGGCGGAAGAACCTTCGTCACGTACCGGCGATGCGGCCGTATGGCGTACGACCTGGGACGCGCCGCCCGCGGAGGTTTCCCGTATCGACGAGAGCGACGCAGGCACACCCAGCGATCGGCACCCCGCACGAGGAGTCAGGGGCAGCTCTGCCACAGCGTCTCGCTCGGCAGGTTCCGCTCCTCGTCTCCGTGCGCTCGGCGACGAGCCGAGAGACGGCATCGACAGCGGAGAGACGGCGTCGCTCGACGAGATCCGAGTCTCCGCAGAAGAGTCGCTCGTGCGCAAGCTGCGGGCTCGGTCGTTGTCCATCTCCGAGTCGCGGCAGGTGCTGAGGGGTGTGGGGCTCGACAGCGGCATGATCGACGATGTGATCGACGACTTCTGTCGTCGTGGCTATCTCGATGATTCCGCTCTCGCGGGGGTCCTCGTGACGTCGGGTGTGGAACGGAAGGGCCAGGGAAGAGTCGCCCTGTCCCGCGCGCTCGCCCAGCGGGGCATTCCGCGCGACGTGATCGACGCTGCTCTCGACGAGCTGCCTGACGATGATGACGAACGCGCGCTCGAGTTCGCACGTGGCAAGGCGCGATCGATGGGGCGGCTCGACCATGACACGGCTCTTCGGCGATTGGTGGGCCAGCTCTCCCGTCGCGGCTACAACGGAGCTGTGGCGATGAAGGCCGCGAAGTCCGCGCTGCGGGAGGCCTCCTTCGGCGGTCCGACCTCCGGTGTCCGCTTCGTCGATTCCGACTGAGGCGGCGACACGCCCCTGCTAGGCAGCGGCTCGTACAATGGGGTGATCATGACTATCCCGCGCAGTGAACCGACGATCATCGGCGCGTCCTCGGCAGCCGTCGACGACGACGGACGACAGCGATCGTATGAAGTGCGCACCTTCGGGTGCCAGATGAACGTGCATGACTCCGAGCGTCTTTCGGGGTCGCTGGAGAGCGCGGGCTACGTACGTGCGCTCGACGGCGCCGAAGCCGACGTGGTGATCATCAACACGTGCGCGGTCCGCGACAACGCCGCGGGCAAGCTGTACGGCACGCTCGGACACCTCGCATCCGTCAAGCGGCGCAAGGACGGCATGCAGATCGCGGTCGGCGGTTGTCTGGCGCAGATGGACAAGCAGGCGGTCCTCGACAAGGCCCCCTGGGTCGACGTCGTGTTCGGCACGCACAACATGGGCTCGCTCCCGGGGCTTCTCGAGCGCGCACGGCACAACGGCGACGCCGAACTCGAGATCCTCGAATCGCTCGAGGTCTTCCCCTCCACACTGCCGACCAAGCGCGACTCTGCACACAGTGGCTGGGTCTCCATCTCGGTCGGATGCAACAACACGTGCACCTTCTGCATCGTGCCGAGCCTTCGCGGCAAGGAGAAGGATCGACGTCCCGGCGACATCCTGAACGAGATCCGCCTCCTCGTCGAAGACGGCGCGATCGAGGTCACGCTCCTCGGCCAGAACGTGAACTCCTACGGGGTGGAGTTCGGTGATCGTCAGGCATTCGGCAAGCTGCTGCGGGCGGCCGGCGAGATCGAGGGGCTGGAGCGCATCCGATTCACGAGCCCGCATCCTGCGGCGTTCACCGATGACGTGATCGACGCCATGGCCGAGACCCCGAACGTGATGCCGCAGCTGCACATGCCGCTCCAGTCGGGAAGCGACCGCATCCTCAAGGCGATGCGTCGCTCGTACCGCAGCGAGCGCTTCCTCGGGATCCTCGACCGGGTTCGCGCCCGCATCCCGAATGCCGCCATCACCACCGACATCATCGTCGGCTTCCCCGGCGAGACCGAGGAGGACTTCGAGGACACGATGCGGGTCGTCGAGCAGGCTCGTTTCTCCAGCGCTTTCACCTTCCAGTACTCGATCCGCGAGGGCACGCCCGCAGCGACGATGGAGGACCAGGTGCCGAAGGAGATCGTGCAGGCGCGCTACAACCGCCTGATCGCGCTCCAGGAACGCATCTCTCTGGAGGAGAACCAGAAGCAGGTCGGTCGCGAGATCGAAGTCCTGGTCTCCACGGGCGAGGGAAAGAAGGACACCGAGACCCACCGCCTCACGGGGCGTGCCGAAGACAACAGGCTCGTGCACTTCGAGGTCACTGATGGCTCTGAGCTGCCCCGCCCCGGTGATGTCGTCACCGTGACCGTCACGCACGGCGCCCCGTTCCATCTGCTGGCCGACGATCCGACGGGGGCGCCGCTGAAGATCCGTCGCACCCGCGGTGGAGACGCCTGGGACCGCTCGCAGTCCGAGTCGTGCGCCGTTCCCGCTCCGAGTGGCGACGGAGGGCCGAAGGCCGTCTCGCTCGGGCTGCCCACGCTGCGTGTCGGCGTGTGACCGGACCACGACTCTGGGCGATCGTCGGGGCGACCGGCACCGGCAAGAGTGATCTCGCGATCGACCTGGCGGAGGCGCTGCGGGAGCAGGGCAATCCGGCCGAGATCGTGAACGCCGACGCCATGCAGCTCTATCGCGGAATGGATGTCGGCACCGCCAAAGTGCCGATGGGCGAGCGGCGGGGCGTTCCGCATCACCTCTTCGACGTCCTCGAGGTCGATGAGGACGCGGCCGTCGCGTGGTACCAGCCCCGGGCACGTGCTGCGGTGGAGGATATCCACCGCAGAGGCGGTGATGCGATCCTCGTCGGCGGTTCTGGCCTCTACGTGTCGAGCGTCGTGTTCGACTTCCGGTTCCCTCCTCGCGATGCGGAACTGCGTGAGCGCCTCGAGCGGGAACTCGAGACCCATGGAACCGCGCAGCTGCTCGAACGTCTGCGCATACTCGATCCCGAAGCGGCCGCGCGTGTCGATCCGCGTAATCCTCGTCGTGTCGTGCGTGCCCTCGAGGTGCTCGAGCAGGGGAGCGCGACACACGGTGCGGCCCTCCCCGAACGTCCCGTCCTCTGGCATCCGCACACGCGTCTCATCGGTCTCCGCGTCGACCGCGCAGCTCTCGTCGAGCGCCTCGATGCCCGCGTGGAGCGCATGTGGGACGGCGGGATCCTCACCGAGGTGGGGGAGCTACGCGCACGGGGGCTCGAACGCGGTACGACGGCGCCGCGTGCGATCGGCTATGCGCAGGCGCTCGCCCAGCTCGAGGGGTCCCTCACCGAACGTGAGGCGATTGCACAGACCCAGGCGCTCACACGGCGGTATGCCCGCCGGCAGGTGTCTTGGTTCAAGCGCTATCCCGACCTCGAATGGTGGGATGCTCCGGCGGAGGCCGCCACGCTCCTGCGCGCCTGACCATCTCCATGTCGGTGCCTCCTGCGATGCTGGCCGCATGACGAAGACCCACTTCTATACCGCTTCCAGTCTCGACGGGTTCATCGCCACCGAGGAGCACTCCTTGGACTGGTTGCTCACGCAGGACATCGACCAAGACGGACCGATGGCGTACACGGGGTTCGAGCGCAGCATCGGAGCTCTGGCGATGGGGTCGTCGACCTACGAGTGGGTGATGCGCCACGAGGAGGGACGGTGGGGCTACACGCAGCCCACGTGGGTGTTCACGCACCGTGAGCTGGAGCTGCCGGCCGGTGCTGACGTCAGACTGACCCAGGCCGATGTCAGCATGGTGCATGCAGAGATGGTGCAGGCGGCAGCGGGGAAGGATCTCTGGGTCGTGGGCGGGGGAGACCTGGCCGGCCAGTTCGCCGACGCGGGGCTGCTCGACGAAGTGTGGGTGCAGTACGCACCGGTGACGCTCGGCTCGGGCGCTCCACTGCTTCCGCGCAGGCTCGACCTCGAGCTGCTCGAGGTGGCTCGCAACCGCAACTTCCTCTGCGGGCGTTACCGACTCGCGCGGCACTGAGTGGTCGTGCGTGATCCCTAGACTGGAGCCATGGTCGCATTCACCAAGGGTCACGGCACGGGCAACGACTTCATCATCATCGCTGACCCGGACGGCGAGCTCGATCTGACCGTCGAGCAGGTCGCGGTGCTGTGCGATCGTCATTTCGGCATCGGCGCTGATGGAATCCTTCGCGTCGTGAGGTCCTCGGCCATTCCCGAAGGCGGTGCGACCCTCGACGAGGAGCCGCAGGCGGAGTGGTTCATGGATTACCGCAATGCCGACGGATCGATCGCCGAGATGTGCGGAAACGGCATCCGCGTGTTCGCTCACTACCTCGTGCGCTCCGGTCTCGCGACGATCGAACCCGGCTCGACCTTGCCGATCGGCACGAGGGCGGGTGTGCGCGACGTCACCCGAAGCGCCACCGGATACCAGGTGGATCTCGGTCGCTGGAAGCTCTCCGGTGACGACCCGCTCGTACGCGTCGACGGGCTGTCCGTCACCCGGCCGGGTCTCGGTATCGACGTGGGTAACCCGCACGTCGTTGTGGCCCTCGCCTCGGAGGCCGAGCTCGCGTCTCTGGAGCTGCACCGCGCGCCTGACCTCGACCCGCTGCTTCCCGCGGGCGCCAACATCGAGTTCGTCGTTCCCGGTGAACCGCTCGTCCGCGACGGCATCGGCCATGTGAGCATGCGCGTCTACGAGCGTGGCGTGGGAGAGACGCTCAGCTGTGGCACGGGGGTCGCCGCGACAGCCCTGGCGGTGCGGTACTGGGCGGGCGAGAAGGCTCCGAACAACTGGCAGGTCGAGGTGCCGGGAGGCACGCTCGGCGTGCGCATGTTCCCTGCGGAGGACGGCGAGCATGTCGCCCTCTCGGGGCCCGCGCAGCTCGTGTTCCAGGGCGAGGTCGACCTCGCCTGAGCGCCCGACTCGGGTGCCACCGAGAATCGGAGAACCGCGGGCTCAGCTGAGGATGATCGGCTCCGTCGGCGGGTTTCCGTGCTTGCGTACCTTGAGGATGCGGTAACCCTTGCCCGTGGCGGTGCGGAAGACGCTGTAGCCGGGGTGGAAGGTCGATCCGATCCATCGCTGAAGCGAATCGGCACCGAGGTTGCGCTGCACGACGAGCCACGCGTCGCTGCGCTCATCGAGGCGCGGGATCCAACGTTCGAGAAGCCCGTGCAGCTCGTTCTTCCCCACGCGGATCGGCGGGTTCGAGCGGATCGTGCGGAAGGTGACGTGCTCGGGAACATCGTCGGGCAGAGATGCGTTGACATTGGTGAGCCCGAGAGCTGCCGCGTTTCGACGCACCAGATCGAGGGCGCGCTCGTTCACATCGACGGCCCACACCGTCGCGTGGGGAGCGGCCAGGGCCATCGAGAGCGTCACCGGACCCCAGCCGCTGCCGAGGTCGAGAAGGTCGCCGCCCGGGGGAACCGGGGGCATGTTGGCGAGGAGCACTGCAGTGCCGGCATCCAGACGATCCGGGCTGAAGACTCCACCGGCGGTGGTGACTTCCAGCTCTCGACCTGCGAGCGATACGCGGATCTTACGCAGATTCTCGGGGCTTGCCGGGGCCGCAGTGAAGTAGTGATCTGACCCCATACGGTGAGCGTACCGGACAGCGCGGGCTAAGGTTAAGGCTCGCAACAAATCCCAGAGATAAGGAACGGATGACGGAGACCACCACACCCTCCACCGGCGACCACACGGTCGATCGTGTGCTCGCGAACGCGGAGAAGCGCTCGGACGTCCACGTCTTCGGCGCTGCGCAGGCGCTGCAGGATGAATCGACGGCATCGCACACGAGCTCGGACGGCGCGCAGTGGGATCTCGAGGACCGTCATGCGCTTCGACGCGTCGGGGGGCTCTCGACGGAGCTCGAAGACGTCACCGAGGTCGAGTACCGACAGTTGCGCCTGGAGAACGTCGTCCTCGTGGGCGTATATCCCCAGGGAGCTCAGGAAGACGCGGAGAACTCACTCCGGGAACTCGCCGCGCTGGCGGAGACCGCTGGTGCGGTCGTGCTCGACGGTGTGCTGCAGCGTCGTCCGCACCCCGATGCCGCGACTTACCTCGGCCGAGGCAAGGCCCAGGAACTCAAGGACATCGTCGCCGCCGTCGGAGCCGACACCGTCATCGCCGACACCGAGCTCGCACCGAGCCAGCGTCGCGCACTCGAGGACGTCGTCAAGGTCAAGGTCATCGACCGGACCACGGTGATCCTCGACATCTTCAGCCAGCACGCGAAGAGCCGCGAGGGCAAGGCCCAGGTCGAGCTGGCCCAGCTCGAATACCTGCTGCCGCGTCTGCGCGGCTGGGGCGATTCGATGAGCCGCCAGGCCGGTGGCCAGGTGGGCGCCGGCGGCGCCGGAATGGGCTCCCGTGGCCCCGGTGAGACCAAGATCGAACTGGATCGCCGACGGATCCGCACCAAGATGGCTCTGCTCCGACGGCAGATCCGCGACTTCGGTCCTGCCCGTGACGCCAAGCGCGCGGAGCGCAAGCGGAACACGATCCCCTCCGTGGCGATCGCCGGATACACGAACGCGGGCAAGTCCAGCCTCCTCAACGCGCTCACCAGCGCGGGAGTGCTCGTGGAGAACGCGCTGTTCGCGACGCTGGATGCGACCGTGCGTCGCACCGAGACGGAGGACGGCCGCGTCTACACGTTGACCGACACCGTCGGATTCGTGCGCAACCTCCCGCATCAGCTCGTGGAGGCATTCCGTTCGACGCTGGAAGAGGTCGGCGAGGCCGACGTCGTCCTCCACGTCGTCGACGGGTCGCACCCGGATCCGGCAGGTCAACTGCAGACCGTGCGAGATGTGCTCGGCGATGTCGGCGTCCGCGACCTCCCGGAGATCGTCGTCTTCAACAAGGCGGATCTGATCGACGAGGACGAGAGGCTCGTGCTTCGCGGTCTCCAGCCCCACGCCCACTTCGTGTCATCACGATCGGGCGAGGGAATCGCGGAGCTTCGCGCTGCGGTGGAGGAAGCGCTCCCGAAGCCTGCCGTCGAGGTGCACGCCGTGATCCCCTACGATCGCGGTGACCTGGTCGCGGCGATCCACGAGTCCGGCATGCTCCTCTCCGTGGAGCACACGGAGGACGGCACTGCTGTGCACGCCCGCGTGTCGGAGCGTCTCGCCGCCGAACTCGCTCCGTTCGCCGCACAGAGCTGAGCGGAGCTCATCGGGCGAGGAAGCGCGCCTCCACCGTGGCGGAGATCACGATCTCCTCGGGTTCGTATTCCATGGCCGGTGCCGCGTCGGCGGCGAACGCCACCCCACCACGCGCTTTGAGCATCGGAGCACCCGGTGACGGCTGTCCGCTGGAGATGAGACCGACGTCGGCGATCTCCAGGGGAGTGACCTCATCAAGGCCGAGCGCGCCCGCGTAGGCCTCGGCTCGTGTGACCGCGACACCGACGGCTGCGGCGGCCACATCGCGCTCGATCTGCGCGCGCGTGGCGGTGGTCAGATGCCAGTCCACCCAGCCCACCTCGACCCCGTCCCAGGGGGAGATGTCGGAGACCCAGATGGACAGGTCGGAGGCCTCCGCGAACGTGGCGGTGAAATCGATGCTCGCGTAGTACACGGGAGCGAGACGCTTGCCGTCGTTGCTCCACGGGCGTTCGGCCCGCACCGAGAGCCGCTTGCTCGTCCACTCGACGACGCTGCCCGAATCCGCACGGTCGGTGATACTGCTGCGCACCGGTTCGGCAAGGCGCATCACGTTCTCGACGACGGCTGTGCGCTCGGGCCCATCCGCACGCACTCCGACGCGGATGGTGGCGCGCTCAGGGGCGACCCGCGCCTCGTGCTCGCCGCGGACGGTGACGGTGACTTCGCTCATGGGGCGACTCTACGCCAGCCGTCGGACCGGATGCGGAATGGCGTAGCCGCGGAGAACGTTGTAGTCTGTGATGCTCGGGCGTTCACCGCTCGGGCTGGTAATTCCACAGTGTGACAGCGGCTCCTTCGAGAGAAGGACCACGGGGCTGATCGGTTTCGACAGCGCCTGTGAATCCACGAGAAGCGGGCCGAGGATGCAGAGTTATCTCGTAAACGCTCTCTGCAAAACAATAGTTGCCGAAACCAAGCGCAACGACTTCGCCCTCGCTGCATAAGCGAGCCCGATAGTCCGTCAGGCCGTATGTGATTCCGATACGGATCCTGGCGTCATCTAGGAATCTTGCTGCGTGATGGCGTCTGGACGTCACGTGGGACTCTTCCCAGGCTGGGCTTGTCGACTTAGGTGTCTGTGACAAAGGTCGGAGCCGAGTAGAACGTCTTCACAGACTGCGCCCGGAGAAGGCGTGGAGACTCAGCGTTGGACGGGGGTTCGATTCCCCCCAGCTCCACCACGTCGCTGTCACACAGGAATGAGGCCCGCCTCTCCCAGGAAACTGGGGGAGGCGGGCCTTTCTGCGTCGGGGCGGCAACACGATAACGACCCCGCGCCGTCCCTCCGGCGCGATGGCATCGCGACGCACTCGAAAACGGCCGGGGGCGCTCTATATTGAGGTCTGTGGACAACACTTCGGAACCACCCACGAGCGGTCTCACCAGGACCGAGGTCGCCGAACGCGTCGCCGCCGGCAAGACCAATGCGTTCGTCGCCGACACCAGCCGCAGCGCGTGGAGCATCGTACGCGCGAACGTGTTCACCCTCTTCAACGGCATCGTCTTCGCCTGCTTCTTCGTGTTGTTCCTCGTCGGGCGATGGCAGGATGCCCTCTTCGGACTCGCGGCGTTCGCGAACGCGATCATCGGGTGCGTGCAGGAGTTCCGGGCGAAGTCCGCTCTCGACCGTCTCGCGCTGATGAACGCACCGCGCGCGCTGGTCCTCCGAGACGGTGTGGAGGTGGAGGTCGCGCCGGGAGAGGTCGTCCTCGACGATGTCCTCGTGTTCCGGGCCGGAGAGCAGGTACCGGCCGACGCGCGGGTCCTCACCGCGCGGGGGCTCCAGATCGACGAGTCGATGCTCACGGGGGAGTCGGACCCGGTGGAGAAGCAGCCCGGCGACGACGCGCTCTCCGGAGCCGTGGTCGTTGCGGGAGAAGGAACCGCGACCGCGACACGCGTGGGCGCCGACTCCTATGCGAACCACTTCGCGGGTGAGGCCAAGCGCTTCTCTCTCGTCTCCAGTGAGCTGCGCACATCGGTCAATCGGGTCTTGAAGTGGGTCAGCTGGATCATCGGCCCGGTCGGGCTTCTCGTCCTCAACGCGCAGATCATCGTTCTCGGCGGTTACTCCACGGTCTTCTCGAGTGGCGCCTGGGTGCAGGCGGTGGTGAACGCGATCGCGTCGTTGACGGCGATGATCCCGCTCGGCCTCGTGCTCATGACGAGCATCGCGTTCGCGGTGGGAGCGTCACGGCTCGCCCGCAGGCAAGTGCTGGTGAACGAGCTGCCGGCGGTGGAAGGCCTCGCGCGCGTCGACGTGGTATGCCTCGACAAGACCGGCACGCTCACAGTCGGCGAGATCGGGTTCGACGAGGCGCACCGCCTCGACGGGCTCACCTCGCCGCAGGAGGAGGACGCGGCGGCGGTATTGGCGTGGTACGCCGCGTCGCCCGATGCGAACGCGACCGCACGGTCGATGCGAACGGCCTACCCTGTGATCTCGCCTGTCGTCGTCTCGGGCTACATCCCGTTCTCGTCCGCACGCAAATGGAGCGCGGTCTCGTTCGCCGAGGTCCCTGGGACATGGGTCATGGGGGCGCCGGAGATGGTGTTCGGCGATGCGGCGACGTCGTCGGCCACGCAGCTCGGTCGCACCGTGACCGCGTTGGCCGAGACCGGCCGACGCACGCTGGTCCTCGGTCATGCCGACGCGGTGCTCTCCGAGGCCGATGTCGATGCCGAGCGGCTCCCTGAGGGTCTCAAGGCCATCATCGTGCTCACGTTCCGGGAGCAGGTGCGCCCCGACGCCGCACAGACCCTCGCGTACTTCGGGCGCCAGCAAGTCGGCATCCGCATCATCTCGGGCGACAACCCTCGCACCGTCGCAGCCATCGCGCGCGAGGTCGGACTCGACGTCGCCGAAGGGTTCGATGCCAGAGGGCTTCCCGACGATGATGCCGAACTCGCCGACGTGCTCGACCGGCACACGGTGTTCGGACGCGTCACCCCCGAGCAGAAGAAGCGCATGGTCACGGCGCTGCAGAGCCACGGGCACACCGTCGCGATGACCGGCGACGGCGTCAACGATGCTCTCGCCATCAAAGCGGCCGACATCGGGATCGCGATGAACTCGGGATCGCCCGCCACCAAGGCCGTCGCCAGGCTCGTGCTGCTGGACGGACAGTTCTCGCACCTGCCTGATGTCGTCGCCGAGGGGCGCCAGGTCATCGCGAACATCGAGCGCGTGTCGATGCTGTTCCTGAACAAGACGGTCTATGCGACGCTCTTGGCGATCATCTTCGGTGCATTCGTCCTGGAGTTCCCGTTCCTGCCGCGTCAGCTGTCCATCACCGACGGCCTCACCATCGGCATCCCCGCCTTCTTCCTCGCGCTCATGCCCAACGCGGCACGCTACGTCCCGGGGTTCCTCAGGCGGTCACTCAGCTTCGCGATCCCTTCGGGTATCGTCGTCGCCCTGGGACTGACCTGGTACACGTTCGTCGCGCACGGACTGGGCGTGCGCGAGGAGCAGCTGCGCACAGGAGCCACGGTCATCCTCGCCGTCGTGGGCATCTGGGTGCTGGCTGTCCTCGCGCGCCCGCTCAACCGGTTCAAGGTGGCCGTCGTGGGGGCGATGTTCATCCTGCTCGTCGCCGTATTCAGCATTCCGCTGGCAAGACAGTTCTTCGTGCTCGTCGATCCCGGGCCGGAGCTCGCCGTCGCGCTCACCGGGATCACGATCGTCATGGTCGCCGCCATCGAGGTCGTGCGGCTGCTGCACCGCCGCCTCGTGCTGTCGCCGCCGTCGCGGAAGGATCCGGGCGTCGCCACCAGTGCATCCGCACCGCCGGTATCCGCTCCCCGGGTCGTCGCCGGCGTCATCACGACCGTGGTCGCCGTCCTGGCGTACGCTTTCGGCGCCGTGGCGACCGGGTTCGGCATCCTGGTGTTCCTGGGACGCTACGACCCGGATGTGAGCGCCTCGGTGTTCTCCCTCACCGGGGCGGCCATCGCGCTGTTCGGCCTCCTCGTCTTCGCGGTCGCCGCCGGCATCCGCCGGGGGAGCGGACTCTCGCGCCTCATGCTCACGATCTTCCTCGGGCTCGCGATCGCGCTCAGCGTGATCGTGCTCGCCTTCGGGGACCGCTGGGACTGGGGAGCCGCCCTGACGGCCGCGTTCGCAGCCGGGATCATCGTTCTGCTATGGACGCCGCCGGTGTCGCGCACCTTCGGACGCATCCTCGAGAGCTCGATGGGTTCAGCGGCCCCGTAGCGGGCGCTGACGTCGGCTCCTCCTCAGCGAGGCCACTCGATGAGGATGAGCCCCTGCCGAGTGTCGGCGAGGCGCACCCAGCCGTCGCCGAACAGGTAGGTCATCCCGTAGCCGTCATCATCCGTACCCATCGCGTATCTGGGGTCTTCGGTGAAGTAGACACCGTCCGCTCCGTCCTCGCGCTTCCAGCCCTCGGCGAGGAGAGCGGACTGCGCCGAGGCGGCATCGGCGTCGTCGATGGCCGACCAGCCGTAGAGCTGCCCGTGGTCGGAGCCGACGGTGTAGTCGGCCCAGAAGCACAGCAGCCCCTCGGTCAGCTCGACGCCCCCGGCGACGAACTCCTTCGTCTCGGCCGTCCAGCCGGCCTCAGCGAGGGCTGCGACCGTGCCCGCCGAGATCATCGATTCGCAGGTCAGCTCCGTTTCGGGCGCCTCGGGTGTCGGAGAGCTCACGGGGGCGGTGGTCTCGGTCGGGCGGGGGTCGACGGCTTCAGGCGTCGACGAGGGCCGTGGTTCCGGTGCAGAGCACGCGCTGAGGGCCGCGGCGAGCAGCAGCACGCCCGCAGCGGCGGACATGATCCGGGGGTTCATCGCGGTCCTCGTCGTTCGGTTCAGCTCTGCATCAGGGTCAGGAAGTCACCGTGAAGTGTTCCGTTGGTGGCAAGTGTCGAGCGCGAGGAGATCGTCTCGGTTCCGTCGACAGCCGTCATCCGTCCGCCGGCTTCGCGGACGATCGGCACCGCTGCGGCGATGTCGTACTCCTTGACGCCGAACTCGGCGACCATGTCGATGCGCCCCTCTGCGAGGAGCATGTAGGAGTAGACGTCTCCGTAGGCGCGGTCGCGCCAGACTCGTTCAGCGACGGTCAGGAGCGTGTCGAGGCGGTCGGCCTCCGCCCACTGCGCGATGCTCTGGAAGCTCACGCTCGCGTCGTCGAGAGAGGAGACGGACGAGGTGCGCAGCCGGCGCGCTTCGCCCTCGACGGTCGTCCAGGCGCCTTGTCCTTCTGATGCCCACCAGCGTCGCCCGAGCGCCGGCATGCTGACGACGCCGATCTGGGGGACGCCGTCGATCGCGAGTGCGATCATCGTGCCCCAGAGCGGGACGCCACGAAGGAAGTTGGCCGTTCCGTCGATCGGATCGATGATCCACTGTCGCTGTGTGCTGCCCTGAGCGCCGAACTCCTCGCCGAAGATGCCGTCCTCCGGACGCTCGGTCTCGAGGATGCTGCGGATCGCACGCTCGGTGGCGAGATCAGCGTCCGTCACGTGGGAGTTGTCGGCCTTGGTCGAGATCTCGAGGTCCGAGGCATCGAACCGGGGGAGCGACTGCGCATCGGCGGCATCGGCCAGGCGGAGGGCGAGCTCGAGGTCGTGGCGCAGGGCTTCAGCGTGGGGGGAGGTGGTCACGGTCTAAGAATAGTCGTCGGGTCCACGCCGTCGGAGGGCCGAAAGGCCATGTTTCGACGCCGTTTCCGGGGCGGCGCGCCCGGGGTCCGAGCTCGATTTCACATGGACCCGGTCGGCTGGTAATGTAATTCCTCGGTCGGGGTTATCCCGGGCCACGCACCTCTAGCTCAATCGGCAGAGCAACTGACTCTTAATCAGTGGGTTCTCGGTTCAAGTCCGAGGGGGTGCACGGACTAGCCCTGGTAGATCTCGCCATCTATCAGGGCTTTTCTGCGTTCCCGACAAGTTCTCGTGCGATGCACTGGAGAAGGACCGTTCAGGTTCCAGTCAGGACCGCTCGCCACTCATCCGCTAGGTCGAGCTGCGCATCTAGCCCACAGAAGGCGGGTAGGGGACCTCAGCGCTGGCCACAAGAGCCCCGACGTTAGAGCGAATCAGCAAGAAGCAACAGTTCGCTAGTGTCAATATATTGGGATGCAATGGACGCATCGCCATGGGGTCGAGGGGGAGACAGTGGAGATCAAGGAACGTCTCGCGACCGAGCTTGCCAACGGGCGGCTCGTGATCATTGCGGGCACAGGCGTCACAAGCGGGATTACTGACGGAGCGCCAACGAGCGGATGGGTCGGCCTGATCGATGATGGGATTCGCCACGTCGAGAAGCGCGATCCGGACACCTCTTCCCTGCTCCAGCTGCGCATGGAGAAGGCGACGAGCGCAGAAGACCTGATCGGTATCGCTCACGACTTGAAGCGGTACCTCGGAGAGGATTTCGGACGCTGGATCGCGCAGTCTGTGGGCGAACTCCCATGTGTCAAGCCGGATGTCCCGACAGCGCTGGCCGCGCTTGGGGCTCCGATCCTGACCACCAACTATGACGACTTGCTAGAGAAGATCCTGAGCCGGCCATCGGCAACTTGGCACCGTCCGAGCGATATGCGGCGTGTGCTGTTGCAGGAGTCTGTCGCCATCGGTCACCTGCACGGCGTTTGGACCGACATAGATTCCGTGATCTTCTCCCAAGGCGACTATCAGACGATTACGGAGAACGCCGACGCTCAGAGCGTCCAGACGGGGGCGTTCGCGTTGAAGACGTTTCTGTTCGTTGGGGTGGGTGACGGCCTTACTGATCCGAACTTCAGTCCGATGATAAAGGCCTTTGGCGATCGCTTCCCGACGAGCGCACACCCCCACTACCGGCTCTGTCTCAACTCAAAAGTCGACTCGACGACTGAGCTGAAGACGGTGGTCGACGTTGGCTTCGGGGATGCCCATGACGATCTGGCAGGTTTCCTGCTGTCTCTCGCACCGACCGCTGACCATACTCCATCCGGTTTGGGACCAAAATCACGGAGCTTAGTTCTCGACGCCTTGCGCGATAACTCAACGCTATGGCGCGACAACGAGACGCTGAGCGAAAAGTCAGTCGCGGACCTCGTTGTTCCCCCCATCTTCCTCCCCGAACCCCACGACCAGTATGCAACAAACGCAGTTCTCAACGCCGAGAAAGATAAGCCCGCACCAGTCGACTTGTCCGAGAAGATACGCGACGGCGGGATCATTCTCATCGCTGGTGAGGAGTCTTCGGGTGTCTCGACAGCCGTGAACTATTGCCTCACGCGAGCCCTCGACCTGCGCGCGAACGCACATGTCCTTCTCGCTGCTGATCCGATGGTGTCCGGGGCGAACCCAATTGGTCGAGTCATCGAGCGCTCGTACCGGTCATGGGGAGTGGAGTCGCCCTCCGACGAGACCAGGAAGCTCATGGCACTTGGTGTCGACAACCTCCGTTTTGATGGCTCAACTCGCTTCGACCGGGCAATGGACGACATCGCTGAGTCAGTGGCTGGACTGAAAGTCGTGGGAGTTCGGCAGAACGATGCTGTGGACATCGCGAACCTACTGAAGGAACGCACTGGGCAAGACGTCACAGTTGTGTACCTCGGACGATTTAGCAACGTCGAGGCCCGCGAACTGGCGCGTCGCGTCGCGCCTGGACGCGAGGCCAAAGTCGCAGAATACGTGATGGTGGTCATCCGCGAAAAGAACCTCCCGCGAACCCCGTTCACGATCACCCTGCTAGTCGACCTCGTGCAGAGCGGCATCCTGCTCCAGAAGCAGGAATCTGAGATCGCGGTCCTCGATCAGTACTTGGATCTCCTTCTAAACGCTGACTTCCCTCGAACCCGGGACGAGCTGTCCATGACGCTCCGCAACAAGCGGCTTGTCTTGGAGATACTTGCACGACGTCTGGTGCAGGATCGTGAGGACAAAGCTCCTGAGTCTGACGTCCTCGATTGGCTGAAGATTCAGTTCGAGGAGCTGGGCTGGGATTACAACGTGACCCAGTGCGTGAACGACCTCGTCGCTCGCCGAGTGCTCGCTCGCTCCTCCGATAATACGATTCGATTCCAGCGCTCTGCCTACTTGGAACTGATGGCTGGCATCGCAGCTCGTGACGACGCCGAGTTCAGACAACTCGTATTCGAGTCTCCGATCCAGCTGGCTTCAATCGTGCGTTCTTACGCGGCGATGACGCGGAACGCCAAAGACGTTCTGGACGTTGTCGAGAGAGAGATTGAGCGCATCGCGGTTTCGGAGCCGTCGGGCGCGATCTTCTCCAGCGTGCGCAAAGTTGAAGCTCGAAAGGAGCTGTTCTCCGACGAACGCGAAACGGAAGCGGAAGGCGATGACGATGAGGCTGACAAGGCCGACAACTCCGTAGAACGTGAGGGGTTGACCGGCCATTACTACGACGACTCCGATGATTCCGACACACCCGCGTTCCTCGTCCCTCGAATCGAGGACCTTTCGCAGTCCCGCGTCGCGATGTTGGTTGTCGACCTGGCTTCGCGCGTGCTGCGTGACTCTGACGAGGTACGAGACCAGGGCATGAAGGACCGCATCCTTCGCAAGTTGCTTGTCGCGTGGGTGGGCTTCACTGACCTACACGAGACTGAGATCTCATCCCTGCCCGACCTGGACGAAATCATCAGCTCTCTCCTGGACGAAGAAGACGCTCGCACTCCGGAGGATATCGAAAAGCTCAAACACTTCCTCACGCGCATGATCCCCACAGTGATCACGGCAAGCGGGGTCCGCTACTGCCTCAGCGGGCCCTCTCTAGTGACACGTCTCGTTGAGGTCGACATGACGCAGGAAGAGAACGGCTCGTACGGGAGCATGATTCGCACCCTTGCGCTCTACGGAACGAAGAGCAGACGGTGGATCGAGACCCTAAAGCTCATCGACGATGATGCGGTGAAGACGTTCTTCAGCGCATCCTTCCTCGCGAGCATCGCTCGCTACGCCTACATCACTGATAAGACTCTGAAAAAGGAGGAGCGGGTAGAGATCCGCAACTTCCTTCGGCGCGTGATCAGCGCGAGGTACAAGTTCGATGGGGTCAAGCACCGCTCTGATGTTTTGAGCAAGTTTGAAACGAAGCTGAATCGCGACCGCCTGGAGAAGGGCCGACGGAAGCAGGGGATTGAAATCGAGGCCTAACTCGATCTCGCGGCCAGTGCCTTGTCGCGGGCCTTCGACATTTTCTCCGTGACTTCGTCCAGCCGGTCAGGAAAGAGCTTGGCGTATGTGTTCAGCGTCTCCTTGGCGTCGGCGTGACCAAGCATCCTCTGGACCATGAGCACGTCCGCGCCCGAGTCGATGGCGAGCGATGCCGCCGTATGGCGCAGACCCTTCGGGGTGAGGCCAGTCGGTGAGTGCGCTGCCTTGGTAATGGTCTTCCACGTCCTGTTGCGCCAGTTCGACATGTTCAATGCTGCGCCGGATGCTGTGCGGAAGAGTAGGTCACTTGCCGGTCGATCCTTCATAAGCGCCTTGAGGTCGGGGAGCAGATGCGGCGGGATCGGAACCTCGCGGTTGCCCGCCCTGGTCTTGGGTGTCATCCCTAGAATCGACTTACCTTTACCGTCGATGGTGACTGTACGGCTAACTGAGATGCGGCGGCGGTTCAGGTCCACGTCCTGAACCGTCAAGGCGATGGCCTCACCAGGGCGGAGCCCACTGTTCCCCATCACTCCCACCATGACGGCATCAGAGTGGGTGGCGTGCTCGCGGGCGGCTTCCGTCAGGGCCTCAAGCTCGATATGGGTCAGGAAGATGACAGGATCGGCGTCGAGCACGGGAAGCTCTGCACCCGTCGCCGGGTTCCGTCTCAGCCATCCCTCTTGTACCGCGTACCGGAGTGCGGCGTTCAGCGGCATGTATGCGGCCCTGACCGTCGCGGGAGACATGCCGCCCTTATGCGCCCTCATGCCCTCTCTGCGGGGCGCTGAGCCGTCGAGGAGGTCCGAGAGCCATTGGTCAACGTCCTGCCGCTTGATTGCGCTCAGGAGAGTCCCGCCCCACCTCGGGAGCACGCGATCATCGAGCGCGGCACGGTAACGGGCCAAGCTCGCCGCCTTCGGCTTCTTCTTCGAGTTCATCCACGCTTCAGCGGCGTCCCTGACGGTGAGCGCGGCAACCTCGGCGCTCACGTAGGTCTCAGCCCTAAGGCTGTCTTCCGTCTTCGACTGGAAGGACTCTGCATCGGTCTTCTTGCGAAAGCTCTTCGACTTCTCCCGCTTGGTGTGAGGGTCGATCCAGACGACTCGCCAACGCAAGCCGGTGCCCGTCTTCTCTCCGTGCCACCGGTCGGCAATCCATGATCGCTCGGGCACGGGCGGCAGCATTGCCAGAGGCTCGGGTCTGGCGGCGGAGGGCCTGAGCATCATCTGCCGCCTCTAGTAGGCGAGGGATGATTTCAGTGAGGTTCGGCTCATCTGTGAGCACCTTGGCGAGGGGAGCACGGGACAGAACAAATCTCGATAGCGAACTCCGGCTCACGCCATATTTAGCTGCGATCGACCTGTACGGTTCCCCGGCGTTTAGTGCCGCTTCGATTTCCGCGCGCGCCGGGTGGGTCGCAATTGTCGATGCCTTGCCCTGGTTTGCCATAAGTTGATTTCCTCGTAGTAGTGGATGGATGCCATTCACACAGGGGGCTGGGGTAAACCCTGCATCCATCCCCCCATTTCGCGGAATCTCAAGGCTGGTACTAAGGGTTTCGGCGACGAACCGCCAGTTCCTTTCCAATTCGCGTACTTGAAGGAGAGCGCAGGAACCGAACCTTTCGCGCCCAACTATGCGGGGAAGGAGTCCAGGTGAACTAGTCCTGGGAAAACCCGCATAGCCTCTCGGCTGACGCTTTCCTTCATCTACTACTATCGATCACTCGGCCCCTTGGGTGTCCCGATGTCTCGTGCGGATTTGGTCAAGTTGGGACACATCTTCGCATTATTTAGAAATAGCCGACGTGATATGCGGACCTGAAATTGTTACGGTGATATCCATGTACCAGAATGGGGTGTTAGGCGCTCTCAGGTGCCTTCGGTGGCTTCTGAGAGGGGTTCTACGATCTGCCTGAAGGTCTTCAGCGTCACTAGTTCATCGATGCGGTGGGATGCCTCGGTGACGGTCATCGCGTTCCACATGGATTCAGGTTCGTCCAACTGGTCTTCGAGGGCGATCCCGTACGCTCTCTGCCTGGCGGTCGCTGGCCACCTGTTGTCGCTCATGTGACTTCTCCTGTCTCAACGTTCAGCCCGCTGAAGTGCTTCCTCATGGCGTCGATGGTGGTGCGGCTCTTGATCCCTTTCTTGGCCCTCAGGTAGCGGAGGGCTTCAGATGGCTTCATGTCGCGAGTTTCCAGAAAATCCTCAAGGGTCCACTTCGTCACCGAACCTGCCTTCGATGCCGTGGCCTTGATCTTCTGCGCCTTCTCTCGGCTCCACATCTTCCGCGCCTCTGCCACGGCCTTGCGAGCTTCATACCGCTGGTGGTCTCGGGAGACCCGTCGCCCCACTTCAGCATTCATCTCATCGGTGTGCAGTCCGACAAGTGATGCGATCATGTCATCCTCAAAGAGTCCATCGA
The DNA here is from genome assembly GCF_001425645.1 of Microbacterium sp. Root322. Lineage (NCBI taxonomy): Bacteria > Bacillati > Actinomycetota > Actinomycetes > Micrococcales > Microbacteriaceae > Microbacterium > Microbacterium sp. Root322. Next base: position 737,873 of record NZ_LMCS01000001.1, on the reverse strand, counting down.
ATTGGTTGATGTACCTGAGTGCCTGACTCACCATCTCGCTGAATACCAATCGTGACCGATACTGCCTGTCACTTTCTCCTTCTCGCTTTCGGGTTCCGCGCTTCAGCCCATTTACCCTGAAAGCACTCTTTACAACAGAAACATGGTTCCTGTTAGATTCTGGACACTTTGCAGAGGGCAACTGAGGAGCATCTACCTCAGCAAAGATGTCCTGCACAATCGGTGACATATCATCTCCATTCGACCCCCGCTGAGCTTCCCGGCAAGGGGGTCTACTTCATCTATACGGCTGAATCGACGGATTGTGCAGAGCGCTTTGCTGCTCGCCTCTCGCGCTCGCGGCGGTTGGCGGCAGACTTGGCAGCACGGCACTCCTCGCAGCGGCACAGGTGGGGGACTTGGTAGCGCGTGACCGTGCCGTGCTCGGGCAAGACTCTTGGCTTGGGTTCCGGCCTCTCAGCGACCCTCTGAGCGCGGTTAGCGCCAATACCCTCGGGCCTCTTCGTGCTCGTCGTAGCGGTCTTGGTCGGTGTCGTCCATGTCGTGGTCACCGGTCGAGGTGCAGGGACACGGATGCCGTCAAGCCTGTCCACCCGGGCAGGGAACGTCTGGACGGCCTCTGAGAGCCGTTCAGGGTTACTAAGTGCTCGCTCGTGCCTGGCGGCGAGTTCGGCCTTAAGAGACGCTTCTAGGGCTTCCCGCGTGTGCCGGTTCTCGTGCTTGGCCTGAAGCACGATGCGAGCACGCTCAGCATCCCTGTGGGCCGTCGCCACGAGAGTAGCGAGGTGCTGACGACGGGCTGGGGCGAGTGCATCGAGAGCACGGAGGGCTGTAATTGCTGTACGAGTATCCATCTCTATATACACTCGAACGTTTCGCGACTGCCTAATTGTGTGCACGGTGCGACACGGGCTTTGAGAATCGGCTCTCCCTGTCGGCTACGCTGTCGGTCATACGACGAGGGGGCCAATGATGGCATTCGATTTCAAGAACCTAGACGCGACTACGCGCGGCCACATGCTGCAAGAACTCGACAGGGACGAGCGTTCCGGGGTGGTCTATGAGAGCCCGCGCCTGAGCGCCCACGGGCAGTCCATGTACGCGCAGTTGCTCCGGGATGCTCTCGCGTCCGGAACGCCGGAGTCGTTCGCGAACGAATTATCGTCACCGGGCATCCTCAACGCGATGGAGCAGACGGTGAAGGGAGCCAAAAAGGTTCCTTCTAACGCGCCGAGCCTGTTGGCGGGCGGAGAGTTCAACAGATACTACGTGCGCGGTGTTGCCGCACGGGCAGTCGACTCTGGGCAGAAACACGTGACTGTGTATCGGGCGCGAACATCCGGATACAATCGCCCTGAATCTGAGGCCCAGGTCGGGGCCGCAGTCTCAGCATCAGAGCTCCTGGAGCACCTGCGAGCCACCACACTCTCCCCTGAGAGCGTAGAACTCCCTGACGTGAACTCGGGACTGTCTGTGCATCTGTAGATTCAGGATTCAGTCAGGATGACGTCGAGAAGGTGCATGATCTGGCGTAGTGGTCATTTTCTAGAAAAAAGCTCCTGACCCGGTGTTACTGCACGACTCGATCACGCGGCGTCACGCGTGATTTCGGCCGATTCCGCTGCTGTTCAAACAGTGGGTTCTCGGTTCAAGTCCGAGGGGGTGCACGGAATAGCCTCAGTAGATCTCGCCATCTACCGGGGCTTTTCTGCTTTCTGTGCTGCGTCACGCGATACGTCGAGTCCGACTCCGGTCGCGCCTGGTGCAGCCAGTTGCCCTCCGCTCCCGCAGCGCTGTCGTCGATCCCGTCGTGGTTCCGAGTCGGGTCCGTGTGGGGAATCCGGCGGTATCGCGTAATGGATCGGCCCCGACGTGGTCTCTCAGGTGGGGACACACGCCTCGCGCCTTCGGAGGCACAGCTGCGCAGCAGCCGCGCCGGAGGAGTGGGGCCATCAAGAAACTGGGGAAGATCTTGCACGAGAGAAGAGGCGGCGCCGGCGTGCGCCGAAAGACGACCGCGATCATCGCCGCGGCAGCTGCAGTGCTCACCACCGTGATCACTCTCGCGGGGGCGGGGGCCGCTTCGGCGGCGGAGTACGACTATCCCGCGGCCATCGATCCATCGTCGATCACCGTGACGACCGTGGGCGGTGGTGGCGGCGTGTCGCAGTGGGACCGGGTGCGTGTCGACGCCGACTGGGCGGTGCCGGACGGGGCCGTCGGCGGTCAGACCTTCGGATTCACGCTCCCGAAGGAGTTCGCCAGCGCCGGGACGTCGTTCTCCGTGCCCTCGGCTGAGGACCCGAGCAAGGCGATCGCTGAGTGCACCGTGAGCTCCGATGCCTCTCCGGTCGTGACATGCACGCTCACCGACTACGTGAACGGGCGCACCGGGGTGACCGGATCGCTGTGGTTCGTCGCCTCGGCTGACGAGCAGACGACGGAGAGCACGGTGGAGTTCACGGTCGACGGCACCATCACGCCGGTCGAGATCCCCGGTGGCGGTATCGGTCCGTCCGAGCCGCTGCCCACCGACCCGCAGAAGTGGTCGTGGCAGACCGCTGACGGCAGGATCGCGTGGCAGCTGATGCTGCCCGGTGCGAGCTTCGAGGGTGCGGAGTCGATCGTGGTCGACGACACCCTCACCGGTGCGGGCGACGGGCTCGCGGAGCATCACAACGAAGACGGTCAGCTCGTGGTGTGGAGCACCACGATGCAGGATCTGGATCCGCAGCCGATCACGAACTGGACCGGATCCTGGAACGCCGACGGAACCTCCTTCCACCTCGAGATCCCTGGACCGGTCGACCCGACGCGGATGTACTTCGTGAAGTACTTCACCGTGCCGAGTTCGCAGGCGGACGGCGCGACCTTCGCCAACACGGCCGACGTCAACGGCGTCAAGCTCAAGGAGACGAGGGCGTGGACGGTCACGGGCGGAGGGACCGGGGACGGCGACGCGACCGGTGCGTTCACCGTGACCAAGCTCGTCGGCGGATCCGGTGCGTCCGGCGTGCCGGCCGATGCCGAGTACACGGTGCGATACAGCTATGGTGATCCGGTCGTCGAACGCACCGTCACCGTCACGGCCGGGGCCACTGCGCCGCTCATCCAGCTGCCGGCGGGGACCGTGGTGACGTTGTCGGAGCTGACTCCGCCGGTCCTCGACGGAATCGAGTGGGGTGCGCCTGTGTTCTCAGGAACCGGGGTCACCGCGCTGGCCGATGGGGGAGCCCAGCTCACCGTCGGAGCCGGCACCACGCTCGCAGTCACCCTCACCAACACAGCCACCACGACGCCGCCGGTGATTCCGCCGACGACACCGCCGACCGTCGTCACGCCACCGACCGAGCTGCCGCTCACGGGCGGATCGTCGCTGGCCACCACCGGAGGGAATGTACCCGCCGGGATGCTCTGGGCCGGGGGCGCGGCGCTGGTGCTCGGTATGGCGCTCACCGTTCTCGGAGCCGTGCGCGCTCGTGCGCGCGTCACCCAGGACTGATCGATCGCACGAGGCCGGTGCCGAGGAGCTTCCGCTCCTGGGCGCCGGCCTCGCCGTTTCCGCGGGTGCCTGCGGCTCGCGAGGGATCGTGGTGCTGCGCCAGTCAGGCCACCGAGATGACCGTGCCTTCGGTGATGGTGCGGAGCTGTTCGAAGGTCAACGGCATGACGGTGTGAGGGTGCCCCGCGGCCGCCCAGAGCGTCTCGTGGTGCTGCAGGTCTTCGTCGATGTAGGTGCGAAGCGGTGCGGGGTGTCCAACGGGCGCGACGCCACCGATCGCCTGGCCCGTGGCAGAGCGGACGATGGACGCGGGGGCCATGGACACCTCGTCCACCCCGATACTGCTCGTCAGGGTGACGAGATCCACGCGGTGTCCGCCGCTGGTCATCACCAGAACGGGCGCGCCGTCGGCGAGGAAGACGAGGCTGTTGGCGATCGCCGACACCTCGCATCCGATCGCCGTCGCGGCCTCCGCCGCCGTGCGCGCCGAATCGGGGAGCACACGGATCACGGTGTCGACGCCCGCTTCCGCGAGGTGTCGCTGCACGATCCTGCTGCGTTCGGGGAGAGAAGCCGTTTCACTCATCGCCCCACGATATCCAAGGAGCGTTCGGCCGTGCCGACTCAGGCGGCGTCACCGACGAGGATCGCTGCGGCGTCTTCCGTCGTGGTGTCAGCGGGCTCGTCGTCGATGTGGGCCAGTGCCCGGCGTCCGAGGAGGACGGTGAGGGCGGCGAGCAGCACCGAGGCGGCGGCGAACAGGTAGGGCACCGTCGCGTTGAACGCATGCCACAGCAACGCCGCGATCGGGGGAGCCATCGCGCCGCCGAGGAAGCGGACGGCCGAGTATGCCGAGGAGGCGACGGAGCGGGGGAGGTCGGTCGCCTCCATCACCGCTTCGGTCAGCACGGTGTTCATCACGCCGAGGAGGAGTCCGCCGACCACGATGCAGGCGACCAGCGCGGCGGCGTTCGCCACCAGGAGTCCCGCGGCGATGAGATCGATCGCCAGCAGGGGGAGCACGACCAGGATGATGCGGGTGCGGGCCATCCGACGCATGAGGAGCGGTGCGACCCAGACGCTGGTGACGGCGAGCGCGACACCCCAGCCGAAGAACGTGAGGCCGATGCCCATCGCCCCGAAGCCCAGGGGGAACGGTGAGAACGCGAGCAGGACGAAGAAGCCGATGTTGTAGAACAGGGCCGTGATCGCCAGTACCGCGAGTGCGGGGCGTCGCAGGGCGGTGAACGGGGCGGAGAACTTCACGGGGACCCGCTTCTCCCGGGGGCCGCGCAGGAGGACGAGCACGGCGACGAAGGCGATCGCCATCAGCACGACGACGCCGAAGAACGGTCCGCGCCAGCTCTGCTCACCCAGGAGACCGCCGAGGAGCGGACCGATGGCGATGCCGAGGCCGAGCGCCGCTTCGTACAGGACGATCGCCGCGCTGCTGCCCCCGGAGGCTGCGCCGACGATGGTCGCCAGCGCCGTCGAGATGAACAGGGCGTTGCCGAGACCCCAGCCGGCTCGGAATCCGATCACCGCATCGACGCTGCCGCTCAAGGCGCACAGCAGCGCGAACACCACGATCAGCGCCAGTCCGATGAGCAGGGTGGCCTTCGCGCCGATGCGGCTGGAGATCCAGCTGGTCACGAGCATCGCGAGCCCGGTCACCAACAGGTAGCTGGTGAACAGCAGCTCCGTCTCGACCGGGGATGCCTGGAGCGACTCGGCGATCGCGGGAAGGATCGGGTCGACCAGTCCGATTCCCATGAAGGCGACGACGCAGGCGAAGGCGACGGCCCAGACCTGTGCCGGCTGCTTCCACACCGAGGGGGTGGCGGGGGTGTTCACCGAGATTCTCCTGTTCGATCAGTGGCGGTGTGCGCGGCGAGGATCTCCGCCGCGCGGGTGAGGGCAGACCATTCCGCATCGGTCAACGCGGCGAACCTCGGCGCGAGCGTCTCGCGGAACTCGGCGCGCCATGAGGCGAGCGCAGCAGTGCCCCGGGAGGTGATGTCGACGACGGTCGCGCGGGAGTCGTCGGGATCGGGGGAGCGGCGCACGAGTTCCTCGCGCTCGAGCGCACCGAGCAGACGCGTCATGCCCGGTTGCGTGGTCCGCGCTGCGTGGGCGAGTTCACCCACTCGCCTGGCTCCTGCCTGCTCGAGCAGACTCAGCACCCGCCACTGCGCCGCGGGGGCGTCGTTTCCGGCGTCCTGAGCGGCGATGCGGCCGAGTGCGTATCCCGAGAGGACGAGGGAAGGGATGACATCCGCACGATTCATACCAGCGAGTATATACCCGATGGTATGTAATCGGATCACCGCCTCGTGCTGGAGATCCGCGCGGAGAGCTGATGTGCGTGCGCGAGGAGGGTCCGCCCGAGCTCGGCCATCCGGTCGGGGCCGAAGCGGAACGCGACGCCGGTCAGGCTCAGCGCCCACTCCGGGCGGCCGGAGCGATCGAAGACCGCAGCGCCCAGGCCCCAGCTGCCCTCGACGATCAGACCGGGGTTGACCGCGTATCCCCGTTCCTTGGTCTCGGCGAGACGTGTCCGAAGGGGCCGCTGACCGTGGGCGCGTCCCCAGGAGCCCTCGAGCTCGGGATGACGCTCCAAGTAGGCGTCCACATCGTGGTCAGGGAGGAAGGCGAGGATGGCGAGCCCGGCGCTGGCGACACCGAGGGGGAAGCGCACTCCTTCACTGAGGACGAAGGATCGGATAGGGAAGGAGCCCTCTTCGCGGAGCAGGCACACCGTCTCGTCTGCGCGCCGGACGGAGAGGAACGCGCTCTCCTCGGTCTTGACGGCCAGTGAGCGCACGATGTCCCGGGCCAGTGCTGTCACGTCGTACCGCGCGGCCGCCACCGATCCCATGAGGAACAGCTCCGGACCCGGCATCCACCTGGTGCTCGCGCCGTCGCGGTCGACGAGGCCCTCCGACTTCAGAGCGCTCAGGAGCCGGTGGGCGGTCGAACGCGAGAGGTCGGCGGCTATGGCGAGCTCCTGAAGTGAGGCCCCGTCGGAACCTGCGGCCGTGACCAGACGTAGAAGACGTGCGGCCCTGGCGATCGCCTGAGTGCCGGGCACCGAGGTTGTGAGTTCCATAATGTGGACGCTACCTCTGGGTTCGGCCACATCGCAAGATCCGGCTTTCCCGGACGGCTCCCCCGGACGGATGCTGAGGAGAGCACGGAACCGAAGGAGCCGACGTGATCGACAAGCAGTGGGAGTCAGCGGAGGCGGCGGTCTCCGACATCGAGGACGGATCGTCACTGGCGGTCGGCGGGTTCGGCCTGTCCGGGAACCCGATCGCCTTGATCGAGGCTCTTCTGGCGCAGGGGACGAGAGACCTCAGCGTCGTGAGCAACAACTGCGGAGTGGACGACTGGGGCCTCGGCGTCCTGCTCGCCGCCCAGCGCATCCGCAAGATGACATCGTCGTATGTCGGGGAGAACAAGGAGTTCGAGCGCCAGTTCCTCAGCGGTGAACTCGAGCTCGAACTCACCCCGCAGGGCACCCTGGCCGAGAAGCTCAGGGCCGGCGGCTCGGGGATCGCGGGTTTCTTCACCCAGACGGGCGTCGGCACGCAGGTCGCCGAGGGGGGCCTGCCGCGCAGGTACAACCCGGACGGCACGATCGCGGTCGCCTCGCCGGTGAAGGACGTGCGCAGCTTCGAGGTGAACGGGGAGGCGAGGGACTTCGTGCTCGAGGAGGCGATCACCACCGATTTCTCTCTGGTGCACGCCGCCCGCGGAGATCGCCACGGCAATCTCGTGTTCAACAAGGCGGCGCGCAACTTCAATCCGCTCGCCGCGATGGCCGGTCGCATCTGCATCGCCCAGGTCGAGCAGCTCGTGGAGCCGGGGGAGCTCGATCCCGACAGCATCCACCTCCCCGGGGTCTTCGTGCATCGCATCGTCGAGGTCGGCACCGACATCCCCAAGCGCATCGAGCGGCGCACGGTCGCCGCGGAAGGAGCCTGAGATGGCACTCACCCGTGAGCAGATGGCTGCCAGAGCGGCCGCCGAGCTGCAGGACGGCGCCTACGTGAACCTGGGCATCGGCTTGCCCACGCTCGTGCCCAACCACGTGCCGCGCGGCATCACCGTCGTCCTGCAGTCGGAGAACGGCATCCTGGGCGTCGGTCCCTACCCGAGCGAGGAATCCGTCGACCCCGACCTCATCAACGCGGGCAAGGAGACGGTCACCACTCTTCCCGGCGCCGCGTTCTTCGACTCGGCGACCAGCTTCGGCATGATCCGCGGAGGCAAGATCGACGCGGCGATCCTCGGGGCGATGCAGGTCTCCGCGACCGGCGATCTCGCGAACTGGATGATCCCGGGCAAGATGGTGAAGGGGCCCGGCGGTGCCATGGATCTCGTGCACGGGGCCGGCCGGGTCATCGTGCTCATGGAGCACGTCGCGAAGGACGGTTCGGCGAAGATCGTCGACGAATGCTCGCTGCCGCTGACCGGTCGCGGTGTGGTCGATCGGATCATCACCGACCTCGCCGTGATCGACGTGACCGCAGAGGGGCTGGTGCTCGTCGAGACCGCACCCGACGTCACGGTCGACGAGGTCATCGCCGCGACCGAACCACCCCTCATCGTCTCCCACGCTCTGCTCACCGGAAGGATCATGGACCATGACTGAGAACGACGTCGTCATCGTCGCCGCTGCTCGCACCCCGCAGGGACGCCTCAAGGGGCAGCTCGCCGCGTTCACCGCCCCCCAGCTCGGTTCCTTGGCCATCCGTGGAGCCCTGGAGCAGGGCTCCATCGCACCCGCAGACATCGACGCGGTGATCGTCGGTCAGGTGCTGGCCGCCGGATCCGGGCAGAACGCAGCCCGTCAGGCGGCCATCGGCGCGGGCATCGGCTGGGACGTCCCTGCGCACTCCGTGAACAAGGTGTGCCTCTCAGGGCTGACCGCGGTCATCGACGCGGCGCGGATGATCCGCACCGGAGACGCCGAGGTGGTGGTCGCCGCCGGGATGGAGTCGATGACGCGCGCACCCCACCTGCTCATGGGATCGCGCGACGGCTGGGCATACGGGAGCGTCGAGGTGCTCGACCACATGGCCTACGACGGGCTCACGGATGCGTACGACCGGGAGAGCATGGGGGCATCCACCGAACGGCACAACGCGCGTTTCGATCTCACCCGGCAGGCACAGGACCGCGTCGCCGCGCTCTCGCATCAGCGCGCCACCGCCGCGCAGGAAGCGGGTGTGTTCGATGTGGAGATCGTCGCCGTGGACGTTCCCCAGCGCCGCGGCGAGCCCGTGCGTGTCACGAAGGACGAGGGCGTGCGCCCCGACACCACGGTCGAGACCCTCGCGGGGCTGCGCGCAGCTTTCGCGGAAGGCGGTTCGATCACCGCGGGGAACTCCTCACCGATCTCGGACGGCGCCTCGGCCGTGGTCGTGACCACTAGACGGACCGCGGAGGCCAAGGGATGGCCCGTGCTCGTGACCGTCGGCGCGAGCGGGCAGACGGCCGGGCCGGACAACTCCCTGCAGGCGCAGCCGGCGCGGGCGATCGAGCGCGCGTGCGAGAAGCAGGGCATCGCCCCCTCGGATCTCGACCTCGTGGAGATCAACGAGGCGTTCGGTGCGGTCGTCGCGCGTTCGCAGGTCGAACTCGGCCTCGACGAGGCCATCGTGAACATCCACGGCGGAGGTATCGCGATCGGCCACCCGATCGGCGCTTCCGGCAACAGGCTGGTGGTGCATGTCGCGCACGAGCTCGCGCGTCGAGGCGCAGGTACGGCAGCCGTCGGCTTGTGCGGCGGCGGCGGTCAGGGCGAGGCGCTCATCCTCACCCGGTGACGGGAGTCGCGGGCGGGACCGCGCTCAGGGACGCGCGTCCTTGGCGTGGTCCTGCGTGTCGGCGAGGGCCTTCTGCGAACGGAACTGCAGTCGCTGCGCTTTCTTCGCCTTCTTGACCGACTGCGGGGAATCGGCGTCGACCCGCACACCGCGTCGCTCGCGGTTCATGTCGACCACGGCGCCGACGGCGAGAGCCATGGTGATCGCCCAACTCACCCAGGACAGGACGGCGCGCCAGGTGACGGGCTGCTCGCGGGTGCCGCGCAGCAGGGAGACCCCGGCGGAGATCGCAGCGACAAGTCCGGTGCTGAAGAGGTAGCGCATTCCCCCACGGTACCTTCCCGCACCCCCGGTCGCACCGAGCCTTGACAACCCCTCCCCGATCCTGGCAAGGGAGGGGCAGATGAAGCGCAGCGTCCGCAGACGAACGAGTCGAATGCGGCGTGCGTGTCGAGCGCGCGCGGAGAGAACGGACCCGGCGTCTCCCTGCCGAACCCCGGGTGCACCCGCTATCATGGCCAGGTCGCGGCTCGCCCGCGGCCGCACAACCGTGTATCTACCGGCCGTCGGCATTCCGACGGACAGCGGCGGCACCCGACATCGCGTCTTCGACGCGCGAGAGCCATGACACGCGCAACAACATCGCAGCAACTCGCCGAGCCGAGCCTTCTCCGTCTCGCCGGCCTTCCCTACTTCCTCATCGCCTTCATCGCGCGACTGCCGTTCGCCATGATGGTGGTCGGCGTGCTGACGGTGGTCGTCTCCGCTCGCGGCTCCCTGTCGCTGGGCGGGCTCACCTCCGCGGCCGTCGGCCTCGGCACCGCCTGCTTCGGGCCGCTGCTGGGAGCCGCGGCCGACCGGTTCGGACAGCGGACTGTGCTGCTGGTGCTCGCCCTGGCGAACGGGGCGATGCTCCTGCTGTTCACGTTCGTCGTCTATGGCACCGCCGCCGACGGCTTCGTGCTGCTCGCGGCGGTCGGCATCGGGGCCACGGCTCCGCAGGTTGCGCCGCTCTCGCGGTCGCGTCTGGTGACGATCATCAGCGACCGGATGCCCGAGGGGCGCCGCGCCAAGACGGTATCGGGCACGATGGCCTACGAGTCGGCCGCCGATGAGACCGTGTTCGTCTTCGGGCCCTTCATCGTCGGCATCCTCGCCTCGGCGATCGCGCCGTGGGCGCCGCTGGTGGGAGCCGCCGTGCTGACCGTGGTGTTCGTGGGGGCTTTCGCCCTGCACCCCAGCGGACGGCACGTCTCGCAGGATCGGGATGCGGATGGCAAGGCGCCGTCGACCGTCTCCGAGCTGTTCCGGCCCCAGCTGCTGATCGTGGTCGTCGGCATCCTCGGTGTCGGGATCTTCTTCGGAACGATGCTCACCTCGCTCACATCGTTCATGGCCGACCGCGGTGCACCAGAGCAGGCCGGCCTCCTCTACGGCGTCATGGGCGTCGGCTCCGCGATTCTCGCGCTCGGTGTCGCGTGGCTTCCCGCCGCGTTCTCGATGCGTGCGCGGTGGCTCGTCTTCTCGGGCATCCTGCTGGCGGGAACACTCCTGCTCGGCTTCGTCGACACGCCGGGAACCATGATGGTGGCGCTCGCGATCATGGGCATCGGCATCGGCCCCACACTCGTCACGCAGTACAGCTTCGGCGCCGCTCGCAGCCCGCGCGGGCGCTCGGCCACCGTCATGACCATGTTGGGCTCCGGCGTCGTGGTCGGGCAGTCGATCGGCGCCGCCTTCGCGGGCGAGATCGCCGAGAGCGTCGGGACTCCGGCTGCGCTCCTGCTGCCGATGGTCGCCGCGTTCATCGCGTTCGCCGCGGGAGTCGCGAACTGGATGCTCAGCGGTGAGAAGCGTCGAGCGGCTCCCGTCAAGCCCTGACGATCGATCCGCGGAAATCGAGGTTCCTCGATAGCCTGGAGGAAACCCCCGGGAGGAGCCCTCGTGGCCGCAGCAGATTTCGTCGTCGTCGCCAACCGCCTGCCCGTGGACCGCGTGGTGGGCCCCGATGGCGAGGAGGCGTGGCGCACATCCCCCGGCGGCCTCGTCGCGGCCCTCGAGCCGATGATGCGCAGCGTGCACGGCGCCTGGGTCGGCTGGGCCGGTCAGGCCGACCTGGAGCTCGCGCCCTTCGAGGCCGACGGCATCGATCTCATCCCGGTCGCCCTGAGCGCCCAAGAGGTCGCCGAGTACTACGAGGGCTTCGCGAACGACACCATCTGGCCCCTCTACCACGATGTGATCGCACCGCCGCAGTACCACCGCGAGTGGTGGGACGCCTACGTCACCGTGAATCGCCGTTTCGCCGAGGCGGCGGCTGCTGCTGCGGCGCCGGAGGGCACGGTCTGGGTGCACGACTACCAGCTGCAGCTCGTGCCGCAGATGGTGCGTGAGCTCCGCCCCGACGTCACGATCGGGTACTTCCACCACATCCCGTTCCCCGCGCACGGTCTGTACGCGCAGCTGCCCTGGCGTGATCAGGTGCTGCGCGGCCTGCTCGGTGCCGACGTGATCGGCTTCCAGCGCGCGCAGGATGCCACGTACTTCCTCACCGCCGTGCGCCGCCGACTGCGCTACGAGGTCAAAGGTCCGCACGTCGCCGTGCCCGAGGGGGAGGGCGAGGGCACGCGCACCGCGATGGCGCGAGCGTTCCCCATCTCCATCGACACCACTCCCTACCTCGAGCTCGCCGCTCGCGAGGACGTGCGTGCGAGGGCGGCGGAGATCCGCGCGAGCCTCGGCAATCCGAAGCGCATCCTGCTCGGGGTCGACCGCCTCGACTACACCAAGGGCATCCGCCACCGCATCAAGGCGTACGGTGAGCTCCTCGCCGAGGGCCGGCTCAAGGTCGAGGACGTGACGCTCGTGCAGGTCGCCAGCCCCAGTCGCGAGCGTGTGGACGCCTATGTGCACCTGCGTGACGAGATCGAGCTCGCCGTCAGCCGCATCAACGGCGACACCGACACCATGGGCCACTCCGCGATCCGATACCTTCACCAGGGATACCCGCGCGAGGAGATGGTCGCGCTGTATCTGGCCGCGGACGTGATGCTCGTCACCGCTCTGCGCGACGGCATGAACCTGGTCGCCAAGGAGTACGTCGCCACCCGCGTCGACGACCGCGGCGTGCTCGTGCTGAGCGAGTTCACCGGCGCGGCGGATGAGCTGCGCCAGGCCGTCCGGGTCAACCCGCACGACATCGAGGGGCTCAAGGACGCGATCATGACGGCGGTGGAGATGCCGCCCGCCGAGCAGGGTCGCCGCATGCGGTCGCTTCGCCGACGTGTGCTCGACAACGACGTGAACGCCTGGTCGTCGTCGTTCCTGAAGGCCCTCTCCGAGGTACGCGGCCGCTGAGCACCCGCGACACCGAACCCGAGCCCACAACGCACGACCCCTGTGATTGGAGCATCCATGACGCGCCCCTGGATCCCCGGAACCGCTGACGACGACCTCAAGGCCCTGGCCGCCACGCCGCGGCTGGTGGTCGCCCTCGACTTCGACGGCACAGCCTCTCCGCTGGTCGCCGACCCGATGGCGGCGCGGGCGCTCCCCGAGGTCGCCGTCCAGGTCGATCGTCTTGCAGCACTACCTGACACGGTCGTCGCCTACGTCTCCGGACGCAGCATGCACGATCTCCGCGTCATCACCGAGCACTCCGACGACTCCGCGATCGCCCTGGCAGGTTCGCACGGCGCGCAGTACTGGTTTCCGGGCGAAGGCGACGTCGACGCTCCGGGCGAGGCGACAGAAGACGGTGCGCGCGAAGAGCTCTGGGCGGCGGCCCAGCCGATCATCGACCGCTACGACGGCGCCGAGTTCGAGCCCAAGACCTTCGGCATGGGTGTGCACACCCGTCGCGCCGATGCCGAGACCGAGCAGCGCGTCTTCGCCGAGATCGACGCCCTCGTGGCCGAGCGCTTCCCGCACTGGAGGCGCCGCTCCGGTCACCGGGTGCTCGAGTTCTCCTCGCGGACCGAGGGCAAGGATGCCGCGATGGCGGCCCTCCGCGACCGGTTCGATGCGACCGGCATCCTGTTCGCCGGCGATGACGTGACCGACGAGGACGCGATGCGCGTGCTGGAGCCCGGTGACCTCGGCGTGCGCGTGGGGCCGGGGGAGAGCGTGGCGACCCTGCGTGTGGACACTCCACAACAGATCGCCGAGCTTCTGGAGGCGTTGGCGGACGAACGCACCTCCGCACGGCAATAGACTTCCGTCATGTCCTCGCATGATCCCGCCAGCAGCGCGCCCATCGACATCAAGCCCCGCAGCCGCGTCGTCACCGACGGCATCGAGGCCACGACCTCCCGCGGTATGCTCCGCGCAGTCGGCATGGGCGACGCCGACTGGGACAAGCCGCAGATCGGCATCGCCTCGAGTTGGAACGAGATCACTCCCTGCAACCTGAGCCTCGACCGGCTCGCGCAGGGGGCGAAGGAGGGTGTGCATTCGGGCGGCGGCTACCCGCTGCAGTTCGGCACCATCTCGGTCTCCGACGGCATCTCGATGGGCCACGAGGGGATGCACTTCTCGCTCGTGTCGCGCGAGGTCATCGCCGACTCGGTCGAGACCGTGATGATGGCAGAGCGCCTCGACGGCTCGGTGCTCCTGGCCGGGTGCGACAAGTCGATCCCCGGCATGCTCATGGCCAGTGCGCGCCTCGACCTGTCGAGTGTGTTCCTGTACGCCGGATCGATCGCTCCGGGTTGGGTCAAGCTCTCGGACGGCACCGAGAAGGACGTCACGATCATCGACTCGTTCGAGGCTGTGGGTGCGTGTCGCGCCGGCCTCATGAGCGAGGAGGACCTGAAGCGCATCGAGTGCGCCATCGCTCCGGGCGAGGGCGCGTGCGGCGGCATGTACACCGCCAACACCATGGCTTCGGTCGCGGAGGCCCTCGGGCTCAGCCTCCCGGGCTCGGCGGCTCCGCCCGCAGCGGACCGCCGTCGCGACTACTACGCCCACCGCTCGGGCGAGGCCGTCGTGAACCTGCTCCGTCAGGGCATCACGACCCGCGACATCCTCACCAAAGAGGCGTTCGAGAACGCGATCGCCCTCGCGATGGCCCTCGGCGGCTCCACGAACGTCGTCCTGCACCTGCTCGCGATCGCCCGCGAGGCCGAGGTCGAGCTGAGCCTGCACGACTTCAACCGCATCGGCGACAAGGTTCCGCACGTCGCCGACATGAAGCCCTTCGGCAAGTACGTCATGAATGACGTCGACCGTCACGGCGGCATCCCCGTGATCATGAAGGCGATGCTCGACGAGGGACTGCTGCACGGCGACGCGCTCACGGTCACGGGCAAGACGCTCGCCGAGAACCTCGCCGACCTCGACCCGCAGCCGATCGACGGCGAGGTCATCCACACGTTCGACAACCCGATCCACGCCACGGGCGGCCTCACGATCCTGCACGGCTCGCTCGCTCCCGAGGGTGCCGTCGTCAAGACCGCCGGCTTCGATGCGGCCGTCTTCGAGGGTCCGGCCCGCGTGTTCGAGCGCGAGCGTGCCGCGATGGACGCCGTCGCCGAGGGGGAGATCGAGCCCGGCACCGTCATCGTGATCCGCTACGAGGGCCCCAAGGGCGGACCGGGCATGCGCGAGATGCTCGCCATCACGGCGGCCATCAAGGGCGCTGGGCTCGGAAAAGATGTACTACTCTTGACTGACGGACGATTCTCAGGCGGCACAACCGGCCTGTGCATCGGCCACATAGCACCCGAAGCGGTGGACGCAGGTCCTATCGCCTTCGTGCGCGATGGTGATCTGATACGGGTCGATATCGCAGCTCGCTCTCTCGATCTACTCGTCGACGAGGCAGAGCTCGCCTCCCGCCGTTCTGGCTGGGAGCCGCTTCCCCCGCGCTACACCCGAGGCGTTCTTGCCAAGTACTCGCGCCTCGTGCGGTCCGCCGCCGAGGGCGCGACCACCGGCTGACCCGGACGCTCCGGCATCCGGCGTCCTGCACAGATCATCAGAAGGAAACTCATGACTGCTGATTCCGCCCCGGCCGTGCCGAGGCCGCCCGCCCGTCAATCCTCTGCGCCGGAGATCACCGGTGCGGAGGCCGTGGTCCGCTCGCTCGAGCTCCTCGGCGTGACCGACGTGTTCGGTCTTCCCGGCGGCGCGATCCTCCCGGTCTACGATCCGCTGATGGACGCCTCCGAGCTCCGCCACATCCTGGTGCGGCACGAGCAGGGCGCCGGCCACGCGGCCGAGGGTTACGCGTCGGCATCCGGCAAGGTGGGCGTGTGCATCGCCACCTCCGGCCCCGGTGCGACCAACCTCGTCACCGCGATCGCCGACGCGTACATGGACTCGGTGCCCATGCTCGCCATCACCGGCCAGGTGTTCTCGACGCTGATGGGGACGGACGCGTTCCAGGAGGCCGACATCGTGGGCATCACGATGCCGATCACCAAGCACTCGTTCCTGGTGAAGGATGCGTCCGAGATCCCCGGTGCGATCGCTGCGGCCTACGAGATCGCCGGTACCGGACGCCCCGGTCCTGTGCTGGTCGACATCACGAAGGACGCGCAGCAGGCGACCGCCCCGTTCGTGTGGCCGCCCAAGATCGACCTCCCCGGCTACCGTCCGGTGACGAAGGCGCACGGCAAGCAGATCCAGGCCGCAGCGACGCTGCTCGCCGAGGCCAAGAAGCCGGTGCTGTATGTCGGCGGTGGCGTGATCCGCGGCAAGGCGTCGGCGGAGCTCCTCGAGCTCGCGGAGTCCACCGGTGCACCGGTGGTCACGACGCTGATGGCGCGCGGCGCGTTCCCCGACTCTCACCCGCAGCACCTCGGCATGCCGGGCATGCACGGCACGGTTCCCGCGGTGCTGGCGCTGCAGGAGGCCGACCTGCTCGTGTCGCTCGGCGCACGGTTCGACGACCGTGTCACGGGCAAGGCGGCACTGTTCGCGCCGAACGCGAAGGTCGTCCACGTCGACATCGACCCGGCTGAGATCTCCAAGATCCGCACAGCCGATGTGCCGATCGTCGGCGATGTGCGCGACGTGCTCACCGATCTCGATGCGGCCTTCCGCGGAGCGACTGCAGGCACCAAGCCCGACATCGAGGAGTGGTGGTCGTACCTCGACGGTCTGCGCACCGAGTTCCCGCTCGGCTACGCGCCGACGACGGACGGCCTCCTCGCCCCGCAGTACGTGATCCAGCGGATCGGCGAGCTCACCGGCCCCGAGGGCATCTTCGCCTCGGGCGTCGGCCAGCACCAGATGTGGGCGGCGCAGTTCATCAAGTACGAGCGTCCGAACGCCTGGTTGAACTCCGGCGGCGCCGGCACGATGGGCTACTCGGTTCCCGCCGCGATGGGTGCCAAGGTGGCGCAGCCCGAGCGTCCGGTCTGGGCGATCGACGGCGACGGCTGCTTCCAGATGACCAATCAGGAGCTCGCGACCTGCACGATCAACAACATCCCGATCAAGGTCGCGATCATCAACAACTCGTCGCTGGGCATGGTGCGGCAGTGGCAGACACTGTTCTACGACGGCCGTCACTCGAACACCGACCTCAACACCGGTCACGGCACGATCCGCATCCCCGACTTCGTCAGGCTCGCCGAGGCCTACGGCTGCCTCGCGATCCGCGTGGAGAAGGAGGAGGAGGTCGACGCCGCCATCCAGCTCGCGCTAGAGACGAACGACCGCCCCGTGGTGATCGACTTCGTCGTGAGCGCCGACTCCATGGTGTGGCCGATGGTGCCGCAGGGAGTCAGCAACAGCTATGTCCAGTACGCCCGCGAGCACGCGCCCGCATTCGACGAGGAGGACTGATCCATGTCGACCCACGTGCTGAGCCTGCTGGTGGAGAACACCCCCGGCCTGCTGACCCGTGTCGCGGGGCTCTTCGCCCGCCGCGGCTTCAACATCGACTCCCTCGCCGTCGGCGTGACGGAGGTGCCGGGGATCTCCCGCATCACCGTCGTCGTCGACGTCGACGAGCTCCCGCTCGAGCAGGTCACCAAGCAGCTCAACAAGCTGATCAACGTGATCAAGATCGTCGAGCTCGACTTCGCCACGTCGGTGCAGCGCGAGCACATGCTCGTGAAGGTGCGCACCGACAACGCCACGCGATCGAACGTGATCGAGGTCGTGAACCTCTTCCGCGCCTCGGTGGTCGACTACGCCTCCGACGCCCTCGTGATCGAGGTGACCGGCGACAAGGGCAAGGTCGACGCCATGCTGCGCGCGCTCGAGCCCTTCGGGATCAAGGAGATCGCGCAGTCGGGTCTTCTCGCGATCGGCCGTGGCGGCAAGAGCATCACCGAGCGCGTCCTGCGCGGCTGACCAACCTGAGTACCGAGTTTTCGCCGCTCATCGAGCACGCGAAGCCAGACGAAACGCAAAGAACAAGGAGAAACACAAAGTGAGCACCGAGATCTTCTACGACGCCGATGCAGACCTGTCCCTGATCCAGGGCAAGAAGGTCGCGATCGTCGGCTACGGCTCGCAGGGCCACGCCCACGCGCAGAACCTGCGCGACTCGGGTGTCGAGGTCGCGATCGCCCTCAAGGAGGGCTCCAAGTCGGCCGCCAAGGCCGAGGAGGCCGGCTTCCCGGTGAAGACCGTCGCCGAAGCCACCGAGTGGGCCGACGTCATCATGATCCTCGCGCCGGACCAGCACCAGCGCACGATCTACAGCGAGTCGATCGCGCCGAACCTCACGGCCGGCAAGACGCTCGCCTTCGCGCACGGCTTCAACATCCGCTTCGGCTACATCGACGCTCCCGAGGGCGTCGACGTGATCCTGGTCGCCCCGAAGGCTCCCGGCCACACGGTCCGTCGCGAGTTCGTCGCCGGCCGCGGCATCCCCGACATCATCGCCGTCGAGCGCGACGCATCGGGCAAGGCCTGGGACCTGGCGCTCTCCTACGCGAAGGCCATCGGTGGCACCCGCGCCGGTGTCATCAAGACCACCTTCACCGAAGAGACCGAGACCGACCTGTTCGGTGAGCAGGCTGTTCTCTGCGGCGGCGTGAGCCACCTGGTGCAGGCCGGCTTCGAGACCCTGACCGAGGCGGGCTACCAGCCGCAGATCGCGTACTTCGAGGTTCTGCACGAGCTCAAGCTGATCGTCGACCTGATGTGGGAGGGCGGCATCGCCAAGCAGCGCTGGTCGATCTCCGACACCGCCGAGTTCGGCGACTACGTCTCGGGTCCGCGCGTCATCGACGAGCGCGTCAAGGAGAGCATGAAGGGTGTGCTGGCCGACATCCAGTCCGGCGCCTTCGCGAAGCGCTTCATCGACGACCAGGACAACGGTGCCGAGGAGTTCCTGGCGCTGCGCGCCAAGGAGGAGCAGCACCCGATCGAGGTCACCGGCAAGGAGCTGCGTTCGCTCTTCGCATGGAAGCAGCAGGACGAGGACTACGTCGACGGCAGCGCTGCTCGCTGATTCGATTCTCGAAAGAACGGGCGTCCCCTCGGGGGCGCCCGTTCTTCGTTTTCTGATGAACCCCAAGGCGCAAACATCCGATGTCTATGCCAGGATGGGAGACATGCGACAGGAATGGTTTGACCGGGCTCGGTTCGGCATGTTCGTCCACTTCGGCCTCTACAGCGGCGCCGCCAGGCACGAGTGGGTCCAGAACTACGAACGCCTCACCGACGAGGATTACCGGCAGTATTTCGAGCACTTCGACCCGGATCTCTTCGACGCCGCGGCCCTCGCCCGCACCGCGAAGGAGACGGGCATGGGATACGTGGTGCTCACCACGAAGCACCACGACGGCTTCTGCCTCTGGGACTCGAAGCTGACCGACTACACGTCGGTGGCGAACACCGGACGCGACCTCGTGCGCGAGTACGTGGAGGCGCTGCGGGCCGAGGGGCTCAAGGTCGGGCTCTACCACTCGGTCATCGACTGGCATCACCCCGACTTCACCGTGGACTGGAACCACCCGCGCCGCGATGACGAGGGCGCCGCCGAGCTCAACGTCGGCCGCGACATGGCGGCGTACCGCGCCTACCTTCACGGGCAGGTGCGCGAGCTCCTCACGGACTACGGCGACATCGACTACCTCTTCTTCGACTTCACATACCCCGAGGAGAAGGGCGGCTGGGCAGGCAAGGGACCCGACGACTGGGACGCCACCGCGCTGCTCGCGCTGTGCCGGGAGCTGCAGCCGAACATGCTCGTCAACGACCGCCTGGGCATTCCGGCCGATTTCGTCACCCCCGAGCAGTACCAGCCGACCTCGCCGATCGTGCGTGACGGCGTGCCGTTGACCTGGGAGGCCTGCCAGACGCTCAACGGGTCCTGGGGCTATCACCGCGACAACACCGACCAGAAGTCACCCACGATGCTCGTGCAGATGCTGGTCGACTCGGTCTCGATGGGCGGCAACATGCTGCTGAACATCGGCCCGGACGGACGCGGGGCGATCGCGCCCCGCGATGCCCAGACGCTGGGGGAGATCGGTGAGTGGATGCGCCTGCACCGTGGCGCCGTGGTCGGTGCCGGGCATGCGGCATTCACTCCGCCGCGCGAGGGCGTGTACACACGCAGCGGGAACCGCCTCTACCTGAGCCTGTTCAGCTGGCCGATGGGCTTCGTGCATCTTCCCGAACTCGCCGGCAAGGTCTCCTACGCGCGACTGCTCAACGATGGTTCGTGGCTCGAGACGAGCGTGTCCGATCCCGAGCGCGAGGCGGAGCTGATGACGCCGGCCGGCGAGGCGGAGGGAACTCTGACCGTGCACCTTCCGGTGCGTCGCCCTGACGTTCTGGTGCCCGTGATCGAGCTGACCCTGATCGGGGAGTGACCCTGTCCGTGGCGGCGGCTCAGGCCGTCGCCACGGGGAGGTCCATGCCCTCCAGCGCGAGGCGTGCGGCACCGTGCAGGATGGCATCGGCGCCCGTGGTCGCCGACTCGATCCGCAGACGCTGGGTCGCCAGCGGGTGGCACGCCTCGTACACCCGGCTGCGGACGGCGGCGATGAACGGCTCGGAGGCGCTCATGCTGCCCGTGAGGAACACCGCGTGCGGGTTGAAGAAGTTCACGACTCCGGACAGCGCCTGTCCGAGGTGAGTGCCGGCGGTGCGCACCAGAGTGGTGGCCAGCGGATCGGCGTCGCGGGCGAGGCTCAGCACGTCGGTCGTCGTGTGCACGGAGTCGCTGCCGCGCTCGCGCATCTGCCGCACGAGGCTCGCGCCGCTGGCCACGGTCTCCAGGCAGCCGGTGTTGCCGCACGAGCACGGGACGTCGCCGCTGCCGTCGATGCGGGTGTGGGTGATGTCACCCGCGGCTGAGGTGGCTCCTCGATGCACCCGTCCGTCGACGATGATGCCGCTGCCGATCGCGGTGCCGGCCTTGACGGTGATGCTGTGTCCCGTGTGTCCGAAGCGCTCACGGTGCTCGCCGAGAGCCGCGAGGTTGGCGTCGTTGTCGACGGCCACGGGGACGCCGTAGCGCGCCGAGAGGTGCTCGCCGACGCGGAATCCTGGCCAGCCGGGCATGCGAGAGGGCTGGTCGACCGATCCGGTCGCGATGTCGACGGGCCCGGGGAGGCTGATGCCGATCGCATGGACCCTACCCGTGCTCGTGAGGCGGTCGAACACGACGGCGAGGCGATCGAGCGTGGCCTCGGGCCCCTCGGTCACGTCGACGGCGATCGACTCGCTGTCCAGCAGTGCGCCGCTGAGGGAGTGCCTGCCGATCCGGGCGTGTCCGCCGCCGAGGTCGGCCGAGAGCACGAAGCCGTCTGCGGCGATCTGCAGCACCCGGGGACGTCGACCACCGCGAGATGTGCCGTCTCCCGCTTCCCTGAGCACCCCGGCATCGAGCAGGGACTGCACGCGGAGCCCGACCGTCGACGCGGCAACCCCCAGCAGTGCGGCCAGCTCTGTGCGTGAGCGCGCCTCGCCGCGGGCGACGAGGTCGAGGATCCGCCGCGTGTGGGGATCGTCGACGGTGGTGTCTGCGGAGTTGGTCATGGGAGCACTTTCCTGTCGGAGCATCGTCAGCGTAGCGGGGGATCGTCGTGTTTCCCGGGAGTTACGAATTATCAAGGTCCGATAAACATCGGATGTTCAGCTTGCGGCCCCTTGCGAAGTATGAAACGGTAACTTCATACGAAATCCTACTAGGTTAATTCGAACCTCGAAATAACCAGTTCCCTTCCAGGAGGCATTCAATGAAGAAGTTGCGTGTAGGGGCTGTGGTCGCCGTCGCCGGCGTCGCAGTCGCGATGACCGGCTGCGCGAACGGCAGCGGCACCGGTGGTTCCGCCGACGGCGACACCATCGTGGTCGACATGTGGGCGGGTAGCGAGTCCGACGTGGATGCCCTCGAGGCGCAGGTCGCGTTCGCTCAGGAGCAGAACCCCGATATCAAGATCAAGCTGCAGACGTCGCCGTGGAGCGACTTCTTCACGAAGCTGACCACGAACATGGCCAGCGGCAACATGGCCTGCGTCACCGGCATGAGCGGTGCGCAGCTCGGCGGCTACACGGGCGGCTTCCGCGAGCTGAGCGACGCCGACCTCAAGACGGCCGGCATCGACTGGGCGGACTTCAACCCGAGTGCCGACGGCATCCTCAGCTTCGAGGGCAAGGTCTACGGCGTGCCCTTCGACGTGGCCACCATGCTCGTCTACTACAACCAGGACATGCTGACCGCGGCTGGCGCCCCCACCCCGGAGATCGGCTGGACGTTCGACGACTTCGACAGCATCGCCGCCGCCGCGACGAAGGACGGCAAGTACGGCTTCGGTATGGGCATGGGCGGCTACCAGTGGATGTCGATGCCCATCGCGTACTCCGCGACGCAGCCCGCTTCCGAGGACGGGACGCTGCACATCGACGAGAAGGCCTTCGTCGACGCGTCGACCTGGTACGCCGAGCTCGTCACCGAGAAGAAGGTCGCCGCACCCGTGGCATCCGCCTCCGACACCGGATGGGGCGAGAACCAGTACACGGGCGCCAACGCGGCGATGGCTGTGGACGGCACGTGGAACGCTGTGAGCTACCTCGACAACGAGTCCGGCTTCGCGGCCGGCATGGTCCCGCTGCCCGCCGGCGCGAACGGCAACCCCGGTCCGATCCTCGGCTCGGGCTACGGCATCTCGGCCAACTGCAAGAACCCCGAGGCCGCGCTCAAGGTCATGGGCTCGCTTCTTGGCGAGGACGCACAGGACTACATCGCGTCGTCCGGCCGTTCGTACCCCGCGCGCACGTCGTCGCAGCCGCTGTACTTCGAGTCGATCGACGAGCAGTACCGCGACCAGGTCCAGTCCGTCTTCGAGGCGGCCTTCGGCGACACGGTCCCGCTGTACATGACGAAGAACTGGCAGAAGCTCGACAGCTACATCCAGCCGAACCTGGTCAGCGTCTACAACGGCCAGATGACGATGGAAGAGCTGCTCTCGAACGCGCAGGCGCAGTTCGGCGAGTGACCCGGCTCCGGCCACCGCAGCAGCAATGCAGTAACAGAGAAAGAAACTGAGATGACGATCACGACGAGACGTCGACGATCGCTCGCCAAGGTGGAGGCCGGTCAGGCGCTGGGATTCGCAAGCCCAGCCCTGATCGGGCTCGCCCTGTTCACGATCGTGCCCGTCGGGCTCTCGATCGTGATGAGCGTCTTCGACTGGCCGACCTTCGGCGAGCGGACCTTCAACGGGGTGGACAACTACGTCAAGCTGTTCACCAGCAGCCCCGACTTCTGGCCGGCGCTGCGCAACTCGGCGGTGTACACGCTGCTCTACGTGCCGCTGAGCGTCGCTCTCTCGCTCGTGCTCGCTCTCGGCCTCGGTTCGCGCATCCGCGGACGAGGCGCCCTGCGCGTGCTCTTCTTCATCCCCGTGGTCACTCCCATGGTCGCCAACGTGCTGGTGTGGAAGATGATGCTGCAGCCGCAGGGTCTGTTCAACGGTCTCTCGCAGACCTGGTTCGGCATCGAGCTGCCGAACTTCCTCGCAGACCCGTCATGGGCCATGATCATGGTCGTCGTGATGAGCGTCTGGCAGGGGCTCGGCTACAACATGCTGATCTTCTCGGCAGCCCTCGAGCAGCTTCCCGAGAGCGTGCTCGAGGCGGCCAGCATCGACGGCGCCAGAGGGTTCCGACGGGTGTGGAGCATCATCATCCCGATGATCTCGCCGTCGATCTTCTTCGCCACGATCATGACGATGATCACGTCCCTGCAGGTGTTCGTGCAGCCGCAGATGCTCACCGGTGGCGGTCCGGGCAACGCCACCAAGCCCCTGGTCATGTACATCTGGGAGCAGGGATTCACCTTCGGCGACCTCGGCCTCGCCGCCGCAGCCGCCTGGATCCTCTTCGCGATCATCATCGCGATCACCGGGCTCCAGTTCGCAGCGCAGAAGAAGTGGGTGCACTATGAGCACTGAGACCCTCGTCCGGCCCACCGGCCGCGCCGGCCGCACCGAACGCGAGCGCGCTCGCGGCGCGGCGACGACCCCCGGCGCCCGCGCCCGGCTCATCCTCGCCCACGTCGGGATCTACGTCGCCGCGCTGATCTTCATCTCCCCGCTGATCTACGCCTTCTTCTCGGCGCTCAAGCCGAACGCCGAGATGTTCTCGATGCCGCCGACGCTGGTCGGCTCGGAGCTGCGGTGGAGCAACTTCGTCGACGTGTTCGCCTACGGACCGTTCCTGACCTACATCATGAACTCCTTCATCGTCGCGATCGGCGGAACGCTGGTCGTGCTGGTCGTCTCGACCACGGCCGGATACGCCTTCGGGCGTCTGCGGTGGAAGGGGCGCGACGCCGTCTTCGTCCTGTTCCTGGCCACCCTCATGGTGCCGGCCGAAGTGCTCGTCATCCCCATGTTCCAGGTGATGCAGTGGTTCAACTGGGTCGACACGTACCAGGCGCTGATCCTGCCCTTCGCCTTCGGCGCCTTCGGAACCTTCCTGATGCGGCAGTTCTTCCGCGGCATCCCGTACGAACTCGAAGAGGCGGCCCGCGTCGACGGCGCAGGCCCCGTGCGCTCGTTCCTGCAGATCATCCTGCCGCTGTCGAAGTCGGCCGTCGCCGTCCTCGCCGTGTTCACATTCCTCTCGTTCTGGAACAGCTACCTGTGGCCGCTGATCGTGACGGTCGACTACAACGCGCACGGCACGCTCCCGGTGGGACTCGCGAGCTTCGCCGGACTCACCGGCACCCGGTGGGACCTGCAGATGGCTGCGGCCATCATCTCGATGGTCCCGACCACGATCCTCGTGATCGTTCTGCAGAAGCACCTGGTCAAGGGCATCGCGATGGCAGGACTGGGCGGGCGCTGAGCATGATCGGTCAGGAACACGGGACCACCATGCCCATCGCCACCTCTTCGGCCCGCGGTGCGGGACTGGTCGGGATCGATATCGGGGGCACGAAGATCGCCGCGCTCCTGGTGAGCGACGACGGTGCCGTCCTCGCCCGGGGCAGTGTGCCAGCGCCGGCCGCCCTCGGCGGCGGTGCGATGGCCGATGCGGCCGCCGATCTCGCGAGGGAACTCGCGGCGCAGGCCGAGGTGTCGCTCGCCGCGGCAGGCGTCGGCGCGGCCGGAGTCATCGACCATGAGACCGGCACCATCCGCGCCGCATCGGCGACCTTCGTCGGGTGGGCGGGATTCCCGCTGGCCGACGAGCTGGAGCAGCGTCTCGGAGTGCCGGTCCGCGTCGAGAACGATGTGAACGCGTTCCTTCTCGGCGAGGCGGCGGCCGACGGCAGGACCGATCGCGACGTGCTCGGCGTCATGCTCGGCACGGGCGTCGGCGGTGCACTCATCATCGATGGAGATCTCCACCACGGTCCGCACGGCGCGGCGGGGGAGATCGGGCACACACCCGGCTACAGCGAACTGGTGTGCACCTGCGGCCAGATCGGTCACCTGGAGACCCTGGCCTCCGGCACGTCGATCGCGCTCCGCTATCAGGAGCGCACGTCCGCTCCCGTGCGCGACGCGCGAGAGGTCGCCGACCGTGCCCGTGGCGGCGACGCCGAGGCGATCGCGGTGTTCGATGCCGCCGGGCGCGCCCTCGCCCTCGCGTGCGCCAGCGCGGCGACGATCCTCGACCTGCCCTGCGCGATCGTCGGCGGCGGAGTCACCGCGGCCTGGGATCTGCTCGAGCCGTCCATCCTGCGCACGCTCGACACGGATTCTCCGGTGTCGGGCATTCCGCTGCGCATCATCCCCGCCGTCCTCGGCTCCGATGCGGTCGCGCTGGGCGCGATCGAGACCGCTCGCCGCGCGCTCGTGCCGGCGGGAGCACACTGAGTCCGAACCTCTCGGTCCGGCCCCGCCGTCCGACCCGCACCGACAAGGAGCACATCACGTGACCGCACGTCCCGAAGCCCATGAGATCTGGATGGGCCCCCTTCCGACCATCGCCGACGGCGGGCTGTCGAAGCCCCGGATCGGCATCGCCGGAATCTCGATCGAGTCGAGCACGTTCTCCCCGCACATCTCCGGCGACGAGGCCTTCACGGTCCGTACGGGGGAGACGCTGCGCGGGTACTACCCGTTCCTGGACGACGGACGCGAACTCGCCGGCGCCGCGGAGTGGGTGCCGCTGACGCATGGTCGCTCGCTGCCCGGCGGTGCCGTGGCGCCGGAGACCTACCGACGGATGAAGGACGCGATCGTCGCCGGTATCCGCGAGCAGGGCCCCTTCGACGGGTTCTTCTTCGACATCCACGGAGCGATGAGCGTCGTCGGCATGGACGACGCCGAGGGCGACCTCGCTCTCGCTGTGCGCTCGGCTCTCGGCCCCGACACGCTGGTGTCGACGTCGATGGACCTGCACGGCAACGTCTCGGAGGTGCTGCGTGACGCGGTCGATCTGCTGACCTGTTATCGGATGGCGCCCCACGAGGACTGGATGAACACCAAGGAGCGGGCCGTGTGGAACCTGCTCGCGCGACTGCGGGGTCCGCACGGCGCCGACCCGCTGCGTCGTCGTCCGTTCTCCGCATGGGTGCCCGTTCCCGTGCTGCTGCCGGGGGAGAAGACCAGCACCCGGCTGGAGCCGGCGCGCAGCATCTACGCCCAGCTTCCCGAGATCGAGGCGCTCCCCGGCGTCGTCGACGCCTCGGTGTGGATCGGCTACGCCTGGGCGGACGAGCCGCGCTGTCAGGCGTACGTGGTGGTCACCGGTGACGACGAGGAGCTGATCGCCCGTGAGGCCGAGCGCGTGGCGCGGATGTTCTGGGACGCCCGTGAGGACTTCGTCTTCGTGGCCGAGACCGGATCCCTCGATGAGGCGCTCGAGAAGGCGCTCGCCCCGGGAGCGCCGCATCCGTACCTGATCTCCGACTCGGGGGACAACCCGACAGCGGGCGGTGCCGGCGACGTGACCTGGACGCTCGCGCACCTGCTGCAGCGTGCGGAGCTCACCGACGGCAGCCGCACGACGCTGGTCGCCTCGATCTTCGACCGCGAGGCCGTCGCACGGGCGGTCGCCGCCGGAATCGGCGCCACGGTCACCCTCGACGCCGGTGCAGGGGTCGACGCGGGCCCGCATGGCCCTGCGACGATCACCGGGACCGTGTTCTCCATCACCGACGGCGACCCGGATGCGGGCACGCAGGTCGTGATCGCGGTGGGCGGGTTGCACGCCATCATCACCGAGCGTCGCAAGCCGTTCCATCACCTCTCGGACTTCCGGATGCTGGGGCTGGAGCCCACGACCGCCGACATCGTCGTGGTGAAGATCGGCTATCTGGAACCCGAGCTGTACGAGCTCGCCGAGGGCTGGACCCTCGCACTGACACCCGGCGGCGTCGACCAGGACCTCCTGCGTCTGGGGCACTACCGCCTGCAGCCGGGTGTCTTCCCGTTCGAGACGGACGGGAATCCCGACCTGAAAGCGGTGGTCGTCCGCCGCGGAGTCTCCGAGGAGCAGAACGCATGATGAACTTCGAGAAGCGCACCGGTCCGGACTTCGGAGCCGACGCTCCGGTGTACCCGGCCAAGGATGTGCCCGAGTGGTACCGCGATGCGAAGCTCGGCTTCTTCGTGCACTGGGGGCTCTACTCCGTGCCGGCATGGGCGGTGCAGCACGGCGAAGGCGTGAACATCCCCACCGAGGATGCCTATGCCTGGCACCAATACGCCGAGTGGTACGGGAACACCGTGCGGATCGCGGGCAGCCCCACCTGGGAGCGCCATCAGCAGCTGTTCGGTCCGGGGACCTCCTACGAGGACCTCGCGGATCAGTGGGACGCCTCAGCCTTCGACGCCGACGCCTTCGTGGGCGAACTGGTCGGTGCGGGGGCGAAGTACATCGTCCCCACCACGAAGCACCACGAGGGTTTCTGCCTGTGGGACACGGCGACGACCGGCTTCAACGCGGCCGCACGCGGTCCGCGCCGCGACCTGATCGCCGAGTTCCACGACGCCACCCGGCGGGCGGGGGCGAAGTTCGGCGTGTACTACTCGGGTGCACTCGATTGGCACGTGAGCGACTTCCCGCCGATCGAGTCGGACACCGACCTCTTCCGCTTCCGCCGCAACGATGAGCACTTCGCGCGCTACTCGGCCGCGCAGCTCGACGAACTCGTCTCGCGCTTTTCGCCCGACGTCCTGTGGAACGACATCGAGTGGCCCGACGGCGGAAAGGGGCGAGACGAATACGCGGTCGCGGCCCTGCTGGAGCGCTACTTCGCCGCGGTGCCGGACGGCGTCGTCAACGACCGCTGGGGTGTGCCGTACCACGGCTTCCTCACCCGCGAGTACACGGACATCCCCGAGATCATCCCGCAGCCGTGGGAGTCGACGCGCGGCCTCGGCTTCTCGTTCGGCTTCAACCAGGCGGAGGACGAGCGGCACTCGCTGTCGGGCGCGGCCCTGATCCGCCTGCTCGTCGACGTCGTGGCGAAGAACGGCAACCTGCTGATCAACGTGGGCCCGGCGGCCGACGGCTCGATCCCCGAGCTGCAGCGTCGCGCGATGCGCGAGCTGGGCACGTGGCTGGAGGCGAACGGCGACGCGATCTACGGCACACGTCCGTGGATCCGCATGGGGGAGCGCACCGGCGCCCCGCGTCGGTACACGACCACCGGGGCGACCGTGCACGTGCACGCCCTCGACCCGAGCGCGGGCACGCTCGAGCTGCCCGAGGAGCTCCTGGGCTCCGACCTGCGCTGGACCGACGGCAGCGTGGTCGAGAGGCAGGCGCACGACCAGACGGTCGCGGTGATCCCGGCCGGGCTGCGCGAGGAGGCTGTCGCGGTCCTGTCCGCAGGCTGAGACGGATCGGACCGCGACGAGGCGAGGGCCCTCCCGAAGACGATTCGGGAGGGCCCTCGCTGTGTTCGCAGGCACTCAGGGGCGGGTGAGCTCCTCGAGCACCTCGATCACGTGGCGGTACGGCCGGCCGGTGGCGCGGGTCATGCCGATCTCGCACGTGCGGTTCGCCGAGACGAACGCATCGAAGCCGCCGCGTGCGCTCTCGGCCTCGGCGATCTCCGCGGACTCCTGGGCGGTCGCACTGGCGGTGAGTTCCGGATGCAGCATGCCGCGATCTCCCGCGAAGGCGCAGCAGCCCCAGCCCTCGGGAACGAACACGTCATCGGCGACGGCCCCGGCGATCGCCGTCAGCGCCCCTGTCGCTCCGAGCGCGGTCGTGGAGCAGGTCGGATGCACCGCGACGGTGGGGAGCTTCGCCGACACGCTCAGCCGGGGGAGCACCTCACGGGCCACGAACGTCGTGGCATCCTCGATGCGAAGCCCGGCGTAGCGCGGGTTCTTCGCGACGGACTGGGCGAGCATCACATCCAGACCCTCGGTGCACGACGCGGCGTCGCACACCACGGGAAGCTCGCCGTGGCGGCTGGCCTCCCAGAGCGAGTCGAGCACCCGGTCCGACATGAGCGCATAACCGTCGAGGTGGCCCTTCGACTTCCATGGGGTGCCGCAGCACAGGCCGCCGTTCTCCTCCGGGATCACGACGGGGATGCCTGCGCGGTCGAGCAGCTCGCGCAGCGCGTCCCGAGAGCCCTGGCCCTCGCCTTCCGCGCCGAACATGGTGCCGATGCACGCGCCGAAGAAGACCGCCTGCGCATCGGCCGGTGACACAGGGCGCGGTGGCTTCGAGCCGCCGTGGGGGAGTCCGCCGTCGTAGAGCGGCACGGTGTCGGCGCCGAGCACCGCTCGGCCGAGGTGCGTCACTCCGCGCACGAGCGGAGCGGGCAGCGCATCGGCGACGGTGAGCGCGACACCTCCGGCGCGGGTGACCGTGCTCCAATGCTTGGCCGCGGTGCCCCACACGGCTCCCTCGAGCGCACTCGACTGCTCTGCCCTGAGCCGGCGCACGAGGTCACCGGTGTTGATGTCGACGGGGCACGCCACACCGCACATGCCGTCGACCGCGCAGGTCTGCACACCGTCGTAGTCGTAGTCCTTCTGCAGATCGCGGAGCAGTTCGGTGTCGCCCTGCTCCTCGGCCCACGCCATGTCGCGGCGGATCACGATGCGCTGCCGCGGCGTGAGGGTGATGCTCTTGCTCGGACAGGTCGGCTCGCAGTAGCCGCATTCGACGCAGCGGTCGACTTCCTTCTCGACCGTCGGCACCCGCTTCAGGTCGTGCAGGTACGAATCGGGGTCATCGGAGAGGACCACTCCGGGGTTCAGGATGCGGTCGGGGTCGAGCAGATGCTTGATCTCCCACATCATGTCGGTGAGTTCGTCACCGTACTGGCGTCGCACGAACGGCGCCATGATGCGTCCGGTGCCGTGCTCGGCCTTCAGGGATCCCTGCTGGGAGAGCACGAGGTCGACCAGGTCGTCGGTGAAGCGCCGGTAGCGCGCGACGCTGTCGGGATCGTCGAAGCGCTCGTTGAGCAGGAAATGGATGTTGCCGTCCTTGGCGTGCCCGAAGATCACCGAGCCCTCGTAGCCGTGCGCGGCGAACAGCTCGATCAGGCGCTCGCAGGTGTGCAGAAGTCGTGGCACCGGCACCACGATGTCCTCCAGAAGCGCGGTCGTGCCGGAGGGACGCGCACCCGCCACAGCGGTGTAGAGGCCTTTTCGCACGTGCCACAGCGCGGCGCGCTCGCTCGCATCCGTGGTGAGGCGGGGTGCCACCGCCAGAGGCAGCGCCTCGAAGTGCGTCTGGGCCGCAGCGCTCGCCTCGACGAGGGCCTCCGCGTCGGCGGCGTGGACCTCGACCAGGAGAGCGGCGTGTCCGCGGACCTCGATCTCGGCGATGGCCGCCGGGACGTCGCTCAGCCCCTGCGCGACGCGCAGCGACGCGGCATCCATCAGCTCGATGGTGGCGAGACCGAGCCGGGTCAGGTCGGGAAGAGCGGTCATGGCCGCGGAGAGCGTCTCGAACACCAGCAGACCGGTGGCGATCGAGGGGCGCACCTCGATCGTGCGGAAACGGGCCTCGGCCACGAACGCGAGCGTGCCCTCGGATCCGATGATGAGGTGCTCGAGGATGCGCACCGGATCGTCGAAGTCGAGCAGTGCGTTCAGGCCGTAGCCCATGGTGTTCTTCATCGAGAACTGCTGGCGGAGGAATGCGACGTGCTCGGGCGAGGCGAGCAGACGTGCCCGCAGATCGAGAAGGCCGTCGGCGATCGCGGGCTCTGCCGCGCGCAGCACCTCGTTCGCATCCGGGCGACCCGTGTCGAGGATCGTCCCGCTCGGCAGCACGATCGTCATCGACTCGATGGTCTGGTACGAGTTCTCGGTGATACCGCACGCCATGCCGCTGGAGTTGTTCGCGACGACTCCGCCGATCGTGCAGGCGATCTCGCTCGCCGGGTCGGGGCCGAGCTTGCGGCGATACCGCGTGAGCCTGGTGTTGACCTGGCGCACGGTCGCGCCGGGTCCGACGCGCACCATGGCACCGTCGTCCTCCACGCGGATGTCGCGGAAGTTGCTGCGTGTGTCGACGAGGATGTCGCCGCTCACGCTCTGCCCGGACAGGCTGGTACCCCCGGAGCGGAACGTCATGGTGCGTCCGGCGGCGCGGACGGCGCCGAAGGCGCGGGCGACGCCCTCGGCATCCGCGGGGGAGAGCACGGCGTCGGGGATCAGCAGGTAGTGCGAGGCATCATGAGCGCGGGCGAAACGATCGATGGAGCGCGAGTGGACCTGTGTCGTGGAACCCAGCAGTGCGGGATCCAGCGGCTCGGCGAGGGTGGTCGTCACGGTGCTCCTCTGCTCCGTCGGAAGATTGTCTGACAAGTGTACCGACATGGCGTGGCTTCGATAGGCTGACCGGATGACCAGCACACCGGAGACACCGCTGGGAGTCGTCGGCGTCGTGGATGCGGTGACGGCCCAGCTGCGCGGTCGTATCCTCAGCGGCGAGATCCGTTCGGGAGATCCGCTGACGGAAGCCGCGGTGTCACAGTCGTTCGGCGTCGCCCGCCCGAGCGCGAAGGCGGCGATCGAGCAGCTCGTGGCGAGCGGGCTCCTGGTGCGTACTGCGCATCGGAGCGCGCGTGTGGTCGGGATCGATCCCGAGGCCGTGCGCGACGTCTACCGGACCAGGACCCGCCTCGAGAGCGCCGCACTTCGCGACCTCGCCGTGACCAGGACGGTTCCGCGTGCCGCGCTCGAGGCGAATGCGGAGATCCTCGCGATGCCCCCCGGCCCCGACCCGGCGACCGTGGATCCGGACCTGCGGTTCCACACCGCTCTCATCGATGCGCTCGACAGCGAGCGCACCGGACGCATGTACCGCAGCGTCCTCGACGAGGTGCGGTTGTGCATGGCGCAGGTGCAGGGGCGCCGCCTTCTCGACGCGGCGGCCATCGCCGCTCAGCACGCCGACATCCTCGCTGCCGTCGCCTCGGGAGACGGGGAGCGCGCCGCCGCCCTCCTCGATGCGCATCTGTCGTCGGCGGAGGAGCGGCTCGTGGAGGCGCTCGACGCGGACTAGCGTCGAGCCGTCGTCACTCGGCCGGTGCTTCCTCGACCACGATGGGCGCCTCGGCGGGGTCAGCCCACACCGGGGCGGGGAGCACCGTGTCGACCTGGCCGGCCTGGATCGCGCGCAGGGCCTCTGCGATCGCCTCGTCGTTCTCCGGCACCGGAAGATCGCACGCGCGCAGCTCGGAAGCGAACTGCAGTGTCAGACGGATCTTCCCGGCCTCGACGGCCTGAGCGGTCGTTCCGGTGCGGATCTCGCTCCCGGTCTGGATGGCCGAGACCTCATCGCAGACGTGATAGACCTTGCCGCCGTCGACCCAGACGACCTCGTCCTTGCCCAGGAGCTGGATCACGGCGGACTGGTCGGCCGTGTACTGCTCGACGGAGGGCGGCGTGAAGTCGACGCCGACGAAGACGGCCAGTGCCGCGAGGACCACGCCGACGATTCCGGCGGTGGTCTTCTGGCCCTTGTCCATGTCCTTGTTGAGGAAGATCAGGATGACCAGAGGAAGGAACGCGACGACCGCGATGATCGCCCCGAGCTGGTTCTGCACGAAGAACCGCGTCTTGTCCGCCTTGCGCGCGGGGTCGAGACGGTTCGCCTTCTTCCACAGCACCGAGCCGGTGATCGACAGGGCCGCGATCACGACGAGCAGCACGAGGAGGGCGATGAACGCCCACTGGGGGAACGTCGCAGTGACGCCCTGCTCTTCGAGCAGGCCGGTGTCGGGGTTGCGGAGGAGTTCGCCGTCCTCGCCGACGAACACGCGCTGACGCAGGAGCCAGAAGATGCCGACGCCCTCGCCGACGATCGCGACCGCCCAGAGGATGCCGGCGATCCAACGGAAACGCGTGGCCCTGGCCTTGGCTTCAGGAGTGGGGACCCAGCCGGCGGGCGGTTCCGCGGCTGTGCTCTTCGCGGACCGTGCGACGCCGGTGTCGGTGTTGTCGCTCTGGGCGTTCTCGCTCGCAGCCACGGTGTTCCCTTTCCCCTCCGGTGCCCGCCGTTCCGGCTCAAGGCAACCCCGATCCTAGTGGACCTGGTGTCCTACGCTGGGGACATGACTTCCGATTCCGACGACGCCCTCAACTGGGACGGCGACGAGGCCCCGACGCCGAAGGACCGCGCTCTCCCTCACGGCTGGAACGCCGTCGGCAAGGGCAGCGACGACGTGGGAACGATCGAGGACGACGGCACCGTGACTCCTGCGCCCGTCGACGAACCGGCCGGCTTGAGCACGCCGATGCTGCTCCTGGTCGGAGTGGTCGGCGGGGTGTACCTCCTCTACACGATCGGCTGGATCGTCGGCGGGCTGCGACTTCAGCCGCTGGCGTCGTTCCTGGTCTCCGACGTGATGTTCCTGCCGTGGTTCGTCCTCGCGATCGCCGCGCCCGCACTGTGGTTCCTGGCGAGCTGGGTGCTGACACGGGGGAGGGCGGCGTGGATCCGCGTCGCCGTGCTGCTCGCGGGAGTCGTGCTGCTCGTTCCCTGGCCCTTCGTCACCGTGGGGGTGATCGGATCATGACCACGTCGTCGACCGAGGCGCAGGCGTCTGCAGGTTCTCCGCGCTGGCTCGTCGGGCTCGTCATCGGCCTGGCGGGACTCTTCTACGCCTATGCCGTCTGGAATGCCGTGGCGCATCTGATCACGATGGCGCAGACCGGGCTGACCGGCGGCGGGTGGGCGACCCTGTTGTTCGGCGTCGCTTTCCCTGCCATCGTGTTCGCCTTCGCGTATGTGATCGGTCGGCGGCGGCGAGTGGGCGAGCTCGCGCTCGTCTTCCTCGCAGGACTCGGTGTGGTCGCGGTGTTCTGGATGAGTCTCATCGCGCTGAGCCTCACCATGCCCAGCGCCTGAGCCGCCTGTCCTGCCGCGTCACACGGCACGGAGGCCCGCGTCCGCTCCGGTAGAGTTGACGCGATCGCGCCCCCATGGTGTGCGGCGCATCGGCCCCTGCCGCGCTGCCCCGAAGGATCCACTGTGCCGAAGCCTGTCGTGCTTATCGCCGAAGTACTCTCTCCCGCCACGATCGACGCTCTCGGTCCCGACTTCGACGTCCGCGACGTCGACGGCACCGACCGGGAGGCGCTGTTCGCGGCGCTCGCGGACGCGGACGCCGTGCTGGTCCGCTCGGCGACCCGCATCGACGAGGAGGCTCTGACTCACGCCCCGAAGCTGAAGGTCGTCGCCCGCGCCGGCGTGGGCCTCGACAACGTCGACATCAAGGCCGCCACCGCGGCCGGTGTCATGGTCGTGAACGCGCCGACCTCGAACATCGTCTCGGCCGCCGAGCTCACGGTCGGCCACATCCTCAGCCTCGCGCGCCGTATTCCCGCCGCGCACGCCTCGCTGTCCGCCGGCGCGTGGAAGCGCAGCTCGTTCACCGGCGCCGAACTGTTCGAGAAGACCGTCGGCATCGTCGGCCTCGGCCGCATCGGTGCCCTCGTCGCCGCCCGACTCGCGGCGTTCGACATGCGCGTCGTCGCCTACGACCCTTACGTCACCTCGGCACGTGCCCAGCAGCTGGGCGTGCAGCTGCTCTCGCTCGACGAGCTCGTGGCCGAGTCCGACTTCCTGACCATCCACATGCCCAAGACGCCTGAGACGACGGGCATGATCGGCGCCGAGCAGTTCAAGGCCATGAAGCCGACCGCCTTCGTGGTCAACGTGGCGCGCGGTGGGCTCATAGACGAGGAGGCGCTGCACGCGGCTCTCGTCGCGGGCGAGATCGCGGGTGCCGGCCTCGACGTCTTCACCTCCGAGCCCCCGGCAGAGGGGGGCACCGCCCGCCCGCTCCTGGACCTTCCCAACGTCGTCGTCACCCCGCACCTCGGTGCCAGCACGGAAGAGGCGCAGGAGAAGGCGGGCGTCTCGGTCGCGAAGTCCGTGCGCCTCGCGCTCGGCGGCGATCTGGTGCCGGACGCGGTGAACGTCGCCGGTGGTGTGATCGATCCCTACGTGCGCCCCGGCATCTCGCTCGTCGAGAAGCTCGGACAGATCTTCGCAGCGCTCGCGACCTCGCCGCTCACCAGCCTCGACGTCGAGGTGCACGGTGAGCTGAACGACTACGACGTGAGCGTGCTGAAGCTCGCGGCGCTCAAGGGCGTCTTCACGAACATCGTCAGCGAGACCGTCTCGTACGTGAACGCTCCGCTGCTCGCCGAGCAGCGCGGCATCGCGGTGCGTCTGCTCAAGGACGATGTGAGCGACGAGTACCGCAACGTGATCACGCTGAGCGGTGCGCTCTCCGACGGCTCGCAGCTCTCGGTCTCCGGAACGCTGACCGGGCCGAAGCAGACCGAGAAGCTGGTCGGCATCAACGACCACACCCTCGAGCTGCCGATCGAGACGAACCATGTCGTGATGCTCTACACCGACCGTCCCGGCATCGTGGCCGTCTACGGCCAGAAGTTCGGCGAAGCCGGCATCAACATCGCGGGCATGCAGATCGCCCGTCAGGCGGCCGGCGCGCAGGCGCTCAGCGTGCTGACGCTCGACTCGCCCGTGTCGGAGGAGCTGCTCGAAGACGTGAGCGCCGCGATCGACGCCGACCTCTTCCGCCAGATCGAGATCACCGAGGTCTGATCGGCGACAGTCGAAGGAGGGCGGGAGCGCGATGGTCCCGCCCTCCTTCGCGCTTCGACGGGTTCAGGCCGTCGCCTTCAGCACCAGTGCGATCAGCTCGGCGAGTTCATCGCTGCGAGGGACCAGTCGCTCCGGTCCGTGCACATCGAGCGAGTTGTTGAAGTAGAGCCCGTCGCTGACGAGCATCACGAGATCGAGGCTCGCACTGTCGCGCACGTGCGGGCGAATCGTCTCCGCCCAGCGACGCCTCGTGTCGCGGAGCATGTCCGCCGCGGGGATCGAGCCGCCCTGGGCGAGGCGGGTCGTGGCGATCAGCACCCGATCGAGCGCGTCGTCCTCCATCACCGAGGTGCGCACGTAGTAGGCGACGGGGCCCTCGTCGGCAGTGGTCATGCGCTCGAGGTCGAGGGTCGTGAGGCGGTCCAGCCGCTCGACGAGCCCGGCCTCGAGCTCATCCTTCGACCCGAAGTGGTACAGCAATCCGCCCTTCGAGACGCCGGCCGCCTTGGCGGTGGCCTCGAGGGTGGCGGCACGCTCTCCCTCTTCGATGAGGATCGCTTCGAAGGCGTCGAGCACCTTCTCGCGGGCGAGGGGAGGTCGGGGCATCGTGGATCCTCTGCGCAGGGGAAGGGAGGGAATTCTGTTACTATACCATCCGGACGGTTCACTAACCGTGCGATCACGATCCTGAGAGGTGTTCCATGACCCGTACTGCGTCGATCCCGACGACAGAGACGGATGCTCCCCGCGTCGGAGCCCGCGGCTGGGCGGCGCTCGTCGTCCTCATGCTGCCGGTGCTGCTGGTCTCGGTGGACAACACGGTGCTGAGCTTCGCGCTCCCCGAGATCTCCATCG
The DNA here is from genome assembly GCF_001425645.1 of Microbacterium sp. Root322. Classification (NCBI taxonomy): domain Bacteria; kingdom Bacillati; phylum Actinomycetota; class Actinomycetes; order Micrococcales; family Microbacteriaceae; genus Microbacterium; species Microbacterium sp. Root322. The sequence goes on along the minus strand of NZ_LMCS01000001.1, from coordinate 701,240 downwards.
CGCTCGCCCCCACGGGCGCGGAGCAGCTGTGGATCATCGACGTGTACCCCCTGGTGCTCGCCGGACTCCTCGTCACGATGGGCACGCTGGGCGACCGCTTCGGTCGACGCCGGATGCTGCTGATCGGAGCGACCGGCTTCGCCGCGGTCTCCGCCCTCGCGGCGTTCGCGCCGACCGCCGGGCTGCTCATCGCCGCCCGCGCGCTCCTGGGCTTCTTCGGCGCCATGTTGATGCCGTCGACCCTCTCCCTCCTGCGTTCGATCTTCCAGAACCGCGACCAGCGCCGCATGGCCATCGCGGTGTGGGCCTCGGCGTTCTCCGCCGGGTCGGCGCTGGGCCCGATCGTGGGCGGCATCCTCCTCGAGCACTTCGCCTGGGGATCGGTCTTCCTGATCGCCGTTCCCGTGCTCATCCCGTTGCTCATCGCCGCGCCGCTGCTGGTCCCGGAGAGCCGTGACCCGAACCCGGGGCGGATCGACCTGATCAGCATCGCGCTGTCGATGGCGACCATGATCCCGGTGGTCTACGCGATCAAGTCCCTGGCGGTGGACGGCCCGAGCCTCACGGCCGGCGCGTGGGCACTGCTCGGCTTCGGGATGGGCTACCTGTTCGTCCGTCGCCAGCTGCGGGTGAAGAGCCCGATGCTCGACATGGCGCTGTTCCGTCGCGGTTCGTTCTCCGGAGCGATCCTGGTGAACCTGCTCAGTGTCGTCGCACTCGTCGGCTTCCTCTACTTCGTGTCGCAGCACCTGCAGCTCGTCCTCGGGCTGTCACCGATGATGGCCGGTTTCGCACTGGTCCCCGGCATGCTCGCGATGATCGTCGCCGGGCTCTCGGTCGTGCCGGTCTCGCGTCGGGTGCCTCCGCACATCGTCATCCCCGCCGGGCTGGCGTTCTCGGTGGCCGGATACCTCATCGTGGCGTTCACGACGCATGAGCACGGTGTCCTGCCGCTCGTGGTGGCGTTCGTGGTGCTCGGCATCGGCATCGGCGCGGCGGAGACGATCTCCAACGAGCTGATCCTGTCGAGCGCTCCCGCGGCCAAGGCGGGGGCGGCGAGTGCCGTGTCCGAGACCGCGTACGAACTGGGCGCCGTGCTGGGCACGGCCGTCCTCGGCGGCATCATCACCGCCTTCTACCGCGGGGCGCTCGTGCTTCCGGAGGGGCTGCCTGCCGACGTCGCGCATGCGGCGGGCGAGACGCTCGCCGGTGCCTACACCGCCGCTCAGGAGCTGCCCGATCAGCTCGGCACCGCGTTGTGGGATGCCGCAGCCGCGGCGTTCGGCTCCGGCGTGATGGTGACGTCGCTCATCGGTGCGGGGCTCGTGGTCGTCGCCGGCGTGATCGCCGCCGTCACACTGCGCAAAGCCCCCTCGCACTGACCAGTACGCTGGGAGGACCGGCTCGTTCGCCCCGCGGCGGGCGTGGGCCGGTCCATCCCCGTGCAGTGCGCAAGGAGTCTCATGTCGCGTGTCGTGAAGCTGGCCGTCATCCCCGGTGACGGCATCGGTCCCGAGGTCATCGCCGAGGCGGAGAAGGTGCTCGACGCCGTCACCGCCGACAGCGGAGTGGTCTTCGACAAGACCCGCTTCTCGCTCGGTGCCGGCCGTTTCCTCGACACGGGGGAGACCCTCACCGATGACGACCTCGCCGCGATCGCCGCGAACGACGCGATCCTGCTGGGCGCGGTCGGCGGAAAGCCGGGCGACCCGCGTCTCAAGGACGCCAACATCGAGCGCGGTCTGCTCCTCAAGCTGCGCTTCACCCTCGACCACTACGTGAATCTGCGGCCGTCCAAGCTCTTCGCCGGCGCCCCGGGCCCGCTGTCCGACCCGGGTGAGATCGACTTCGTCGTGGTGCGTGAAGGCACGGAGGGGCCGTACGTCGGCAACGGCGGGGCGATCCGCAAGGGGACCCCGCAGGAGGTCGCGAACGAGACCTCGGTGAACACCGCCTTCGGCGTGGAGCGCGTGGTGCGCTACGCGTTCGACCTCGCCGAGCGCCGCCGCAAGAAGGTGACGCTCGTACACAAGACCAATGTGCTCGTGCACGCGGGGGCCATCTGGCAGCGCATCGTGAACGAGGTGGCAGCCGAGCACCCCGACGTCGTCGTCGACTACCTGCACGTCGATGCCGCCACGATCTTCCTGGTCACCGATCCCTCGCGCTTTGACGTGATCGTGACCGACAACCTGTTCGGCGACATCCTCACCGACCTCGCCGGTGCCGTCACGGGCGGCATCGGTCTCGCCGCGTCGGGGAACATCAACCCCGATGGCGCCTTCCCGTCGATGTTCGAGCCCGTGCACGGCTCGGCGCCCGACATCGCGGGGCAGCAGAAGGCCGATCCGACCGCTGCGATCCTCTCGATCGCGCTGCTGCTGGACCACCTCGGCCTCACCGAGGAATCCGCACGTGTGAGCGCGGCGGTCGAGGCCGACATCGCCGCCCGCACCGCGGCTCGCACGACGGCGGAGATCGGCTCCGCGATCACTGCACGCCTCTGACTGCAGGCGTAGGCTGAACGGGCGCGAGGATGCGCCCACCCACGAGGAATGGATGATGAGATGACGACCATCGATGCCGAGGCGACCGTGGCTCCCCTGGAGTTCGCCGTCACGAAGAACCTGACCGCAGCGTCGCCCGCACGGCTGGCCGAGGTGCTGGAGAACCCGGGCTTCGGCGTGGTCTTCACCGATCACATGGTCGACATCTGCTGGTCGGCCAAGGGCGGCTGGCACCGTCCGCGCGTGCAGCCGTACGGCCCGATCCCGCTCGACCCCGCAGCGTCCGTGCTGCACTATGCGCAGGAGATCTTCGAGGGCATCAAGGCCTACCGTCACGCCGACGGCTCGATCCACACGTTCCGCCCTGACCGCAACGCCGCGCGCCTGCAGGCCAGCGCCCGCCGCCTCGCGCTGCCGGAGCTTCCGACCGAGTACTTCATCCAGTCGCTGCGCGAGCTCATCGCCGTCGACGGACGCTGGGTGCCCACGGGTGCCGACCAGAGCCTCTACCTGCGTCCGTTCATGTTCGCCAAGGAGGCGTTCCTGGGCGTCCGCGCCGCGCAGAAGGTCGCGTACTACGTGATCGCCAGCCCCGCAGGCGCCTACTTCTCCGGTGGCGTGAAGCCGGTGCGCATCTGGCTCTCCGAGGAGTACGCCCGCGCGGGCAAGGGCGGCACCGGCAAGGCCAAGACCGGCGGCAACTACGCATCGAGCCTGCTCGCGCAGAGCGAGGCCAGCGCCAAGGGCTGCGACCAGGTCGTGTTCCTCGACGAGAAGCGCAACGTCGAGGAGCTCGGCGGTATGAACGTCGTCTTCGTCTTCAAGGACGGGCGCGTCGTCACCCCCGAGTCCGACAGCATCCTCGAGGGCATCACCCGCGACTCGCTGCTGCAGCTGGCGGAAGACCGCGGCTACACGGTGGAGAAGCGGCCGATCTCGATCGACGAGTGGCGCGAGGGCGTCGCGTCCGGCGACATCGTGGAGGTGTTCGCCTGCGGCACGGCCGCCGTCGTCACCCCGATCGGCGCTCTCGTGGGCGACGGGTTCGACGAGCCGCAGCCGCTGGGCGAACTCGCGCTCTCGCTGCGCGAGGAGCTCACCGACATCCAGTACGGCCGCCGTGAGGACAAGCACGGCTGGCTGCTGCGCCTCGACGCCTGAGTTTCCAGTTGCCGAGACCCACGCTCCCCGCCGAGACCCACTCTGTGTTTCTTCCGGGAGGGTGGGTCTCGTCGCGTGCCGGGGGTCTCGGCGACCGCCGGGCGCGCTCGGTAGGCTGGATCCCATGAAGATCGCCCGGTTCAGCCACGACGAAGCCATCATGTACGGGATCATCGACGAGCGCGAGCTCGTGGTGCTCGCCGGGGACCCGATGTTCACCGGGTACGAGACCACCGGCGCTCGGGTGCCGCTCGCGGATGCCGCCCTGCTCGCCCCGGTGATCCCGCGGTCGAAGGTCGTCTGCGTCGGCAAGAACTATCACGATCATGCCGCCGAGATGGGGGGAGAGGCCCCTGAGGAGCCCCTGCTGTTCCTCAAGCCGAACACTGCGGTGATCGGCCCCGGAGACGCGATCGTGCGGCCGACGCTCTCCGAGCGCACCGAGTACGAGGGCGAACTGGTCGTCGTGATCGGCAAGATCGCGAAGAACGTCAAGGCCGAGAATGCGCTCGACTACGTGCTCGGCTACACGATTGGCAACGACGTGACCGCTCGCGACCTCCAGCGCAAGGATGGTCAGTGGTCGCGCGCGAAGGGCTTCGACACGTTCTGCCCGCTGGGACCGGTTATCGAGACCGACTTCGACCCGGCGAACGCGACGATCGAGACGCGCGTGAACGGCGAGGTGCGCCAGCACGCCCCGCTCACCGACATGATCCACTCGGTACCGGCGATCATCGAGTACGCCTCGGCCGTGTTCACCCTGCTCCCCGGCGATGTCATCATGACCGGCACCCCGGCCGGTGTCGGCACGTTCGCGGCCGGTGACGTCGTCGAGGTCGAGATCTCGGGATTGGGCATTCTGCGCAACACCGCGCGCGACGCCGTTCCCGCGTCATGACCGATGTCGCCCTGACGGCGGCGCAGCAGACGGCGGTCCAGCGGCGCACCGTGCTGGTGCTGTCGTTCGGGCAGGTGCTCGGCGGTATCGCCTTCGGGGCCACGGTCTCGCTCGGCGCGCTTCTTGCTGCCGACATCTCGGGGAACGACGCGCTCTCCGGTTTGGCGACGGCTTCCGTGACGCTGGGAGCGGCGGCGTGCGCCATCCCGCTCGCCCGCCTCGCCGCGCGCGTCGGACGCCGCCGCGCGCTCACGCTCGGCAACCTGTTCGCGCTGGTCGGCATCGCGGTGGTGATCCTCGCCGCTGCCCTGCGGATCTTCCCCCTGCTGCTCGCCGGGATCCTGATGATCGGCGCAGGCAATGCGGGAAACCTCCAGTCGCGATTCGCGGCGACCGATCTCGCCGCCCCGCAGCACCGAGGCCGCGACCTGTCGATCGTCGTCTGGTCGACGACCATCGGCGGTGTCGCCGGCCCCCTGCTGCTGGGTCCTGGGGAGATCGTCGGGCAGGCGGTCGGGATGCCACCGCAGACGGGCTCGTATCTGTTCTCCTTCGTCGCGCAGTGCGCGGCGCTGCTGCTCTACATCGTCGCGCTGCGTCCTGATCCGCTTCTGGCGGCCCAGCGGCTCGCGAAGGCGTCGACCGCGGACGCCGGAACGGTGGCGGTGGATCGCCCGCGGGTCGCCCGCTATGCGATCTTCGCGATCGCCGGCTCTCATGTGGTGATGGCCTCGGTCATGGCCATGACTCCCGTGCACCTGTCGCACATGGCCCACGGCGCCGGGGGCATGGCCGCGAGTCCGGCAGATGTCTCGGCGCTCGTGGGGATCACGATCGCCCTGCACGTCGGTGGCATGTACGCCCTGTCCCCGGTCTTCGGTGTGCTGGCCGATCGATGGGGCCGACTGCAGGTCGTTCTGCTCGGACAGGTACTGCTCGCCGGAGCTCTCGCGTTCGCCGTGTTCACCGGTACGGAGGCGTGGGGCGTGATGGTGGCCCTCATCCTGCTGGGGCTGGGGTGGAGCGCGGCGACGGTCGCCGGCGCCGCACTGCTCACCGAGGCTTCGGCGCCCGAGCTGCGCACCCGCAGGCAGGGGCGCAGCGATTCGCTGATGAGCCTCTCGGCTGCCGCCGGGTCTGTGCTTGCCGGTGTGGTGCTGTCGAACTTCCAGTACTCGGGACTCGGCATCGCGGCTTTCGTCCTGGTCGTCGTGATCGTGGCGCTCTCCCCGCTCGCCCGCTCCGGCGTCCGATGAAGGACTGGGTCGGCGTCGGCGAGGCATATTCCGCTTCCTACGCCCCACTCTGCGCAGGGACCTTCTCGGTGATGCAACGCGCACTCGGCGCACCGGGAGGGCGCAGCCTGCTCGATGTCGGCGCGGGCGACGGCAGGCTCGCTGCACTGTGGGCGGAGACGGGATGGAGCGTCCAGGCGTGCGAGCCGGAGGAGTCGATGCGTAGGGTGTCCCGCCGCGAACGACCGCAGGTCGACACGATCGATGCGGGGCTGCCGGATCTGCCGTTCGCCGACGGTGCCGTCGATGTGGTGGTCGCGAACTTCGTCCTGAACCATGTCGCCTCTCCGCGCAGGTCAGCCGCCGAGCTGCGGCGCGTGAGCCGTGGCGCCGTGGTCGCGACGACCTGGACGCTCTCGCCCTCCTGGTTCTGGGCGGAGGTCACCGAGCGCGCGAGGGTGACCCCGTTCGCCGGTGCGAAGCTCCCGGCCGACGAGGATTTCGAGCGGACCGCCGACGGCTTCGCGCGGATGCTGCGGGACGCGGGTCTGGAGCGCGTGGTCGTCACCGAGCACGGCTGGACCTGGAACGCGGACCCGGATGTGCTCTGGCATTCGGTCGAAGGGGGCGTCGCCGGGGCCGGTGCTCTCTATGCCCGTCTCGACGCCGATGATCGTCGGCGATTCCGTGCGGCGTTCGAGCGCGTCGTGGATGAGCGCGCTGCGCACGGCGCGCTCCCGCTCGAGCATCGTGCGGCCGTGGCTGTGAGCCCATTTTCCTGAGGGCCCTCCGCCCACCCGCGATGCGACGGCCGTCCCCGTAGAATCGAAGGGCTATGGCTACCCCTCACCCCCTCACCACGACTGTCAGTGGTGCCGACGTCCGCGTCCGCTTCTGCCCCTCGCCGACCGGACTGCCGCATGTCGGCATGGTCCGCACGGCTCTCTACAACTGGGCCTACGCCCGTCACAACGGCGGGAAGATGGTGTTCCGCATCGAGGACACCGACGCCGCCCGTGACAGCGAGGAGAGCTTCCGCCAGCTCGTCGATGCTCTGACCTGGCTCAAGATCGACTGGGATGAGGGCGTCGAGGTCGGCGGACCGCACGCTCCGTACCGGCAGTCCGAGCGTCATGACATCTATCGCGAGGTGATCGACAAGCTCATCGCCACGGGCGCACTCTACGAGAGCTTCTCCACGGCCGAGGAGATCGACGCGCGCAACGAGGCCGCAGGCCGTGCCAAGCAGCTCGGCTACGACAACTTCGACCGCGATCTCACCGAGGAGCAGAAGGAGGCGTTCCGCGCCGAGGGTCGCCAGCCTGCGCTGCGCCTGCGGGTACCGGACGAGGACGTCACCTACGTCGACCTGATCCGCGGCGAGGTCACCTTCCCCGCCGGCTCGTTCCCCGACTTCGTGGTCGTGCGTCCGAACGGCGTGCCGCTGTACACCTTCGTGAACCCGGTCGACGACGCCCTGATGGGTATCACCCACGTGCTGCGTGGCGAGGACCTCATGCCCTCGACCGCACGCCAGCTCTCTCTGTACGCCGCGCTCATCGACGCGGGCGTCACGACGTTCGTGCCGCGCTTCGCGCACATGCCCCTGGTGTTGGGAGAGACCGGCAACAAGAAGCTCTCCAAGCGCGACCCGCAGGCCGACCTGTTCCTGCACCGGGACCGCGGCTTCATTCCCGAGGGGCTGCTCAACTACCTCGCGCTGCTCGGCTGGTCGATCGGTCCCGACCGCGACGTGTTCTCGCTCGACGAGTTCACGGCCGCGTTCGACATCGTCAACGTCAACCCGAACCCGGCCCGCTTCGATCAGAAGAAGGCCGAATCGATCAACGGCGACCACATCCGGATGCTGGGGGAGAAGGACTTCGCCGAGCGCACGATCCCGTACCTCGCCGCGGCCGGTCTGTTCGACGAGCCCACGCACGAGCAGCTGGTGACGGCGTTCCGTGTCGCACCTCTCGTGCAGGAGCGCGTGCAGCTGCTGGGCGAGGTCCCCGGCATGGTGGGCTTCCTGTTCACCGACGAGGTCACCTACGCCGAGGATGCGCTCAAGGGGCTGCCGGCGAACGCCGCCGAGGTGCTCGATGCCTGCGTCGTCGCGCTCGAGCCGCTGGAGGAGTTCACGCCGGAGAAGATCCAGGAGGCCCTGGCCGCGGAGCTGGTCGAGAAGCTCGAGCTCAAGCCGCGCATCGCCTACGGCCCGCCGCGCGTGGCGATCACGGGCCGCCGGATCTCCCCGCCGCTGTTCGAGTCGATGGAGCTGCTGGGCAAGGAGGAGTCGCTTCGTCGTCTGCGCTCCCTGTCGGCGTTCCTCGCCAGCTGAGGCGCGACGCGCCCGGGCGGCGGATCACGGCCCACTGGTTTTGGTGTTCCGCCGCCGCTCGGGTAGGCTTGATTCTCGGTGCGAGGCTCCGGTTTCGCCCTTGGGGTATGGTGTAATTGGCAACACGACGGTTTCTGGTTCCGTTATTCTTGGTTCGAGTCCAGGTACCCCAGCAAGTCGAAAACCCCCGCTCAGGCGGGGGTTTCGTCGTTTCCGGACCAGTATCGCCAGAGCAGTTCGGCCGCGTGTCCACCGCGACCACGAAAGCCCTCTGGATCCCGTGTCAGCACAGGATCCAGAGGGCTTTCGTGATGGCGCGTCAGGCCGAGCGGCGGCGCAGGTGGAACAGCCACGTGCCCGCGGCCAGCAGAGTGAGGGCAAGGCCCGTCCAGACCCAGCCGATCGCGCCGTCTGCGCCGGTCGTCGCCAGGGGGTCGGAAGAGCTGTCGGCTCCGGGCTTCGTGTCCGCGCCGTGCCCGTCGCCGGGGCTTCCGTTCCCGGTACCTCCGTCGCCGCCCTCTCCAGGCGTTCCCGCGTCGACCGCGGCGAACTCCACCGAGGCGAGCACTCTGCTCTGGACGCCGGTCAGCACCAGGTCCGACCCCTCGATGGCGAAGCTGTCGACGCCGCTGGCCGTGACCGTGGAACCCGCGATCCGGAAACCGGCCGCCGGGGTGAGAGTCAGTCGCACCTGGCCCCCACGATCGGCGACGCCCTCTGCGGGCGAGACGGCGCCCCCGCGCACCTCGGTGCGATAGCTGAAGCGCACGGTCTGAGCCTCCACCGCGTCGACGGCGGCCTTCAGTGCATCGAAGCTCGTACGAAGCTGCTCGCTCGTCGGTGCCGGTGCGGCACGTCGGTCGAGCGGGGCTGCTTCCCCTGCGAGCAGAGCGGCACTGTTCGACGTCGCGGTGGCGAGCGCCTCCCCGAGGGTCTGATCGAAGACCCGGCCGTTGGCGGCCTCGACCTCGTTCGCGTTCATCAGCTCGGTGGCGTACTCCACGGCCTGGGAGAGCGCGGCGTTCTCGGCGGTGGAGTCGCCCGCCGCGAACAGGGCGGCGACCTCGGTTCCGGTCAACGCCGTGTTCCACATCCGCAGGTCGTCCATGTCGAGACCGATGCCGTAGCTCTTGCTGCCGTCGACGCCCACGAGCATGTTCAGACCACTGGTCATGCTGCCGATGCCCGCGATGCTCATCTCCTTGGCCAGCACGCCGTCCAGGTAAGTGCTCGCCACGTTGCGCGTGCGATCCACGGTCACGGTCATGTGGTGCCACGAACCCCGGTAGTCGCCGACATCACCGGTCGCATATACGCCGTTCGTGCCGTCGCCGAGGGTGAACTCGAGCTTGCCGGTGTTGGTTCCCTCCGGCGCGAGGTTGATGCCGGAGCGGTACCAGTTCGCCCAGTTCTTGTTGCTGATGATCGCGCCGTAGCCGCTGACTCCTGTGACCTTCGTCCAGAAGCCGATGGTGAGGTCCTTGTCCGTGCCGAGATCGAACTCGGGGCGGGATCCGAGGTCGATGTAGTTGCTCGCGCCGCCGCCGATGCGCACCGCCGTTCCCGACGCGCCGGGGCGGTCGGTGTCGACATAGGAGACCGATCCGACCGGCTTCGCCGCGGGAGCCGTGCCCGCGTGTGCGCCGGTGTCTCCGAGATCGCCCTCGAAGGCGAGGTGCAGGAATTCGCCGTCCGGCGCAGGCGCCGGTACCTCCGGGAAGTCGGGGAAGACGAGCTCGCCGGCCGTGCGCACGATGCCGGTGAGCGGCTCGGACGCGTTCTGGAAGTCATCGTAGGCGGTGACCGTGACGGTGTAGTTCTTCGCCGCCTTCAGGCCGCGGATGTCGAAGCCCATCGTGTTCGGGGTCATGTAGAACCGCGAGTACGCCTTGAACGATCCGGCGACGGACTTCGGGGCGTTGCTTCCGAAGTCGGGCACCTGATTCGCGGTGAACGGCACGGGGTTGCCGGCCTGGTCGCGGATCTCGACCTCGTAGTAGTTCACGAGCTCATCGTCCTTCGCCTGGTCGAAGCGCAGCGTGAGGGACTCCTCTGCGATGTCGCTCGCGGTCACGGCAGCGGCACCCCACCATGGTGCGACCGTGCTGCGCTGATCCGCGGTGTACGTGAAGCCGCTCTTGCCCTCGGTCGTGTCGATGACCCAGGGCATGCCGATCCACCGCTGATGGGTGACATCGAATCGGCGGATGACCGTGCGTCCGTCGGCGAGCACGGACACGAAGTTCGCGCTCTTCTGCGGGACCCCGGCGCCGGCATCGCCCTGGTTGCCGCCGAAGTAGCCGCCGCCGATGAAGTCAGCGGGAACGTCTTGGTAGATGTAGTTCATCGACGCGTTCTCGTAGACGGTGAAGTCCTTCTGGAAGATGCTCGTCTCCGGGTTCGATGAGAAATGGGTGTGCGCGGAACCCAGCATCACCTGCGGGTAGTCCGCGAGGATGCGCTGCAGATCGGGTCCTGCCATGTCGTAGTCGGCATGGAAGGGGCCACCCAGCGAGGTGCCGGCGTACCCGCTGTGGATCGAGACGAAGATCGGCGAGGCCGGGTCGTAGTCGGGCTTCGCCGCGATCTCCTGGAGCGTGCTGCGGAGGTAGGCCTGGTAGCCGGAGCGCTGGCCGCTGTATCCGAACGTGTTCGTGCCGTTGTAGTCGAGGCCGATGAAGTCGATGCCCTCGATCGTCGTGTGGAAGTTGCTCACGTAGCCGGTGTCGGCGTTCGGGTAGAACCACTCCGGCGCACCGGCGGGCGCGTTCGAGCGTGCGGCCTCGAACGTCGCGCCCATCAGATCGGCGATGTCGTGGTTGCCCTGTGTCAGAAGCACCTGCGACTCCGGGAACGTCTCGCGCATGACGCGTTCGACCGCGCGGTACCAGCCGGCGACCTTCTCGCTGTCGCCGGCGAGGTGAGCGGAGTACTCGGGATCGTTCGCGCCGACGACGTCGCCGTTGTCGACGACGACGCGGGGTTCGAACCCCTTCGCCTCTGCCCAGGAGCGCAACGCCTGGAAGTGCGGCTTCGCCCCCTCATAGGCGACCTGCTCCGATGTCTTGTCGGCCGTGGCGGAGCCGCCGAGCTCGGTGTCGGACATCGTGATGAACTCGAGCGTCGCCTCCGCATCGTTGTAGGCGTCGTTCGCGGCCTCGATGCGCTGCGGGGTCATCGGCTCGGTGGCAGGAAGGGAGGCGGGGTCCGCCATCGGTGCGATCGCCGCGGCGGGCAGGGCGGGCAGGAGCAGGGTGAGCGCTGCAGCGGCGGCGATCACCCCTCCGCCCAGAGCACGGCGCCGTGCCGGTCCGGGGCGGGGGCGCGTCTTCATCGGATCATCAGGGGTCAGCATGGAGCTTCCTCACGGGGTGTTGGTCGGGTGCGAACGGGGAGAGATCGGACGAGCAGGTCAGGGGAGTGCGGGCTCGAGGGCCATCACCGAGGCCACCCACGCGGCGGTCACAGGGCGGAGGTCGGGGATGCACGCGGTCGCGCCGCTCGTGGCGCGCAGGTCGGCTCGCACCTGTACGACCCGGCCTCCGGCCGCGACGGCGGCCAGGACTCCGACCTCCGAGTCCTCGAACACCAGACCGGTGCCGGGGTCGATGCCGAGCAGATCGAATGCCTGCAGATAGGGCTCGGGATCCGGCTTCGTGTGCTGCACGTCATCAGCCGTGACGACGACGTCGAATGCGCCCAGAGTGAGGCTTTCGGCGACCGCATCGACCCAGCGGCGCGTCGAGCTCGTCACCAGCGCGATGCGGATCCCTTCTCCGCGGAGGTGTCCGAGCGCCTCCTCGGCGCCGGAGACCCACGACAGGCGGTCGGCGAAGGTGTCGATCGTGAGCGCCTCGAGGTCGGCGGCGACCTCGGCGGCTCGGGAGGACAGGCCGCCGACCTCGATCAGCGCGTGGGCGGCGTCGATGCTGGAGAGACCCTCGAACTCGACGAGCTGTGCAGACGAGACCGCCGCGCCGTCGAGCGCGAGCCGGGCCCGGATCGCGTCGAGCCACAGCCGCTCGCTGTCGACGAGCGTGCCGTCGAGGTCGAAGAGCACGGCAGCAGGCCACGCGGAAGGGCGGTGATCGGAGGAGGGCGTCGACGGGGTCACGGGTTGATTACCCCGCCTGACGGTGTGCAGAGGAGGGCGCGCAGATGAACGACGACGGAACGATCGGTGTCTCCGGGCGCGACACGCGGGACAACTGTGAACTGCTGTCCCGTTCGCGCGATCGCGGGCCTCGTGGCTCACCTAGTCTGAGATGGTGCCACCGGCGAACCCGCGCCCCCATCGCGAGATCATGAGCGATCTGATGACCAGGATCATCGACGGAGAGTTCGCCCCGGATTCCCGGCTTCCGTCCGAGACGAAGCTGGGGCACCATTACGGCTCGACCCGGGGAACGGTGCGCCGAGCACTCGCGGGGCTCGAGGAGCGAGGGCTGGTGTCGCCGGTTCAGGGCACGGGCTGGATCGTGCGTTCGGGGCGTCCGAGCCAGTCGTTCGAAGAGCTGCGGTCGTTCGCCCAGTGGGCGCGGTCGAAGGGGATGACACCCGGAGGGCTGGTGCGACGCAAGGAGTTCGGAGAGGCGACAGCAGCCGAGGCACGCCGTCTGTGGGTGAGCCCGAGGGCACGGGTGCTCCGCGTGACGAGGACGCGCAGCATCGACGGGCGCGACGTCATGCTGGAGCGCACCTCCTATCCCGACTGGATCGCCGATCGGGTCGCCGCGATCGCCGACGACGAAGCCTCGGTCGTCGAGGCGCTCACTCGCGACTTCGGCGTCGTGACCGCCTTCGCCGAGCACGCCATCGACGCTGTCCCGGTCTCCAGTGCGGACGCCACCCTGCTCGGGGTCCGTCGCGCGAGCCCGCTGCTGCGTGTGCGCCGGGTGAGTTACGCCTCGGCCGGTGAACCGATCGAGTATGGGGAGGATCGCTACCTTCCGGATGCCGTGACGTTCCTGGTCACGGCATCGCGGGAGAGCACGCCGCTCACGCGTACCGAGTTCTCGCGGTAGATCCGGGGCCTGGCCGGGCGCCAGGCCCGCGTCGCGTCCGGCGACGTCGAGGGCGCCGAGTAATGTGAATACGTGACAGGAACACGAGCAGAAGCGGCATTCTCCCGCGCTGTCACCGCATTCAGCACTCCTACGCTCGATCTGCTGCACGGTCGCTTCGCGCCGTTCGTGGTGGCGTCGCTCTCGCTCCTGTTCACCGCCGACCGGGCATCCATCCCGATCGCCGATGCGCAGGCCGAGCTCTCCGAGATCCTCGACGAGTTGCGGGGAGCGGGCGACGATGAGGACGACCGTCGGGTACCGGCGGGGACGGGACGCGACGTCGCCAGGAACTGGGTGCGACTGGGCTGGCTGGTGCAGCAGATCGATGAGGACATCGAGGTGTACCGGCTGTCCGCGCACGCGGTGGAGGCACTGGAGATCGCGGGACGCACGGGCGGAGGCCGCACGCGTGTCTCCAACTCACGGGTGCGCACGCTCCTCGAAGCCGTGGAGCATCTGGCCGACAGTGCCGAGGCCGATCCCCTTCGCCGGCTCGCCCGTCTGCGTGAGGAGCGCGCCGCGCTCGACGCCGAGATCGACCGGATCGAGGAATCGGGCCGGGCCGATCCACTGGACGACGAAGAGCTCTACGAGGAAGCCGAGAACGTGCTGCATCTGGCGCGCGAGCTCCCGGCCGACTTCACACGGGTCGCCGAGTCCCTCAAGCTGATGCAGCGCGACGTCGTCGCCCATCTGCGCCGCGACGAGCGGCCGACGGGTGAGGTGCTCCGCGAATACCTCCAGCGCGCGCAGGACGTGATGAACTCGACGCCGGAAGGGCGCGCGTTCGCCGGTGCCCTGAGACTCATCGGCGATCCGGACCGCATCGATGCGCTCACCGAACAGCTGCACGGCCTGCTCCGGCAGCCGTTCGCCCGCATGCTCGACGCCACCCAGCGTGCCGAACTCGATGCGATCGGGCGTCGGGTGGAACTCGGCGTCGAGGAGGTCCTCGCCGCGCAGCGGCGGGCATCCCATGTCATCACCGGCCAGGTGAAGACCCATGATCCGCTGCGGGACCGTCAGATCGACGACCTGCTCCGCGACGTCATCGCCGCGCTTCACGTCTGGGATGGCACGGGGGCGAGCGCCGCGCCGGTGCGCAGCCTCCCACTCATCGATCTGGGTCACCTCAGACAGACGGTGAGCAGCATCCGCCCTCCCGCCGTCCCCGCCCCGCTCGCGGATGCCGAGGATGTCGAGTTCCCCGATGTCGACACGCGAGCGTGGGGTGGTCCGAGGTATGCGGAGCTCGAAGAGTACGTCTCGAACCTCGGCCCGGAGTTCGATCTCGCGACCGCTTTCGAGGACGCCGCCGACGACACCCGCCGGCCCGTCGACCTCGTCGGACTGCTCGAGATCGCTCATCGCAACGGCATGACCGAGAGCGATGCGGTCTCGGTCGTCGAGGCGCTGCGTCCCGACGGCTCGACACGACGTTTCGCGTTCGGCGCCGTCACGGCGCGCAACCCGAAGGAAGAAGCACATGCCTGAAGAGAGCCACGTGACGGAGGCCCCGGTGGACGATGCGTTCATCGCCCCCGTCCCGATGGAAGACGACATCGAGGAGCACTTCGCGGGTGATCGAGGGACACTCGATCCGGAGATCCGACGACTGCTCGCGCACATCCTCCAGCGTCGTTTCATCGCCGCGGAGCGCAATCGTCGGGAGTGGACGCTCCTGCTCGACCACCAGCAGGTGATCGAGTCGCGGCTGAACGACCTCTACCTCCGCCTGGTCGTCGACCACGGTCGCGGTTTCGCCTACAAGCAGCAGTTGCGCTCCGATGAGATCGACATGCCGGTGCTGCTGAAGGACGCGCCCTACACGCGAGCCGAGACCCTGGTGCTGGTGCATCTTCGCACGGTGTATCAGCGCGAGTCCGCCGCCGGTGAGGCATCCGTGCGCATCGACATCGAAGACCTCGAGCAGACGGTGCTCAGCTACTTCACCGACGTCGACGGGGGCACGGCCCGACAGCAGAAGGCCATCCGGAACGCGATGGACCGTCTGGATCGAGAGGGCATCGTCCAGGAGGAGACCAGTGGGCGCTATCGGATCAGTGCGCTCGTCGAGGTCGTCCTCAGCGCCGAGACCCTGAAAGAGCTTCGCGATTGGCTGCGGTCGCAGGAAGTGGTGGAACGATGACCATGGTCGACACGCTCTTCGGGCTCATCCCCGCGGGGTCGCGGGGACAGCAGTGGGTCGCGGAGGAGCTGCAGCTGATCAACTGGGGCGGATACGACGCCGGCCCCCATCGTGTGCGCTTCTCACCCGACGCGACCCTGCTCTGCGGGGGCTCGGGTTCCGGCAAGTCCACCCTCATGGATGCGTACATCGCCTTGATGATGCCCCACACGACGCCGTTCAACGGCGCCTCGAACGGCGGAGTGACGGGTCGCCCTCGCGGCGACGAGCAGCGGAACATCCTCTCCTACGGGCGCGGGAAGATCGACGAATCCCGCACCGAGGACGGCACGAAGCTGCGTGTGCTCCGCGGCGACGGCGAAGACACATGGAGTGCGATCGCGACGACGTGGCTCGATCACGACGGATCGCGTTTCACCGCGGTGCGCGCGTGGTACATCCCCGCGGATGCTCGCACTCTGGAGGACACGACCCGGGTGCGGGCCACCGTGAACGGGGCATTCGATCTGGGGCTTCTGGAGAAGGCGGCCACGCAGAGGCTCTCCGATGCGTCGGTACGGGCGACGGGACTGGAGACCCTGGCGACGGACCGCGAGTTCTCGGCGCGGCTGCAGGCGGTTCTCGGCATCGGGGCGGCAGGTTCCGGTGCGAAGGCGATCAGCCTCCTGGCGAGGATCCAGGCGGGGCAGCAGATCACGACGGTCGACGATCTGTATAAGAAGCTCGTGTTGGAAGAGCCAGAGACCATGGCCACCGCCGATGCCGTGGTGGCGCATTTCGACGAACTCGAGAGCACGCGTACGAGGATGCTCACCGCGAAGCAGCAGGTGAGCGCGCTCGAGCCGATCCGCGGGATCAAGGACCGCATCGCTGCCGCCGCCGAACGCGTGCGGGTGATCGACGAGGTCGGCGTCTTCACCGATCCCTCCTCGCTCGCCGCGCTCTGGAACGCGCAGCGGCGCCTGGATCTGCTGCGCGAGGTCGAGGTCGAGCTGGGGGATCGCACCCGCGCGCTCAGCCTCGCCGTCCGCGAGAAGCGCGCCCTCGTCGATGCCGCCGATCTCGAGCGTGAAGGCCTCCTCGATGTGCTGCGGCAGTCCGGCGGCGACCGCCTGGAGACCGCACAGCGTGAGCTGCGCGTGGCCGAGCGTCGTCTGGAGGACGTCCGGCGGGAGAGGGCGAAGTTCGACGCGATCGCCGAGGAGCTCGGGGTGGAGGTCGAAACCGCCGCGCAGTTCGATGCCTTCGTGGCCGGCACCCGGGGCTCATCGCCGAAGTCCGACATCCGCGACGCGCGTGCGGCCTTCGCGGACGCGGAGACGGCGCGCAGGACCGCCGAGGCCGAGATGCGGAGTTTGCGCGACGAACGCGAGAGGACCATCCGCGTGCGCGGCAGCATCCCCGCGCACCTCGACGAGTCACGCGCACTGCTCGCACAGGCGGTCGGACTCGCGCCATCGGATCTTCCGTTCGTCGGGGAACTCATCGAAGTGCGCACGGAGTTCGAGCCATGGCGCGAGGCCTTCAACCTCGCGCTCGGCGGCTTCGCGAGGACGCTTCTGATCGACGTCGAGCATCTGGCAGAGTTCCGTTCCGCCATCAACGCGGTGCGCACCCCGGAACGGCTCAACTACGAAGGCGTCCAGACGGGGCTCCCCGAGATGCGGGGCGCCGACCCGAAGACGCTTCCCGGGCGGCTCGACCACCTGCCCACGCCCTTCACCGGCTGGCTCCAGCAGAGACTCCAGGAGCGCTTCGGGTACGTCTGCGTGGACTCGTCGTCGCAGCTGGGCGCGCATCAGAGAGCGCTCACCATCAGCGGTCAGGTCTCGCAGGGGAGTCGCGGCGCGCACGGCGGGCAGGGCCGCGCCAACATGCTGGGCTTCACCAACGACCGTCGTCTGCGTGAGATCGATGAGCAGCTGCGGCAGCTGAGCGCTCGGCATGACGAGTGCGCCGCCTCTGCGGCGGACGCCGAGGCGGCCCTCGACCGGATCGAGGCGCGGTCGACCGCGTTCGCGAGGATCGATGACCTGACCTGGGAGCAGATCGATGTCGCCGCGGTGGAGGCGGAGCGAGAGCGCTGGGTCGCCGTCGAAGCCGAGGTCACCACGGCCAGCCCCGAGATCGGCCAGCTCCGGCACCAGGCCGACGACCTGAGGACTCGGGCGGCCCGGCTCCGCGACGACGAGGCGCGTCTGAGCAATGAGCTCGCACAGACGCAGGATCACTGGGGCCAGGTCACCGACGACGTCGACGCGTGTCAGAGCGTCATCGATGCAGCCGCGGCATCGGGACTCGAGATGGGGGAGCGGCACGCGTCGTTCCTCGATGGTCGATTCCTGCATTCCGAGACGGGGGACACCCCGTCCGCGGCGGAGCGCCTGGCGCACCTGGACACCGCGCTGAGAACCGCGGCCCAGCGCCTTCACGAGGATCGCCGCGAGGCCGCCGAGGCCCACGAGCAGCAGCGCGAGAGCATGCGACGACTCATGACCGGGTTCCTGGAGCGCTGGGATAATCTGACGATCCTGCCGGATCCAGACGCGTCGGTCGGGGAGTTCGAGAGCATTCTGGAGGCGCTCCAGACCAACGGACTGCATGAGCTGGAGACCGAGTGGCGCGACAGCCTCCTCAAGCTCTCCGGCAACGATCTGACGAGTCTCGACTCGACTCTCAGCCGTTCGCTGCGCGAGATCAAGGATCGCATCGATCCCATCAACCGCATCATGGAGGAGCTGCCCTTCTACGATGACGATCACCGCCTGCAGATCACCCCGCGGGAGAATCAGACGGAGGCGCGCAAGCGCTTCCGACGTGAGCTCCGCGAGGTGCGGGGACTGATCGATGCGGCCTCGACCGATGCGGAACGGGAGGCCGTGTATCGCAAGATGAGCCGCCTCATCGCCCGGATGCGTCGGACGGCGCCCGACTTCGCCGAACTCATCGACGTGCGAAACCACGTGCGGGTGAGCGCGGAGCGGGTCACCGCCGCGACACGCGAGCACGTCGCGCTCTACGATCACATCGGCGAGAAGTCCGGAGGGGAGTCCCAGGAGCTCGTCGCGTTCATCGTCGGCGCCGCTCTGCGCTACCAGCTCGGAGACGCGGGGGCGGCACGGCCGCGCTACGCGCCGGTCTTCATGGACGAAGCTCTGATCAAGGCGGATGCCCACTTCACCAAGCGCGCGATCGGCGCCTGGAGAGGACTCGGCTTCCAACTCGTGATCGGTGCGCCGAACGACAAGTACAGCGCGATCGAGCCGCACGTCGATGTCGAGTACAACATCCTCAAAGACACGCGCGGTCGCTCCTGGGCGAAGGCGAAGGTGGGGCTTCCGCAGGAGGCGGTCTGAGGAGAGGCGGTCTGAGGCGGCCGGTCGTCCTCCGCGCCGCTACTCGCACTCCCCGAGGAAGCCGAGGTAGCAGACGGCCTCGTGGGTGACCGCCGCTTCATAGTCCTTGTTGGACACCTGCCGCGTCGCGGTCTCGGGCGTGCGGGTGAGGTGGCCGAAATCGCCGAGCGAGGCGACGACCGAACCCTCCGAATCCTCCGCGCGCATGCGGTCGATCTCGGCGCGGTGCTGTCCGCAGAGGGTCACGGCCGCAGGAACGAGTTCGACGCCGGCGCAGGCTCCGGCGTAGTTGACCTCCATCGCATCGATGCAGTCCGTCCAGTCCTGGTCGACAGCGCACGGGCTCACTCCGTCGTCCGACACGAGGTACAGGCCGGTCTCGTACTCCTCGCTGTGGAACGTCTCCGGCTTCTCCGGCGAATCGACCTTCGTCCAGTGACGAGCGGTCGTGAAGGCCACCACCACGATGATGACCGCGATCAGCAGCAATGCACCGACGATCGAAAGCGCCACCCAGAGGCCGACCCGGCTCTTCTTCTGCGGCTCGCCGGAGGTCGGAGGAACGGCGTGGCCGGCGTATTCCGCCGGGCCTCCGCCGTAGGCCGGGGGAGCGGATGCGAACGCGGCCGTCCGCGCGAAGTCATGCCCGCCGAGGGGAATCGTCTCGGCGGTCGGCGAGGCGTCCGGCGTCGAGGAGGCATCGACGACAGGCGCCGTCTGCGGGTTCGTGGACAGCCAGTACTCGTACCAGCTCCGGCTGGCCTGCGGGTCGGCGGCGACCTGCTGCGACTGGGCATCCGTGAGCTGGATGCCCAGTCCCTGCCGGGAGACGGCGTCCAGCAGGGAGGAACGGAAT
Source organism: Microbacterium sp. Root322 (assembly GCF_001425645.1). NCBI lineage: Bacteria > Bacillati > Actinomycetota > Actinomycetes > Micrococcales > Microbacteriaceae > Microbacterium > Microbacterium sp. Root322. The sequence continues at coordinate 681,668 of NZ_LMCS01000001.1, read as the reverse complement.
TCTTCGAGAGACAGCGCCATGCTCGTGATGATGGCAGATACCGGGTCGTCCGACAATCCGCTCCCGAACGGCGATGTCGCAGGCATCGGGAAGAATGTCGAGGTGATCGGTATGAGGAGCTTCTGGAACGCGCTGCCCACCGAGGGGCGCTGGTTGCTGTCGACCGTGGCCGTTCAGACGCTCGGGCGCGGCATGACACTGCCGTTCACGATCATCTACTTCCACGAGGTGCGCGGTTTCGACCTCGGCATCTCGGGGGCGCTGATGAGTCTCATCGCGATAACGGGTCTGGTCGTGACCGGTCCGGGGGGAACCCTGATCGACCGCTTCGGCGCACGGCGGGTGCTGATCGTGGGGCTGCTGTCCATGATCGCCGGATGCACGCTTCTCGCCTACGCCACGCACCCGGCGGTCGCCGCGGTCGCCGTCATGCTCATCGGCGTGAACTTCGGTGTGTCCTGGCCGGGGTTCAATGCACTCACCGCCACCGTGGTCGAGGGGGAGGTGCGCCAGCAGTACTTCGGCGTCAACTTCGCACTGGTGAACCTCGGGATCGGCGTCGGAGGAGTGATCGGCGGCTTCTTCGTCGATGTCACCGATCCCGCCACCTTCACGACGATCTTCCTCGTCGACGCCGCGAGCGGCCTGATCCCGCTCGCTCTGATTCTCGGGCCGCTCCGCCACGTGCGCACGCAGCATGAGGCAGCGGTCGACGCCCCGCCCGTCGGGGGATACCGGGAGATCCTGCGTCGACCCGCCGTGCTGTGGCTGACCCTTCTCACGTTCCTGTCGGTCTTCATCGGATACGGGCAGATGGAGGCCGGCTTCCCGGCTTTCGCGCGACAGGTCTCCGAGGTCTCCACCCAGGTCGTCGGCATCTCGTTCGCCGTGAACACCGCGGTCATCGTGCTGCTGCAGTTCGCCGTCCTGAAACTGATCACCGGCAAGAGGCGCACCAGGGTCATGCAGGTGATGGCGCTCATCTGGGCGCTGTCGTGGGTGCTGCTCGGGGCGACCGGATTCCTGCCGGGCACTCTGGTCGCGGCCATCGGGGTGATCGCCTACATGGGCGTCTTCGCGTTCGGGGAGACGATGCTGCAGCCCACCGTCCCCGCGATCTACAACGACCTGGCCTCCGACCGTACGCGCGGTCGCTACAACGCCATCAACTCCGCGGCGTTCCAGGGCGGTGCCATCATGGGGCCGCTCGTCGCCGGCGTCCTGCTCGGCGGCGGGCTGGAGGGCTGGTTCATCGGCCTGATGATCGCGGGGAGCCTCGCTGTCGGGCTGCTGGCCCTGGTGCTGGAGCGCGCGGTCGACCCGGCGGCCAACGGAGTGGTCGACATCCATCGAATGGAGGAGCCCGACGAGGTCCGCACGCAATAGGCTCCGATCATGGCTCTGGAGTCTCTTTTCCTCCGACTGGATCGGATCGCCGGCGGGCGGCAGGCGGGCGTCGCCATCAGCGAGGCCGACCGCACGCACCCCAAGACCGTGCGTGCGTTCACCTGGATCATCTGGCTCCTGGTCGTCGAGCTGATCATCGGGGTCGGCGCCGTCGCCGTCGCACTCGCGTTGGCAGTCGACGGCGCGTCGGTCTCGTTCGCCGTCTGGATGCGCACGCTCGTCGTGCTGGCGATGACCGCGACCCTGTTCTACTTCGCGTGGCGGGCGCAGCGCGGATGGCGGTGGGCGTATCAGCGTCTGCGCCTGTTCGCGCAGATCTTCCCGGTGATCACGCTCGTGATGGCAGCGATCCCCGGGCTCTACCCACTCTGGATGGTGTCGGAGCAGATCGTGTTCAGCCTGATCATGATCGGTATCGCCGACTTCCTGACGAGCGATCACATGCGCAGCACCTTCGCGGCGCCCCGCGCCGAGCCCGACGGGGAATAGCACGACGGCACCCCGCCACGCCACTCCCTTCCGCTGGTCGACACGGCCGGGCATCCTCGATCGCAGACAGTCGAGGAGGGGAACACGATGGCAAGACTCATCCGGGTGGTACCGGGGCAGGATCCGGGCTTCCGGCGCGTGCGATCGGGGTCGGGGTACCGCTACGTCGATCCGGCAGGGGACACGGCGCCCGAGGCCGATCGTGAGCGGATCCACGATCTCGTGATCCCTCCCGCCTGGCAGGACGTGTGGATCGCGGCCGACCCGCTCGCGCACATCCAAGCCGTGGGGGTCGACGGTGCCGGGCGCAAGCAGTACCTGTATCACCCGCTGTGGCGTGTGACGCGGGACCGCCGGAAGTTCGTGCGTGCGCTCGATCTCGCGGCCGCCCTTCCTCGCGCCAGAGCCCAGGTCACCAGGGCGCTCGCGCAGGAGGGGCAGACGAAGGAGCGCGCTCTCGCCATCGCGTTCCGTCTTCTCGACGATGCGGCCCTGCGCATCGGGTCGGAGCGATATCTGGTTCGGCACGGCAGCCGTGGTCTCACGACGCTTCGACGGCGTGATGTGCGCGTGGCCGGCAGCGAGGTCGCCCTGTCGTTCCCGGCCAAGAGCGGTCGCACGGCATCGATCGAGATCACGGACGAGTCACTCGCCGACGCTCTCACGGACTTCGCAGCCGGGAAGTCAGGGGCCTTCCTGCTCGCGTATCGCCGGGGGCGCCGTCGCATGCGGATCACACCCGCCGAGGTCAACGCCTACTTGCGGGAGGTCACGGGAGCGTCCTTCACCGCGAAGGACTTCCGCACGCTTCACGGGACGATCATCGCCGCGGATGCCCTCGCGCGGATCGGTGAGCTCGACAGTCGCAACCACCGGAGCCAGGCCGAGCGCCTCGCCGTGCAGGCGGCGGCGACGGCGCTCGGCAACACCACCGCCGTCGCGCGCGGCAGCTACATCGATCCCCGGGTGTTCAGCCAGTACGCCCGAGGGCGGACGCTCGATCTCTCGGTGACGCCCGAGACGGCCATCCGTCGTCTCCTCGGCGGCCCGGAGATCTCCCGGAAGGTCAACCGGCGAACAGGAGCCAGACGACGGCGATGAGCATCGGGACGAGAGGCGTCGCCACGGCAGCCAGGACCGGCCACCACCGCACGCGTGTGTCGACACGGCGCGCCCTGGCGGCGAGCGCGTCGCCGTCGCGGCGGTAGGCCTCCGGATCGAGGGGAGCGGCGGCTTCGTCGCGATAGAGCAGGGTGCGACGTCCGAAGCGGTCATGCAGTGCGGCGATCACGGTGAGGAACCGGTGCAGCTCTGCGTCGTCGGTCAGGTCGACGGCGGGGAAGTACACGTGCAGCGTGCTGTCGACGATCTCCAGGTCGAGGTCGGCGCTCGCATCGAGGAGGATCACCATGAGGTCGGGAGTGAGCACATAGAGCGCATCCGTCTCGTAACCCGTCGGTACCGACACGTCGAAGACGTCGCTGAAATCGCCCTCGAGTCGGAACCGCGATCGGCCGGTCGGGCGTCGTGGGAGCACACTGAGTGCTCCTCCGCCGCGCCGCGACCGGAGCGTGATCCGCGGCGCCTCGGACGGCAGTGGGATCCGCACCGCGCGCACCGTGTGCACGGTCGCCCCTTCGCGGTCGCCGACGACGAAGGTGCGCTCGACGCTGTCGAAGGGGATCTCGGAGCGACGCCCGTCGAGGTGGTCTCGTGCGGTGCGACTCCCGCGATCGATCTGCTCGTCGATGGAGCCGCCCCACACGTGGTCACCGATGTCCGCGCGATACTCCCAGCCGAGCGCCGCGGCGACGGCGGCGAGGGCGGCACGTCGCCGCTGGTGCCGGCGGATGGTGATCGTCGAGGAGGCGACAAGCGCTGCACCGAGGAGAATCGCCCCCACCTGGGCGAGCGCGAGGATCGCGCCCGTCAGGCCGAACCCCACGGGCAGCAGGTAGAACGCCAGTGCTCCGGCGATCCCGAGGGTGGCAAGGGACGCCGCGACGAGGATCAGAGCGCCCCGCGCGCCATCCTCTGCGCGCGGGGCGGTCGCGCCGACCGAGAGCGTCGGCACCGTCAGGGCTTGTACACGATGGCGATGTTCAGCTGATCGCCCTCGCGGGCCCAGGCGAGCCATCGGGGCTCGCCCGTGCTGGTGAGCCGTTGGATCGGGATGACGTAGACGCCCTGCTCGGGGCGGCTCAGTGCGCGGAACTCGGGCTTCTTCGAGATCCAGATGGTGCCGCCACCGTCCCAGGGCTCGAGGCAGGTGTAGACATAGCCGTGCGCGCGCAGGTTGACCCGGTCCGTGAGGGCTTCCGCCTGCTGCTTCAGCTCCGAGATGATCTCCTCGGGGACCTTCCCGTCGAGGGTGAAGGCCGCCACGTCGTACACGTTTCCCTCGCCGTAGTCCCTCGTGGTGAGCAGCGTCAGCTCGGTGACCCCCTTGTCGGAGGCGCGGGTCCACAGCGCGTGCGAGTTCTTCGCGCGCTTGTTCATCAGGAACCCGCCGAAGTTCATTTTCTGGAAGGAGAAGTCGTCGAGCTTCGCCGCGATCTCTGCGCGTGTCGTCATGGGTGTCATGTCCTTGTCCGGGAGGTCGGATGGCCTCTCCGTCGAGTGAGCCTAGGGGTGCGGCGCGTCGGTTCGTCCGACTCCGAACGACCCCGAACGAGCCCCGTCCGCAGACGCGCGACAGCGTGCCATAGGCTCGACTCATGCCCGCCCCGAGCACCCTCGATGAGCTCTGTCTGGGCCTCGGACGGATGCGTGCGGACGCGGGATCGCCGTCGTATGCCGAGATCGCCCGAAGGATCGGCAGCCTGCGCGACGGCGCCGAGCCTCCCAAGGTGACCGTCTACGACTGCTTCCGCCCCGGACGGCGGCGGGTCGACGATCGTCTGGTCGGCGATATCGTGCGTGTGCTCGGCGGTGGGCGCACCGTGGCGGCTCGCTGGCGTGAGACCGCACGCGCCCTCAACGGCCAGAGATCGGGAGTCCACGTCGAGGTGACGCTCGGACAACGAGACGCCACCGGTGCGGATGTCGGACGAGAAGCGCTGCTGGCTGCGGTTCCCGCAGCGGACGTCCTCATCCTCACGGGCCTGCCAGGAGCGGGCAAGACCACTCTCGCCTCTGCACTGGCCGGCTCGTCGCCGGTGCTCACCGTGCACCTGCGGGAGTCGGAGCCCGACCGTCCGCACGCCGACCCGATCGACATCCTGCGGCGCATGCTCGGAGCGCTCGGCGTCCGCTCTCTTCCCTACGAACTGCCTCGTCTGCGGGAGCGGCTGCAGGCGGCAGCCCGCGACATCTCCGTGATCATCGAGGACGCGGGCGATGCCGGCCGCCTCGCGGCGCTGCTGGTTCCCGGTGTGCGCTTCATCGTCACAGCCCGCGTCGACCTGGCCGACCTCGAGCAGCGCCTTCCGTCGTCAGACCTGCATGTGGCGAGGGTCGTCGTCCCGCCGATGTCGAGTGGCGAAGCCCGCCGCCTCCTCGCTCGTCTGCTGCCTGTCGAGGAGGGGACATCCGCGAAGGGCGCAGAGGCAGCCCTGCGTGCGGATGCGCTGCGCCGCATCGTCGCGGTCGGAGGGGGCCTCCCGCTCGATCTCGTGATGCTGGCGGGAATCGTCCGCGAACACGAGGGCTGGTCGTTCCAGGACCTCGCATCGAGATTCGAGCACGAACCTCGCGACGCGCGCATCCGTCCGGTCCTGGAGGCGGCGACGCGTTCCCTGTCTCCGGCCGAGGCCGACCTTCTCGCCGATGCCGCGCTGCTGGACAGGGACATCGAGGAGGGCGTGCTCATCGCCGCGGCCGGTCCCTCCGCCGCGCGGGATCTGCGCCGCCTGCACGCCCGTCATCTGGTCGAGCTGCGTGAGGGGCATGTGCGCATGCACGACACGGTCTTCGCCTTCGCGGCAGAACGGTCACGGTCGCTCCGGCCGTCGTCGGTGCGCCGACGGTTCGTGGACAGATCCGCGTCCGAGGTGCTCTCCCGGATCGGGGAGGACCCCGACTTCGCCGCACGTGAAGTCTCGACAGTGCTCGCAGTCGCGACCGCAGCCCGCGAGCACGGCCTCGACTCCGCCGTCGAGCAGGTGGCGATCGCGGCGCATCCCGCGCTCTCACGCTGGTCGCTCTGGAGCGAATCCCTGCAACTGCACGACTTGGCGGCGCGAGGGGAGGGGCTCGATCTCGTGCCGGACATCGCGCTCGGCGTGGCGCATTGCGCGGAGAAGCTCGGACGCCTCGACGAGGCGCTCATCACGCTGCAGCGGGTGCGCCGCATAGCCGCGGGATCGGCTCTCGCCCGCACCTGGAACCAGATCGGCAACGTCCAACGGTGGATGAGTCACCTCGATGAGGCGCTGGAGTCGTATGAACGCGCGGTCGCACATGCGCGGGATGCGCGGGACCGTGTCGTGGAGGGACGCGCCGCCGGCAACCATGCAGACACCCTGCGCATCCTCGCCCGTTATCCGGAGGCGCTGGAGGGGTACGCCCTCGCCCTGTCGATGGCGCGGGCGGAAGGCGACGATCTCAATGTGGCCGTCGTGCGCGGCAATCGCCCGCTGCTGCTCCTCGCGATCGGGCGGCTCGACGATGCGGAGAGTGAGCTGCACGAACTGCTGGACGCGTCCGGCGGTGAATCCCTGCCTTTCGTCCGACGCACGCTCGCCCTCGTCGCCGAGGCGCGGGGTGACGACAGGCAGGCCAGCGACCTGTCCGCGGTCGCGATGCAGAGCCTGCAGACGGCGAGGGAGTTCGCGACCTCGGCCGATCTCGAGCTTCTCGACGCGCGGATCGCCGGACGAGCCGGAGATGTCGTGAGGGCGAGGACCGCAGCGGAACGGATCCTCCGAGAGGCGGAGCGTGCGGGCTCGCCGCTGATCGCGACGGAGGCGGCGAACTCGCTCGCCGAGATCCTGGTGTCGTCAGCCACGAGGGGTGCGGAGGATGCGGATGACCTCCTGCGTGAGGCCGAGCGGCAGGCGCAGGAGGCGCGGAGCATCGCCGAAGCGACCGGGGATCGTGCAGAAGTGGCTCGCAGCGATGCGATCCTCGCTTCTGTCGCGCAATCGAGAGGCGACCAGCCCACCGTTCTCGTGCGCGCGCAGGCCTCCGCACAGGTCTACGCCGAGATCGGACACCGCCTGCAGACCGCGTGACGTCTCGGTCCACGGCGGTTCGTGCGGCATCCGGATGCCAGGATGGATGCATGGACACCGCCAACCTCACCCGCGAGGAGACCGCAGCGCGATCCGCTGCCGTCACCGTGCACCGCATCCGCGTCGAGCTCGACCTGACCGGAGCGCCGGAGCGCGCTCGCACCGGGTTCCCGACCGTGACGACCCTCGAGTTCTCGTCGACCGTCGACGCGACCTGGCTCGACTTCATCGGCGAAGGCGTCCAGCGAGTCTGCGTGAACGGCGTCGATCAGGAGATCGTCTACGACGGTGCCCGCATCTCGCTCTCGGGCCTGGTGGACTCCAACGTCGTCCGCGTCGAGGCGATCGGCGCATACAGTCGCTCCGGTGAGGGTCTGCACCGGTTCCACGATCCGGTCGACGACGAGACCTACCTCTACACGCAGTACGAACCGGCCGACTCGCGGCGGGTGATGGCCTGCTTCGAACAGCCCGACATGAAGGCCGAGTACACCTTCGTCGTCGACGCCCCCTCCGGATGGGAGGTGCTCTCGAATCAGTCTCCGACGCACACCGATCTCGGTGTCGGCGTGCAGCGCGTGGAGTTCGCACCGACCCTGCCGATCTCGAGCTACATCACGGCGGTGGCCGCGGGACCCTACTCGCGGGTGGACGGCGAGTGGCGCCGCGACGAGCAGAGCGTCACCCTCGGCGTGTTCGTCCGCAGATCACTCGCTGCGCACCTCGAGGCCGAGGAGATCCTCGAGGTCACACGCCAGGGGCTGGACTTCTTCACCGATGCCTTCGCCTACCCGTATCCGTGGGGCAAGTACGACCAGATCTTCGTTCCGGAGTACAACCTCGGTGCGATGGAGAACCCGGGACTGGTGACGTTCACGGAGTCGTATCTCTCCCGTGGGGCGGCGACCGACGCGCAGCGCGCCGCGCGAGCCAACACGATCCTGCATGAGATGGCGCACATGTGGTTCGGCGACCTGGTGACGATGACCTGGTGGGACGACCTGTGGCTCAAGGAATCTTTCGCCGACTACATGGGCGCCCATGCGTCGGCAGTCGCCACGCGCTATCACGATGCGTGGGTCACCTTCGCCGCCAGCCGCAAGGCGTGGGCGTACCAGCAGGACCAGCTGCCGACGACGCACCCCATCGTGGCGGACATCACCGATCTCGAGGCCGCGAAGCTGAATTTCGACGGGATCACCTACGCCAAGGGTGCCGCCGTGCTCAAGCAGCTGGTCGCCTTCGTCGGGGATGAGGCGTTCTTCGAGGGCGCCCGTCTCTACTTCGCCGCCAACGCGTTCGGGAACACGACGCTCGACGACTTCCTGGTGCAGTTGAGCGCCGTCTCGGGGCGGGACATGAGCGATTGGTCGGCGGCCTGGCTGCAGACCTCGGGCATGTCCACGCTGTGGACCGAGACCGAGGCGGACGGGCGGAGCATCCTCGTGCAGACCGACCCTCGCCCGCATCGACTGCGCATCGGGCTGTACGAGCGTGTCGACGGCCGGGTCCTGCGGCGCGAGCAGCGTGAGCTCGACGTGGTCGGCGAACGGACCGAGATCGACCTGCCCGATGCCGATCTGGTGCTGCTCAACGACGACGACCTCACCTATGTGAAGGCTCGTCTCGATGCGCGTTCGCTCGCGACGGTCGAGGAGTCCCTCTCTGCGATCGACGACCCGCTGGCGCGCGCCCTCGTCTGGTCGTCGCTGTGGAACGCCACCCGCGACGGCGAGCTCGCGGCGGCGCGGTACCTCGAGATCGTGCGCACCCATGCGCCCGCGGAGTCCAACATCGGGCTGTTGACGGGCGTCCTCGCGAACGCCAGCTACACGATCCGCCACTTCGTCGCGGAGGCGAGCCGCGACCAGGAGCAGCGGCGCTGGGTCGAGACCGTGTGGAGCACGCTGGAGGCTGCGGACGCCGGGAGCGACGCGCAGCTCTCCTGGGCCCGGGCGTTCGCGACGGCATCCGCCTTCGACGACGGGCATCAGGAACAGGTGCGGGCACTGCTGGACGGGCAGGCACCCGAAGGCCTCGTCATCGATCCCGATCTGCGCTGGCAGCTCCTCACGGCGCTGGTCACCACCGGGCACGCCGATCTTGCGGATGTGGCCGCAGAGCAGCAGCGGGACGACACGGGCGACGGACGTACAGCCGCACGGCGGGCGCGGTCGTCGCGACCGGATGCCACCGTGCGCCGCGAGGCATGGGACTCCGCTTGGAACGACCTCGCGCTCAGCAACGATCACCTCGATGCCGAGATCGGGGGTTTCCGCGCCGGCGGGCGCCGTGATCTCGTCTCCGGCTTCGAGGACGAGTACTTCGCGCGGATCGGGCAGGTCTGGGGCGCGCGCAGCATCGAGATCGCGCGACGGCTGGTGGTCGGGCTGTTCCCGGCCGGCGATTCGTTGGAACCGGTCGATGCATGGCTGGCCGCGAACGCCGAGGCGCCGGCCGCTCTCCGGCGGCTCGTGATCGAGCAGCGGGATCACCTCGCGCGTGAGCTGAGGGTCAGGGCCGCGCAGGCCTGAACCTGTGTGCCGTGTCCGGTCCGACGGTCGCCGGCCTCTCGACGATCGCGCCCGACGGGTGTGGTCGCGGGTGAGCGGAGTGCTCACCGGCGCGCGGCGTCAGGTCGTCGGGGCCGTCCGCAGCTGAGCGGATGTCTCGTGCCCGAGCGCGCGCAGATCGGGGCGGTCATCGCTCGAATGGCAGAGGATGATCGAGATCGCGGCCGCCCAGGCGCGTGCCCGCACCCAGGTCTCCTCGGCGTATCGGCGCCCCGTGGCTCGGCGGAACACATGTCGGCCTTCCGCGTCGAAGGCGAGCCATCCTGCAGCGAGGTCGTAGGCCGGGTCGCCGGCTGTGACGTCGCCGAAGTCGATAAGCGCCGACAGCCGATCACCGTCGACGAGGATGTTCCCGGGGTGCAGGTCGCCGTGGATCCAGACGGACTCGGTCGCGGGGGCGGCGTCGAGCCCGGTCTGCCAGATGTCGGCGAGATTCTCGGCGATCGTCTCGGGAAGGTCTGCGAGGCGGGAGCGGATGCTGTCGTCCCGCACCGCCAGCGGCACCCCGCGGACCGGGTTCCGGGGTGCGTCTGCAGGTGCATCCCGGTGGAGGGTGAGCAGGACGGCAGCGAGTTGAGCGGCCCAGACGGTGTTGTCCCGACGGGGGCGACCGAGAGTCTGGCCGCCGGGCAACCACGGCACGATCGACCAGGGCCAGGGGAAGTGCGGGGTCGGCGAACCTGCGAACACCGGTAGGGGCGTGCGGACGTTCGCCGCGGCCAGGTGCATCGCGATCAAGGGGAGCGCACGCTGCTCGTGCCGGATCAGCGGCGCCGCCTGGAGCCGGCGGGGGATGCGCACCGCGAGATCCGCCCCGAGACGCCACGTGACGTTGTCCCATCCCTCGGCAGACCGCGTCAACGGAAGTGCCGCCAGCTCCGGTGCGACGGTGCGGACGAGTTCGCGGACGTCGCGCTCATCGAGTGCGACCTCCGCGCCGGGGGAGTCCGCCATGCTCAGAGATCGAGGGAGTCGCCGGGCTCCAGCACGAAGAACTCGCCGCCGCCCTGTTCCGTTGCCCACTGCAGCCGCTGCCTGTGCATGTTCTTCCCGATCACCGACAGCGTCATGTCATGGGTCCCGAAGGAGCGACGAGGGGCGACCGCGAGCACGAAGTCCATCGCCTCGCCGATCTTCAGCCAGGGAGCGCCGAGCGGCGCGGCGAGAGTGCCGACCGCGACGCCCTCGGGGACCGCGTAGGAGTCGCCGGGGTAGTAGAGCTCGTCGTTCACGAGCACGCCCACGTTCTCGACGGTCGGGAGGGAGGAGTGGATGACTTCGTGGGTACCCCCGAAGAATCGCAGGGTGAATCCGCCGACGTCGACGGTGTCGCCGGGAGAGACGACGGTGATGTCGTATCCCTCTGCGGCGCGGGCGACGCCGGCGGGGGCGAAGATCGGCGTGCCGGGTGCCGCGCGCAGGAGTCTGTCGAAGTGGTCGGCCGTCCAGTGGTCCGGGTGCTCATGGGTGATCACGATCCCGACCAGATCGGCGAGGTCGTTCAGGGGCGTCGTGAACGACCCGGGGTCGATCAGAAGGGTCTTCTCGTTCGCATCGAGACGGAGGGCGGCATGTTCGAACTTGGTGACGCGCATGGGAAGAGTCAACTCCTTCCGCTCGCCCACGGCAAACGTATTCGGCGTCGGATTCGGTGCGCCACGCCCGGGATTCAGGAGAGGGTGGCGTCGATTTGGCGCAGTGAGAATCGCCGTGGCATACTTGAACGGTTGTCGCGGGACGGAAACGTTCCGCCAGACGGCCCCATCGTATAGCGGCCTAGTACGCTGCCCTCTCACGGCGGTAACGCGGGTTCGAATCCCGCTGGGGTCACACAACAGAGAAAGCCTCCGGTTCGCCGGAGGCTTTCTTGTTTCTCCCCCCTCAGTGCCGGGGATTCAAGGACAGGGTGCGGAACGTCCGGTTCCTCAACGGCAGGATCATCAGGGCCATCATCGCGCCCCCGAAGAGTGCGAACGGCACCCCGACGGTCGTTGCCGATGCGAGGGCGCCGAAGCCGGCCATCGCGAGCGGCATCAGACAGTCGTCGCCGAGGCGCGTGAGCGCGCCCATCCGGCCGAGGTAGGCCGTGTCGACGGTCGCTGAGAAGGTGGCGCTGAGCAGCACCGAGGCGTATCCCGCGGTCGCACCGATCACGAACGCGGCTGCAGCGACGGTCCAGGCCGGACCGAACCCGAGCGCCACGATGCCTGCCCCTTGCACGACCAGCGCCCAGAACCCGGCGCGCGCCTCGTGACGTGGCCGCCACTTCGCCACGGAGACGGCCCCCAGCGCCGCGCCGACACCGAGGAGCGCTTCGAATAGCCCGACCGCCTGAGCGCCCCACCCCTCGTCGTGAGCACGGAGGGCGAGTCCGAGCCCGATCGCCGGGCCGACCGCCAGATTCAACCCCGACAGTGCGATCACGAGCGTGCGGGTCGTGGGGTTCACGGAGAGATGGGTGAACCCGCGGGCGATGCCGCGCAGCGCGGACTCCTTCTCCGCGCGGGCGAGGCGGAAGCGCGGGCGCAGCCAGATCGCGATGAAGGCGACCACCACGGTGAAGGTCAGGGCGTTCACCGACGCGCTTGCGGCAAGGCCTGCGTGCGCCACGACGAACCCGCCTATCGCTGCACCTCCCATGGTCCCCAGGCGTGACGCCGTCTGGGCCGCAGCTCCGTAGGCCGGAAGATCGGCGGCTCTGACCAGCTGGCGGGCGATCGTGCCGGCTGACGGTTCGTAGAACGCATCGCATACCCCGAACGCGATGGCGGCGAGGAGGAGGACCGCGACCGAGGGCGGTGTCGTGAGCACCCACACGGCCACGGCGACCAGGACACCGACCCGGAGCACGTTGAACGCGAGCATGATGCGGCGGGCGTCCGCACGGTCGGCGATCACCCCTCCGAACAGGAGGATCACCGCGCGGGGCACCGTTCCTGCGGCGACGATCAGCCCGGCGACCGCGGGGGAGGCGACCTGCACGGCCGTCCAGGCGAGGGCGATCGTCCACAGGGCGTCACCGGCATCGGAGAGCGCCTTCACACCGATCCATGCATGCGCGAGGTGGTCCCGGCGGAACGCAGGAGGCGCGGTCACCTCGACGGGCTCGCTGACCGTCGCCATCACGGCTCCGTGGGGAAGGCGTGCGCGAAGACGAAGACGGGGACGCGCTCCTGACCGTCGTCGAGGTCGATGCCCTCCTGCCACTCGCGGATCGTCCCGAGGATCCGCGCGGAGAGGTCGCGCAGCTCGTCGGCCGATGCCCAGGCGGTCGTCTCCGTGTTCGAGCCGTCGTATCCCGCGTACGCGGGGTCTCGGCGACTGCGGTGCCAGCGCTGCAGCCGGTCTATCTGCATCCGGATGCCCTGCCGCTGGGCTTCGCGCGCGAGCAGGGCATCGGCGGGGGAGTCCGCGTAGTCGTCGGTCGACCAGGTCAACCCGCGTCGAGCCACCTTCCACCAGCTGGTGCGCTTGTCACCGGCGGGATCCGGTGCGCGTTCGACGACGCCTGCGCGCTCCAGCATCCGCAGATGATGGCTGATGCTGCCGACCTGGCTGTCGAGTGCGCGCGCGATCGCGGTGACCTGTGCGGTGCCGTACAGGAGCAGATAGTCGTAGATGCGGCGGCGCAGCGGGTGATGCACGGCGGTGATCACGGAGATGTCTTCCACGGGGGAAGACGCTAGTCCCGAGGTGACAGACGCACAAGACTTCTTGTATACCTCGGAATATCAACGAGAAGGCTCGCCCGCAAGCATCCGGGCGAGCCTTCTCCTACGGGGCGGCGTCAGTTCTCTTCGACGGATGTCCCGCTTGAGGATCCCGCGGCGTCACGGCGGTTGCGACGCGTCCGGCGCAGGAGCCAGACGAGGAGCACGACCACCCCGGCGAGTGCGAGCCACGGGAGGATGAAGCCGAGGGCGATGACCAGTGCGTTCAGCGACACCACGAGACCGTTCCAGCCGGCCAGCAGGCCGTCGCCGAAGCCGGCCGGGTCAGCGGTCGTCGGTGCGCTCGCCTTCGTCAGCTGCACCTGCAGGGAAGACATCGCGACCTGGTCGTCGAGAGCGGCGAGCTGCTGTTCGTAGGATTCGAGCTGGGCCTGGCGGTCGGTCAGTGCGACCTCGGCCTCGATCAGCTCGGACACGCTTCCCGATTGCGCCATGAGCTGCGTGAGCCGCTCGACCGATGCCTTCGTGGAATCGACGCGGGCGCGCAGATCGATCGCGGCAGACGTCACGTCCTGCTTCGACGTCGACGACGAGAGCACCTCTCCGGTGTCGGCGAGAGCGGCGATCACGTCGGGAAGATCCGCCGACGGCACCCTGATGCCGACCCAGCCGTACGCCGAATCGGCGGTGTCGGTGGCGGGATCGGTGCGGCCGTCGAGCGGGACCGACTTCCCGATCTCCGTGCTCTCGACGTAGCCGCCGTGCTCCTCGGCGAGGGCCGCGATCGCCGTCGCCGCCTCGGGGATGCTCTTCACCTGAACGGTCGCCTGCGCGGTGGCGATGATCTCGCGCCCGCTCTCCGCGTCAGCGGCACCGGGGAGCGTCCCCGCGTTCGCATCGGAGCTCATGGCGCCACCGTCCGACAGCGACTCGGGAGCCACGCCCGTGAGCCGCTCGGGCGATGAGGGCGCGGAGTCGGCGACCGTGCCGCTGGAGAAGCCGATGCCTTCGGCCGTCACGGAGGTTCCCCCGCCTACGGCGCCGAGGATGGGGGGCGTCACGAGCACGCCGACCACGAAGGCCGCGGCGATGCCGCCGCCGGTGAGCCACCGCCGCCGACGAGCACGGGACTTGGCCTCGGCCGGGCGCGCCGGCGCGCGCTCGGAGGCGATCTCGGCGAAGACGGCGTCTTCGATACGGGCGATCGCCTCGTCCGAGAGGGCGGGCAGGTCGCTGCCGCTGGTCTTGTCGTTCATGCGTCTCTCACTTCCGTCACGGCGCCACGCAACTGCGTGCGTACTCGAGAGAGACGGTTCCTGACGACGGCGTGGGTCACCCCGAGCTCTTCCGCAGCCGCCTGATAGGCATAGCCCTCAGACGCGCACAGACGGAAGATCTCACGATCGAGTTCGCTCAACGTGCCCACTTCTCGGGCTATCCGCGCCGCCAGCTCGGCCGTGATGACCTGCTCCTCGACGCTCACCGTGTCCGGCAGCAGGGTCTCGTCCACGGCCTCGGCGGTGTGCGCCTGATCGCGCCGACGCTGACGGAGCCGGTTGGCTGCCTGGAATCGGCAGATCGTGGCCAGCCACGGCAGGATCGACTCGCCCTGGAGCTCGAGGTCGGGGATCTTCCGCCAGGCGACGACGAACGTCTCCTGGGTCACATCCTCGGCGTCGGACGGCGAGGCGAGGATGCCCTGCGCGATCCAGTACACGGGACGCACGTGTGCGCGGTACAGCTCGCGAAAGGCGTTCTCGTCGCCGGCCGCGGCCCGCGCCGCCCATCTCTGATCAGTTGTCTGCAGGGGCATCCTGGTTCCGTTCGGTGTCTCTCACGAGGAGAGTGTCGATCGATGCCCCATCGTCTCAGATCCGGTGCAGGGGATTGCGTGCGGGCCGCAGGGAGTTTCCGACGACATCCGTTCCCACTGATGCCACGGCTCCGGTAGCATTGCCCGGGCGAGAGGGAGTATCCCGAATCCGCGCGTAACGTCATCACGAGCACCGTCATCGCTGCTCCGGGCGCGCGCCGCACCTGTGTGCGGGGGAGAGACTTTCGACTCATTCCCGACCCCTCCGCGAAAGGTGCAGTGCGCCCTTGGAAATCCCCGTCTGGTTCGAGATCACCTCGATGGTCGTCCTCACGATCATCCTGATCGGCGACCTGCTCCTCATCCGGCTGCGGCCGCACATCCCGTCGACGAAGGAGTCCACTCTCTGGGTGGTCTTCTACGTCGGGCTCGCGCTGCTGTTCGCGGTGCTCCTCGGCAATGTCGGAGGTTGGCAGAACGCGGGTGACTTCATCACCGGATGGGCGTTGGAATACAGCCTCTCCATCGACAACCTGTTCGTCTTCGTCCTGATCATGGCCCAGTTCGCCGTGCCGCGGCGGCTGCAGCAGCAGGTGCTCATGGTCGGCATCATCATCGCGCTCATCCTGCGCGGCCTGTTCATCCTCGCCGGTGTCGCGATCGTCGAGAACTTCTCGCCGATCTTCTACATCTTCGGCGCCTTCCTCATCTGGACGGCGATCCGTCAGGCCATGCCGGACGGCGATCACGAGGGCGAGGTGCAGCGCGAGAACTTCATCGTCCGCCTGCTGCGTCGCCGCGTCGACATCAGCGAGACGTACGACGGTTCCAAGATCCGCACCACGGTCGACGGCAAGCGCATGTGGACGCCCATGGTGATCGTCTTCATCACCATCGGTGTCACCGACCTGATCTTCGCGATCGACTCGATCCCCGCGATCTTCGAGATCACCACCAACGGCTTCCTCGTCTTCTCGGCCAACATCTTCGCGCTGATGGGGCTGCGCCAGCTCTACTTCCTGCTCGGCGACCTGCTCGACCGTCTGCGCTACCTGCACTACGGCATCGCCGTCATCCTCGGTTTCATCGGCGTCAAGCTGATCCTGCACGCTCTGCACGTCAACGAGCTGCCGTTCATCAACGGCGGCGAGCACGTCGAGTGGGTGCCCGACATCAGCAATATGGTCTCCCTCGGCGTGATCCTCGCCTCGATGACCATCGCGACCGTCGCCAGCCTGATCGCCTCGTCCCGCGAGAAGCGCGCGGCGAGGTCCACGACGACCGTGGAGTGAGATCATGGCGGCATGACCCGCCACTGGACACCCCTCGCCGTCGTCTATCTCGTGCTGGCGGTGGTCGGTCTCATCGGCACCTGGACGTTCAACGTGCTGGCCATCACGCAGATGGTGGACTTCGTCGGCGATCTCGTCGGCAGCGGTCCGGCGGTGTCGTCGATCACGGTCGATCTCCTGATCGTGGCGATCGCGGGGAGCGTGTTCATCATCGTCGAGGCGCGACGGATCGGGATGCGGAGGGGCTGGCTCTATGTCGTGCTGTCCGGAGTGACGGCGTTCGCCTTCACCTTCCCGCTCTTCCTGGCGATGCGCCAGCGCCACCTCACCCGTCTGACCACAGAAGCTCGGCGTCGAGCGTGAGGTCGATGATCTGACGAAGCAACGCCCCCACCGTGGCGGACTGCAGCAGCGCGTATCTGTCGTAGTCGCCGAGGGGAGCGATCGCGGCGAGCTGCCACGCGGCGGCGATCGGATCGTCCGAGAGCTCGGTGTCGGCATCCCACTGCGCCTCGGGCGCGCGGGCGAGTGTCCGTCGCACGATCGCCTCCGCTTGCGTGCGCAGCGGGGTGAGCTCGTCGCTCCAGTCGAGTTCGGGCAGTGGCGTGACCTCGGCGCGGGGATAGGGGTCGTCATCCAGCCACTCATCGACCGTGAAGCGATCGGTGCCGACGGCGACGGCCAGCAGAGCGTCGGCACCCGCGGAGACGCTGACCAGCCGCGCCATCGTCCCGATGCGACTGCGCCGATCGCCACCGCCGACCTCATGGCCGCGTTCGATGAGCACGACACCGAACCGCGGGTCCTCCTCATCCAGGAGCCGCCCGATCATCGTGAGGTACCGCGGCTCGAACACGCGAAGCGGAAGCGGGGTGTGCGGGAAGTGCACCGAGCCGAGCGGGAACATCGGGATGGCGGTCATGGCACCAGTCAACACCGAGAGACGTAAAGTGAACAGATGCGCAGACCTCGCCCCCTCACCCCGTCCGCCGGGCAGGAATCCGTCTGGGACTATCCGAGGCCGCCGCGCGTCGAACCGGTCGCCGAACGCATCACGATCCGCCTCGGCGGTGACCTGATCGCCGACACCCGCGATGCCGTGCGCGTGCTGGAGACCAGCCACCCTCCCGTGTACTACCTTCCGATCGCCGACTTCATCCCCGGTGCGCTGGTGGAGGCCCCCGGCGCCTCGTTCTGCGAGTTCAAGGGCACCGCCCGCTACTTCGATGTGCGCGGTGGAGACACCCTTCGCCCTGGAGCGGCCTGGAACTATCCCCACCCGTCTCCCGGCTTCGAGGCGCTGACCGACCGGGTCGCCGTGTACGCGGCGCCGATGGACGAGTGCACCGTCGGGGACGAGGTCGCGGTCCCGCAACCGGGTGGGTTCTACGGAGGGTGGGTCACGTCTTGGGTCGTCGGTCCCTTCAAGGGCGTTCCCGGCTCCATGGGCTGGTGACGTTCGGCCTGACCGCCGCTCAGAACGCGCGCAGGTTCGCCTGCAGGCCGCCGTCCGCGTATTCACGACGAAGGACGCCTCGCCGGCGGAGCACAGGCACGAGCTCGTCGAGGGTGCGGTGCAGGGTGACCGGATGGAAGTCCCCCCACAGCAGGACGCCGTCGTTGCCCCATTCGCCGAGCTCTTCGATCAGGTCGGCGAACTCCTCGGCCGTTCCGACGAAGCCGGTGCGGTCCGAGATCCGACCCGCACGGGCGAGCGCGCTGAGGTGTGCGCGCAGCGGCGCCTCCTCGCCCCGGTCGCCGATCAGACGCTGGATGCTGCCCCGGGAGACGTGCGCACCGAAGACAGAGAGGTCGAGCGGACGGTCGAGGTCGAGCGACGTGAGATCGGTCTCGAGGTCGCTCGACTGCTTGCGGGCGATCTGCACGAGCGCGGCATCGTCGGGGTGTGCGGACGCGGCCACGATGCGGTCGGCCTCCTCCACCGACGAGGTGATCACGGGCTGGATGGCGAAGAGGATCTTGATGTCCTCCGGACGTCGTCCTCTCTCGGTCGCCGCGTCGTGCACTTTGGCGCGGTAGTCCCGCACGGACTTCTCGTTCAGCGGCGCCAGAGCCAGTTGGACGTCGGAGTTCGCGCCGGCGAAGCCGAGCCCTCGGCCCGAGCCGCCGGGTGAGACGATCGCGGGGTCCCCGTCGGTGAACGGCACGGCGTTGAGCGGGCCGTCGAAGGCGAAGTGCTCACCGCGATGCTCGACCGCACGCAGGCGGGTGCCGTCGGCGTAGACATCCGTCTCCCGATCAGCGAGGAGAGCGCCGTCGTCCCAGCTGCGCCAGAGGGCGCGGATGCCGTCGAGCCATTCCTCGGCGCGGTCGTAGGCCTCGTCGTGCCCGAGCTGCGGGGCCGCGGAGAAGTGCCGTGCGCTGCCGGTGTCGGTGACCACGTTGAGACCCAGACGATGGCCGCTGAGGTGCTGCAGCGTCGCGAACTGCCGGGCGGCCGTGTAGGGGAGGTACGCCGCGGGATTCACCGTCGGCACCACGCCCAGGTGCCTGGTCGCCTGGAACAGATAGGGAGCCAGCAGGAGCGGGTCGTGCTTCGGGCCGCCGAACGCGTGCCGGACGCGCAGATCGATCGTCGAAGGCGATCCCAGGGAGGGCGCATCCTCGATGATGACCAGATCGAAGCCGGCCTGCTCCAGGGTGCGCGCGGCGTCCTGATAGATCTCGGGGCGCGTCCAGTCGTAGTCCCATTCGAGGGACGGATAGCCCCAGCCCTGCGGTCCGAAGCCGCGCGCGAGGAACCAGCCGAAGTGCTGAGGGCGGCTCATGCCACCGTCTCCCGTACGTTCTGGAGCGCATGGGACAGATCCGCGATCAGATCGTCGACGTCCTCGATGCCGATCGACAGCCGCAGGGTGCCCGGCCGCACGCCGAGAGCCTCGCGCTCCTCCTCGGTGCGCTGGGCATGACTGGTGGTCCCGGCGTGCAGCACCAGAGAGCGCACATCTCCGATGTGGGTCATGTGGGTGAAGACCCGCACATGCTCGACGAATCGGCGTGCCGCAGGGAGCCCGCCCCGCAGAGTGAAGGTGAAGATCGATCCGGACCCGCCCTCGAGGTAGCGTTTGCCGACCTCGTGGTCGGGGTGCGAGGGGAGCCCGACGTAGTCGACGCTCTCGACCTCCTCGTGCCGTTCCAGCCACTGGGCGATCTGCAGGGCGTTGCGAGACTGTCGCTCGACCCGCAGGCCGAGCGTCTCGACGCCCTGTCCGATCAGGAAGGCGTTGAGAGGGGACGGCGATGCGCCGAATCGCGGGGCGACGGATTCGCGGGCGTAGGCGATGCGGGCGCGGCCCCCGTGGCGGGCGAAGGTGCTGGGTGCATCCCCCCGGCCGGGGAGGACGAGATGGGGCGCGTTGTGGCCAGCGAGAGCGGCGTCGAAGCGCCCGTCATCGATGATGACGCCGCCGAGCACGGAGCCGTGCCCGGCCAGGAACTTCGACGCGGAATGGACCACGATCGCCGCGCCGTGCTCGAGAGGGCGTAGCAGTGCCGGCGTCGCCAGCGTGTTGTCGACGATCAGTGGGATCGCGTACTCATCGCCGACGTCGCTGATGGCGCGGACGTCGAGCACATCGTTGCGGGCGTTGGCGAGCGACTCGGCGAACAGCGCGCGGGTGTTCGGGCGGATCGCTGCCCTCCAGGCATCCGCATCGGCGATGTCGTCGACGAACGTGGTCTCGATGTCGAGTCGAGCGAGGTTGTCCAGGAACAAGCCCCTGGTGCCTTCGTAGATGTGGGTGGACGACACGATGTGATCGCCCGCGCCGGCGACGGTCAGAAGGGCCGTCGCTACTGCTGCCTGGCCGCTGGCCACGAGCACGGCGTCGGCGCCGGACTCCAGGGCTGCGAGCTGGCGTTCCACGGCGCGCACCGTGGGGTTCCCTGTGCGGGTGTAGCCGAAGCCGGTGCCGGTGCTGAAGTGGTCGGCAGCGTGATCGAAGTCGTCGAACTCGAAGCCCGCCGTCAGGTAGATAGGCGTCGCGCGGGAGCTGGCCGTCTCCCGGCTTCTCGCCGCGTGGACCGCGCGGGTGGCGAAGCGGGCGGTGTCGACGGTCATGCGGTGCCTCTCGGTCGTTCGGGTGCTCAACAGAGTGTCATGACGGGTCGGAGCACGTCTCAGCGGTGGTAATCTGACGTCATGCGGACCGTGCTCCTTCTTCTTAGGCGCCGCGACGAGACCTCGTTCTGAGCCCCTCCTCGTCGCGGAGTCCACCGTGGGCCGAACCGCCAGCCACAGGAGACACGCAATGACCACCCCCGCAAACGGTGCCGATTCCGCACGCCGCAGGACTCTCGCCGAGAAGGTCTGGGACGACCACCTCGTCGTCAAGGGCGAGAACGGCGAGCCGGACCTCATCTACATCGACCTGCACCTCGTGCACGAGGTCACCAGCCCGCAGGCCTTCGATGGCCTCCGCAGCGAAGGGCGGCCGCTTCGTCGCCTCGACCTCACGATCGCGACGGAGGACCACAACACTCCGACGTGGGACATCGACAAGCCGATCGCCGACTTGACCAGCCGCACGCAGATCGAGACGTTGCGCCGCAATGCCGCCGAGTTCGGGGTGCGTCTGCACTCGCTCGGCGATGCGGAGCAGGGCATCGTGCACGTGGTCGGGCCCCAGCTCGGGCTGACCATGCCCGGCATCACCGTGGTCTGCGGCGATTCGCACACCTCGACCCACGGCGCGTTCGGCGCGATGGCGTTCGGTATCGGCACCAGCGAGGTCGAGCACGTCATGGCCACGCAGACCCTGCCGTTGAAGCCGTTCAAGACCATGGCGATCAACGTCGAGGGCACGTTGCGCCCCGGTGTGACGGCGAAGGACATCATCCTCGCGGTGATCGCGAAGATCGGTACCGGCGGGGGACAGGGCTACGTGCTCGAGTTCCGCGGCAGCGCCATCCGTGCGCTCTCCATGGAGGGCCGCATGACGATCTGCAACATGTCGATCGAGGCAGGCGCCCGCGCCGGCATGGTCGCCCCCGACGAGACGACGTTCGCCTACCTCGAGGGTCGCCCGCACGCGCCGAAGGGGCAGGACTGGGAAGACGCCGTCGCCTACTGGCGCACGTTGCCGACCGATGAGGGCGCGACCTTCGACGCCGAGGTGTTCATCGATGCCGACCAGCTCGAGCCGTTCGTGACGTGGGGGACCAACCCCGGTCAGGGCAGCTCCCTCTCGGCCGCCGTGCCCGACCCCGCCGAGATCGACGACCCGAATGAGCGCGCAGCCGCGGAGCGGGCGCTGGAGTACATGGACCTGAAGCCGGGGACACCGCTCAAGGAGGTTCCGGTGGACGCGGTCTTCATGGGGTCGTGCACCAACAGCCGCATCGAGGACCTCCGGGCGTTCGCGTCGATCATCGAGGGCAAGAAGAAGGCCGACGGCGTGCGCGTCATGGTCGTGCCCGGATCGGCAAGGGTGCGACTGGAGGCCGAGGCGGAGGGCCTGGACAAGGTGATCAAGGACTTCGGGGCGGAATGGCGTTTCGCCGGATGCTCGATGTGCCTGGGCATGAACCCGGATCAGCTGTCTCCGGGCGAACGCTGCGCCTCGACCTCCAACCGCAACTTCGAAGGACGCCAGGGCAAGGGAGGGCGCACGCATCTCGTCTCACCTCTCGTCGCCGCAGCGACCGCGATCCGCGGCACCCTGTCCAGCCCGAGCGACCTGACGGAAGGGTTCTGAATCATGGAGAAGTTCACCACTCACACCGGTATCGCCGCTCCGCTGAAGCGTTCGAACGTCGACACCGATCAGATCATCCCTGCGGTGTTCCTCAAGCGCGTCACCAAGACCGGATTCGAGGACGCGCTGTTCCATGCATGGCGCCAGGATCCCGATTTCGTGCTCAACCAGACAGCGTTCCACGGGGCCTCCGTGCTCCTGGCCGGCTCCGATTTCGGCACCGGTTCGAGCCGCGAACACGCGGTGTGGGCGTTGCGGGACTTCGGCTTCAAAGTCGTGCTGAGCCCGCGCTTCGCCGACATCTTCCGGGGCAATTCGGGCAAGCAGGGGCTGCTCGCCGCGACGATCTCGGAAGAGGATCTCGAGCGGTTCTGGGCCGAGATCGACCGGAATCCCGGGGTCCAGATGACCGTCGACCTCGAGGCGCGCACCGCCTCGATCGGTGACGTCCAGGCCGAGATCGGGATCGACGATTACACTAGATGGCGGCTCCTCGAAGGGCTCGATGACATCGGGCTCACGCTGCGCAACGAAGACAAGATCGCGCAGTTCGAGGCCCGTCGCGAGTCGTGGCGGCCCCGAACCCTTCCCGTTCAGTAGACGGTGGGGGCGGGGGAGCCAGGGGCAACCCGCCCCCGAAATCCGTAAATGAAGTGAGGCTCCGAATGACGACACCTGTGCGCGACGCTCTTCCGGACGGAGTCCCTGCACTCACCGGAGACGTCCTCGCCATTCGAGGCGGACGCCCGCTTCGCGGTCGGGTCGACGTCAAGGGGGCGAAGAACCTGGCGACGAAGGCCATGGTCGCCTCGCTCCTCGGCGAGACCGTGAGCACCCTGCGCGACGTACCGGCGATCAGCGATGTCGCCGTCGTGCGCTCGCTGCTCGAGGTGCACGGTGTGCGTGTGTCCGAAGGCGATGAGCCCGGTTCGCTGGTGTTCGACCCGAGCGACGTGGAATCCGCGCACTTCGAGCAGATCGACGCTCACGCCGGTGCCTCGCGCATTCCGATCCTCTTCTGCGGCCCGCTGCTGCACCGTCTCGGTCAGGCGTTCATCCCCGACCTCGGTGGATGCCGCATCGGTGACCGCCCCATCGACTTCCACCTGGACGCTCTGCGCAAGTTCGGTGCGATCGTCGAGAAGCTCCCCAGCGGCATCCGCCTCTCCACGGGGGGAAGCCGCCTGCACGGGGCGAACATCCACCTCCCGTACCCCAGCGTCGGTGCCACCGAGCAGGTGCTCCTCACGGCCGTGCGCGCCGAGGGCGTCACGGAGCTGCGCAACGCCGCCATCGAGCCCGAGATCATGGACCTGATCGCCGTGCTGCAGAAGATGGGCGCGATCATCTCCTACGAGCCGAACCGCGTCATCGTGATCGAGGGCGTCGAGAAGCTCCGCGGCTACGACCACCGGTCGATCTTCGACCGCAACGAGGCCGCGTCCTGGGCCTCCGCCGCGCTCGCGACCGATGGCGAGATCTTCGTCGGCGGCGCGAAGCAGCAGGAGATGCTCACCTTCCTCAACATCTTCCGCAAGGCCGGCGGCTGGTTCGACATCCAGGAAGACGGCATCCTGTTCCGTCGCGACGGCGAGATCAAGCCCGTCGTGATCGAGACCGACGTGCACCCCGGCTTCATGACGGACTGGCAGCAGCCTCTCGTCGTCGCCCTGACTCAGGCGCACGGCCGTTCCGTGGTGCACGAGACCGTGTACGAGAACCGCATGGGCTTCACCGACGCGCTGGTCAAGATGGGCGCCGACATCGTCGTGCACCCCCGAGGCCTCCAGGACGGTCCGCGTCGTGTTCCGCGTCGCGACCTCGAGCAGGCCGCGGTCATCACCGGTCCGACGCCGTTGCACGGCGCCGACATCGTGGTTCCCGACCTGCGCGGTGGCTACAGCCACGTGATCGCGGCGCTGACGGCCACCGGCGAGTCGAAGGTGTCCGGTGTCGACATCCTCAGCCGCGGCTACGAGAAGTTCCTCGCCAAGCTCGACGCGCTCGGCGCCGACTTCGACGTCATCCGGTGACCGCGGTGACGTCCCGGTCATCGGAGACGAAGCGGCCGAGCATCTTCTGGCCGCTCGCCGCGCTGATCATCCCTCCCGTCTCGCTGATCGCGAAGATCCGCGTGAGCGGTGCGGAGAAGCTGCCGCGCGAGGGATCGTACGTGCTCGCCCCGAACCACTACTCGGAGTTCGATCCGCTCATCGTCGCCGTCGCCGTGTGGCGGTCCGGTCGCGCGCCGCGCTTCATGGCCAAGGAGAGCCTGTTCAAGGTGCCGGTGCTCGGCTGGTTCCTGCATCGCACCGGGATGATCCCGGTCGCGCGCACGTCGTCGGCGTCGTCCGCACGGCAGACGATGAAGCAGTCCGAAGAGCTCGTCGAGCACGGTCGGGGCGTGATCGTCTACCCCGAGGGCACGCTCACGCGCGATCCCGATATGTGGCCGATGCGCGGCAAGTCCGGCGCGGTGCGTCTGGCCCTCGCCGACGGCATCCCCCTGATCCCGATGGCGCAGTGGGGTACCCAGGCGATCATGGGGCGCTACCAGAAGGGCCTGAGCCTGTGGCCGCTGCGCAAGCCGGTCAGAGTGCTCATCGGCGACCCCGTCGACGTCTCCGATCTGCGCGAGCGGGCAGGAGAGCCTGCGGCGCTCACCGAGGCGACGAACCGTCTGATGAACGCGATCACCGCACTCCTCGAAGAGCTGCGCGACGAGAAGGCACCCGCGGAGCGCTGGAACCCCGCGAGCCACGGACAGAAGGAGACCGGACGCCTTGACTCCTAAGAGAACCGCTGCGGCCGGGCCGCGGGCCGCGGTCGTAGGATCTGGCAGCTGGGGCACCACGTTCGGCAAGATCCTCGCCGACGGTGGCGCTCAGGTGACGATGTGGGCTCGGCGCCCGGAGCTGGCCCAGGAGATCAACGAGGCCAAGCGCAACTCCCGCTATCTGCCCGGCATCAACCTGCCGCGCACGATGGCGGCGACGCACGAGCTCGCAACCGCTCTGGACGGCGTGGACCAGGTCTACCTGTCGGTGCCGAGCCAGTCGCTGCGCGAGAATCTGAAGGCGCTGCGGCCGCTGCTCGCCGACAGCGACGCCAAGATCATCAGCCTCATGAAGGGCGTCGAGCGCGGAACCGGACTGCGCATGAGCCAGGTGATCCAGCAGGAGCTGCGCTGCGACCCCGATCGCGTCGCCGTGGCCTCGGGACCGAACCTCGCTCTCGAGATCGCCCGCGAGCAGCCGACCGCCGCCGTGATCTCCTCGCGCAGTCAGGAGACGGCGGAGATCGTCGCGCGCGCGGCTCGGAACAGCTACTTCCGCACCTTCGTGAACACCGATGTGATCGGCACGGAGTTCGGCGGCGTCCTGAAGAACCTGATCGCGGTGGCCATCGGCATCGTCGATGGCGTCGGCTACGGCGAGAACACCAAGGCGTCTATCATCACCCGCGGTCTCGTCGAGATGACCGACTTCGCGGTGGCGAACGGGGCGCACCCCGAGACGCTCCAGGGGCTTGCCGGACTCGGCGACCTGATCGCCACCTGTCAGTCGCCGCTGAGCCGGAACAACACCGCAGGGCGACTGCTCGGTCAGGGCTACAGCTTCCAGGACGTCGTGAAGCAGATGCAGCAGACGGCCGAGGGATTGGCCTCCGTCGCCCCCGTCCTGCAGCTGGCGCGCGAGGCCGAGATCGACATGCCCATCGTCGAGCAGGTGAAGATGGTGCTCGACGGCAAGATGAATCCGCGGGACATCGCACCGCACCTGACGACGGACGACGACACCCCGCAGGGTGAGAGGACCAACCATGGACAAGCAGACGGTGGTGGTGCTCTTCGGCGGGCGCTCCAGCGAGCATTCGATCAGTTCCGCAACGGCGGGGGGCGTGCTGGGCGCGATTGACCGCGACCGCTACGCCGTGATCCCGGTCGGGATCACCCGTGAAGGCGCGTTCGTCCTCGAAGACGACGATCCCGCGAAGTTCCCGCTCGACGCAGCGCACCTCCCCGAAGTGGTCGACAACGGCACGCGCGTGCTCTGGCCGGAGCCGGGCGGTGACCGCACGCTGCGCGTCGTGCAGACGGACGGCACCGTCGAGGGGCTGGGAGAGATCGACGTGGTGCTGCCGATCCTGCATGGACCGCACGGCGAGGACGGCACCATCCAGGGCTTCTTCGACACGCTGGAGGTCCCTTACGCGGGCGGTGGGGTCCTCGACTCCGCACTCTGCATGGACAAGCACTTCATGAAGATCGCGCTCGAGGCCTCTGGCATCTCGGTCGCTCCCTGGGTGACGGTGCGCCGCACGGACTGGGATCGCGATGCCGCAGTCGTGCGTGCGCGGGCCGCGGAGCTGGGCCTGCCGGTGTTCGTGAAGCCCGCACGTGCGGGCTCGAGCGTCGGGGTGTCCAAGGTCGAAGCCGCCGACGAACTGGACGCGGCCCTGGCCGTGGCCTTCGCCGAAGACGACAAGGTGCTGATCGAGACCGGCGTGAGCGGTCGCGAGATCGAGGTCGCGGTGCTCGAGAGCGCCGACGGGGTCCGGGCATCTCTTCCCGGCGAGATCGTGCTGACCTCGCGGGGCTTCTACGACTTCGAGGGCAAGTACCTCGGCGGCGACGGCGTGGATGTCGTGTGCCCGGCCGAGGTGACCGACGCGGAGCTGGCGGCCATCCAGCAGGCGGGTATCCGCGCGTTCGAGGCCGTCGACGGTCGTGGGCTGGCCCGCGTCGACATGTTCCTGACGCCGTCGGGCGAGCTCGTGGTGAACGAGCTCAACACGATGCCGGGCTTCACCCCGATCTCGATGTTCCCCAAGTGCTGGGTCGCCTCGGGCCTGAGCTACGGCGATCTGATCACCGAGCTCGTCGAAGCCGGTCTGCGCCGCTGAGCGCGCGGTTCCCCGCGGCGATCAGCTCGCGGGGAACTCGACGCGGTCCGTGCACTGTCCGGTCGCGGGCTGGAGCCCGGACTGGATGCTCGCGGAGATCTTGTCGACGATCGCCTGGAAGTCGATCTGCTCGCCGCGGCGGATGGTCACCTCGACCGCGGGGTCGCGTCCGAACGTGACCAGCCTCTGACGCTCCTCTTCCTGCTCGAGGACCAACCAGTCGACGCCGCCGAGGGTGGTGCACACGAGTGCAGACGGTGCGGGGGGCTCGACACCGCAGCGCAGCACGACGGTGGGGTCGCCCCAGGCACCTGTCGCCTGCGCGTCGGTCCAGACCCGATCGAATCCGCCGACGGTCTCCGGCAGCAGCACGGAGACGTTCGCGCATGCGGGGTTGTTCGCATCGGCGGCGGGTTCGAGGTGCACGGTGGTCGAGCAGCCGGCGAGCATCGCGGCCAGGGACACCGCGCCTGCGAGGACAGCGAGGCGACGGGAACGGGGCATGCTTCCAGGCTACCTTTGACAGCATGCCCTCCCGACCCGATACCGACGATCCGCGCCTGGGAGATGTGTCCGAGGGGCGTATTCTCCAGGCGATCCTGACCCGGACCCCCGCGGCCTCGCACACGCTGATCGGTCCGGGCGATGATGCGGCCGTCATCGCCACGCCCTCCGGCTCGGTGGTGGCGACGACAGACACGCTCGTGCACGGTCCCGACTTCCGTCTCGCATGGTCGAGTGGGTACGACCTCGGCTGGAAGGCTGCGGCGGTGAACCTCGCCGATGTGGCGGCGATGGGTGCCCGCCCGACCGCGCTGCTCGTCGCTCTGGCCGTCCCGCGGGAGCTGCGTCTGTCGTTCGTCGAGCGCCTCGCCGACGGCTTCCGCGACGCCTGTGCATCTCTCGCGCCCGGATGCGCTGTGGTCGGCGGCGATCTGACGGTGTCCGACGTGCTGACGGTCGCCGTGACCGCGCTCGGCGACCTGGAGGGGCGTGTCGCGGTGACGCGGAGCGGTGCGCGAGCTGGTGATGTCGTCGCGGTGGCCGGGGAGCTCGGGCACGCCGCTCGCGGTCTCGCGGTGCTGTTCGGGCGGTTCCGAGACGGAGATGTCCCCGTGCCGGTGGATCCGGCGAAGCTCGCTTCGGGCGAGAGCGCGGCGCTGGCGGCACAGCTTCGACCCGCACCGCCGATCGGCCTCGGTGCGGTCGCGGCCACGGCGGGCGCCACGGCGATGATGGACGTCTCCGACGGACTCGCTCTCGACGCACGACGGATGGCCGCGGCTTCGGGCGTCACGATCGCCCTCGACCGCTCTCTTCTCGGAGACGACCCGGAACGCGCGCTGGCGGGGGGAGAGGACCATGCGCTGCTCGCGACGTTCCCCGAGGGAACGCTGCCGCCGGGATTCCGCGTCATCGGTTCGGTTCGGGCTCGCGGAGAAGAAGACCTGCTCTGCGACGACCTTCCTGTCGACCTCTCCGGGTGGGACCCCTACCGGGACTGGGACTCGGTCGCCGGCTGATCGAGCCGCTCGGAGTCCTTCGCCTCCGGGGCGGGTTCAGCCCACCACACTGTGGTGTCGCCGTAGCTCTTCTCGCGGAACTGCTCCAGATTCGCTGCTCCGAAGTCGGGCGGCGTGGAACGGCTGGCCCGCTCGACGACCACCACGGCGTCCGCCGACAGCAGCGGAGCGAGCGCGACGAGATCCGCGGTCATGGCGGTGTCGTCGAGATCGTAGGGCGGATCGGTGAAGACGAGGTCGAAAGGTCCCGTCGCGCGCTGCAGGAACGCGTGCGCGGTGCTCTCGTGGACGCGACCGGGCGGCAGGCCGCCCGCCTTGGCGACGACGGCGGCGTTGCGTCGGACGATGGCCGCGGCCTGGCGTGCGTGTTCCACGAACTCGGCACTCGCCGCTCCGCGGCTGAGCGCCTCGAGCCCGAGGGCGCCTGATCCGGCGTAGAGGTCGAGCACTCTCGCGCCCTCGATCGCGCTCAGGGATTCCAGCGCGCCGAACAGCGACTCGCGCACCCGATCACTCGTGGGGCGTGTGCCCGAGCCCGGCACCTCGAGTCGGGCGCCTCGGGCGCTGCCTGCGATGATCCTCGTCACCCGTTCACGATACGACAGCCTGCGTGCCGGCTGTGTCCGTCGTGTTCCCTAGACTCGGAGCATGTCGCTCACGCTCGATTCCTCGCTGGAGGATGCGCTCGGTGCGGCGTCTGCCAAGACGCTCGGTCGTGCCTTCGGCATGCAGAGCGTCGGAGACCTGCTCGCGCACTATCCGCGCCGCTACGCCGACCCGGGCGAGCTCACGCCGATCCGCGACCTGCCCCTCGGAGAGACGGTGACCATCGTCGCCGAGGTGCTCTCCTCGAGCTTCCGTCGCATGCGCAACCGCCCCGGTGCCATGGTCGATGTCGTGATCGGCGACGGGATCGGACGCATGTCGCTGACCTTCTTCGCCAAGAACGCCGGTGCAGCCGAGTGGCGGTCGAAAGACCTCGCCGTCGGACGACGCGGTGTGTTCTCCGGCAAGGTCGGGGAGTTCAACGGGGTGACGCAGTTCGCGCACCCGGAGTACGAGCTGTTCGACGATGAGGATTCCGCTCGACGCAGTGCCGACGCGCGCGCAGCCGTGCCGATCCCGATCTATCCCGCGACCTCGACGATCCAGACCTGGCAGATCGCCAGGCTCATCGGTCGCGTGCTCGACGACCTCGCGGAAGCCCCCGACCCGTTGACCGCGGAGATCCGAGAACGCGAAGAGCTGCTCACCGCTCGCGAGGCTCTCGAACTGGTGCACCGCCCCCGCACCCGGAACGACATCGACCCGGCCGTGCGCACCCTGCGCATGCATGAGGCGCTCACCCTGCAGACGGCGCTCCTCCAGCAGCGCGACGCGATTCGTGCGCTCTCCGCCACGTCGCGGCCTGCGAGCGCGGGCGGACTGCTCGAACGCTTCGACGCGAGCCTCCCGTACACGCTCACTCCCGATCAGGAGACGGTGGGACGGCAGGTCGCCGCTGACCTCGTCGGTGCCTGGCCGATGAACCGTCTCGTTCAGGGTGAAGTCGGATCCGGTAAGACCCTGGTCGCCCTCCGGGCGATGCTGCAGGTGGCCGAGAGCGGCGGCCAGGCCGCACTGATCGCCCCCACAGAGGTCTTGGCCGGTCAGCATCTGCGCTCGATCGCCAAGATGCTCGGTCCCGATCTCGCGCCGTTGCTGATGCCGACGCTGCTGACTGGTCAGATGCCCGCGGCCGAGCGCCGCAAGGCCGCCCTGCGGGTCGCGTCCGGGCAGGCGCTGATCGTGGTCGGGACCCATGCCCTGCTGGGGGAGAAGACGACGTTCGCCGACCTGGGACTGGTCGTGGTCGACGAGCAGCACCGCTTCGGTGTCGAGCAGCGCGAGGCTCTGCGGGCGAAGGGCTCGAGTCCTCACGCCCTCGTGCTGACGGCGACGCCGATCCCGCGCACGGTCGCGATGACGGTCTTCGGCGACCTCGACACCTCTGTCATCCGCACCATGCCGGCGGGCCGCGCCGGCATCGAGTCGTTCGTGGCTCCGCTCGCGGAGCACCCCGGGTGGTTCAATCGCGTCTGGGAGCGGGCCGCGGAGGAGATCGCCCAGGGGCGGCAGGTCTTCGCGGTGTGCGCGGCGATCGACACGACCAAGAAGACGGCCGAAGCGGGGGAGCAGCCCGCGCTCGCGCCCGAGGGCGCCTCCGGGCCCCGCTGGGGCGTCGTCCAGCTCGACGAGGCTCTCGCGACCCACCCGACGCTCGGCGGGCTGCGGCGCGCCGTGCTGCACGGTCGTATGCCGTCGGATGAGAAAGACGCCGTGATGCAGTCCTTCGCCCGCGGCGACATCGACCTCCTCCTCGCCACCACGGTGATCGAGGTCGGCGTCGACGTGCCCAATGCGTCGACGATGATCGTCCTCGATGCCGACCGGTTCGGCGTCTCGCAGCTGCACCAGTTGCGCGGGCGAGTCGGTCGAGGCGGCGTCCCCGGGCTCTGCCTCCTCGTGACCGAGGCCGAGGCGGGGTCGCTCGCGCGGGACCGCGTCGATGCTGTCGCCGCGACTCTCGACGGTTTCGCCCTCGCCGAGGTCGATCTGGAGCTGCGCGGTGAGGGTGATGTGCTCGGGGCGGCGCAGGCGGGCGTCCGCTCTTCCCTCAAGCTCCTCCGCGTCGTCAAGGACGCCGGTCTCATCGCCCGGGCGCGTGAGCTGGCCGAGGGCATCCTCTCCGCCGACCCCGACCTGGCCGATCACCCGGGCCTTCGCGAGGCGATCGCACGGCGTGTGAGCGATGAGGATCGCGCGGCGCTGGCGAAGAACTGACCCGGAACCGACGTGCCCTAGGCTGGAACCATGAGCAGCCGGATCGCCGTCGTCCCGGGTTCCTTCGATCCGCCTACGCTGGGTCACCTCGATGTGATCAGGCGCGCGGCCGCTCTCTATGACGAGCTGCACGTGCTGGTCGTGCACAACCCGGGCAAGGAGGCGATGCTGCCGATCGCGCAGCGGCTCTCCCTGCTGGAGAAGTCGATCGCCGACGACGGCATGCAGGGCAACATCGTCATCGGTTCGTGGAGCATGGGTCTCCTGGTCGATTACGCCCGCGATGTGAACGCCGGTGTACTGGTGAAGGGCATCCGCTCCCAGATCGACGTCGCGTACGAGTCTCCGATGGCGATCGTGAACCGACACCTCGCCGGCATCGAGACCGTGTTCCTCCTGCCCGACCCCTCGCACGCCATGGTCTCCAGCTCCCTCGTGCGCCAGGTCGCATCTCTCGGCGGCGATGTGACGCCCTTCGTCCCCTCGGCGGTCGCGGCGTTCCTGGACACCGGGTCCCGCGGGCTCTGACTCCCTTCCCTGAACGCGCGGTCAGAGCGACCGTGAGCCCTGGCCGGTAGCATGGAAGCGTGCGCTCTCGAATGAACGGCCCTTTTGTGCTCCCTGCCCGCGACATCGTCCGGCGACCGGGAGAGATGCGCGAACACGAGTTCACCGTCGCTCTCTCCGAGGCGTGGGGTGAGGGGATCGTGTCGTACGAGGCCGGGTCCGAACTCGATCTCGATGTGCGGTTGGAGTCCGTCCACGAGGGCATCCTCGTGTCGGGAACCGCTGATGCGGAATACGCCGGCGTGTGCGGAAGATGCCTGATCGACATCACTCGGCCCGTCGAAGTCGAGTTCCAGGAGCTTTTCGCGTATCCTGGTGAGGAAGAAACTGACTTCGAGGTTCAAGACGACCACGTGGATCTTGAAACTCTCGTCAGGGATGCGGCCGTACTGGCACTTCCTTTTCAGCCGGTGTGTCAGCCGGATTGCCCGGGTCTCGACCCGAAAACGGGTGAACGACTGACCGTGAGCACCGGAACGGAGCAGGCCGCTCCCATCGATCCTCGGTGGAGTGCGCTCCAGAACATCACAGACCAAGACGGCACGGAAGAATCTCGTGCCGCCGAGAAAGAAGAGAGCTAGTCATGGCTGGTAACCCCCCGAAGCGCAAGGTATCCCGTTCGAACACCCGCTCGCGCCGCGCGCAGTGGAAGGCGGCGCCCGTAGCGCTCGTCAAGACGATCGAGAACGGCCAGGTCGTCTACAGCCGTCCCCACCAGGCGAAGGTCGTCACCGACTCGCAGGGCACGGAGCTCTTCCTGGAGTACAAGGGCCGCAAGGTCGCCGACGTCTGAATCGCGTACGGTGACGGAGGTCCCCGGGGGGATGAGGCCTCTC
Organism: Microbacterium sp. Root322; assembly: GCF_001425645.1. Lineage (NCBI taxonomy): Bacteria > Bacillati > Actinomycetota > Actinomycetes > Micrococcales > Microbacteriaceae > Microbacterium > Microbacterium sp. Root322. The sequence goes on along the minus strand of NZ_LMCS01000001.1, from coordinate 648,878 downwards.
CCAGATAAGCTCCGCGTCGATATCGACGCGGAGCTTCTGGAGTTGGCCCTCACCCATCGCTCGTACGCGTACGAGCACGGCGCCATCCCGCACAACGAGCGTCTCGAGTTCCTCGGGGACTCGGTGCTCGGTCAGGCCGTCACCGTCATGCTGTTCACCACGCACCCTGATCTCGATGAGGGCGAGCTGGCCAAGCGACGCGCGAGCGTCGTGTCGACCGTCGCCCTCGCCGAAGTCGCCCGCGGGATCGATCTCGGCAGTCATCTTCTGCTCGGACGCGGTGAGGAGCAGACGGGCGGTCGCGACAAGGACTCGATCCTCGCCGACACGATGGAAGCCGTCATCGGGGCCACCTACCTCTCGGCCGGGCCCGAAGCCGCGACGGAGCTCGTGCTGCGTCTGACGAAGCCGCTGCTGGCCGACCCGGAACGCTACGGCGCCGCGATGGATCCGAAGACCAGTCTGCAGGAGCTGGCCGCCCGTGTCGGTGCGACGCCTCCCCGCTACTCGGTGGAAGCGAGCGGGCCCGATCACGACCGGCGGTTCGTCGCCACCGTCATCGTGGGCGATGTGAGCATGACCGGCGCGGGCAGCAGCAAGAAGACGGCCGAGATGGCTGCGGCCCTCAGTGCCTGGCGCACCCTCAGCGAGCGTGCCTGAGCTTCCTGAGGTCGAGGTCGTCCGTGCGGGCCTCGCCCCGGCTGCCGTCGGATCCCTGATCACCGCGGTGAGCGTGTTCGATGAACGCGCGCTCACGCGGCACGTCGCGGGTGCCGCTGATTTCGTCGGTCGGCTCGAAGGACGCACCTTCACCGCAGCGTCCCGCCGGGGCAAGTTCCTCTGGCTCCCGCTCGACGACGGCGACTCCGCGCTGATCGCGCACCTCGGGATGAGCGGCCAGATGCTGCTTCGTGCTCCCGATGCGGGCGCCGAACGCCATGAGCGCGTGCGCATCGGCATCGAGCATCCAACCCACGGCGAACTCGCGATCGTGTTCGCCGACCAGCGGACCTTCGGCTCGCTGGCGGTGGACGCACTGATCGACGACGCAGGATCGCGGATCCCCACCCAGGTCGCGCATATCGCCCGTGACCCGCTGGATCCTCGTTTCGATGATCCAGCTTTCCGCGCGGCTCTGGCCCGACGGGGGAGCGCGATCAAGCGCGTGCTGCTCGACCAGGGGGTCGTGAGCGGGATCGGCAACATCTACGCCGACGAGTCGCTGTGGGCTGCGCGCATCCACCCGGAGACGCCCGCCGCCAGCCTGTCGACACAGGCCGTTCGCCGGCTGCTCGCCGAGGTGCGCCTCGTGCTCGCGAAGGCCCTCGCCGAGGGCGGGACCAGCTTCGATGCGCAGTACGTCAACGTCAACGGTCAGGCCGGCTACTTCGCGCATTCGCTCAATGCGTACGGACGTCAAGGCGAGCCGTGCCCGCGCTGCGGAGCGCCGATCGTCCGCGAGAGTTTTATGAATCGCGGGTCGCACTTCTGTCCGCGGTGCCAGCGACGGCCGTGAGGAGGTACTGAGGCTCAGCCGTTGAGCAGTACCGATGCGATTGTGCTGTCTTTCATCGTTGCGACCGCATACACTCCGTCGTCGAAACCATAGGCGAGGGAAACGCTGGGAGCATTTGCCTCTGAATCCCAAACGGCGCTGAGCGAGCTGAGCTCACACCTGGCGAACATGTTCCGGTCTGCCTCGCAGGGCAGTTCGGCCGCGACTTCGGCATGCAGTAGCGACGGCTCTTTCTGCTGCACGAACGCAAAGGCTGCGCCTACAGCCTGCAGCGCTCTCTTCGTTTTCTCGTCGTCAAGCGGGCAGTCGAAGATGACGCCGGATGAATATGTGCTGTCAGCGATTTCTATCGTGCAACGGTAGAACGTGGGCCCCAAAGCTTCGAACTGGAGGTCGGCCATCGGCTCAGTCTAGAGGTCGTCGCCTCGCCTGGTTTGAGGATCAACATCCTCCGTGTAAGGGGCCCTGCGATGTTCGCGCTTCTCCGGTGGCTCGGACCCATGAGGACAAGCTCGCCAGGTCAACGTGACTAACTGTGCCAGTCGGGCTACTTCGCGCACTCGCTCAACGCCTACGGGCAGCAGGGCAAGCCGTGCTCTCGATGCGGCACCTCGATCGTGCGCGAGAGCTTCATGAACCGGGGTTCGCACTTCTGCCCGCGGTGCCAGCGGCTGCGCACGTAGAGCGGCTACCCGCGCGGGACCGCGGTGATCATGTGCTGCCCCGTTCCGGGGAGAGCCGCGAGAGGACCGCCCTCGTCGAGGACGACGTCGACGAACAGCATCGGTAGGCCTTGAGCCGTCCACGGCGATGCTCTATCCATGAGCTGCGCGTGGACATGCGGTTCACTGCTGTTTCCGGAGTTCCCACAACGTGCGATCCGGGTCCCGGCGCGTACCGTCTCACCGACCTTCACGGCGACGGACCCCTGCTCCAGGTGAGCCACGGTCGCGAAGTCGCCGTTCGCCCCGCGGATCGTCACGTGGTTGCCCAAGATGAATCCGGGTCCGCCGAGCTCGCGCACCGCTCCCTCGATCAGCATGTAGGCGATCGCCAACCCGCTCGATCGGGCTCGATGGTCGCGCCGCCAGTCGGTGGCGCGCACGACGACGCCGTCGATCATGGCGAACACCGGCTCGCCGAAGGCGGGGTACTCCCGCGCCGGCCGCATGGCGGACCCGCTGCCGAACGACGGGCGGGCGGTGTCGTCGGGTTCGTGCACGAGATCGATGGCGTACGCCTGTCCGTACAGACGGATGCCGTGGCTGGGAACCTTGGTCGCAGGACTGTTCACGCTCAGCCACCGCCCGGACACCGGAGCCGAGATCGCCACGGCGTCTCTGGTCGGAATCAGGCGTGGCCCGATGAGGACCAGAAGCACGCAGACCGCCAGCACACCGACCGAGATGACGGCGACGATGCTCCTCGCCTGACGAGTGCCATCGCCCAGGCTGATCCCACTGGTGAAGGCGACGGCGACGAGGATGAGAGCGGTGACGCCGTAGAGAGGCCCGCGCACACGGTAGAGGGCGAGCAGGATGCGCCTCATCGTTCTGCTCCGAGCACGCACGCGAGCAGGGGCACGATGCGTGCGGCCGGCACCTCATAGCTGCCGCGCCCACTCTGGCGCACCCATCCGGCCGACACGAGCTGGCGCAGATGATGATGCAGCTGTCCGGTCGTCCCGAGGCCGTCGACGGCGGCGAGCTCCGACGTGGCGTGGGTTCCCGAGACGATATGACGAAGGAGCTCGAGGCGCACAGGGTGTCCGAGCGCCGCGAAGACGGATGCGCGTTCCGCCCACGTGGCCTCCAGCTGTCCTGCGGTTCCCACGGTCTGCTGCCAGGACACCGGTGCTCCCGTCGGCAACGTCAGCGCGCCGACGAGCATCACCGCTCCCTCTGTCGTCGAGGCGTCATCGGGGAGGCGCGCCTGCAAGCCGTTCAACGCCCAGAAACCGCCCTCGTCGAAGGGTGCGCTGTGTGAGACGTGGCGCGTCTGCTCCAGCACTGCCACCCGCTCGGTCAGAGCAAGTAGTGCTTCGCGGAGGTGGGAGATCTCATCACTCATGGTCGAATAATACGTCATTACGTATTATTCGACCATGAGTCGCTCTCACACGGTCTGGAAGGAACGCTGCAGCAGTGGGCGCGTGGCCCACGTGGTGGCCCAGACCACGCCGATCCCGACCGACACGACGGCGGCGATGGTCATCAGCGAGAGTGGGGCCGTGATGAGCGCGATCCCGACGAGCGGGAAGACCAGGACGGCTGCGACCAGCGCCGACCCGATCGCCGTGACCAGCAGAGGCGACATGATCGCGCGACGACGCGCCCGATCCACGGTCTCGATCGGCATGCCCAGGTGGTGCAGGCTGCGGTGCAGGTCGCGCTGGTCGAGCACATCGGACGCCTGATTGACCCCGACCGACGCCGCGACCATCAGGAACGAGCCGATGAGTGTGATGATGAGCCCGGTGCGGATGTCGTCGGCGAGGGCGATGTCGGACGCGGCGGCGTCGGCGGTGCTCATCATGTTCAGCAGGGCGACTCCCGTGCCGGCGAACACGGCCATGAAGCTCGCCATCGCGATACCTCCGACCTGACGCCAGGCCGCCTTCGGAGAATCCAGCACGATCCGCGCGGCGAGCAGTCGCTCGGGACGTTCGGCGCGGCGCAGCTGGCGTCCCGCTGAGACTTTGAGCACCCAAGGGCCGACCAGATTCAGCACCGCCAGCGCAGCTGCGAACAGCCCGGCGAGGACGACGATCGTCATCAACAGGCCGCCGACCGAGGGGAACACCTTGATCAGCACGAAGGCGATCGCGATCGCACCGGCGGCGACCACGGCGCGAATCCAGTGCACCGGTGGCACGTCCGTGCGCGTGCGCACGCCCAGGGGCGAGATGACGACGCGTCGAAGGCCGATGACGGCACTGGTGGCCGCTAGTGCGAGCACGGCCGCGACGACGATCACGGTCTGCAGCGGCGGAAGGACCACGGCTGCGAACCCGAGTGCTTCGCCCCGGAACGGGATCAGCCCGATGAGAGGGCTGATCGCGACGTGCCCGATGACACCGGCGAGAGCGCCGACCGCAGCCACGAGCACCGACTCCGCGACGGTGGCGACCGTGACTCCGGCCGGTGACACTCCGAGCAGGCGGAGGGTGGAGAGCCGCTCGTCTCGCCGACGTGCGGAGAGCCGGGCCGCCGCGCCACCGAGGGACATCAGCGGCACCACCAGCAGGACCAGCGCGATGGCCGCGAGGGCCTGGTAGAGGGGAGCGATCTCATCCATCCATCCCCAGAAGGACTGCGCACCCCCGATGACCGTGAGGACCAGCATCGTCACCACGGCGAAGGCGACCACCGGCAGCGCGAGGACGCTGTTCTGGCCGGGAGCAGGCCGCAGCAGGAGGGCGAGGACGTTGCGGTTCATGCGGCCACCGCCGACGAGACGATGCGTCCGTCGCGCACGGCGACCGTGCGTGTGCAGCGGGCGGCGACGTCGGGATCGTGCGTGACCACGACGAGTGTGCGTCCCTGCCCGGTCGTCGACCACAGGAGGGCGTCCATGACCTCGGAGGACGTCGTCGAATCGAGGGCGCCCGTGGGCTCGTCGGCGAAGACGAGCTCTGCGCCGGTCGCCTGAGCGCGGGCGATGGCGACGCGCTGGGCCTGTCCGCCGGAGAGCTCGCCGATGCGACGATCCTCCATCCCGGCGAGCCCGAGAGCCGCGAGCCACGACGCCGCGTGCTGCACGGCGTCCTGGCGGCGGACGCCGTTGATCATGGACGCCAGCGCGACGTTCTCCACTGCCGTCAGCTCGGGGATGAGAAGACCCTGTTGGAAGACGAACCCGAACCTCTCGCGACGCAGACGGGAGCGCGCGGACTCGCTGAGCGCGGTCACCTCGATGGGGGCGCCCTCGGCGGGGCGGAAGACGACGCTGCCGGCATCAGGCGCCGTGATTCCAGCCAGCACGTGCAGGAGCGTCGTCTTGCCGGAGCCGGAGGCGCCCATGATCGCCACGGATTCGCCTCGATGGATCGCCAGATCGACGCCGGCGAGAGCGCGCGTGGTCCCGAAGGTCTTGATGAGGGCGTGGGCTTCGATCACGGGAGTGTTCATGCTTCCAGCCTCGCCACCCGCCGCGGTGCCGTCATCGCTCCGGCGGATGACGGTGCGGACCCGACGTCATCCCGAAGAATGAGATCGGGTCCGCGCGCTCGTCAGATCATCTTCTGCCACGCCCCGGCGTACGAGACGGGCACGAAGCCGATCGCCTCGTTGATGCTCAGCATCGGCCTGTTCTCCTCCGCATTGAAGGTCGAGACGACGGTGGAGTGCGGCATCAGCTCGCGCCAGCGAAGCAGGTTCGCGCACTTCACGATCGTGCCCAGACGATGCCCGCGGTGGTCCTTGCGCACCAGGGTGCCGTACTGTTCCGTGACACCGGTGCGGTCCGCGGCGATGACCAGCTCGTTGTAGGCGACGAGCTCTCCCGTCGGAACGTGCTGTACCGCGACCACGGAGACGGCTTGACCGGAGCTCAGGATCCTCGCCTCCCGGCGGGCGACGCGATCGGCGTCCCAGCTCTCCTCGGCGAAGTCCATGTCGCCGCTCGGCGCATCCGTCGACAGCCGGGCGAGGACGTCCGCGAAGCCGTCCCGGAGTTCGGGCGGAGTCGGCATATCCCATTCGAGGACGCGGTAGTCGGGGCCGGCGAACGCGGTCGCGTCCGTCAGCGCTGCGCGCAGGGGAGCGGGGTCCGCGTGGAGGTCGTACTCGCTGTTGCGCTCGACCTGCTCGAGCACGTAGCCGTCGCTCTCGACGAGGTCGGAGAGCGGAGTCGCCGGGATCCGTCCCCACTTCGTGCGCGGCACGAGCATGCGCTCCGCGCCCTCCGGACGATGCAGCGTCCAGGTCTGCAGGACGTTTCGATCATGCACCCGCGCCTCGGCTTCCGCCTGCGCGAGCAGGGCATCCTCGATGCCCTGCCCCCAGTGTTCGCGCGGCACCAGCAGGTCGAACTCGATCGCGTGAGCCTCATCTTCGAGGGCGATGTAGATCGTGATCATGCCGACGATCTGCCCGTCGATGCGGGCGACGAACCCCCGGTGGAGTGCGTCTGTCTGGTCCTGCCATCCGGGCAGCATCTGCTCGGCTGTGGAGGCGAGATCGGGGAGGCCGACCAGTTCATCGCAGATCTGGCGGTTGAGTGCGGCGCAGGCGCGGAAGTCGGCCGCGTCATCGGCGTCCAGGGAGACCGGCACGATCAGCGGCGTGATCGTCGGTTCGACGGTCGTCATGTGATGTTTCCTTCGTAGGTGTTTCCAGCGGGTGAGCTCCGCGACGGGCGGAGCGGGGGAGAGTGCCGGCGGTGAGGCCCCGGCGATGGTTCCCCGCCGCCGCCCGCACGGAGCAGGCGGGGGTGGGGAACCATCGGAGGAGAGACGAGCATCACCGACGCCCGATCATCAGCGCATTCCGCGCTGCAGGTCGAACATCAGCAGTGCCTGGGATTCCGCGGCGGAGCGATGACGCTGCTCACCGAGCAGAAGCATGTCTGCCGGATCGATGTGCAGGCCGCGGCGCGGACGCCGGGGGCGCTGCGCCCTCTGGAAGAGCCAGAGGCCGATCCGGAGGGAGAGACGATCTGCGAGCGACAGGCGACGCAGCTCGTCGGGGTGGGGGATCTGGAGGACCTCGCGGTCCTCGATATCGGGCGGGTGGATGTCGCTGCGATGCAACGTGGTGTTCACGATGGTTCCTTCGAGAGAAAGGCGGTGATGGATGCGGAAGCACCGCACGTCGACCGAGGAAGCGGCCAGGAGCGATGCGGAAGAACGCGGGGCGACGGGGTCACGCAAAAGTGGCCCCGCACGCGGGGATGAGCCGTGACCTGGGATGCAGGTCAGCAGACGGGGCGCGGAAGAGCCGACCGGATAGAGCCCACTACGGGCACGGAATCTCTGTGTGCGGTTCTACGAGAGAGCGCTGATGCGGACGCCGGCGGTTACCGAGAACGCGTGGCGCGGCGCGAAGTTCGCGGGCGCGGCGAGGCCAGTGGCCTGTGCGTTGAGCTGAGTCGTAATCATCGGTAACCTCCTTTCGTGTGGCGATCCGGACGCAACCGTAGCGAATCCAGCGGGCGGGCGTCAAGCACATGTGGTCCCGCTCGGCGTGTCGTCTGGTGCTCGAGTTCTCTCGCCGCCCGCGCGGGATAAGGCTGAAACCGCGTGATTCCGGTAGCGTAGCCGCGTGATTCTCCCCGGACGAGCGGTGCCCGCATGCATCTGAAGAGCCTGACTCTCAAGGGGTTCAAGTCGTTCGCGCAGCCGACGAGTTTCGTCTTCGAGCCCGGTGTCACCTGCATCGTCGGTCCGAACGGCTCGGGCAAGTCGAATGTCGTCGACGCCCTGGCCTGGGTGATGGGCGAGCAGGGTGCGAAGACGCTGCGTGGCGGCAAGATGGAAGACGTCATCTTCGCCGGAACGTCGACGCGCGGTCCGCTCGGTCGCGCCGAGGTGCAGCTCACGATCGACAACGCCGACGGCGCGTTGCCGATCGAGTACGCCGAGGTGACGATCAGCCGTACGCTCTTCCGCAACGGTTCCAGTGAGTACGCGATCAACGGCGAGGGATGCCGTCTCCTCGATGTGCAGGAGCTTCTGAGCGACTCCGGCCTGGGCCGCGAGATGCACGTGATCGTCGGCCAGGGCCGTCTCGACACGGTGCTCCAGGCGTCTCCGGAGGATCGCCGCGGGTTCATCGAGGAAGCGGCGGGAATCCTGAAGCACCGCCGACGCAAGGAGAAGACCCTCCGCAAGCTCGATGCGATGGAGACCAACCTCACCCGCCTGAGCGACCTCGCCGGCGAGATCCGCAGGCAGCTCAAGCCGTTGGGACGCCAGGCCGAGATCGCCCGGGAGGCGCAGACGATCGCTGCGGTCGTGCGCGATGCCAAGGCTCGTATCTTCGCCGATGACGTCGTCGCCCTGCGCGCCGCACTCGCGGATCACACGCGCACGGAGCACGAGCGCCACACCGAGCGGCTGGTGCTCTCAGACCAGGCCGAGACCGTGCGCGCGAGCATCGCGCGACTGGAGCAGGATCAGAATTCCGTCGCCGTCGACGAGGCACGCAGCGTGGCGTTCGGCCTCGAGCAGGTGCAGGAGCGCATGCGTGGCCTCTTCACGCTCGCGAATCAGCGGCTCGCCCTCCTCGGTACCGAAGACGACGACGCCGCGGTCACCGCGGTCACGGTCACGCAGGCCACGATCGACGAGGCCAAGGAGGAGATCGATCTGATCTCGGCCGGTCTCGGAGATGCCCAGGATGCGGCGGCAGCTGCCAGTCGCGAAGTGGTGCACGCGCGTGCCGAACTCGACACGCTCGACGTCGACATCGCCGAGCAGAGCGCCCTCGTCTCCGCATACGACATGCGGGTGTCGGCTCTGCGCGGAACTGCGGATGCCGCCGCATCCGCCCTCGCTGCTGTCCGGGGAGCGGTGCTCCGTCAGGAGAACGCCCTCGAGGCGGCGAACGTGCGCCGACGCGAGGCCGCGCAGGCCCTCGAGTCCATCGACGACGCGGAGGCGCCCGAAGGAACGGCGGCCGAACACGCGGCCGCCTACGAGAGCGCACAGCGCGCCGCCACGGCTGCGGAGTCCGAGCGCGAGGCCCTTCGGGAGCGCCTGCACGCCGCCGAGCGCGAAGTCGACTCTCTGACGGCGAAGGCATATGCTCTGAGCAGCGCGCTCGCATTGTCGGGTGGCGCTGCCGAGATCGTCAGAGCGGGTGGCAAGGGCGTGCGCGGCCTCGTCGGCGATGCCGTGCAGGTGCGCGCCGGTTTCGAGGCCGCTATCGCCGCGGTCCTCGGTCCGCTCGCGGAGGGCGTGCTCATCGACACGGCTGCCGACGCTTTCGCACTGGCGATGGATGCAGCGGAGCAGCGGAGGGGCGTGGTCGACTTCGTCATCGCTGACGCGTTCAGACCCGACCCGGTGCTCCCCGTCGTCGCAGGGGTCACGCCCGCCGTCGACACGGTCACGGCTCCCGACGGCGTGCTCGGCGTGTTGTCCCATGTGCTGATCGCCGACGATCTGGACTCGGCGCGGGCGGCACGAGCGGCTCTCGATGCGACGGGCGACACCTTCACGACCATCGTCACGGTCGCGGGTGAGGTCGTCACGGCCCAGACCTTGCGCACTGGTTCCGGGGGAGAGCGCTCCCGCTTGGAGCTCGCTGCCGAGAGGGACGCCGCGACCGAGCGGCTCGCCGAGATCCAGATCGTCGTCGACTCACTCCGCGAAGCGCGCGAGGAGGCGAACGAGGCGGTCGAGACGACCAGACGTCAGGCCAAGGACGCGTTGCGGGCACTTCGGGAGCACGATGCGGCTCTGGCCACCCACGCCGAGCAGGTCAACCGCGTCACGGTGCGCCACGAATCCGCTGTCGCCGAGTGCGAGCGCCTCGAGACGGGGCTCGCACAGGCGCAGTCCGCCGTCGCCGAGGCCGAGGCCAAGGCCGAGTCGGCGAAGGCGGCGCTGGACGACGCGATCTCCGCGCCGCGTCCCGTGCTCGATGCCTCCGCGCGAGATGGGCTGCTCGAAGCTCTGGAACTCGCACGAGAGGGTGAGGTACGGGCACGGCTCGAGATCGAGACCCTGCGTGAGCGCGTGCGTGCGGCGCAGTCGAGGGTCACGAGCCTGGAGCGGCAGCGCGAGCACGAGAGGGATGCCGCGGCCGAGGCTGCGCGCCGAGCGGTCATCCGCCGTGCGCAGCGAGAGGCGGCGTCCGGCGTGGCCGAAGAACTGCCTCGCATCCTCGACTCACTGGATCGCTCGGTCACGGAGGCGCGCCTCGCTCTGCGCGAGGCTGAAGCTGCACGATCGGCGCAGAATCAGGAACTCGTCGCCCTGCGCGCGCAGGAGAGCTCGCTTCGGGAGCGGCTCGCCGGGCTCACCGAGAGCGTGCACGGACTCGAGCTGCAGATCCACGAGAAGAAGCTCCACCTGAACAGCCTTCTCGAGCGCGTCGCTTCCGAGCTGGCTCTCGACGAAGATATTCTCGTTGCGGAATATGGTCCTGACCAGCTGGTCCCGCGCGATCCGGGCGTGGCGCCGCACGACGGCGATCAGCACACGGATGACACGGCCATACCGTTCGACCGTCGCATCCAGCAGCGTCGTCTCGCCGAAGCGGAGCGCAAACTCGCCCAGCTCGGTCGCGTGAACCCGCTGGCACTCGAGGAGTTCGCCGCTCTCGAGCAGCGGCACGCCTTCCTCACCGAGCAGCTGGCCGACCTCACCCAGACGCGCCAAGACCTCCTGACGATCATCACCGATCTCGATGAGCGGATGCAGACGATCTTCGCCAGTGCCTTCGAAGACACGAAGGAGGCGTTCGGGCAGGTCTTCCCTCTGCTGTTCCCCGGTGGGACAGGGAGCATCTCGCTGACGGACCCCGACAACATGCTGACGACGGGCATCGAGGTGTCCGTCCGGCCGGTCGGGAAGAAGATCGAGCGCCTCTCCCTCCTCTCCGGCGGGGAGCGGTCGTTGGCGGCCGTGGCGCTGCTGGTCGCGATCTTCAAGGCGCGGCCGAGCCCGTTCTACATCCTGGACGAGGTCGAGGCCGCTCTGGACGATGCGAACCTCGGCCGGCTGCTCACCGTCTTCGAGCAGCTGAGGGAGAGCTCGCAGCTGCTGGTCATCACGCATCAGAAGCGCACCATGGAGATCGCCGATGCGCTCTACGGCGTCTCGATGCGCCAGGACGGCGTCTCGGCGGTCGTGGGGCAGCGTGTCGGAGATCGGGCGGCGGCGGCCGTTTAGCGGATCGAACCGCCTCGCGCGGAGCATCCACCCGCGCAACCCGTAGGCTGGAGTGATGGCGGAGAAGTCCTGGTCTCTTGGTCGCGCACTGCGCGGCATGTTCGTCAAGCCCACCATCGATGAGACGACCTGGGAGGACCTCGAAACGGCTCTCATCACAGCCGACTTCGGACCTGACATCAGCGAGCGCGTCGTCGACGAGCTGCGCGCGAAGGTCGAACGGTACCGCACCACCGACCCCAAGGACCTTCAGCGCATGCTGCGGGAGACCCTCGAGGAGCACTTCGCCAAGTTCGACACGACGCTGAAGCTCACCGAGCGTCCCGCTGTCGTGCTCGTCGTGGGTGTCAACGGCGTGGGCAAGACGACGACCATCGGCAAGTTCACGAAGTTCCTCCGCGGCTATCAGCGCAGCGTGGTCGTGGGCGCGGCCGACACCTTCCGCGCGGCAGCGGTCGAGCAGCTCGCGACCTGGGCGCAGCGCGGCGGGGCCGCGATCGTGCGTCCGCAGCAAGAGGGCCAGGACCCGGCATCCGTCGCCTTCCAGACGGTCGAGTACGCCAAGCGTGAAGGCATCGAGATCGCCATCATCGACACGGCGGGGCGTCTGCACACCAAGGGCGGCCTCATGGATGAGCTCTCGAAGGTCCGGCGCGTGATCGAGAAGCAGGCCCCGATCAGTGAGGTGCTCCTCGTGCTCGATGCCACCACGGGCCAGAACGGCGTGATGCAGGCCGAGGCTTTCCTCGAGCACGCCGGCGTCACCGGACTCGTCCTCACCAAGCTCGACGGCTCTGCCAAGGGCGGCTTCGTGCTGGCCGTGCAGGAGCGCACCGGGATCCCGGTCAAGCTGCTCGGCCAGGGCGAGGGGATCGACGATCTGACCGGTTTCACCCCCCATGTGTTCGTCCAGTCATTGGTCGGTTGATGACGGGACTACCGCAGTGAGCACGAGGCTGGTTTCATAGCGTTATGGCGATCGAACACGACTACTTCGGACTCCTGTCCTCGGGTCCCGACGGCTCGATCTTCTGGTCGGAGACCGTGGAGCTCGGCGACCAGAGCGTCACCGTCGATCTGACCGCGCCGGATCAGGACGACGTGTCCGCCGACGCGCTCGACATCGCCGCCTCGCTCATCGCTGGCTTGGAGAGCGTCGACGACACCGCCCGGCGCGGCATGCTCGCCGAAGTCGACGACCGCACCAGTGAGGTGACCGAGTACATCCTTCAGCAGCAGGAGACGTACGGCGATGATCTTCCCGACGTCCTCGTCGACGTGTCCGGCGACGCGGCGGTCGACATCATCCGTTCCCTGCGCCTGATGAGCATGACCATCCTCGCTGATGAGCACGGAGGGTCCGAGCCCTTCGCGGTGCTCGAGTACGCCCTCGACGACAGCTCGACGGACGACGTGCTGCTGGTGAACCTCGGCTCGGACGGCAGCGTGCAGTCCGTCATGAGCGCGGACTGAGCCACACCTCGGAGCGCGTCCGGGTCAGACGGCCTGGGCGAAACCGAGGTCTGCGCTGTCCGCGATGTGCGACAGGTGGGCGGGGATCTCGCGGCCCTTCGACCGCATCGACTGCGCCCACAGACGCCCGGCCCGATACGAGGACCGCACAAGGGGACCGGCGAGGACGCCGAGGAAACCGATACGCTCCGCCTCCTCCTTGAACTCGACGAACTCCGCGGGCTTCACCCACCGCGAGACCGGGAGATGACGAGGTGAGGGGCGCAGGTACTGCGTGATCGTGATGATGTCGCATCCGGCGTCGTGCAGGTCGTTCAGCGCCTGGACGACCTCTTCCGGCTCCTCGCCCATCCCGAGGATGAGGTTCGACTTGGTGATCAGCCCCGCGTCTCGCGCCTGGGTGAGCACGTTCAGGGACCGCTCGTAGCGGAAGGCGGGACGGATGCGCTTGAAGATGCGGGGTACGGTCTCGACGTTGTGCGCGAACACCTCGGGACGGGCGTCGAAGATCTGACCGAGGAATGCCGGATCGGCGTTGTGCTCGTTGGCGAGCAGCTCGACACCGGTGTTCGGATTGAGCTCGTGGATCTTGCGCACCGTCTCGGCGTTGAGCCATGCGCCGGTGTCTGGCAGGTCGTCGCGCGCCACGCTCGTCACGGTCGCGTAGCGCAGGTTCATGCGGACCACGCTCTCGGCGACACGACGCGGCTCATCGGTGTCGTAGTCGGCGGGCTTCCCGGTGTCGATCTGGCAGAAGTCGCACCGGCGCGTGCACTGAGACCCGCCGATGAGGAAGGTCGCCTCCCGGTCCTCCCAGCATTCGTAGATGTTCGGGCAGCCGGCCTCCTGGCACACCGTGTGCAGATCCTCGCTCTTCACGAGGGAGTGCAGGGCCGTGTACTCGGGGCCCATCTTCGCCTTGGTCTTGATCCACTCCGGTTTGCGCTCGATCGGCGTCTCGGCGTTGCGGATCTCCAGGCGCAGGAGCTTGCGCCCCTCGGGTGCGGCGGTCATGCGGTGGCTCCTGTCAGTTCAGTGGTCGCGTACTCGGCCAGGAAGGCGCGGGTGACGGCGTCGACGAGGTCGAGCGGGGAGACGGCGGAGCCGGCCACCTCGCTCACCGTCGTGACCCCGGCGTCGGTGATCCCGCACGGGATGATTCCGCGAAACCCGGTCAGCGAGTTGTCGCAGTTGATGGCGAAGCCGTGCATCGTCGCTCCCTGTTGCACGCGCACCCCGATCGCTGCGACCTTGTCTTCGGAGAGCGGTCGGCGCACCCAGACGCCGCTTCTGCCGTCTACCTGATAGCCGTCGACGCCGAACGGGCGCAGCACATCGATGAGCACGCGCTCGAGCCGACGCACATGGGCGACGACATCGATGGGCTCGACGAGGCGGACGATCGGATATCCCACGAGTTGCCCGGGGCCGTGCCAGGTGATCTTGCCGCCGCGATCGACGTCGATCACGGGAGTCCCGTCCTGTGGGCGCTCCTGCGGTTCCGTCCGCTTTCCCGCGGTGTACACCGCCTCATGCTCGAGGAGGATCAGTGTGTCCGGACGTGTACGTCCGACGACATCGGCGTGGATACGGCGCTGAAGATCCCATCCGTCGAGGTACGGTACGGGCGTCGGAGCGAATCCAGGGGTGAGGATCTCGAGCATCGCAGAACCGCTTTCCTTGAGTAAATGGACTGGGAACAACAATACCCCTCCGCACTGCCGACGGCGTCGTCGTGGTGGTCCTCGCGGTAGCGTGAGGGCATGAGTTCCCCTGGCAGGGCCGGTCGCCCCAAGGCGTCTTCGCGAGAGACGCTCGCAGAAGCTGCGTGCGAGCTCTTCCTCGAACGCGGATACGACGCCACGTCAGTCGCTGACATCACCCAGCGCGCCGGCGTCAGCCGATCCAGCTTCTTCAACTACTTCGCTTCGAAGAGCGACGTGCTGTGGTCGGGTGTCGACGAGCGCATCGGTCAGGCCATAGCTTCTCTCGAGCGGCTCGACAGGGCAGCGACCGGGGACGAGGTTCGCGACATCCTGCTGCGTGTGGTGCACGACTTCGCCCCTGATCCGCTCGCGCTCGCTCTTCGGAACGCTCGGGCGATGGGGTTGGAGGACGAGCTCGTCCGCGACACCGGACTCCGCCTCGCCCGCCTGTCCACGGCGGTGTCGCGTGCGGCGTCCGCCGCCGGGGTCGATGTCATCCGCGCCGATATCCTGGGGGCCGCTCACGCGGCGGCGGTGCTGTCATCCTTGCGGGTCTGGGCGGAACAGGGAGCCGGACGCGGCACTCCCGAGACCGTCCTCCGGGAAGCGCTGGGGACGATCCACGACCTGCCCTGGTCCTGAGTCCGCACGGCGCTGAGCAACCGGCCTCCGCTCGCGTAGAATCAGAGCACCATGGCTACATTTGGCACGCTCTCCGATCGGCTCACCGAGACCTTCCGCAATCTGCGCACGAAGGGAAAGCTCACCGCGGCCGACGTCGACGGCACCGTGCGCGAGATCCGACGCGCCCTGCTCGACGCCGACGTCGCGCTCGTGGTCGTCAAGGAATTCACGGCGAAGGTGCGCGAACGCGCCCTCGGCGACGAGGTCAACAAGGCGCTGAACCCAGCCCAGCAGGTCGTGCAGATCGTCAACGAGGAACTCGTGCAGATCCTCGGCGGAGAGCAGCGTCGTCTGCAGTTCGCGAAGACCGCGCCGACCGTGATCATGCTCGCGGGCCTGCAGGGCTCCGGTAAGACCACCTTCGCAGGCAAGCTCGCCAAGCAGCTCGAGGGTGAGGGGCACACGCCGCTGCTCGTCGCGGCTGACCTCCAGCGCCCGAACGCGGTCACCCAGCTCCAGGTCGTCGCGGAGCAGGCCGGCGCATCTGTCTACGCACCGGAGCCGGGCAACGGCGTCGGCGATCCCGTGAAGGTGTCGCGTGACGGCGTCGAGTACGCGCGACGGCAGCAGCACGACGTCGTGATCATCGACACCGCCGGCCGTCTCGGCGTCGATGCCGAGCTCATGAAGCAGGCCGCCGACATCCGCAAGGCTGTGAACCCGGATGAGGTCCTGTTCGTCATCGACGCGATGATCGGTCAGGACGCCGTGAACACCGCCAAGGCGTTCCAGGAGGGTGTCGACTTCACCGGAGTCGTGCTGTCGAAGCTCGACGGCGACGCCCGCGGTGGCGCCGCACTCTCGGTGGCCTCCGTCACCGGCCGCCCGATCATCTTCGCCTCGACGGGCGAGCGTCTCGAAGACCTCGAGCCGTTCCACCCCGACCGTATGGCGAGCCGCATCCTCGACCTCGGCGACATCCTGACCCTCATCGAGCAGGCGCAGCAGGCCTTCGATGAGGAAGAGGCCATGAAGATGGCCGAGAAGCTCGCGACCGAGGCCTTCACGCTCGAGGACTTCCTCGACCAGCTTCAGCAGATGAAGAAGATGGGCTCGATGAAGAAGATGCTCGGGATGCTCCCGGGCATGGGGCAGATGAAGCAGCAGCTCGAAGATTTCGACGAGCGTGAGATCGACCGCACCGAAGCCATCATCCGCTCGATGACGCCGGGCGAGCGACGCAACCCCAAGGTCCTGAACGGATCACGCCGTCTGCGTATCGCACGCGGATCCGGAATGACGGTCACCGATGTCAACCAGCTCGTGCAGCGCTTCGAGCAGGCCGCGAAGATGATGAAGACCGTTGCTCGTGGCGGCACCCCCAACATTCCCGGTATGGGGGCCGTTCCCGGCATGGGGCGTCCCGGTGCATCTTCCAAGCGCGGCAAGAAGGCCAAGTCCTCCGGCGGCTCCCGCTCGGGAAACCCCGCCAAGCGCGCGGCCGAGAATGCGGGGATCGCGTCATCCGCGACGCCCACCGGTTCCGGGTTCGGTCTCGGCGGCGGAGCGGCGAAGGCTCCGAGCGAGGCGGACCTCGCGGAGATCCAGAAGCTCTTCGGCAAGAGCTGAGCTCTTTCAGCGCGGCGCTGTGAGAGACGGTGCCGCCGTCACCTGCGTGTTTCGCCCCTGCGGCGGCTTCGGCCGGGAGACGAGTTGTCCCAACACCAGAGCGCCGAGGGTGAGCACGAACCCGGTGGCCTGCAGCGGCGTGAACCGCTCGCCGGAGATCAGCACGCCCAGGACCGTCGCAACGATGGGGGAGAGCAGGGCCAGAAGGCCCGGGGCGATCACCGGCAGCTGCTGCACACCGCGGAACCACAGCGTGTAGGCGACGATCCCCCCGGCGGTGGCCAGCCACAGGTATCCGAGGGCTGCACCGCCGTCGATCGTCGCCGGCACGCCCTCGACGATCAGCGTGAGCGGCAGCAGCAACAGGCCGCCCGCGCTGAGCTGCCAACCGGCGTAGGACACGGGGCCCACCCCGATGGGACGGCCCCAGCGCTTGGTCAGGATCATCCCGACACCCGTCGCCGTGACGCCCCCGAGGGCAGCCAGGATTCCCCAGAGGTCGAGCTCGGCGGCGGGCCCCAGGACCACCAGAGCCACTCCTCCCGCGCCGACGGCCGCTGCGGCAGCGGTGAGCGGTCGGATCCGTTCGTGCAGTACCAGAGCTCCGAGTGCCAGGACGATGAGCGGCTGTGCACCGGCGACGGCGGCGGCGACGCCTCCCGGGAGTCGCTCGGCGGCGAGGAAGAGCAGCGGGAAGAAGGCGCCGATGTTGAGCGCTCCGAGTGCGAGAGACTTCCACCACCAGGAGCCGTGGGGGAGTCGACGACTGATGAGGACGGCGAGCAGCCCCGCGGGGAGTGAACGGAGGAGCCCCGCGAACAGCGGATGGCCGGCGGGAAGCAGATCTGTGGTGACCAGGTAGGTGGTTCCCCAGGCGATGGGGGCGAGGGCGGTCGACAACACCAGTGTCAGGCGGTTCATGATTCCAGCCTGCGTCCGCCAAGTCGATGAGTCCAACGCATGGTTGTCACGTCATCGATGAACCCACATCATGGAAGCATGGAACTCCAGCAGCTTCGCTATGTCGTGGAAGTCGCCGACACTCTGAGCTTCACCCGAGCGGCCGAGCGGTGCTTCGTCACGCAATCGGCGTTGAGTCACCAGATCGCATCGCTGGAGCGAGAACTCGGTCGTCGATTGTTCGTCCGATCCAGCCGGAGCGTCCGCCTGAGTGAAGCAGGGGCGGCGTTCGTCGCCCACGCGCGCATCGCGCTTCGTGCCGCGGAGGAGGCGAAGGAGGACGCTGCCGCCGCCGACGGCGTCGTGGAGGGCACGCTCCGGATCGGTGTGATCCCGACGGTGACCGCCGTCGATGTGCCTGCGCTGCTCGTCACGTACCGTGCGGCGCATCCTCGGGTGCGAGTGGAACTGCAGGTCGGCAACAGCGACACCCTCACGACGAAGCTCCGCAGCGGCGAACTCGACGTGGCCCTGCTCGGTTTGCGTGAAGGGGTGCCGCCGAAAGGTGTCGCCTCACGCGTGCTCTCTCGTGAACGCCTCGTCGTGGTGTTCCCGCCGGGGCATCCACGGGGCGGCTCGAGTGCTGTGGAACTCTCGGACCTGGCCGGGATGACCTTCGCCGACTTCCCGGCCGGCACCTCCGGCCGTGCGCAGAGCGATGGCGCCTTCCTCGCGGCGGGGCTGAGCCGTGACGTCGCGTTCGAGGCCGATTCAGCGACCCTCATCCTCGGTCTGGTCGAGGCGGGCCTGGCAGTGACCCTTCTCGCACCGGGGACCGTGGCCCGCTCTGCGGCGCACGTGGTCACAGCCCAGGTGCACGGCGGCCCGGTGCGCGTGGAGTACCTCGCTTGGGACGCTGCGGCAGCGCGTCAGGTCGCTCGAGCATTCGTCGCGGTCGTGGATGCCCTCGTGGATGCCCCCGCATACGACGAGGCGGGTCCGGAGATGAACTCCGAACCCGCCTCGCACTGAAGACGACTACTTCACGTCGTCGTCGACCCAGTCCATCGACTTCGTGATCGCCTTGCGCCACAGACGAAGCTGACGGTCGCGTTCGGCTTCCTCCATCGACGGCTCCCAGCGCTTGTCCTCCTGCCAGTTGGCAGAGAGGTCGTCCAGACCGTTCCAGAACCCGACCGCGAGTCCCGCGGCGTAGGCCGCACCGAGTGCCGTGGTCTCGGCGACGACCGGCCGAACGACCGGAACACCGAGGACATCCGCCTGGAACTGCATGAGCGCGTCGTTCGCGACCATGCCGCCGTCGACCTTGAGCTCGGTGAGGTCCACGCCGGCGTCCGCGTTCACGGCGTCCAGCACATCACGAGTCTGGAAGGCGACGGCCTCGAGCGCTGCGCGAGCGATGTGGTTCTTGTTCGCGTAGCGGGTGAGACCGACGATCGCGCCGCGGGCGTCCGGACGCCAGTACGGAGCGAACAGACCCGAGAATGCGGGCACGATGTACACGCCGCCGTTGTCCTCGACCTTCTCGGCCAGCTCCTCGACCTCGGGGGCCGACGAGATGATGCCGAGCTGGTCGCGCAGCCACTGGATCAGGGATCCGGTGACCGCGATGGAGCCCTCGAGCGCGTAGTGCGTCGGCTGGTCGCCGAGCTTGTAGCCGACGGTCGTGAGCAGCCCGTTCTTCGAGTGGACGATCTCCTCGCCCGTGTTGAAGATCAGGAAGCAGCCGGTGCCGTAGGTGTTCTTGCTCTCGCCCTTCTGGAACGCCGCCTGACCGAACGTCGCCGCCTGCTGGTCACCCAGGATGCCGGCGATCGGGGTCTCGCGCAGCAGGGAGGAGTCCTCCGCGGCACCGTAGACCTCTGAGGAGGAGCGGATCTCCGGCATCATCGAGCGCGGCACGCCGAACGCATCGAGGATGTCGTCGCGCCACTCGAGCGTCTCAAGGTCCATGAACATCGTCCGCGAGGCGTTGGTGACGTCGGTCACGTGCACACCGCCGTCGACACCGCCGGTGAGGTTCCACAGCACCCAGCTGTCGGTGGTGCCGAAGATCAGGTCACCGGCTTCGGCCTTCTCGCGTGCGCCGTCGACGTTCTCCAGGATCCAGGCGATCTTGGTACCAGAGAAGTACGTCGCGAGCGGCAGTCCGACGACGGGCTTGAACCGCTCGACTCCACCGTCCGCAGCCAGACGGTCGACGATGTCCTGCGTGCGCGTGTCCTGCCACACGATCGCGTTGTAGGCGGGCTTTCCCGTGGTCTTGTCCCACACCACCGCGGTCTCGCGCTGGTTGGTGATGCCCACCGCCGCGATGTCGTGACGGGTGAGGTCGGCCCGGCTGAGGGCCAGACCGATGACCTCCTGGACGTTGCGCCAGATCTCGGAGGCGTCGTGCTCGACCCAGCCGGCCTTCGGCAGGATCTGCTCGTGCTCCTTCTGACCCGTCGCGATGATGCTGCCCTTCTTGTCGAAGATGATCGCGCGGCTCGAAGTCGTTCCCTGGTCGATGGCGAGGATGTAGTCAGCCATTGTGTTCTCCTTTGAATTCAGGTCGTTCAGGCGAGGTGCAGCAGGACGGGCGCTGCGGCGGCGGCGAGTGCACCACCGATGAACGGACCGACCACCGGCACCCACGAGTAGGACCAGTCGCTGGAGCCCTTGCCCTTGATCGGGAGGATCGCGTGAGCGATGCGCGGACCGAGGTCACGAGCGGGGTTGATCGCGTAGCCGGTCGGACCACCGAGGGAGGCGCCGATCGCGACCACGAGGAGCGCGACGGGAAGCGCGGTGAGCGGTCCGAGGCCTCCGGGCGTGCCGACCTCGATGTCGCCGTAGTCGGCGAACGCGAAGATCACGAAAACGAGAACGAAGGTGCCGATGATCTCGGTGACGAGGTTCCAGCCGTAGGAACGGATCGCGGGGCCGGTGGAGAAGACGCCGAGCTTGTTGGCGGCCTCCGGCTCCTCATCGAAGTGCTGCTTGTACGCGAGCCATACGACGATCGCACCGAGGATCGCTCCGACGAGCTCCGCGGCCGTGGCCGTGAGGAACATGACGAAGCTGATCTTGCCAGCCAGCAGAAGGCCGATACCGACGGCCGGGTTGAGGATCGCACCGGAGTACGCGGAGACGAGCACACCGGCGAAGACCGCGAGGCCCCATCCCCAGTTGACCATCAGGAAGCCGCCGCCGAAACCCTTGTTCTTGGCGAGGGCGACGTTGGCGACGACACCACATCCGAGCAGGACCAGCATCGCTGTGCCGACCAACTCGGAGAGGAAGTAGAGACCGAGATTCACATCAGCCATGTCTTCTTTGACCTTTCTTGTGTGTCGGGGCCCCTCTGCCCCGACACGTTATGGGAGTTGCGCCGCGAGGAGGGCGGCAGTCCGAGACCCCGTCAGCCGCGGGTGCGGGACGGGATATCGAGTCCGTGTCGTTCGTTCAGCAACTGGCGTGTCTGATCGAGCTCGGCGTCGTGGCGCGAGCGATCCCAACCGAGCATCGGCGCGAGGGCGTCGGCGATCTCGTCGAGGACCTCTGCGTTCGCGCCGCCGGTGAAGGCGATGCTGGTGCGACGGAGCACGACGTCTTCCAGGCGTGCCACCATCTCGTTCTGCGCCATCCACTCGAGTTCGCGCGTAGAGAGGTCGCCGCCGGCGAGCGGTGCGTCCGTGCCCTGCTCGACATACTCCCAGACCTGAGCGGCGCGGGTACCGTAGCGGGCGAGAAGCTGATCGGCGCGAGCCCCGGCTCCGGGCAGGTTCTCCTGGATCCAGATACGCTTGGCCTTCTCGGTGCGCGGGAATTCGCGACCGCCGCCGATGGCCCGTCCAGCGGTGGAGACGGTCCTGGTGCGCTCGATGAGACCGAGCACGACGTCGGACAGCGACTCACCGAGGGCGCGGAACGTGGTCCACTTGCCGCCGACCAGGCTGACGAGAGGGACAGCGCCCTTGTCGTCGACCTCGATGCGGTAGTCACGGGAGACGAAGCCGGGAGCGGTGTCCTCGTGGCGCGGGAGCGGGCGGATGCCGGAGAACTTGTAGACGATCTGGTCACGGGCCACGGGAATCGTCGGGAACACGTGATGGATCAGGTCGAAGAAGTAGTCGACCTCCTCCTCGGTGCACACGGGGACCTCGCGAGGGTCGGCGTCGATGTCGGTGGTGCCGACCAGGACGCGCCCCTTGAGCGGGTAGATGAGCACGATGCGCCCGTCGGAGTGCTCGAAGAAGATCTCGCGTCCCTGCGTCGCCTCGAGCAGCTCGGGGTGATCGAGGACGATGTGCGACCCCTTGGTGCCGCCCATGAAGCGCGTGTCGGTGCCCAGCGCATCGTTGGTCAGGTCGGTCCAGGGGCCGGAGGCGTTCACGACCACGTCGGCCTGCACGCTGAACTCCGTGCCGCTCTCGCGGTCGCGGAGCACGACCTTGTCGCCGTCACGGGCGATGGCCTCGACGTAGTTGAGGGCATGCGCTCCGGGGTGCGCCGTGCGCCCGTCCTGCAGGACGTCGAGGGCGAGCCGCTCCGGGTCGTGCATCGAGGCGTCGTAGTAGGTCGCCGTGTACTTGATCTTCGGGTCGAGCGACGGCAGCTCGGCGAGAGACTTCTTGCGGCCGAGGAAGCGATGCCGGGGAACCATCCCGCCGTCACGCGAGAAGGTGTCGTAGATGGTCAGGCCCACCTTGATCAGGAAGGCCCCGCGCTCCTGGGGCTTGCCGCTCTTGTGCGTCAGGAACCGCAGGGGAGCGGAGAGGATGCCCGAGAAGGTCGAGTAGATCGGGATCGTCGTCTGCAGCGGCTTGACGTAGTGCGGGGCGATCTTGAGAAGCCCGTTGCGCTCCTCGACCGACTCGCGCACCAGGCGGAACTCACCGTTCTCGAGGTAGCGGATGCCACCGTGGATCATGTGGCTCGACGCGGCGGATGCCCCGGAGGCGAAGTCCCCCCGCTCGACCAGCACGACATCGACGCCCTGGAGTGCCAGGTCGCGGAAGGTGGAGATGCCGTTGATCCCACCACCGATGACGAGGACGCTGGTGCGTCCGGATTCACGGACGGCGCGGATCTCTGCGCGCTCCGCTGACGAGTGTGTCGAATCGATCATCGTCGACCCTCTCTTCCTTACTTGCCAACCAGCATCGACCTGTGTGGCATCCCGCGCAAGCCCACTGCACATATGTGCAAGGATCGGGGTGGAGGAGGATGTCATGGTCGGTGCAAGTGCGGAATCCCGCGACAGCAAGCTGATCGCGGCGCTCACCGCCGCGCAGCTCTACTACATGCAGGACAAGACGATGGAGGTCATCGCGAAGGAGCTCGGCACCTCGCGGTCCTCGGTCTCGCGTCTTCTGAGCTTCGCGCGGGAGAGCGGTCTGGTGGATATCCGGATCAATTCACCCCTGGAGCGTCTGGGCATGCTCGAGCACAGGATCCGCGATCGGCATCGCGTCGCCGCTCACGTCGTCCCGATGCCGGAGATCCTCAGCGAGGTCGAGCGGCTCGAGCGCGTCGCGCTGACCGCCGGACGTCTGCTGTCGCAGTTCGTCGACTCGAACATGGTCATCGGCGTCGCATGGGGATCGACCATCAGCGCTGTGAGCCGCGGACTCACGCAGAAGGAGACCCACAACACCACCTTCGTGCAGCTCAACGGCGCCGGCAATACCCAGACGACGGGAGTCGAGTACTCCAGCGACATCCTGCAGCGGTTCGGCAGCGCCTTCGGCGCGCAGGTGCAGCAGTTCCCGGTTCCGGCATTCTTCGACGACCCCGCCACGCGTGAGGCGATGTGGCGGGAGCGGAGCACACGCCGTGTTCTCGACCTGCAGGCGAAGATGGACGTCGCGGTGTTCAGCCTCGGCTCTCCCGCCGCCGAAGTACCGAGCCGGGTCTATGTCGGCGGATATCTCGGGCGCGACGACTACCGCAGCCTGCGGGAGGATCACGCGATCGGCGACGTCGCGACGGTGTTCTTCCGCTCCGACGGGTCGTGGCGGGACATCCGGGTCAACGCGAGGGCCACGGGGCCCGGTCTGGACCGTCTCCGCCGAGTTCCGCGTCGCGTGTGCGTCGTGTCCGGGATACCGAAGTTGGTCAGTCTTCGCGCGGCCCTGGCCGCGGGACTCATCACGGACGTGGTCCTGGATGAGGGTCTCGCCAGGCGCCTCGTCGAGGACTGATCACTGCACCGGCTACGGCTCCTCCGTGGAGGATTCGGGTCCTGAGCGGAACTCGCGGATCAGATGCTGTACCACCGCCGAGAGTTCGCCACCAGCCGCATCCGCGACCGCCAGCTGACGCGCATAGCTCGCCCCGCCGTCGAGGATCGTGGCGATGCCGCCGAACTCCCGACCGCAACCGAGCTCGACGGCGGTCGGGGTGAGGGCTTCGAGTGTCTCCGCGAGATGCTCGCGCACAGGGCGCTGGGTGCCGGCCGCATCGACGATCACCCTCGCCTCCAGCCCGTAGCGCGCCGCGCGCCACTTGTTCTCGCGATGGAACCAGGCGGGAAGCTCCGGAAGGGTCTTGCCCTCGTCGAGCTGGCGTGAGAAGTCCTCGACGAGGACCTGCACGAGCGCCGCGACCGAGGCGAGCTCCGGCAGCGTGGAGAGTCCGTCACACGCGCGGACCTCGATCGTCCCCCAGCGAGGTGCCGGGCGGATGTCCCAGCGCACCTCGGTGGCATCCGCCATCACGCCGGTGCGCACCATGTCGTCGAGGTATGACTCGTACTGCGACCAGTCGTGCAGGGGCCACGGGAGTCCCGCGGTCGGCAGCTGCTGGAACACCAGCGCGCGGTTGGAGGCGTAGCCGGTGCGCTCGCCCGCCCAGAACGGGCTCGAGGCGGCGAGCGATTGCAGATGGGGGAGGAACCCGGCGAGAGCGTTGATGATGGGGAACACCTTGCGCTGGTCCTCGACGCCGATGTGGACGTGGATTCCCCAGATCATCATGTTCCGCCCCCACCACTGGGTGCGCTCTATCAGGGTGTGGTATCGCGACTTGTCGGTGACCTGCTGGTCGAACCACTGCGCGAATGGGTGGCTTCCCGCCGAGAGCAGCTCGACTCCTGCCGGGTCGGTCGCCGCACGCACCGCGGTGATGGCGTTCGCGATGTCGTCGACCGCATGGGCGACCGAGTCGCCGATGCCGCTCGTGACCTCGATCGTGTTCGTGAGCAGTTCGCCCGTGACCGTGTGGCGCTCATCGGCGCTCTCGGCTTCGAGCGCTGCGAGCAGTTCGGGCGCACGTCCGACGAGATCACCGGTCGCGGGATCCGCGAGCATGATCTCCCATTCGAGGCCGACGGTGGACCGGGCCGAGGAGGCGAACTCGAGCTTCACCCGCACAGTCTGGCACGGGCGAGGCGCGACACGGCAACGGTCGTTTCGCCACGTTTCGCGCCTGGCGCGCGCTTCTGGCAGAATAGAGGGTCGGACGACCTGCTCGACCCTCTATCCAGCAGGTGTCCACACTCATTTGAGCTTCCGCCGGGTGTGCACCCCACTCTCCAGGCGATCAGTTCGTTTCCTTCCACACAATTCAGGAGAATCGTGGCTGTCAAGATTCGTCTCAAGCGCCTGGGCAAGATCCGTGCGCCGTACTACCGCATCGTCGTCGCCGACTCGAAGACCAAGCGCGATGGTCGCGTGATCGAGGAGATCGGCAAGTACCACCCCACCGAGGAGCCCTCGTTCATCGAGGTCGACTCCGAGCGTGCGCAGTACTGGCTCTCCGTCGGCGCGCAGCCGACCGAGCAGGTCGCCGCCATCCTCAAGATCACGGGCGACTGGGGCAAGTTCAAGGGCGACAAGGACGCCAAGTCCACGCTCAAGGTCAAGGAGCCCAAGGTTCCGTTCGAGATCGACGCCGCCAAGAAGTCCGTCGTGAAGCCCAAGGCCGAGAAGAAGGTGGAGGCCCCCGCTGAGGAGGCTCCCGCCGCTGCCGAGGCCGACGCGGCTCCCGCCGCCGACGCAGAGTAATCCGTCGTGCTCGCCGCCGCGCTCGAACACATCGTCAAGGGGATCGTCGATCACCCGGAGGATGTCCGTATCAACGAGTCCACATCGCCGCGAGGCGACCTCCTCGAGGTGCGTGTGCACCCCGATGACCGTGGACGCGTGATCGGGCGCGGCGGCCGCACCGCGAAGGCCCTTCGCACCCTCGTCAGCGCACTCGCTGACGGGCGTCGGGTCCGTGTCGATGTCGCGGACGACTGACGTGGTGGCGAAGGACCGCAACCAGGGCAAGAACCAGCTGCGTGTCGGGCGCCTCGTCAAGGCGCACGGACTCAAAGGCGGGCTCAAGCTCGAGCTGTACACCGACAACCCCGAGGGACGATTCGTCCCCGGTGCCGGTTTCACGTTGCAGGTGCCAGAGGCATCTCCGTGGCACGGCAAGGAGATCACGGTGCGCGAGTACCGGGTCATGAACGGCAATCCCGTCGTCTTCTTCGACGACGTCGAGGATCGCGACGCCGCAGACAGCCTCGTCAGGGCGATCCTCTGGATCGACCAGGACGTCGACGAGGTCGAGGACGATGCGTGGTTCGACCACCAGCTCGTCGGCCTCGATGTCGTGCGCGACGACACCGTCGTCGGCCGGGTCGTACGCGTGGAGCACTTTCCCGCGCAGGACCTCCTCATCGTCAAGGCCGGGGAGAACGAGGTCATGGTGCCGTTCGTCTCCGCCATCGTCCCGACGGTCGACGTCCAGGCAGGGCGCGTCATCGTGACCCCGCCCCCCGGACTCTTCGAAGAGCTTCCTGATGCTGCGGACGCGGAGCCGCAGACGCCCTCGGACGCCGAAGCGGCCGAGTGAGCGCTGATACGGTTCCCCCGTGCGCATCGACGTCCTCTCCATCTTCCCGTCCTACTTCGACGGCCTGACGCTCTCCCTGCTCGGGAAGGCCCAGGAATCCGGCCTGATCGACCTCCGTGTCCGGGATCTTCGGGACTGGACCTCGGATCGGCACCGCACGGTCGACGACACCCCCTACGGCGGCGGCGCCGGCATGGTGATGAAGCCCGAGCCGTGGGGTCTCGCCCTCGATGAGATCGCCGGGTCGTCCGAGGGAGCGCCCACCGAGCGACCCACCATCATCTTCCCGTCGCCCGCTGGTGAGGTGTTCACGCAGAAGACCGCGCGAGCGTTGGCGACCCGGGAGCACCTCGTCTTCGGTTGTGGCCGTTACGAGGGCATCGACGAGCGGGTGTTCGAGTACGCCTCGGACCTGGGCGAGGTGCGACTGATCAGCCTCGGCGACTACGTCCTCAACGGGGGAGAGGTCGCGACGATGGCGATGATCGAGGCCATCGGCCGGCTCATCCCCGGGGTCGTCGGCAACCCGGAGAGCCTGGTCGAGGAGTCGCACGAAGACGGTCTTCTGGAGTACCCCTCGTACACGAAGCCCGCATCGTGGCGAGAGCGTTCCGTGCCGGATGTGCTCCTGAGCGGGAACCATGGCGCGATCGCCTCCTGGCGTCGCGAGCAGCAGATCGAGCGCACGAAGCGGCGTCGTCCCGATCTCCTGCCCGGTGACGAGACGTCCCCTGTCTGATCGAAGCCGAGAGCCGATTCCGTCACCCGGAAGGCGTCAGAGCATCCGCTCCGAGCCGCCGTCGATCTCGAAGACCACGCCGTGCGGATGCCGGAGTCCGAGGGCGTTCGATGCGTCGAGGCCCCGCAGTTCCGCCCGCAGCATCCGTCCGATCATCTCGTGGCTCACGAGCAGCGGCGCACCCTCCGAAGCCCACCCGCAGGCACTGAGTGCCTTTCGCGCCCGTGCCCTGGCCTGCGCATAGCTCTCCCCGCCGGGAAACGCCCAGCCGTAGCGATTCGCGGCCCGCTCTTCTCTCGCCGTCGGGTACGCCGCCTCTATCTCGTCCCAGGTCATGCCCGCCAGCTCCCCGTGGTCCAGCTCCGCGAGCTCGGGGACTTCGATCAGCTGCGCTCCGACCCGCTCGGCGATGATGATAGCGGTCTGCATCGCCCTGCCGAGAGGGCTGGAGCACACGGTGAGGACCCCGCGGCCCGCGAGGAGGTCCGCGATGGCATGCGACTGTGCGACGCCCTCGTCGGTGAGGGGCGAGTCGAGCTGACCCTGCAGGCGATGTTCGACGTTCCACACCGTCTGACCGTGCCGAGCGAGCAGCAGACGCTCCGGCACATGACGATCCTGCGGAATCATGGACTCAGGATGGCATACCGCGCCCCTTCCGGTCTCGCGGTGTCGCAACGCGCCGCTGATAGCGTCGAGCCATGCCTGAACAGGCGCTCGCCCGGTCGTTCGAGAGCATCGGCGACGATTACGACCGATACCGTCCCGGCTTTCCCTATGCGGCGGCAACGGTGATCGTGCCGGCCGCCGTGGATGCGGCGTTGGATCTGGGCGCAGGTACGGGCAAGTTCACCCGACTGCTCGTCGCTCGCGCACGACGCACCTGCGCCGTTGAACCGTCGGAGCGCATGCTCGACGTTCTGAGGTCCACCCTCCCCGGCGTGGAGGCGTTGGTCGGCACCGCCGAGCGCATCCCTCTGGTGGATGCGTCCGTTCAGGTGGTCACCGTCGCCCAGGCCTTCCATTGGTTCGACCGGGGCCCGGCGTGTGCCGAGATCTCACGCGTGCTGGTCCCCGGAGGAACACTCGGGCTGCTGTGGAACCGCGCGGATCCGGAGTGCGCCTGGGACCGGGACTGCCATCACATCGCGCATCCCGCCGCCGCCGACGCCTCGACCGACAGTGCGGACGAGGAGCTTCCCGGATTCGAGCTCGTTCTTCGAACCCAGCTCCGCTGGACGGAGCCCATCTCCCGAGAGCTTTACCTTCGCCGATGGACGACCGTCAGCAGTGTTCTCATCGCCGATGAATCGACGCGCACCCGCATGCTGGGCGACATGGAGACCGTGCTCGACGACTCGGAGCAGACCCGTGAGCGAGACCTGTTCGACCTTCCGCACATCACCGAGATCTACGTCTACCGTCGCGCCTGAGTTCTGCGGATAGGGGAGTGGCGCAGCTCAGTCGACGCCGAGGAACGACCGATCCGTCAGGATGATCGGCCCCTCGTCCGTGATCGCGATGGTGTGCTCCGAGTGCGCTCCGCGGGAGCCGTCAACGCTGCGCAGCGTCCATCCATCGGGGTCGGTGACGAGTTCATCGGTCGTCGCGAGGAACCAGGGCTCGAGCGCGAGAACCAGACCGGACCGCAATGGGAAGCCTCGGCCGGCGCGGCCGTCGTTGGGGACGTGGGGGTCTCCGTGCATCGTGCGTCCGACGCCGTGTCCCCCGAAGTCGGTGTTGATCGAGTACCCCTCACCGTGCGCGACAGCGGCGACGGCTGCGGAGATGTCGCCGATGCGGTTGCCGACCGTGGCGGAGTCGATCGCCGCGGCCAGTGCACGCTCGGTGGTGTCGATGAGCCGGAGGTCCTCTTCGCGCGCTGATCCGACGACGAACGACACCGCGGAGTCGGCGACCCAGCCGTCGACCGCGACCGCGAAGTCGAGGGTGACGAGGTCGCCGTCGCGCAGAGTGTAGTCATGGGGGAGCCCGTGCAGCACCGCGTCGTTGACCGAGGTGCAGATGACCTTGCCGAACGGACTCGCCCCGAAGGAGGGGTGGTAGTCGATGTAGCAGGACTCCGCTCCTGCCTTGCGGATCATGTCGTGTGCGCGGCGATCGATCGAGAGGAGATTCGTCCCGACCTTCGTCTCATCGCGCAGCGTCGCCAGCGTCTCGGCGACGAAGCGTCCTGCTGCGCGCATCTCATCGATCTCGGCAGGGGTGCGCAGTTCGATCATCGGTTGTCCTCTCGTCCTTTCCATTCTCCCTGATCCCACGCCTCGGGATCCCCGACCGCTGTCAGCGAACACCCGGACATGGGAACGGACGGCGTCGTACGATCTGAGCATGTGGTTGCGACAGGCCTTCTTCCGCTGGCTTCTTCCGGCGGCGTTCCTGCTGCCGCTGTGGCTTCTCATCGGGTGGGGCGTCTTCCAGGGAGGATGGTCGATCCTCTGGGTGCTGCTGATCGCGATGCCCTCGGTCTTCCTCGGCCAGCTTCTGCTCACCCTCCTGACGCGCTCGCGTCCCTCGGTCCGCATCGAACGGGCGGTCTCCTGGTGGGACGTCGCGGGATTCACGGTCTGGAACGGGTTGACGATCGCCGTCGGGTTCTTCATCGACGGGGCGTTCCCATGGTTGCTCACGGGTGCCATCGTCGCCGGTATCGCCCTGATCTGGTTGCAGCTGTGGCAGCTGTGGAACGAGGCGAAGGGGAGCGGAGCGCGTCTGCGAGAGACCATCACCTGGTCGACGATTCCGACGGTGGATGAGCCGGCACCGCCCACGCGTGCCCACGAGGTCATCGTGGTGCGGGAGACCGATAGTCGCGACTGACGTCGGCGTTTTGGCCGGGCGTCGCATCCATGGCAGAATGAGTGTTTGTGCTGTGACCGGTTCTGCCACAGGGGAGCCCGCGGACGCTTGAGCGCCGTACAGTTCAATCCTTTTCTTGTTCCTTTGAATACATGCATGCGACCTGTGGCGGGTGCAGAGAGAGACGATCATGCAGATCCTCGACGCCGTCGATGCGGCTTCCCTCCGTTCGGACATCCCGGACTTCTTCCCCGGCGACACCGTCAAGGTGCACGTCAACATCACCGAGGGCAGCCGCTCTCGTATCCAGGTCTTCCAGGGCGTCGTCATCGGCCGTCAGGGCGACAGCGTGCGCGAGACCTTCACGGTCCGCAAGATCAGCTTCCAGGTCGGCGTCGAGCGTACCTTCCCGGTGCACTCCCCGGTGATCGACCACATCGAGGTCGTCACCCGCGGTGACGTGCGTCGCGCGAAGCTCTACTACCTCCGCCAGCTGCGCGGCAAGAAGGCGAAGATCAAGGAGAAGCGCGACCGCTGAGTCGCAGCATCTCCACGGCACCCCGGGACACGATGTCCCGGGGTGCTTTGTTCTCCCTGCGGTGTGCGAACCTAGATACCGTCGCCGCACGACGGTGCTTGATCGTGAAGGAACCTGATGACTGAATCCCCGTCCGCGCCCACGTCCAGAAGACGTCGCGGGTTCCTGGTCTTCCTTCGTGACGTCCTGGTGATCGTCGTGATCGCCGCGCTGGTCTCCTTCGTCGTCAAGAGTTTCGTCGTCCGTTCGTTCTACATCCCCTCCGCGTCGATGGAACGCACGCTGCTGATCAACGACCGCATCCTGGTCGACGAGCTCACGCCCCGCTGGACGGATTACGAGAGGGGCGACGTCGTCGTCTTCAAGGACCCGGGCGGGTGGCTCGACGGGCAGCCGCAGACCCCTGCGCAGCCGCCGCTGGTCGAAGCTGTCGACTGGGTGCTGAATTTCGTGGGCATCTCCGCCACCGACTCGCAGGACCATCTCGTCAAACGCGTGATCGGTCTGCCCGGCGATCATGTCGTCTGCTGCAACGCGCTCGGTCAGATCACCATCAACGGCGCGCCCATCGATGAGCTCAGCTACCTCAACCTCCCGCCCGGCGACACTGCTGCCTCGAACGAGCCCTTCGACGTCGTGGTGCCCGAGGACTCGGTGTGGCTGCTCGGGGACAATCGCGACCGTTCGCGCGACGCCCGCGCGCACCAGGACCTCCCCAGCGGCGGCTTCGTCCCGATGGGGAACATCGTGGGCAAGGCGTTCCTCACGACCTGGCCGTTGGACCGGCTGGGGTCGATCGACGGTCATCACGAGATCTTCAACGGCGTTCCGGCTCCGGAATGACCGTCGTCGCGCCGAAGCTGACTCTCGAGCGCCGGCTCCTCGGCGAGTGCGAGCTGATCATCTCTCTGGACGAGGTCGGTCGGGGTTCACTCGCTGGACCGGTCGCCGTGGGAGCTGCAGTGATGGATGCCGCTGGTGCTCGCCGTCGAGTGCCCGAGGGGCTGCGGGATTCCAAGCTCGTGACGGAGCTGCGCAGGCCCGAGGTCGCTGCGCGCGCGGCGGCGTGGGTGCAGGCGTCCGCTGTCGGGTGGGCGAGCGCGGCGGAGATCGATGAGGTCGGCATCATGCGGGCGCTCGGTCTGGCCGCGTCGCGGGCGGTTCAGGCCGTCGCCGATCAGGGCGCGGCGCTCGACGGTGCTCTCGTCCTGCTCGACGGCAATCACGACTATCTGTCGAAGGTGCATCCCGCCCCGCTCCGGGTGCGTCCGGTGGTCAAGGCCGACCGGGACTGCGCATCGGTCTCGGCGGCATCCGTGATCGCGAAGGTCGCGCGGGACACATACATGACCGAGCTCCACGAGACGCATCCCGCGTATCAGTGGGATCGCAACAAGGGCTACGCCAGCACAGCGCATCGCGACGCGATCCGGACTGTCGGGCTCTCCCCGCACCACAGGGCATCCTGGGCGATCGCGGACGTGCCCACCCTGTTCTGAGCGGATCGCACTGTCCGTGCCCGAGCGGTCGATGACGCGCCGAGGTGCCTGCGACTCTAGGATGGAGACATCATGGATGAGGAAGCCTTCGACGACTACGACCGCGAGCTCGAGCTGGCACTGTTCCGGGAGTACCGGGATGTGGTGTCGCAGTTCCAGTACGTCGTGGAGACCGAACGCCGGTTCTACCTGGCCAACGAAGTCAATGTCGTCCGTCGGGACACCGAGCATGACTTCTACTTCGAGATCTCGATGACCGACGTCTGGGTGTGGGACATCTACCGTGCCGATCGCTTCGTCAAGGCTGTGCGCGTGCTGACGTTCAAGGACGTCAATGTCGAGGAACTGCAGCGCCGGGAGTTCGAGCTCCCGCAGGAGCTCTCCCTCGACGGCGAGTGACGGTTCCTCTCCGCCCGCCGCCTTCGCACGCCCTCCACACGATCTCGGAGAGCTGACTTCTCCCCAGATGCCGCGGAAGCGGCATCGAATCGCTCCTTTCGGAACGCACCCCGCGTGATGCTGGGCACATGGCAGCGAAGGATGAACTCGGAAGAGCAGGCGAAGAGCGCGCCGCACAGCATCTGACGGGCAACGGGTACACCGTGCTCGCGCGGAACTGGCGGTGCGCGCAGGGAGAGATCGACATCGTCGCCGCGCGCGACGGTCATCTCGCTGTGGTCGAGGTCAAGACGCGACGGACGACCGCCTACGGCCACCCGTTCGAGGCGATCGACGCCCGTAAGCGACGTCGGCTGTGGCAACTCGCGCAGGCATGGGTCGCGGAGAATCCGGAAGCCGCCCGCGGTCGACGTGTGCGACTCGAAGCCATAGGCATCATCGGACCGGATCCGTCCTCCGGCGCGCTCGAGCATCTCGTGGACATCGCATGACCACCGCGCGCACCTGGGCGGTCGCTCTCACCGGAGTCGACGGGCATCTGGTCGAGGTCGAGGCCGACATGTCGAATCAGACTCCCGAGTTCCGCATCATCGGGCTGCCGGACAAGTCGCTGGGCGAGGCCGTCCAACGCGTGCACAACGCCTGCAAGAACGCCGGATTGGACCTGCCACGGCGACGACTCACGGTGAACCTCTCACCGGCGAGCCTTCCCAAGCACGGGGCCGGATTCGATCTGGGGATAGCCATGGCCTGTCTCGCCGCCGGCGGATCCA
This sequence comes from Microbacterium sp. Root322, assembly GCF_001425645.1. NCBI lineage: Bacteria > Bacillati > Actinomycetota > Actinomycetes > Micrococcales > Microbacteriaceae > Microbacterium > Microbacterium sp. Root322. The sequence goes on along the minus strand of NZ_LMCS01000001.1, from coordinate 615,571 downwards.
TCGAGGCGCGTTCGATCGCCGCGACCGTCCACATCGGCGAGCTCGGCCTCGACGGCAGGATCCGTCCCGTTCCCGGCGTGCTTCCCGCAGTTTTCGCCGCGGCGCGAGCCGGATTCGAGACGGTGATCGTGCCTCGGGGCAACGAAGCCGAGGCGCGGCTGGTTCCCGGCGTCGAGATTCGCGCGGCAGCCTCTCTCGCCGAGGTGGCGGTCTGGCATGGCGCCGATGTCGAGGCGCCCGATGTGGAGGCCGTCGAAATCGCATCGGCCGCGCACAGTCGGGGCGACAGCCTCGACCTGGCCGATGTCGTGGGTCAGGACGACGCTGTGGACGCACTCGTGGTCGCAGCAGCCGGTGGTCATCACATGCTTCTGAGCGGCCCCCCGGGAGCGGGGAAGACGATGCTCGCCCGCAGGCTCCCGGGGATACTGCCCGCGCTCGAGGAACAGGAAGCCCTCGAGGTCGCGTCCGTGCGCTCGCTCAGCGGAGAGGCGGTCGTAGCTCTCGATCCGCTTCCGCCGCTCGAAGCGCCGCATCACAGCGCGTCGGTCGCCGCTCTCGTCGGCGGCGGCTCTCGCACCGCGAGACCGGGAGCGATCGCGCGGGCGCACCGCGGCGTGCTGTTCCTCGATGAAGCTGCCGAGTTCTCGCGCGTCGCGCTCGATGCGCTGAGACAGCCGCTCGAGTCGGGGGTGATCGAGGTGCATCGAGCAGGATTCACCGCCACTTTCCCCGCCCGTTTCCAGTTGCTCCTCGCGATGAACCCCTGCCCGTGTGGGAATCATGGTGTTCGCGGTGCCGAGTGCGTCTGCCCTCCCATGTCGATCAGGCGTTACTCCACTCGGTTGTCCGGACCGCTCCGTGATCGCATCGACATCGATCTGCAGGTGAACCGTGTCGCCGCATCGCGAGCGATGGCGGGCAAGAGAGGCGATCTCTCCACGGCGCAGGCGCGTGATCGTGTCGCTGCCGCTCGGGCGCGGGCAGCCTCCCGATGGAACGGAACCCGCTGGCGTCGTAACGGCGATGTTCCGGGCACGTGGTTGCGACAGGGACCGCACCGGCTGCCTGCGGTGACGCGCTCTCCCCTCGATCGCGCGCTGGAGCGCGGGGCTCTCACGCTCCGTGGCTACGACCGGGTTCTGCGCGTCGCCTGGACGATGGCGGATCTGGCGGAGATCGAGCGGCCGGGCATCGACGAGATCGGACGCGCACTGCACCTTCGACGGGGGCTGCCGCGATGATCGACCTGCTGCTGGCCGAGTCCGAGATCAGCGATCTCGCGCTTCGCATCCATCCGGGGGGGAACCCGGAGGAGTGCATCGCGCGCGCCGTGTGGACGGTGATCGCTGAGCCTGGTGACGCGGTGGCCGGTGCACTGATCCAGTCGGCGGGAGCGGTGGAAGCCCTCGCGCTGGCCGTCGGAGATTCCTCATCGCTGCTCGCACCGGGCGGTGCGAGCGCCGCCGCGTCGCGCGCACTCCGCGAGGGACGCGCTCGATGGCGCACGCGCGCAGACCCCCTTGCGGTGGGCGCTGCTCTGCGCAGCGCCGCCGACGTCGACGCAAAGCTCGTGATCCCCGGTGACGTGGCGTGGCCGGCTGCTCTGGAAGACCTCGGTCCCCACGCTCCGAGCGCGCTCTGGGTGCGAGGTCGTACCGAACTGCTCACCCGCGAACCTCGCGTGTCGATCGTCGGGGCGCGAGCGTCCAGCGGCTACGGCGAACACGTCGCGACAGAACTGGCCGGTGATCTCGCTGCTACCGGGGCGGTGATCGTCTCGGGCGGTGCCTACGGGATCGATGGTGCGGCGCATCGAGCGGCTCTCGGCGTACAGGGTGCGACCATAGCGTTTCTCGCTGGGGGAGTGGATCGTGCCTACCCGGCCGGACATCAGTCGCTCCTGAGACGAATAGCGGAGGAGGGGGCGCTCGTGAGCGAGCCGCCCTGCGGCGCGGCGCCCACGAAGTGGCGGTTTCTTGCGAGGAACCGTCTGATTGCGGCGCTCGGGCACGCGACGGTCGTCGTCGAGGCAGGGTGGCGCAGCGGATCATTGAACACCGCCGGTCACGCGGCTGCTCTCGGTCGCCCTCTGGGCGCTGTCCCCGGGCCTGTGACCTCGGCTTCTTCGGCCGGATGTCATCGTCTCCTGCGCGAGTATGACGCGCAATGCGTCACCTCAGCCCGGGAGGTGAGAGAACTGCTCGGCTCGCTCGACGACGGATACGAGCAGGGAGCGCACGTCCGGGAGTCGAGCCATACCCGTGTTCTCGACGCCCTGGGAACCAGGTCGCGACTGCCGATAGATGAGGTGGCCCGTCGCTCTGGTTTGTCGCCGGATCGCGTCCGGGCGGTGCTCGGCCTCCTGCACCTGGAGGGGGACGTCGCACTCGACGGCGGGGGGTGGTATCGAGCGCCCGCGTCCCCATCGCGCTGATTGCCGGGCATCTCGACGGCGAGGCTGCCTGAGTCATCTGGGGAGCGGTGCAAGCTGGAGTCATGGATCTCGCGACCGCGGTAGACGAGTTCGCCGATCACCTGGAGCGGGTGCGTCGGCTGTCTCCCGCGACCGTGAAGGCCTATCGATCCGACCTGCGCGACCTCGACGCATCGGCAGGGGGTGTCCCGCTCGAAGCCGTCGATTTGGAGGTTCTGCGGGATTGGCTCTGGCGTGCGACGCAGCGGGGTGATGCGCGATCGACGCTGGCGCGGCGGGCGGCCACGGCCCGATCGTTCTTCAGCTGGGCGCAGGAGCGCGCCCTCATCGCCCATGACCCGAGCCTGCGTCTGGTCGCGCCGAAGAAAGGGAGGACGCTCCCGACGGTCGCCTCACGAGACGCGATGTCCGCGCTCCTCGACACACTCCGCGCCGCGGCCGAGGAGGGGGACGCGCTCGCGCTGCGGGACCACGCGATCCTCGAGCTGCTGTACGGCTCCGGTATCCGCGTCTCGGAACTGTGCGGATTGGACATCGACGACCTCGATCTCGATCGCGGCACCGCGCGCGTGCTCGGCAAAGGAGCTAAGGAGCGCGTGGTTCCTTTCGGCTCGCCCGCGCGGGACGCGCTCACCGCGTATCTGACACGCGGAAGGCCGGTTCTCGTGGCCAGGTCGCGGACGTTCACCGCCGCAGTGATCCTCGGAAGCCGGGGGGCGAGAGTGGGACCGCGCACCGTGTACGAACTCGTCGCACGTGAGCTCGCTCCGATCGTCGGCACGGAGACGATCGGCCCTCATGCCTTGCGGCACACCGCTGCCACGCACCTTCTCGACGGTGGAGCCGATCTCCGGGCCGTGCAGGAGATCCTCGGACACGCCAGCCTCGGAACGACGCAGATCTACACACATGTCTCCACCGAGCGGCTGACTGCGACCTATCGGCTCGCCCATCCGCGGGCGTGAGCCGGCGTCTCCCGCGCACCTTCGCTCAGCGTGCGAGGCAACACGGGAGAAGCACGGCGCGAGGGACCTCGCCGAAGAAGAGCATGGGGTTCACGTAGTCGCCGTTGCGTCGAACACCGAGGTGCAGTGCGCCGGGTGAGGTGTGTCCGCCCACGTCGACGAATCCGATCTCCTCGCCGGAGACCACGACGTCACCCGGAACCAAGGGGGAGCGAAGCGGTTCGAATGTGGTCACCAGTCCATTCGCGTGTTCGATGGTGAGGATCGGGCGATCCACCACGGTGCCGCGGAAGGCGACGGTCCCGTCGGCCGGAGCGGACACCACCGCGCCGACGGATGCGCCGAGATCGACTCCGCGATGCCCGGCTCCGTACTCGTGCGCGGGGGCGCGATAGGGCTCCAGTACCAGGCGCGGACCGGCCAACGGCCAGCTCCAGTGGGCCCCGTCGGCGTCGTCCGGCGTCGGGGCTTCGGTCGCGCCGGCGCCGGCCGACGGGGACGAGGCGGCGATGACGAACGCCATCAGCAGTGTGGAGACGGTTCTGGAGGATGCGCGCATGGCAGGAGTCTCGTCGCTCATGCACGGTCGTTCGCGTACGAAGCGACGTCGGGGCCACCTCTGCTGGACAAGTCAGGCAGGCGAGCGTGAGTGCAGGGTCAGTGGACGCGCAATCCTGTATGCTGGGGGAGCACCTCGAAATCGAGGTGACTACGCGTGCCCAAAGCGATTCAGATCGCGGCATCCATTCCCACAGGTCCTGTTCTTCGAGCGGGCGGGCGTGAGCCGGGCACCAGGAAGTCCGATCATCCGATCGGCTTGCAACCTCAACGGCGCAGGAACGCGCCAGAACAAGGAGACGACCATGGCTGTGGTCACCATTCGCCAGCTGCTCGACAGCGGCGTGCACTTCGGACACCAGACCCGTCGGTGGAACCCGAAGGTCAAGCGCTTCATCCTCACGGAGCGCAGCGGCATCCACATCATCGACCTGCAGCAGTCGCTGGGGTACATCGACAAGGCCTACGACTTCGTCAAGGAGACCGTCGCCCACGGTGGAACGATCCTCTTCGTCGGCACCAAGAAGCAGGCGCAGGAGATCCTCGCAGAGCAGGCGACCCGTGTCGGCCAGCCCTTCGTGAACCAGCGCTGGCTCGGTGGACTCCTCACCAACTTCCAGACGATCTCCAAGCGTCTCGCTCGGATGAAGGAGCTCGAGGAGCTCGACTACGAGACCCCGGCGAACAGCGGCTTCACGAAGAAGGAGCTGCTCCTCAAGAAGCGCGAGCTCGACAAGCTGCACAAGTCGCTCGGCGGTATCCGCAACCTCACGAAGACGCCGTCGGCCATCTGGGTCGTCGACGCCAAGCGCGAGCACCTCGCCATCGACGAGGCCAAGAAGCTCGGCATCCCGGTGATCGGCATCCTCGACACGAACGCCGACCCGGACGACTTCCAGTACCCGATCCCCGGCAACGACGACGCGATCCGTTCCGTCTCGCTGCTGACGCGCATCATCGCTGACGCCGCGGCCGAGGGCCTGCAGCAGAAGCACAACCCGGAGACGGGCGACGCCGAGCCGCTCGCCGACTGGGAGAAGGAGCTCCTCGAGACTCCTGCCCAGGAGGTTCAGGAGTCCGCTGACGCCGCCGAGGTCGTCACCGCAGATGACGCTGCTGCCGTCGTCGAGACGCCCGCCGCCGACGAGACCGCTGCCGACGAGGCCGGTGCTGAGGCTCACGACGAGGCGATCGCCGCCGCTTCCGGTGAGGAGACCGCTGAGGTCGCCGCCGCCGAAGCTGCTGACGCCAAGTAATCCCCTCGTACACACACCTAACGAAGCAAGGAGCCACCACACATGGCCAACTTCACCATCGCTGACCTCAAGGCGCTGCGTGAGCAGCTCGGCACCGGAATGGTCGACACCAAGAAGGCGCTCGAGGAGGCCGACGGAGACGTCGCGAAGGCCACCGAGATCCTGCGTCTCAAGGGTGCGAAGGGCAACGCGAAGCGCGCTGACCGCTCGACCAGCGAGGGACTGATCGTCGCTCGTGAGCAGGATGGCGCTGTGACGCTCATCGAGCTCGCTTGCGAGACCGACTTCGTCGCCAAGAACGAGCGTTTCATCGCGCTGGCCGACAAGGTCGCCGACGCCGCAGCAGCAGTGAAGGCCGACTCGGTCGACGCTGCCCTCGCCGCGACCGCTGGCGACAAGAGCGTCGAGCAGGTCATCTCGGAAGAGGCTGCGATCATCGGCGAGAAGGTCGAGCTGCGCCGGGTGCGCACGATCACCGGCGACAAGGTCGAGGTCTACCTGCACCGCACGAGCAAGGACCTGCCGCCGCAGATCGGCGTCGTCGTCGCCTACTCGGGTGACGACGCGGAGACTGCGCGCAGCATCGCCCAGCACATCTCGTTCGCCAACCCGTCCTACCTGTCGCGTGAGGATGTTCCTGCCGACGCGGTCGAGAAGGAGCGCGAGATCGTCACCGAGATCTCTCGCAACGAGGGCAAGCCGGAAGCGGCTCTCCCGAAGATCGTCGAGGGCCGCGTCTCTGCGTTCATCAAGCAGGTCGCCCTGCTCGAGCAGGACTACGCCAAGGACAACAAGCTCTCTGTCGCCCAGGTGGCGAAGGACGCCGGTATCACCGTGACGGACTTCGCGCGCTTCAAGGTCGGCGCGTAGCAACGTCGAAGGGGTTCGGATCGCGAAGATCCGAACCCCTTCTTCATGCCCACAAGGCACTATCTTGAATCGGGACGAGAGGACACACCCACCCATGACTGAACGCACCGGACGCCGCCGCGTCCTTCTCAAGCTCTCCGGAGAGGCATTCGGAGCGGGGCAGCTGGGCGTCAGCCCCGATGTGGTGTCCCAGATCGCGCGCGACATCGCGGCCGCCGTCGACCGCGTCGAGGTCGCGATCGTCGTCGGTGGGGGCAACTTCTTCCGCGGAGCCGAGCTGAGCCAGCGCGGTATGGACCGCGGACGCGCCGACTACATGGGCATGCTGGGCACGGTCATGAACGCCCTCGCGCTGCAGGACTTCCTGGAGCAGGCCGGAGCCGCCACCCGCGTGCAGTCGGCGATCTCGATGACGCAGGTCGCCGAGCCGTACATTCCGCGTCGCGCCGAACGCCACCTCGAGAAGGGCCGCGTCGTCATCTTCGGTGCCGGTGCAGGCCTCCCGTACTTCTCCACCGACACCGTCGCCGCGCAGCGCGCGCTCGAGATCGGTGCGGACGAGGTGCTCGTCGCCAAGAACGGCGTCGACGCGATCTACACCGCCGACCCGAACAAGCACGCCGACGCGGAGCGCATCGAGCGCGTGACCTATCGCGACGCCCTGCAGCGCGGTCTCAAGGTCGTCGACTCCACGGCGTTCAGCCTGTGCATGGACAACAGCATGGACATGCGGGTGTTCGGCATGGAGCCGGCGGGCAACGTGACCCGTGCGCTTCTCGGCGAGCCGATCGGAACCCTCGTCACCGCCTGAGCGTGTGACACGGCGGAGACGACTTCGCCCGATAGAATTTGCAGAACACCCCGACGATAGGAGTCACCGTGATCGCGGACGTCCTCGCTGAAACCACCACTCGTATGAACCGGGCGGTCGAAGCTGCCAAGGAGGACTTCTCCACGGTGCGCACCGGTCGTGCGAACCCGCAGATGTTCCAGAAGGTCCTCGTGGACTACTACGGCACTCCCACCCCGATCGCGCAGCTCGCTTCACTGGCGAACCAGGAGGCACGCACGCTCATCATCACGCCGTACGACAAGTCGGCGCTGAAGGCGATCGAGCAGGCCATCCGCGACATGCCGAACCTCGGCGCCAATCCCACGAACGACGGCAACCTCGTTCGCGTGACGATGCCGGAGCTCACGGCGGAGCGTCGCAAGGAGTACGTCAAGCTCGTCAAGACCAAGGCCGAGGACGCGAAGGTCCACGTCCGCGGCATCCGTCGCAAGGCGAAGGACGAGCTGGACGCGCTCAAGAGCGAGCTCGGCGAGGATGAGATCGCGCGCGGCGAGAAGGAGCTCGACGTCCTGACGCGTCAGCACGTCGATCTCATCGATGACGCGCTGAAGCGCAAAGAGGCAGAACTCCTCGAGGTGTAGTCAGGATGTCTGACGAAACGCGAGATGCCGAGGACGACAAGCCGTTCACGCGTCACGACGCGCACGACGGCCTGCCGTCCGACAGCGTCCCGCTCGGGGACGAGGCATTCCCGTCCTTCGACGCCGCCGCCGTTCCTCCGCGCCCCCCGCTGCCGGTGTCTCCGGATGGTTCGGCAGCGGGTCACGCCTCCCCATTGGACACGGCGGATCACAATGCGATCCGCGAGCAATGGCGTGCGGCGCGGGATGAGCTGGGCACCCATGTCTCCCACGCGCGCGACCAGCTCGACCAGGCGAACGAACGCATCAAAGAGCGCACGGGGCGGGATCTGATCCTCGCGATCCTGATCGGTCTCGCGTTCGGTGCTGCGCTGCTCGGATCGCTGCTGTTCCTGAAGGTGCTGTTCGTGCCGTTCGCCCTCGCGGCCGCACTGCTGGGCGTCTACGAGCTCTCCAGAGCACTGCGGAGCTCCGGCCGGCGGGTCGACGTGGTGCCGCAGCTGATCGCAGCCGCCTTCCTCGTGCTGTCCGCCTACTTCGCCGAGCCCTGGCTGTGCTGGGTCATGCTCTTCGTCTCGGTGGCTTTCGTCATCGTCTGGCGCCTCATCGCACAGATGGTCGAGAGGGACGGCCGTACCTACGGCGACGTGCTCGCCGACGCGGTGATCAGCGGCTTCGTCCAGGTGTACGTGCCCTTCCTCGCAGGCATCGCGCTCATCCTCCTCAAGCAGGAGGGTGGACAGTGGTGGGTGCTCGGGTTCATCGCGATCGCCGTCGCCGCCGATACGGGCGCCTATGCTGCGGGCCTGGCGTTCGGACGTCACCCCATGGCACCGAAGATCAGCCCGAAGAAGACCTGGGAGGGCTTCGGCGGTGCCGTCGTCGCCTCACTCGCGGTGGGTGTGGTGCTGGCGCTCTTCCTCCTGGAGCTGCCGTGGTGGTGCGGACTGATCTTCGGCGCGTCTATCCTCTTGTCCGCGACGCTCGGAGATCTCGGCGAGTCGATGCTCAAGCGCGACCTCGGCATCAAGGACATGAGCTCCTGGCTGCCGGGGCACGGCGGGCTGCTCGACCGTCTCGACAGCATCCTGCCCTCGACGATTCCCGCGCTCTGCCTGTACTTTCTCTTCTCTCCTTGGGTGGTTCTGTGATGAACGATGACGAGCTCGACGTGCAGACGACACAGGCACCGCCTGCGTTCGCGGTCACTTCCGGACGCGTGCGCGGGTATCACCGTGCGGCCGTGGACACCTTCCTCTCGTCGGCTCGCCGCGCGTTCGAGACGGGCGGTGATGAGCTCACCGCTGAGGATGTCCGCACCGCGTCGTTCCCCCTCGTGAAGGGCGGTTACGTGGTCGCCGACGTCGACGCGGCACTGGGCCGGGTCGAGGATGCCTTCGCGGCGCGCGAGCGCGATCGCGTGGTGCGCACGCAGGGAGCGGGCGCCTGGGTCGAACAGGCCAGAGCAGATGCGCAGGTCATCCTCGACCATCTCGCCCGCCCGCGCCGACACCGCTTCGCTCGGACCGGAGTGCTCACCTTCGGCTACCGTCTCGACGAGGTCGACCATGTATCGACGCGCATCGTGCGGTACCTCCGCGACGGCGATCCGTTGACGGCCGAGCAGTTGCGCTCGGCGGCGTTCCGCATGCAGCGCGGCGGGTATCGCGAAGAGCAGGTCGACGCGCTCCTCGACGCGACGATCGACGTGATTCTGGCTGTTCGCTGAGGTTCCTGATGGTCGATCCAGGCTCTGTTGCGTAGACTGTCCCTCATCGTGAACTCCCGAAACGACATGAATCTCGAAAGAAGCGACCTCTCGCCTGTGCCCGCGGCGAAGGGTGGCGCCGCGCGCGCGGGTGCTCGACGCCGGTCCCGCAGCCGAGGCGTCGTCAGCGTCGTCAGTGCCCTCGCGGTCGTCGGTTTCGCCGGCGCGTTGGTCGCACCGACCGGAGTGGCACTTGCCGCACCCGCACCCCAGGAGTCGCCGGATTCGGCGTATTCACTCGCACTCGCCGACACGCAGAACTTGACCGTCACGGTCGAGGGCGCCGCGATCGCGCCCGTCGTGCGCGGCAGTTTCGAGGTGTACGTCAAGCCGAAGCCCGCTCCGGAACCCACCGTCGCGGCTGCGCCACGAGGGGGCTCGTCCGGTGGTTCGTCGGGTGGCTCCCTTCCGCCCTACACCGGCGGCGGAGCCCCTGCGGAGTGGATGGCGGCAGCCGGTATCGCGGAGAGCGACCGGCAGTATGTCGACTACATCGTCTCGCGGGAGAGCGGTTGGAACCCGAACGCGACGAACAAGTCGTCGGGCGCCTGCGGTCTCGTGCAGGCGCTTCCCTGCAGCAAGGTGCCAGGCAACGGGTATGACCCGGTCGACAACCTTCGTTGGGCGACCGGCTACGCCACCGGACGCTACGGCAGCTGGTCGGGGGCCTACAACTTCTGGATCAACAACCACTGGTGGTGAGCAGGCACGATGCCCCGCTCCCGCAGACGCCCTTCGGCGCGCCCTGAGCCCGAAGACTCCTTCGATCGTCTTCTCGCCGGCTGGAAGCGCACGGAGACCCGGCGCGGTGGTGAGTGGACCGTGCAGCCCGTGTCCGCGGCGCAGGCGCAGAAGGAGTACCTCTGCCCCGGATGCGGGCGGGGGATCGAGGCCGGTACGGCACATCTGGTCACATGGCGCGCAGACGGAGTGCTCGGTGACGCGGCCGACCTCGCCGCACGCCGGCATTGGCACACACACTGTTGGAGACTTGCATGAGCATCGAGATCCGAGGACCGCTGGAGCTGCCGGCGCGACGCGAAGACATCGAGCTGAAGACCGCTGACGGTCTGACGCTGGTCGGAGAGCTCTCCGTGCCGGAGCACGTACCGCCGACGGCGACCCTCGTGACGCTGCACCCGCTGCCGACGGCCGGTGGCTTCATGGACTCGCACATCATCCGCAAGGCCGCCGCTCGCCTCCCCGCGCTCGCGGACCTCGCCGTCCTGCGTTTCAACACACGGGGGACCACATCGCCCCGAGGCACGAGCGATGGCGCCTTCGACGGCGGGGCTGCCGAGCGGAACGACGTCGCGGCGGCCATGGACTTCGTCCGTGATCGCACGCTTCCGCGTCCCTGGCTTCTGGGGTGGTCCTTCGGTACCGAACTCGCACTGAAGTACGGCCGGGACCACGACATCGAGGGGATCATCCTCCTCTCGCCGCCCCTCCACCGCGCGACGCCGGAGGAGGTCGCCGCCTGGGCGGCGACCGGACTGCCCGTGATCGTCCTGGTGCCGGAGCTGGACGACTACCTGCGCCCGGCCGAGGCTCGGGAACGATTCGCAGCGATTCCGCACGCCACCCTGATCGCGGTGGATGGCGGGAAGCACCTCTGGGTGGGCGAGACGCAGACGCGGCGAGTGCTCACGGAGATCGTGGCGGCGGTGAATCCCTCAGCCCTGCCTCTCGCGACGCAGTGGCCGGTCGCCGAGTAGGCGTCTCCGACGGTGGGATCTATCGGCGCGCTGAGACCGCGCTCGGCTAGTGTGCTCCCGTGATGCGCGGGCGCTCCCTGTTCGTCGCCTACCCCGGCCCGGACGATGCTGATGAGGCCGTAGCGGTGGCAGACGATCACGCTGGCGCTCCGACCTTGCGTGAAGCGGTGAGTACCGTCGACGCGGGAGCTGGTGGGCTGTGGCTCACGGACTACACGCAGCTGACGATGGCCGCTCAGTTCGACGACGAAGCGCCCACTGCCTCGGATCAGAGCTCGTTCATCCGGGGGATGAGCACCTGGCGGTAGATGATCAGGATGCTCGCCGCCACGGGGATCGCGATGAGCGCGCCCAGCAGCCCCAGGAGGCTTCCTCCGGCGAGGGCGGCGACGACGACGACGGCTCCCGGCACCGAGACGGCACGGCTCATGATGCGTGGGGAGATGATGTAGGCCTCGATCTGCATGTAGATCAGGTAGTAGATCGCGGCGGCGATGGCCGTCGCCGGCGATCCGAGCCCGGGGATCAAGCAGACGAGCACGATGATCGTCGAACCCGTCAAGGTTCCGACGAGGGGGATGAGCGAGAAGAAGAACGCGATCACGGCGAGGACGGCCGGGAACGGTGCATCGATGATGGAGAGATAGACCGCACTCAGCACACCGTTGAGGACGCCCTGCGAGACCTGGCCCATGACGTAGTAGCCCACGGAGTCGGTGATCTGCTCGGACAGATCGATGAAGCGGTCGCGCTTGGACGCCGGGGCGAGCTGGTAGACGGCTCGCTTGAGGGAGGGCGTCGAGGCCGTCAGGTAGATCGTCAGGATGAGCACGATGAACGCGCCGAACAGGCCACCGAGCACGGCGCCACTGGCGACGAGCACACCCTGGCCGATGGATCCGCCGATCTCCGCGAGATTGCTCGTCAGCCAGTTGGTGATGTAGGTGAACACGTCATCGACGAGCAAGTTCGGGAAGGCGTCCTGGATCCATTCCTTGAGGTCAGGGATCAGGTTTCCTCGCTGCACGATCGCCGAGATCTGGGCGACCAACTGGGAGATCTGATCCACGAGCACCGGCAGCACGATGAGCACGATCCCCGCGAAGACACCGAGTACCGCCAGGATCGTCACGAGGACAGCCGCCCAGCGCGGAAGCCGTCGACGCTCGAGGAACGATACGAGGGGATCGAGGCCCAGACTCAGGAACAGCGCCGTGCCGAGGTACAGCAGCACGGTGGACAGATTCTCCACGCTGTTGATCAGCAGGATGCCCAACCCCACGCCGAGCGTCGCCACCAGGGCGGTGCGGAAGGGATTGTGGATCTTCATGTGCAGACTCCTCGTGACGGCTGCAGCAAGATTATCCAGCCGTCCGGCCCCGGCACCGACGACGTGCCGATCCAGCGGGCACTGCACCTGCTCGTGGGCAACACACAGCTGATTTCGCTAGTCTGAAATGTCGAGTGTTGCGTCGCAGGCAGGTGCCGGTGATGCGTGAGGAGACTATTCGTGCGTTTCGTATGGGCCGTGGTGGCCTTCGTGCTGGCTGCGGTGCTGATCGGTGCGGGGATAGCCCAGCGCACCATCTTCATGGGACCTGACACTCAGAAGACCCAGGTCGAGATCAGCGAACCGGCGCCGTTCGTGCTCATCGACGGCGATGTCCTCCGCGCGAATCCCGGCGCGCAGACCCTGATCGTTCGCGGACAGGGCGAGATCTTCGGGAGCTACGGTCGGACCGCCGACATGAAGGCCTGGCTCGCCGACTCCGACTACAACCAGGTCACCCTGAAGAAGAGCGGCGATCTGGCCGTCGAGCATGTCGAAGCGGAGACCGAGGCGAGCGAAGACGGCGCGACCGACGCTCCGGATGACGGCGCGACCGAAGCCCCTGTCGACGGCGCGACCGACGCTCCGGCGGAGGGCGATGCCGGTTCCGCAGGGCGCGATCCGCGGGGATCCGACCTCTGGCTCGACTCGTTCGACGAAGACAACCGTCTCGTCGCCGACAACATGCAGCTGCCCGAGGGCACGAGCCTGCTGATCGCCTATGACGGCACCGCTGATGCGCCGGACGACATCGTGGTTTCCTGGCCGCTCGACAACTCGACACCGTGGGCCGGACCCCTCATGGTCGCCGGCGGCATCGTGCTGTTGCTCGGCCTCATCCTGTACGTGCTCGCGATCCGCCACCAGCGCCGCGGACGCGGACCCCGACGCAAGGGACCCGGCCCGCTGCCCGCGACCGAGCCGATCGACATCGCCGTGCTTCCTCCGTCGGAGCGTGCGGCGATCGAGGAGTCCGGATCTGCCGTCAGCGCGTCTCCGCCCGAGACCGCCGCACCGGCAGACGGAGACGTCGAAGAAGCGGAGATCGTGGACGAGAACAAGAATCCCGACGCCAAGACCTCCATGCGCGTGGCGCCGGCCCCCCGGCGACGACGCATGCTGGCACTCCCGGTTCTGGGGCTCACGGCCATTCTCGCCGCCGGGTGCTCGTCCGATTCCTGGCCGCAGCTGGGGGAGGCATCGCCCACCCCGTCACCCAGCCCGACGGTGATCGCGCCGGAGAACCAGAAGCCGCCCGCTGTCACGGAGGCGCAGGCCAAGCGCATCCTGAAGTCGCTCGCCGGCACTGTCAGCGAAGCCGACGCGGCGCTCGACCTCGACCTTCTCTCCACACGCTTCGAAGGACCGGCACTCGCTGCACGGACCACCGAGTATGCCCTGCGGACGAAGCTCCCGGACACGGCGCCTCCCGCAGCGATCCCGACCGATGACGTCGAGGTGGTGCTCCCGGAGTCGACCGACCAGTGGCCGCGCACCGTGCTCATGCTGTCGAAGACCGGCGATGACACCGTGCCTCCCGTCGTGTTGACGATGACGCAGGCAGACCCCTGGTCGAACTACAAGGTCTCGAACATCGCCGAGATGTCGGCTGACGCGGTCTTCCCCGAGGTCGCCGCCGCGTGGCTCGGCACGTCTCTCGTCCCATCCGACTCCGCATTCCTCACCATCGCGCCCGCCGACCTCGCCGCGACCTTCGCCGACGTGGTGGATCAGGGAGAGCAGAGCGAGTCGTACGACACGTTCGACGATCTGGCGCTCAGCTACGCGAAGTCGATCACCGACAGCCGTCAGGCCGTGATCCAGGCGCTCGCGGACAAGGGCGCTGCCGACACGTCGAAGGCCGCGTTCGACATGGCCTCGACGACGGACGCGCCCATCTCGATGACGACTCTCGACAGCGGTGCGATCGTCGCGGTCACCCTCACCGACACCGAGACCGTGACGCCGACGGGAGAAGACGTGTCGATCCGTTTCGGCGACAACGCCCAGGCCAAGGCGCTCACCGACGCGACCGAGTCCGCGAAGGGCGTCGAGACGACTTACGAGTTCCAGCTGTTCTTCTCGGTCCCCGCCAAGGGATCGACGGAGCAGATCCGCCTCCTGGCAGCACACCAGGACCTCCTGTCCGTGAAGGTGATCAAATGAGTGAGATCTCTCCCGCCGCACTCCGCGGCGCCGTCGACCTGTCGAGCCTGCGCAACCGACCGACACCGCCTGCCGAGGGCGCGCCGGCTCCTGGGGTCGTGGATCTCGTCGTGGACGCCACCGATGAGACCTTCGGACAGATTCTCGAGCTCTCGCGTACCGTTCCCGTGGTCGTCGACCTGTGGGCGGAGTGGTGCGGTCCCTGCAAGCAGCTGAGTCCGATCATCGAGAAGGTGACGCGCGAGCTCGGCGGGCGCGTCCTGCTCGCCAAGGTCGATGTGGATGCGAACCCGCAGCTCGCGCAGAGCTTCCGTGCGCAGTCCATCCCGATGGTCGTGGCCCTCATCGCGGGTCAGCCGGTGCCGATGTTCACCGGTGCCGTCCCGGAGCAGCAGGTGCGCGACGTGTTCGCACAGTTGCTTCAGGTGGCGGCGCAGAACGGTGTGACCGGAACACTCTCGGTCGCAGAGGCGGGCGCGGAACCCGCGCCTGCTGCGGAGCCGGAGCTTCCTCCGCTGCACGCAGAGGCCTTTGCAGCAATCGAAGTCGGTGACTACGCGGCCGCCATCAAGGCGTACGAGAAGGCCCTCGCGGAGAACCCTCGCGACGAGGATGCGCTCGCTGGTCTCGGACAGGTGCGTCTTCTCGACCGCGTGCAGGGGCTCGACCTTCAGTCGGCACGGGCCGCGGCCGCCGAAGCCCCTCTCGATGTCCAGGCGCAGTTCGACGTGGCTGACCTCGACCTCGCCGGCGGGCACGTCGATGACGCTTTCGGTCGTCTGCTCGACCTGTTCGCGCAGCTCCCGTCCGACCAGCGCGCACCCGTGCGGGAGCGTCTGGTGGAGCTCTTCGGGCTCATCGGCGCGGAGGATCCGCGTGTGGTGTCGGCGCGCAACCGTCTCTCGTCGCTGCTGTTCTAGAACAGCAGCGCGGCAGGCGCCGACGCGCGATCAGCCGTGGCTCACGGTCGGCACGTGGGCGTCGGACTGGTGACGCAGCCAGAGTGTCGACAGCGCGGGCAGCGTCAGAGTGGCCACCGGTGCGGCGCCGTCTGACGGCTTAGCGTAGACCAGTCCGAGGTTGCCCGATCCGCGTCCGCCGTAGTCGGCGGCATCCGTGTTGAGCACCTCCTGCCACACGCCCTCCCGCGGAAGCGCGAGCTGGTACCCAGTGCGCTCCACTCCGGCGAAGTTGCTGATGACGACCAGACGCCCGCCGTGGGCGTCACGTCGTTCGAAGGCGATCACCGTCGGGTCCCAGCTCGGCGCGCCGAGACGGCTGAACGACGACGCGTCGTTGTCCCGCTCCCACAGGGGAGCCTGAGCCCGGTACGTGTGGTTCATCACGCCGACGAAATCCTGCAGCTGGGCATGGGAGGGCTGATCGAGGAGCCACCAGTCCAGCTGCCGTCCCTCCGACCATTCGGCGAGCTGGCCGAACTCCTGCCCCATGAAGAGCAGCTTCTTGCCCGGATGCCCCCACATGTAGGCCAGATACGCGCGCACGTTCGCCAGCTTGTGCCAATGGTCCCCGGGCATCTTCGCGAGCAGGCTGCCCTTGCCGTGGACGACCTCATCATGACTGATCGGGAGCAGATAGTTCTCGCCGAACGCATACACGAAGGAAAATGTCATCTCGCCCTCGTGGTGGCCCCGGTACATCGGGTCCCGCGAGATGTACTGCAGCGAGTCGTTCATCCAGCCCATGTTCCACTTGAAGCCGAAGCCCAGACCGGCGTGATCGGTCGGCGCGGTGACTCCGGGGAAGCTGGTGGACTCTTCGGCGATCATGAGGATTCCGGGGTGCAGCCGGTACGCGGTGGCGTTGACCTCCTGCAGGAAGCGGATCGCCTCGAGGTTCTCGCGTCCGCCGTGGATGTTCGGCTCCCATTCGCCGGGCTCGCGGGAGTAGTCGAGGTACAGCATCGAGGCGACGGCATCGACGCGGAGACCGTCGACGTGGAACTCCTTGAGCCAGTACAGGGCGTTGGCGACCAAGAACCCCCGGACTTCGGGGCGGCCGTAGTCGAAGACGAGCGTTCCCCAGTCCTGGTGCTCTCCGCGGCGAGGATCCGGGTGCTCGTAGAGCGGCTGGCCGTCGAAGCGCGCGAGGGCGAAGGCGTCCTTGGGGAAGTGGCCGGGGACCCAGTCCATGATCACGCCGATACCCGCCTGGTGCAGCCGGTCGATCAGGTAGCGCAGGTCATCCGGGCTGCCGAAGCGACTCGTGGGTGCGTAGTATCCGCTGACCTGATATCCCCACGATCCGCCGAACGGATGCTCCGCCAGCGGCATGAACTCGACGTGCGTGAAGCCCGCATCGGTCACGTGCTGGATCAGAGGATCCGCGATCTCGCGATAGCCGAGCCCTTCGCGCCACGAGCCGACGTGGATCTCGTAGATCGACAGCGGCTGGGCGACGGCGTGGGTGGCCGCCCTTCGCGTCATCCATGCCCCGTCGGACCAGGTGTGAGCGGAGGTCGCGACGAGCGATGCCGTGGCGGGCGGCACTTCAGCGGCCAGCGCCATCGGGTCGGCCTTGAGGATCCACGCGCCGTCGCGGGTGCGGATCTGGTACTTGTACCTGGTGCCGACCGGGAGTCCCGGGATGAAGATCTCCCAGACGCCGCTGACGCCCATCGAGCGCATCGCGTGGGCCTCGCCGTTCCAGTCGTTGTGGTCACCCACCACGCGCACGGCAGTGGCGTTCGGGGCCCAGACGGAGAACGAGACGCCGATCTCCCCGTCGGACGTGCGCACATGCGCCCCCAGCGCCTCCCAGAGACGTTCGTGACGTCCTTCGGCGATGAGGTGCAGGTCGAGGTCGCCGAGGGTCGGCCCATGGCGGTACGGGTCCCCGGACAACGTCTCGTCGTGGTCCGAGTATCGGGTCGCGATCCGATAGGGGAGCGGAGGGCCGCTGTGCTGCCCCTCCCAGATGCCGTGCGCGACGTGGGCGAGCTCCAGTCGGCTGCCGTCCCCGAAGACGGCGGCGACCTCGGAGGCGAGAGGCCGTCGCACGCGGATAGCCGTGACGGTGCGATCCGCGGCGTCCTTGTGCGCGTGCGCGCCGAGCACGGAATGCGGGTCATGGTGGGTGGCTGAGGAGATCGCCTCCCATTCGGTGGATGCGGCGACGTCTTCCGTGTAGCTCATGATCGGTCCCTCACCTTCAGGATGTGCACCGGCTCGGCGAAGGCGTCGAGCCGCACGTAGTTGTGGTCGCTCCAGGTCCAGACCGCACCCGTGAGGAGATCGTCCACCTCGAAGGGCTCGCCCAGCGGGACGCCCCACTGCGTCGTGTCGAGGTGCACGGTCGTCTCACGCACCGAGTGCGGGTCGACATTGGCGACGACGATGATCGTGTCCGCACGTCCGGTGCCGGTGAACGGCGCCGCCAGGTGCTTGCTGTAGACGAGGACGGCGTCGTCGTCGCTCCAGTGCGTGCGGAAGTTGCGCAGCTGCTGCAACGCGGGGTGCGCGGCGCGGATCTCGTTCAGTCGCCGCAGCAGGGGAGCGAGGGACTCACCGCGGGCTTCCGCCCCCGCCCAGTCGCGGAACTTGTATTCGTACTTCTCGTTGTCGATGTTCTCTTCGGATCCGGGCCTTGCGACGTTCTCGAACAGCTCGTATCCGGCGTACACGCCGTACACGGGGCCTGCCGTCGCGGCGATGCAGGCGCGGATGCGATAGGCGGCCCGGCCTCCGAACTGCAGGTACTCGGTGAGGATGTCATGCGTGTTCACGAAGAGGTTCGGACGCATGTAGTCGGAGGTCTCCTGGGACACCGAGGTGAGGAACTCCTCGAGCTCGGCCTTGGTGTTGCGCCAGGTGAAGTAGCTGTAGCTCTGCTGGAAGCCCACGGCGGCGAGCGCGCGCATGACTGCCGGCCGGGTGAACGCCTCAGCGAGGAAGATCACGTCGGGGTCGACCGCATTCACCTCCGCGATGAGCCACTCCCAGAACTGCAACGGCTTGGTGTGCGGGTTGTCCACGCGGAAGATCTTCACGCCCTGCGCGACCCAGTGCTGCACGACCCGCAGCATCTCGGCATAGATGCCGGCGGGATCGTTGTCGAAGTTCAGCGGGTAGATGTCCTGGTACTTCTTCGGCGGGTTCTCGGCGTACGCGATCGTCCCGTCAGGGAGAGTCGTGAACCACTCCGGGTGCTCCCTCACCCAGGGGTGGTCGGGGGAGGCCTGGAGGGCGAGATCGAGAGCGATCTCGAGTCCCTCTTTCCGCGCCGCGCGCACGAAGGCGCGGAAGTCCTGGGCTGTGCCCAACTCGGGGTGGATGGCGTCGTGACCACCGTCTGCGGCGCCGATCGCGTAGGGCGAGCCCGGATCGCCGGGCTCGGTGGTGAGCGTGTTGTTGCGTCCCTTGCGGTTGGTGCTCCCGATCGGATGGATCGGCACCAGGTACACGACATCGAATCCCATGGCTGCGACCTCGGGCAACCGTCTCGTGGCCGTGCGGAAGGTGCCGCTCTTCACGGTGCCGTCCTTCAGGCGCTTCGCACCTTCGGATCGGGGGAAGAACTCGTACCAGGCGCCGACACCGGCCGCGCGCCGGTCGGCGTTCAGGCTCTGCGTGCGTCCGGCGGAGCGCAGAGTCCTGACGGGGCGGTCCCGGAAGACCTGAGCGAGTCCGGCGTCCGTCGACACGGCGATGGTGGTCGCGGCGTCGCCGTCGCGCAGCGAGGCGGCCTCGGCGAGCAGCCGCTTTCGCTGGGCCGCGGGGCGGTCCTTCTCCGCGGCGGCACGGGTGAGCAGATCGGCGCCGAGCGCGGCCATCACCGGTACATCGACGCCGGCCGCGACCTTCAGCTCGGCCGCATGGGCCCAGGTCGCGAAGTCGTCAGAGAACGCCTCGAACCGGAAGAGCCACGCCCCCTGCTCGTCGAGGGCGATCTCTGTGGTCCAGGTGTCCGTACCGTCGTCGCGGGGGGAGAGCCGGTGCAGGCTCTCTTCGCCGGATGGCGAGGTGAGCCGGAGGTGCACGCCGATCATGTCGTGCCCCTCACGGAACGCGATCACGCTGAACGGCACGACCTCCCCGACGAAGGCCTTCGGCGCGAATCCGCCCGGAACAGCGGGAGAAGGATCGAGCAGAGGGATGCGGGTCGTCCGCAGCGCACCGGGGGCATCCGCTTCACCCAGGGCGCGCGCCGGGATCTGAGCGGGGCTCCGAAGAGCCGAGGACCGAGTACCAGCACGTGCAGCCACCTCCCGAATGTACCGCGCCGACGTGGTCGCGGGTAGCGCGCCGCGTGGTGCGTCGGGAGCAGGGGTCATTCGACGCGGAACAGCCTCATCGAGGTTCCGGAGACGGGCAGCACATCACCCGGCGCGAAGACCTCTTGCTCGTCGGACGGGCGCTCGTGGGCGCTCGACCACAGCGACACGAAACGAGTCGCGCCTTCGATCTCTTCGGGGAGACGCACGTCGATCGGTGATTCGGTGCCGTGCACGATGAGCAGGATGCGGTTGTAGGCCTCGGTGTCGGGTGTGGAGGCAGCGACGTACTGCAGCGTCCGGTTCCCGGGGTCGGCCCACTTGCCCTGCTCCATCGTCTCGCCGTTCTGGTCGTACCAGTCCATCACCGAGGCGTTGGGGATGTGTTCGCCGAGTCGCGCGTAGCGGCTGGGGCGCAGCGCAGGATTCTCCTGACGCAGGCGGATCAGCCGGGAGACATGGGCGCGCAGATCCTCCTGCCAGGGCTCGAACTCCCAGCCGAGCCAGGTCAGCGCCGAGTCCTGCGCATAGGCGTTGTTATTGCCGCGCTGGGTGCGTCCGACCTCGTCGCCGGCGGTGAGCATGGGGATGCCCGCCGAGAGGAGGAGCGTACCGAGCAGGTTGCGCATGGCCTTGCGGCGCGCGGCGAGGATCGTCGGGTCGTCGGTCGGCCCTTCGATGCCATGGTTGAACGCACGGTTCATATCGGCGCCGTCGCGGTTCTGCTCGCCGTTCGCCTCGTTGTGCTTGACGTCGTAGGAGACGAGGTCGTGGAGGGTGAAGCCGTCGTGGGCGGTGACGAAGTTCACGCTGGCGAGCGGACCACGATCCTCGCTGAAGGTGTTCGAGGATCCGGCCAGACGCGTGGCGAACCCACCGATGCCGACCGGGGCCGAGGCACGACGCGCGTAGTCGATGTCGCTCAGCCAGAAGTTGCGCACCCTGTCCCTGTAGCGGTCGTTCCACTCGTGCCACCCCGCCGGGAAGTTGCCCGTCTGCCAGCCGCCGAGGCCGACGTCCCACGGCTCGGCGATGAGCTTCGTGTCGGCGAGGATCGGGTCGGAGGCGATGGCGGTGAGGAGCGGATGCTCCGGCGTGTAGGTGTGGGCGCCGTCGCGGGCGATGGCCGTGGCGAGGTCGAAGCGGAACCCGTCGATCTGCATCTCCTGCGCCCAGTAGCGCAGGGAGTCCAGCACGAGCCTGGCCCCGGCGTCGGTGGCCGTGTTGAGGGTGTTGCCGCATCCGGTGGTGTCGATGTAGACGCCGGACTCGTCCTGGCGGTAGTAGGTGGCGTTGTCGATGCCGCGCAGGCTCGATCGAGGTCCGCCGATTCCCTCTTCGGAGGTGTGGTTGTAGACGACGTCGAGGATCACTTCGAGGCCGGCCTCATGCAGGAGCCGCACCATGCCCTTGAACTCGGCGAGGACCGCTTCGGGTCCCTCCTTGCGGGCCTCTTCGGTCGCGTACGCGGTGTGCGGCGTGAAGAAGTTGAGCGTGTTGTAGCCCCAGTAGTTGGTGAGGCCGCGCTCGAGGAGGCGAGGCTCCGGTACGAAGGCATGTACCGGGAGCAGTTCGATCGATGTGATCCCCAGGGAGCGGAAGTGCTCGATCATCGCGGGGTGTGCGAGACCGGCGTAGGTGCCGTGCAGAGCAGGCGGAACATCGGGGTGGCGCTTGGTGAGTCCCTTGAGGTGGCCTTCGTAGATGACCGTGCGATCCAGCGGGACACGGGGCTTGTGCGAGTCGCCCCAGTCGAACCCGTCGACGATGACGACCGAGCGCCACTCCTCGTAACCGTCGCCCTGTGCGAGGCCACGGGCGTACGGGTCCAGCAGCAGCGTCTCCGGGTTGAAGGTGTTCCCCGGGCCGTGCGGTCCGCCGACGCGGATCGCGTAACGGACTCCCGGCTGGAGGAGCTCGGTGGTGACCTCCCAGATACCTCCGGCAAGGCGTTCGAGAGGCACTTCGTCGGTCGCCCAGTCGAGGTCGGTGGCGTCGAAGACGACCAGTTCGATCGATGAGGCGTTCTGCGACCAGACACGGAGTGTTCCGACGCCGTCGTGCAGACGAACGCCGAGGTTGTCGAGGGCAGATCCGCCGGGCATGGCGAGGTCTCGGGACGCGGGCATGAGTACACACTAGGCGTGATGTGCCGCAGTCTCGCGCCAGGGCGTACCCGGTTCCAGGGGGGAGCGCCCTCTCACTGCGGTTTCGCGAGAGAATCGAAGGATGCGGCACTATCTCGACCACGCGGCGACCACGCCCCTGCGCCCCGAGGCGCGAGATGCCTGGCTGGCCGCGTCGGAGACGGTCGGCAACGCCTCCTCGACGCACGGTCCCGGGCAGGACGCCCGTCGTCTGCTGGAGGAGTCGCGGGAGCGTGTCGCCGCGGTGGTCGACGCCGACCCGATCGAGATCGTGTTTACCTCGGGTGGCACCGAGTCCATCAACCTCGCGCTGCAGGGACTCTGGCACGCCCGCCCTCCGGGATCATCGGTCATCGTGCTGCCCGACGGCGAGCATCACGCGACGATGGACACGGTCGCGGCGCTCGTGGATGAAGGGGCCGAGCTGCGACGGGTGCTCGTCACCCCCGAGGCGCGGATCGATCCGGAGGAGTTCGCCGCCCTGTTACCCGGTGCCGCGCTCGCGACCGCCCTCGCTGCCAACAACGAGGCCGGGACGATCAACGATGCCCGTGCCCTCGCTGCGGCCGCAGCGGTGTCGCACGTCCCCCTCCATCTCGATGCCGTCGCCGCGCTCGGACACGTGCCGCTGTCGTTCCGCTCCCTGCGCGGCGAGGCCGCAAGCGGCGTCGGACTCGTCGCGATGAGTCTCGCCGGGCACAAGATCGGCGCCCCTGTCGGCGTCGGAGCGCTCGTCACCGCCCGCTCCGCCCGCGTCACCGCGCTGCTTCGTGGCGGCGCGCAGCAGCGCGGTCTCCGCGCGGGTACGCAGGACATAGCCGGAGCCGCCGCGTTCGCCGCCGCCCTCGAGCTCGCCGAGAACGAACGCGAGGACGAGGCGGCCCGACTGCGCCTGCTGCGCGACCGTCTCGTCAGCGGGATCCGTGCGGCTGTGCCTGCCGCCGAGCTCCTCGGAGATCCCATCGGGCGTCTCCCCGGCAACGCGCACCTGCTGTTCCCCGGGGCTGTGGGGGAGAGCCTCCTGTTCCTCCTCGATGTCGCCGGGGTGGCCGCTTCGACGGGTTCCGCGTGTCAGGCGGGAGTCGCCGAACCCTCGCATGTCGTCATCGCGATGGGACGCAGCGAGCGAGACGCCAGGAGCGTCCTGCGTTTCTCCCTCGGGCGCACCTCGACGGACGCCGACGTCGACGCGGTGCTCGGCGTGATCGCGGAGGCATACACGCGCGCATCCGGCGCCGGCACAGCCGCACGCTCGTAGACTGGTGTCATGCGGATCCTTGCGGCGATGAGCGGTGGAGTCGACTCCGCCGTCGCGGCCGCCCGAGCCGTGGAGGCGGGGCACGACGTGGTCGGAGTGCATCTGGCACTCTCCCGGGCCGGAGGAACCTTGCGCACGGGCAGTCGTGGGTGCTGCACCATCGAGGATGCGCTGGACGCCCGTCGTGCCGCTGACGTGCTCGGCATCCCGTTCTACGTGTGGGACTTCTCGGAGCGTTTCCGCGACGACGTGATCCAGGACTTCATCTCCGAATACCAGGCCGGCCGCACCCCCAATCCGTGCATGCGGTGCAACGAGAAGATCAAGTTCGCCGCGCTCCTGGAGCGCGCGATCGAGCTGGGTTTCGACGCGGTGTGCACCGGGCACTATGCGACGCTGATCGACGGCGATCGGGGACTCGAGCTGCACCGCGCGTCCGACAACGCCAAGGACCAGTCCTACGTGCTGGGAGTGCTGACCGCCGAGCAGCTCGCGCACACCTACTTCCCCCTCGGCACGACGCCGTCGAAGGCGATCGTCCGCGCGGAAGCCGAGGCACGGGGTCTGAGCGTCGCGCAGAAGCCGGACAGCCACGACATCTGCTTCATCCCCGATGGAGACACCCGAGGCTGGCTCGCCGAGAAGGTCGGCACGGCGACGGGCGAGATCGTCGATCGCAGCGGAGAGGTCGTGGGCTCGCACGAAGGGGCCCACGCCTTCACAGTGGGACAGCGCCGCGGCCTCAAGCTCGGAGTCCCGGCAGCGGATGGCAAGCCACGGTTCGTCCTCGAGGTGCGCCCGGTCTCGAACACCGTCGTGGTCGGTCCGAAAGAAGCCCTCGCGATCGCCGAGATCGCCGGGGAGCGGTTCAGCTGGGCCGGCGCCGCACCCACCGAGGCATCCTTCGAGTGCCACGTGCAGATCCGCGCCCATGCCGAGCCGGTCGCCGCGCACGCCGCGATCTCCGACGAAGGGGTACGCGTCACCCCGGAGCTGCCGCTCGACGGTGTCGCACCAGGGCAGACCGCCGTGCTGTACATCGGAACCCGAGTGCTCGGGCAGTTCACGATCGACACCACGGTCTCGGCCGTTCCCGTCGGCGCGTAGACGCTTCGGGTGTCGGTGCCCGCTCGTAGACTGACGGGGTGCCGGAGAACATCTCGCTGGAAGACGCCCGAACCGAAGCCGAGGAGCTGACCACTCGCATCCTCGATGCGAAAGAGGCCTACTACGGCCGTGACACCTCATTGGTCGACGACTTCACGTATGACGGATGGATGCACCGGCTCGAAGAGCTCGAACGTCTGCATCCCGAACTGCAGGGACAGGACTCGCCGACGCAGATGGTCGGAGCCGCCGAGGCGACAGGGCTCGCAACCATCGAGCACGCGGAGCGGATGCTCAGCCTCGACAACGTCTTCTCCATCGAAGAGCTGAGGGAGTGGGCGGCGAAGACGAAGGCCTCGGCAGGGCGCGAGGTCGCCTGGCTCACCGAGCTGAAGATCGACGGACTGGCGATCAACCTCCGCTACGAGAACGGTGTTCTCACCTCTGCAGCCACCAGAGGCGATGGGCGTGTGGGAGAGATCGTCACCGAGAACGCTCTGCGTCTTCCGGAGATCCCGTACCGGCTGAGCGGGGAGGGCCACCCCTCGATCGTCGAGGTGCGCGGCGAGGTCTTCATCCCCGTGGCTGCGTTCGAACGGCTCAATGCGGCGCAGGCGTCCTTCCGCGAGCGCGCATATGCCGATGCTCTCGAGCGGTGGGAGTCGCGTGGGGGAGTGAAGAAGCCCTTCGATGAGGAGAAGGCGAGGACCGCGGCCGCCCGACGATTCCCCGCCTTCGCGAATCCGCGCAACGCGGCCAGCGGAGGTCTCCGCCAGCAGATCGACAAGAAGAACGGTCTCGAACTCGAAGCAGGCCTGCTGCGGATCGAGTCGCTCGCCCTCTACGTGCACGGCGTCGGCGCATGGGCGAACCCTCCCGTGGCGGCGCAGAGCGAGGTGTACGATCTGCTCGCACAGTGGGGGCTGCCCACGAGCCCGCACACGAAGGTGTGTCGCACCGTCGACGACGTCGTATCGTTCGTGGAGTACTTCGGCGAGCACCGGCACGACATCGAGCACGAGCTCGATGGGATCGTGGTCAAGGTCGACGAACTCGAGCTGCACGATGAACTCGGTGCGACGAGCCGCGCGCCGCGCTGGGCGATCGCCTACAAGTACCCGCCGGAAGAGGTGCAGACGAAGCTGCTCGACATCGTCGTGTCGGTCGGTCGCACCGGTCGTGCGACCCCGTTCGCGGTCATGGCCCCCGCTCACGTCGCCGGTTCCGTCGTCCGCCAGGCGACTCTGCACAACAAAGACGTCGTCAAGGCGAAGGGGGTGCTGATCGGCGACACCGTCGTGCTGCGCAAGGCCGGCGACGTCATCCCCGAGGTCCTCGGACCGGTGGTCGAGAAGCGCGACGGCAGCGAGCGGGAGTTCGTGATGCCTGTCGACTGCCCGGAGTGCGGCACACCGCTGCGGGCGATGAAGGAGGGCGATATCGATCTGCGGTGCCCGAATGCGAGGTCGTGCCCGGCACAGGTGCGCGGCCGCGTCGAGCACATCGGCTCCCGTGGCGCCCTCGACGTCGAAGCGCTGGGCGAGGTCACCGCTGCCGCGCTGACGCAGCCCACGTCTCCCTCGGTGCCGCCGCTCGAAACCGAGGCGGGTCTTTTCGCGCTCACCCTCGAGCAGCTCGTTCCCATCGAGCTCTTCGTGCGCGACGCCGAGACGGGGCTCCCCAAGGAGGACGAGGACGGGATCGTGAAGACCCGAGCACCGTTCAGACGAAACCCCACACCGACCGAGAAGAAGGCCGGTCTCGAGGGTCCCCAGCCCTCATCCCAGGCGCTCACTCTGCTCGCTGAGCTGGAGAAGGCGAAGACCAAGGATCTGTGGCGACTGCTCGTGTCACTGAACATCCGTCACGTCGGCCCTGTCGCCGCCAGGGCGCTTGCCCAGTGGTTCGGTTCCCTCGACGCGATCCGCGCGGCCTCGCGTGATGAGCTGGCCGCAGTGGAGGGCGTGGGCGGGATCATCGCCGATTCGCTGCTCGCCTGGTTCGACGTCGACTGGCACCAGGAGATCGTGCAGCAGTGGACGGATGCGGGTGTGCAGTGGGCGACGCCCGGCCACCCCGGCCCTGGTGCGGCTGTCGCCGAGGGCGGCGTCCTCGAAGGTCTGACGGTGGTGGCGACCGGCTCGCTCGACGGATATACGCGAGAGGGTGCGCAGGAAGCCATCCTCAAAGCGGGCGGAAAGGCGGCCTCCAGCGTCTCGAAGAAGACCCACTTCGTCGCTGCCGGACCCGGCGCGGGGTCGAAGCTCGCGAAGGCGGAGGAGCTCGGTCTGCGCATTCTCGACGCGGCGCAGTTCCACATCCTGGTCACCGAAGGGCCTGACGCGCTCCCGCCCGTGGCCGAAGAGTCGTGAAGCGCTACGGACCGCTGATCGTGGTCCGTGAGGCGCTGGCTGTCGGAGACCCCGGTCGGCATCACCTGCGACTGACCCCTGACGCCGTGATCATCCGCGAGGGCGTCGAGAACCGTGGCATCGTGCGATGGGCCGACATCGAGGAGATCGCGATCGACGTCCCCACGACCAGGTTCCGCCTGCCGGGTCTGGTCAGCACCCTGCTGCTCGGAGCGCTGACCGCGGCGATGCTGACCGACCCCGGGGTCGATCCCGACGACGGTGCGGTGACTCTGACCGTCGACGGCGAGCCGCGCACTCTCCCGCTGAGCCGGCACCATGTCGGCGGCTATTGGGCGCCCACGGTCGCCGGCGCGCAGCGACTGATCGCCCATCTCATCGCGCACCCGGAGCAGCGCGCGCTTCTCGCACACCCGGAGCCGCTGATCGACGTGGCGGCACGACTCGCGCGCGGAACGGGCTAGCTCGTCCCGCGCGCGAGTGCGGTCAGCTCTTGTGACGCGGCTTGCGGAACGGCTTCTCGTCGCGCGTGTCTCGTGCCGGACGCTCATCGTGATCCCGACGCTCGAAACGGTCGCTCCGTCCGCCGTCATCGCGGCTCTCACGGGGACCTCCCGCGCGTCGTGCGCCGGGGCCGCGGTCGGGCTTGATCTCGATCAGACGACCGGAGATACGCGTGTCGCGCAGCTTCTCGAGGACGGAAGCATCGAGGTTCGACGGCAGCTCCACGGTGGAGAAGTCGGGGCGGATGTTGATCGCGCCGAAGTCGTCGCGCCCCAGTCCACCCTCGTTGGCGAGCGCGCCGACGATCTGTCGCGGCTCGACACGGTGACGTCGGCCGACCTCGATGCGGTAGGCGGTGTAGTCGCCCCGCCCGCGTCGCTCGGTACGCGGTTCGCGAGCGTCACGGCCGGCGCGCTCTCGCGGCGGACGATTGTCGGCTTCCACCGCCCTGGTGAGGGCATCGTTGGCGGGGTCGAGGAGCAGCGGCTTGTCGCCCTGCGCCACGACGGCGAGGGCCGCGGCCACATCGCCCTCCGGCACGTCGTGGTGACGGACGTAGTGCGCGACGATGTCGCGGAACGCCTCGATGCGCGCGGTCTCCGACAACGCCGTGGTGATCGCGTCGTCGAAGCGGTTCAGGCGCGTGGTGTTGACGTCTTCCGTGCTGGGCAGCTGCATCTGCGTCGGGACCTGACGGGTCGCCTTCTCGATGTGCTTGAGCAGGTAGCGCTCGCGCGGCGTGATGAAGCTGATCGCATCACCGCTGCGACCCGCACGGCCCGTGCGTCCGATGCGGTGCACGTAAGACTCGGTGTCGGTGGGGATGTCGAAGTTGATGACGTGGCTGATGCGCTCGACATCGAGACCACGCGCGGCGACGTCGGTGGCGACGAGGATGTCGAGCTTGCCGTCCTTGAGCTGGTTCACGCTGCGCTCGCGCTGCACCTGGGGCACGTCGCCGTTGATCGCGGCAGCGGAGTAGCCACGGGCACGCAGCTTCTCGGCGAGCGTCTCGGTCTCGTTCTTGGTGCGGACGAAGACGATCATGCCGTCGAAGTTCTCGACCTCGAGGATGCGGGTGAGCGCGTCGACCTTCTGCGCGTACGACACCACGAGGTACCGCTGCGTGATGTTCGTGCCGGTCGCGGTCTTCGACTTGATGCTGATCTCTTCCGGATCGCGCAGGTACTTCTGCGCGAGGCGACGGATCTGCGGGGGCATGGTCGCGGAGAACAGGGCGACCTGCTTCTCGACGGGCGTCTGCGCGAGGATCTGCTCGACATCTTCCGCGAAGCCCATCTTCAGCATCTCATCGGCCTCGTCGAGCACCAGGTACTGCAGCTGCGAGAGGTCGAGAGTGCCCTTGGCGAGGTGGTCCATGATTCGCCCCGGCGTGCCGACGATCACGTGCACGCCGCGGCGAAGAGCAGAGAGTTGCACGCCGTAGGCCTGGCCGCCGTAGACGGGCAGCATGTGCACGCCCTTCATCTTGGAGGCGTAAGACTCGAAGGCTTCACAGACCTGGAGGGCGAGCTCGCGCGTGGGAGCCAGCACGAGGGCCTGCGGGGTCTTCTGCGAGACGTCGAGGCGCTCGAGGACGGGGAGCGCGAATGCCGCGGTCTTCCCGGTACCGGTCTGCGCCATGCCGACGACATCGCGGCCGGCGAGAAGAGTCGGGATGGTGGCCGCCTGGATGGGCGACGGGGTCTCGTATCCGAGATCCTTGATGGCTTTGAGGACGGGCCCGGTGATGCCGAGCTCCTCGAATCCGGGGGTCGCGGGAGTGTCCTCGGGGGCGTCGGTCAGCACTGCATCTTCAGGGGTCACTTCCCAAGGGTAGCGCGCCGGGACGATCGGCGCCTGTGAGGGCGTCCTCAGACGCCTGTCGTCAGCGCGATCAGCTTGTCCTTCACCTGGCGCCGGAGCACCTTCCCGATCAGAGACTTCGGGAGCTCATCGACGACGAAGACACGACGAGGGACCTTATAGGGCGTGAGGATGCTCCGTGCGAAATCGCGGATGGCCTCGACGTCGACATCTGTTCCCTGGTCGACGACGATCGCCGCCACCACCTCTTCGCCGGAGTGCTCGCTCGGCAGACCGACGACCGCAGCATCCGCGACCTGCGGGTGCTGGCGCAGGGCGTTCTCGACCTCGGTGGGGGCGACGTTGAAGCCGCCCGTGATGATGAGTTCCTTGATGCGGTCGACGATGCGCACGAAACCGGCGTCGTCGATCGTCACGATGTCGCCCGTGCGGTACCACCCGTCGACGAAGACGGCCTCGGTCTCCTCGGGCTTGCCGTAGTAGCCCGAGAACACCTGCGGACCGCGCACGACGAGTTCTCCGGCCGTGCCGGGCGGTACGTCTTCGCTCGGGTTCTCCGGGTCCACGACGCGGCATTCGGTGCCCGGAAGGGGGAGTCCGACGGTGCCGGGAACGCGGTTGTCCGCGACCGGGTTGGCCATGAGGACGGGCGAGCACTCGCTGAGTCCGTAGCCCTCGACGAGATAGCCGTGGGTGGCCTCCTCGAACGGAACGACCAACTCGTGCGGCAGGGCCATGGCACCCGAGATGGCCACCTCGATGCCGTCGAGTGACACGCCCTCGGCCTTCGCGGCGGCGAGGAGGCGATCCGCGATGGGCGGCACGAGCGGCAGGAATGTCGCCGGGTGCTTCTTGACGACGTCGAGAACGAGTTCCGGGTCGAACTTGGGGAACAGCACCAGTCGTGCACCCATCGACATCGCGAACGTCAGACAGAGCGTGAGGCCGTAAGCATGGAACATCGGCAGGACCGCGTAGACGACGCATCCCTTGCCCCGTTGGATGGAGGGAACCCACGCCTGGGCCTGCGCCGCGTTGGCCAGCAGGTTGCGGTGCGTGAGCGCCGCTCCCTTCGGTGTCCCTGTCGTTCCGGAGGTGTACTGGATGATCGCGAGATCGTCGGTCAGCGGCTTCGGGTGCGACGCCGGGAGTGGTTCCGAGGCGAGCAGCGTGTCCCAGACGACCGTGCCGCGCACCCTCTCCGTGAGCGCGGCTCGCGACTCGCGTGCTTTGGTCACCGGCAGCCGCAGGGCGAAACGGGTGAGGAAGGGCATGGCGCGGGTCACGTCCACCGAGACGAGGTTCGTCACCGCAAGATCCGCCGGGAACTCCTGCACCGTGGAGACGACTTTGTTCCAGACGATCGCGTGCTTCGCGCCGTGGTCTTCGAACTGCTTGCGCAGCTCACGCGGCGTGTAGAGCGGGTTGTGCTCGACGACGACGGCGCCGAGACGGAGCACCGCATAGAAGGCAACGATGTGCTGCGGGCAGTTCGGCAGCACGATCGCGACGGGGTCGCCGGCGCGGACACCGAGATCGCGCAGACCCGCCGCCGCGCGCTCGACCGCCGACTGGAGCTGCGCATACGTCGTCTCCCGACCGAAGAACTGGAGGGCGGGGGCGTCCGGATAGTCGCGCGCCGAGGCGGCGACGATGTCCACGAGCGATCCGTCGACGGGAGAGAGGTCTTCCGGGACGCCGGCGGCATAGCTGGCGATCCACGGGCGAGGAGGCTGGAACGTGCTCACCCGCCCAGCATAGGGCGAGCCGCGTGAAGAGCATGGGACTGCGGAGCGCGCCAACTAGACTGGGGGAGTGTCTGAAATCACCCCTGAACTCGTGCGCCATCTCGGTGTGCTCGCACGCATCCAGCTGAACGACGACGAGGTGTCGCGGCTCACGAGCCAGCTCGACGCGATCGTCGACAACATCGCGAAGGTGTCGGAGGTCGCAACCCCCGACGTCGTCGCGACGAGCCACCCGATCCCGCTGAGCAATGTCTTCCGTCCCGACGTGGTCGGGCAGACGCTCACGCACGAGCAGGTGCTTCAGAACGCACCGGATGCCGCCGACGGCCGCTTCCGCGTGACCGCGATCCTGGGAGAAGAGCAGTGAGCGACATCATCCGGCTGGATGCGGCGGATCTCGCCGCGAAGCTCGCCGCCGGCGAGGTGTCGAGCGTCGAGGCGACGCAGGCGCACCTCGACCGCATCGCTGTGGTCGACGGCGACGTTCACGCGTTCCTGCACGTCAACCAGGGGGCGCTCGAGGCCGCAGCGGCGATCGACGCACGACGGGCCGCCGGTGAGTTGCTCGGCCCGCTCGCAGGCGTACCGCTGGCCATCAAGGACGTGCTGGTCACGACCGACCAGCCGACGACGAGCGGCTCGCGCATCCTCGAGGGATACCGCTCGCCGTACGACGCCACGGTCGTGGCGCGGTCACGCGCAGCGGGCATGATCGCCCTCGGCAAGACGAACATGGACGAGTTCGCCATGGGCTCCTCCACCGAGCACTCGGCGTACGGCCCCACGCACAACCCCTGGGACCTCGATCGGATCCCTGGCGGCTCCGGCGGCGGCTCTGCCGCCGCGGTCGCCGCGTTCGAGGCGCCCCTCGCGCTGGGTTCCGACACCGGAGGCTCGATCCGTCAGCCCGCCCACGTGACCGGCACGGTCGGCGTCAAGCCGACATACGGCGGTGTGAGCCGTTACGGAGCCATCGCCCTCGCCTCGAGCCTCGACCAGGTGGGCCCGGTCTCTCGGACCGTGCTCGACTCCGGTCTGCTGCACGACGCGATCGGCGGGCACGACCCGAAGGACTCGACCTCGCTGCGCGACACCTGGCCCTCGTTCGCCGAGGCCGCACGAGAGGGTGCGCGCGGAGACGTGCTCAAGGGCCTCAAGGTGGGCGTCATCCGCGAGCTCCCGGACAGCGGATTCCAGCCCGGTGTGGCATCGTCCTTCCGCAGCGCGCTCGCGCTCATGGAGTCGCAGGGTGCCGAGATCGTCGAGATCGGCGCCCCCCACTTCGAGTACGGCGTCGCCGCGTACTACCTGATCCTCCCTGCCGAGGCATCCAGCAACCTCGCGAAGTTCGACTCGGTGCGGTTCGGCCTGCGGGTGACTCCCGATGGCAACCCGACCGTCGAGGACGTCATGTCCGCGACACGCGACGCCGGATTCGGCGACGAGGTCAAGCGACGCATCATCCTCGGCACCTACGCGCTGTCCGCCGGTTACTACGACGCCTACTACGGCAGTGCGCAGAAGGTCCGCACCCTCATCCAGCAGGACTTCGCGAACGCCTTCGCCGAGGTCGACGTGATCGCGACGCCCTCGGCGCCGACGACGGCGTTCAAGCTCGGCGAGAAGATCGACGACCCGCTGCAGATGTACCTGAACGACATCACCACGATCCCGGTGAACCTCGCTGGCGTTCCCGGCATCTCCATCCCCAGCGGTCTGGCAGACGACGACGGTCTCCCCGTCGGCATCCAGTTCATCGCCCCGGCTCGTGAGGACGCCCGACTCTACAAGGTCGGCGCCGCGCTCGAGACGCTGCTCGTGGACTCGTGGGGTGCGCCACTGCTCACCCGTGCACCGCAGCTCGCAGGAGGGAAGCGCTGATGGCCGCCGCCAAGCTCATGGACTTCGACAAGGCGCTCGAGATGTTCGAGCCGGTCCTCGGATTCGAGGTGCACGTCGAGCTCAACACGAACACGAAGATGTTCTCGGATGCGCCGAACCCGGCGAACGAGGCGTTCCACGCCGCCGAGCCGAACACGCTCATCGCCCCGGTCGACCTCGGGCTGCCCGGGTCGCTGCCGGTCGTGAACGAGACGGCCATCCGCTCCTCGATCAGCCTGGGGCTCGCCCTCGGCTGCTCGATCGCGGAATCGAGCCGATTCGCCCGGAAGAACTACTTCTACCCGGACCTCGGCAAGAACTACCAGATCTCGCAGTACGACGAGC
The DNA here is from genome assembly GCF_001425645.1 of Microbacterium sp. Root322. NCBI lineage: Bacteria > Bacillati > Actinomycetota > Actinomycetes > Micrococcales > Microbacteriaceae > Microbacterium > Microbacterium sp. Root322. The sequence goes on along the minus strand of NZ_LMCS01000001.1, from coordinate 582,647 downwards.
CGATCGCCTACGAGGGATCGGTCGAGGTCGAGCTCGAGGACGGAACGCTCATCACGATCCCCATCGAGCGCGCGCACATGGAGGAAGACGCCGGGAAGCTGACCCACATGGGTGGGGCGACCGGACGCATCCAGGGCGCCGAGTACTCGCTGGTCGATTACAACCGTGCCGGCGTGCCTCTGGTCGAGATCGTCACCAAGACGATCTTCGGTACCGACCACCGTGCACCCGAGGTCGCCAAGGCGTATGTGCAGGCCATCCGCGACATCGTCCGCGGACTCGGCATCTCCGAGGCGCGTCTCGAGCGCGGCAACCTGCGATGCGACGCGAACGTCTCCCTCCGGCCCCGCGGCCAGGAGAAGCTCGGCACGCGCACGGAGACGAAGAACGTGAACTCCATGCGGTCGGTCGAGCGTGCGGTGCGGTACGAGATCCAGCGCCAGGCGCAGATCCTCGCCGACGGCGGGACCATCACGCAGGAGACCCGGCACTGGCACGAGGACACCGGCACGACCTCGCCCGGCCGTCCCAAGTCCGATGCCGACGACTACCGCTACTTCCCGGAGCCCGATCTGCTGCCGGTGGAGCCTGCCGCCGAACTGATCGAAGAGCTGCGCGCGGCGCTGCCCGAGCAGCCGGTGGCACGCCGTCGCCGCCTGATGGCGGAGTGGGGCTTCACCGACCTGGAGTTCCAGGATGTCCGCAACGGCGGACTGCTCGAGGTCGTGGAGGCGACGATCGCCGCTGGGGCGACTCCGGCCACCGCGCGCAAGTGGTGGACGGGTGAGATCTCCCGTCTCGCGAACGCCCAGGAGAAGGACGCCACCGAGCTCATCAGCCCGGAGAACGTCGCAGCCCTGCAGCAGCTCGTCGACGCCGGCACCCTCACCGACAAGCTCGCTCGTCAGGTGCTCGAAGGCGTCATCGCCGGCGAGGGCAACCCGCAGGAGGTCGTCGACGCCCGTGGACTCGCGGTCGTGTCGGACGACGGTGCATTGATCGCCGCCATCGACGAAGCACTCGCCGCGCAGCCCGACGTCATGGCGAAGATCAAGGACGGCAAGGTGCAGGCCGCCGGTGCCGTCATCGGAGCGGTCATGAAGGCGATGAAGGGCCAGGCGGACGCCGCACGCGTCCGTGAACTCATTCTCGAGCGCGCTGCGCAGTAGCGTGCGACCCCGGGCCTCATGTCGGAGGCCCGGGGGAGGATGGATGCATGGGACACGGTGACGGCAGCGGACGCATCGTCTCCGCCATCGATGCCGACGACACCGGCACGAGGATCCTGCACGTCGACATGGACGCGTTCTACGCGGCGGTCGAGGTGCTCGATGATCCCTCTCTCCGCGGTCTGCCGCTGATCATCGGCGCGCCGGACGGCCGTTCGGTCGTCTCGAGCGCGTCGTATGAGGCCCGCCGATACGGCGTTCGCGCGGCGATGCCGGTTTCGCAGGCCCTCAGGCTGTGTCCGTCCGCGCGTATCGTCCCCCCGCACTTCCACCGGTACCAGGAGGTCTCTCGGCAGGTGATGGCGATCTTCGAATCGTTCACACCGCTCGTGGAGCCGCTGTCCGTCGACGAGGCGTTCCTCGATGTGCAGGGTGTGCGTCGTCTCTGGGGGAGCCCCGCGCGCATTGCCGAACTCATCCGAGCGCGCGTCCTCGATGAGGTCGGGATCACGTGCAGCGTCGGCGTCGCCGCCACCAAGCACGTCGCCAAGATGGCTTCGACGATATCCAAGCCCGACGGGATGCTCGTCGTCGCGGCGAAGGACACGCTCGACTTCCTCTCTTCTCGACCGGTCCGTGCCATGTGGGGCGTCGGGCCGAAGGCCGCTGAAGCGCTGGAGGCTCGGGGGATCCGAACGGTGCGAGATGTGCGAGATGCCCCGCGCGAGATGATCGAACGCGCTGTCGGGCCTGCGCTGAGTGCGCGACTCGCACAGCTCGCCCGGGGAGAGGATGCGCGCGTCGTCGACACGGAGCGCGTGGAGAAGAGCATCGGTCATGAGGAGACCTTCGACGCCGACATCCTCGACCGCTCGTTCCTGCGCGCGGAACTGCTTCGACTGGCCGACCGCGTCGCTGCCCGGCTCCGCCGAGCGGAGTGGGAGACATCGACCGTCGCGATCAAGATCCGTTTCGATGACTTCCGTACGCTGAGCCGGTCCCAGACACTGAGCGAGCCCACAGCAGTGGGTCAGCGCATCGGAGAAGCCGCTCAGTCCCTGTTCGAGCAGATCGACCGTCGCGATCCGGTGCGACTCGTCGGCGTCCGTGCCGAGAATCTTCGACCAGCCGGCGGAGGCGCCCTCGGGCTCTGGGACGACGACGAGGACTGGCGCCGAGTCGAGGGCGCGGTGGATGAGGCCGTTGCCCGGTTCGGCGCGGCGACGATCAGTCGCGCCCGACACATCGGCCGCGGCGATGGCAGAGGCGCCGCACAACACCCGAAAGCCCACGGCCTGGATTGATCCCACAGGGCATGGTTCCTCGGCTAGCGTGGGGTTATGCCGAACATTGCACTGGAACTCGGAAAACAAGCTGCGTCCTTCGGCGTGAAGAGCGCGTACGGAGAGCCGCAGGACGTCGACGGTGTGAGCATCACGCCGGTCGCGTTCACCTACTCGGGCTTCGGCGGCGGCAGCGGAGACGGTGCCGAAGGTGGCGGTGGCGGTGGAGTCTCCGTTCCCGTCGGCGTGTATGTGCGTCGCGAGGAGGGGTTGCGCTTCGAGCCGAACATCGTCACGCTTCTCGTGGTCGCCGTGCCGTTCGTCTGGGTCGCCGGACGGGCGCTCACCCGCATCATCCGTGCCCTCAAGAAGTGACGACCCGGTCTCAGCCGCGCTGGAGCAGGCTGCGACACTGATCGAGCAGGATGTCCGCGCCGTCGCCGCTGTCAACCCGGTCGTGCTCATCGACGGCGGCAGCGGAGCGGGCAAGTCCTCTCTCGCCTCCCTGCTCGTGCGTCGTTGGCCCGTGGTCGGCCATGTGCAGCTCATCGCGCTGGACTCGCTGTACCCCGGCTGGGACGGTCTCGAAGGCGGCGTCGAGCGCGCCCTGGAGTGGATCCTCCGCCCGCACGGCCGCGGTTACCTCGGAACCTGGCGGCGGTGGGACTGGGAGGCTCAGGCTGAAGCGGAAAGCCACGCCGTCGATCCGGCTCTCGGCGTGATCGTCGAGGGCAGCGGGATACTCCGGGCGTCGACTGCCGGCCTCGCCGACGTCAGAATCTGGGTGGAGTCCGCGGAGGCGTCGCGCAAGGCGCGAGCTCTGGCCCGCGACGGCGACACCTACCGCCCGCACTGGGACCGCTGGGCTGCGCAGGAGCGTCTGCACCGGGAGCGGGACGATCCTCGTTCCCTCGCCACCCGAGTCGTCGAGGTTCCCTAGCGCCTTCCATCGGCGTCATCCGCCGCCTGGATGAGAACTTCCAGGCGGTAGCCGAGCCAGTCGTACACATCGTGACGACCGTCGGTTCCGGTCTCTTCGTCGGAGGTGATCCCCAGGCGAGCCGCGATCACGAGTCGGATGGCGGTGAGCGTGCGGAGCCAGGAGTCGAGGTCTGCAGCGGGGACCGAGAGCTCGCGCGTCAGGAGGGCCTCTGCCTCCTCCAGGCCGTCACCGCCCCCGGGGAGTTCTCGGAGCGCCGCGCGCATCAGGCGCGCATCGCTGAGTCGCCGATCGAGGAGGTCGTCTCGCGTGCTCTCCGCGAAGCCGGCAGCGGAGGCGGGATCGTCGGGGTAAGGGTTCGGTGCCAGCCGGTCGATCGCGGGGTCCCCGACGTCACGCGAGGTGACGAGCAGCTCGAGGAAGTCATCCACGAGCTTCGCGAGGTGGTGCTCCTCGATGGCGGTGATCGGGACGATCACGGTGTCAGAGGTCATGACGTCGCCTTCCTGACCGTGGCCCAGAGCCCGAAGTCGTGCATGGCCTGTGCATGCACCTCCATGGTCTCGCGCGGTCCGGTGGCCACGATCGCATGTCCGTCGTGGTGCACGGCGAGCATCAACGCCGTCGCGTGATCGAGGGAGTACCCGAAATACGTGCGGAAGACGCGCACCACGTAGCTCATCAGGTTGACGGGGTCGTTCCAGACCACCACCTGCCATGGCTCGAGGGGAGCGGCGCTCAGGTCGGTCACCTCATCGAGGTCGGGAACCGCTGTCGGGATCGTCACGCCCAGCCCATCTCGTGCAACTGCTCGTCGTCGATTCCGTAGAAGTGCGCGATCTCATGGACCAGTGTGGTGTGGATCTCGTCGCGGAGCTCGTCGTCGGTCTCGCACTGCGCGAGATGCGGTTCGCGGTAGACGACGATGCGGTCGGGGAGTTCACCCATTCCGTATTGCGTCCGCTCGGTCAGCGCCAAGCCGTCGTAGAGCCCGAGCAGATCGAGGCTGCCGTCCTCGGGCCGATCCTCGACGACGAACACCACGTTCTCCATCCCTTCGACCATGTCGTCGGGGAGGCGGTCGAGCTCGTCGATCACGAGCTCTTCGAAGGCGGCGGCATCCATGTCCATCATCTCCAGCCTAGGGGCGACGGAAGGTCAGCGGAGGAGAACGAGGATCGCGGCCACCACGATGAACAGGGCGCCGAAGACCGTGTTGAGGACACGCTGCCCTCGCGCCGTGCGCGTGAGACGACGGAAGGGGCGCGCGGCCGCGGCGAAGAACCCCCACATCACGATCACATCGACGACGATCACGGTGACGATGAGGGTGAGGTACTGGGGCAGTGGCGGCTCATCCAGCCGGACGAACTGCGGGATGAACGCCAGGAAGAAGACGATCGCCTTCGGGTTCAGCAGGTTGACCCAGAACCCCCGGCGGATCATCGACCAGTGGCTCTCCCTGGAATCGACCGGAACGGGAACGTCGTCGACCACGACCGCGGGCTTCGTGAGGATGAGACGTATCCCGAGGAACACCAGGTACGCCGCGCCGGCATAGCGGATGCCGTTGAAGAGCACCTCCGAGCGAGAGACCAGCAGCCCGACGCCGGCGGCCACGACAGCCACATGGACGATCAACGCGATCTGCTGCCCGACGATGCCCCATATCGATCGTCGCCACCCTTGATTCATGGCGTTCGACATCGTGTTGATCGCACCGGCGCCGGGCGTGAAACTGATCACGACGGAGGCGGTCAGCAACGAGAACCAGACCGCGAGCGACACCTCGCCAGTCTAGAGCTCCGGAGGGGAACAGGCCGATCATGCGGAGATGCGAAGAAGGCCCGAACCTTGCGATTCGGGCCTTCTTCAGGAGGGTGAGTAACGGGACTCGAACCCGCGACATCCGGCACCACAAGCCAGCGCTCTACCAGCTGAGCTATACCCACCATGTGCCCACCGGAGCAGGCAACCATACGAGTGTATTACATGTTCGGAGTGAACTCGGACACCGTGCGCGAAGCGATCTCCCGTGCCTCGTCGCTGGACGGCCCCGGCTCATCGACGAACACTGCTTCGCGGTAGTACCGGAGCTCCCTGATCGACTCGAGGATGTCGGCGAGCGCACGGTGACCGCCGTCTTTGGAGGGGGCCTGGAAGAACACCCGCGGGTACCAACGGCGCGAGAGCTCCTTGATGCTGGAGACGTCGACGTTGCGGTAGTGCAGCCACTGATCCACCTGCGGCATGTACTTCGCCAGGAACATCCGATCCGTGCCGATCGTGTTCCCGGCCAGAGGCGCTTTGCGCTCCAGCGGAACGAAGCGCTTGATGTACGCGAGGGTCTGGGACTCAGCCTCCTCCAGCGACACTCCACCGGCGATCTCCTCGATGAGTCCCGATGTCTCGTGCATCTTCGTGACGAAGTCGTTCATGTGCTCGAGGGCACTCTCATTGGGGCGGATCACCACCTGGAATCCCGGATCGATGGGGTTGAGCTCGAAGTCGGTGACGACGACGGCGATCTCGACGAGCTCGTCGACCGCCAGATCGAGGCCCGTCATCTCGCAGTCGATCCATACGAGACGATCATTCTCGGACGCAGATACCATGCCGCCATACTATCGACGGGCCCGACATCGCCGACCGGAGCGTGCTTCACGAAACGCCTCCGGGACCGCGATACTCTAGAGATGTGCGCCTCCGTAGCTCAGGGGATAGAGCAGGAGCCTTCTAATCTCTTGGTCGCAGGTTCGAATCCTGCCGGGGGCACCACACGAGTCGAATGCCCCGCGACACACGGCGCATCGAGGCATTGGCCGTCGAATCTCCGCCTGCGTCGTCGACCGCGCTGAACTCGTCAGGAATAGCGGAGGGCCGCGACGGCATCGTCCGCGCGCCAGAACTCACCGACGACCCGGAAGACGCCCGTCGCGAGATGAAGGCGCTCCGCGCGGTATCGAAGCCCGAGCGGATCCGCGACGATGCGCAGGTGACCGAGCACGTGCTCCCGCTGATCCTGCACTCTCCAGAGGTGATCTGCGGCGCGGACCAGATGCTCTCGTGCGGAAGCGAGTCGAGGCGTGGCGTAGGGGATCTCGGGGAGGGAGGTGATCAGGTTGTCGGACATCGGGGCTCCTTTCGTGATTCGAAGATATGACCGACCTCCGACATTCGGGCCGGTGAGGTCCTCCCGCCCTCATCGGGGCTTTCTCTCCACAGACGCCATCTGAACGAGGCTGTCCACCGCTTGCACGATTCGGGCGATCGGCTCCCGCCGTCGCGCCCCACTCTGGAGGGGCCCGGAAGAGATCCGGCGATCGAGAGGATGAGCACATGATCGACACCCTGACCATCGTGGGGAGAGTCGCGACCGACCCGACGCAGGTCCAGACCGGGGGCGGCGTCTCTGTCACCAATTTTCGCCTCGCCAGCACGCACCGCCGCTTCGACGCCGCGACCCAGACGTGGACGGACTCCGGGACCAACTGGTTCTCCGTGGCCGCATTCCGACAGCTCGGCGAGAACGCGAAGGCGTCACTGCGCACCGGTGACAGCGTGATCGTGACCGGTCGCCTGAAGATCCGAAACTGGGAGAGTAACGGCAAGCACGGCACCAGCGTCGACATCGAAGCGGATGCGATCGGACATGACCTGCGCTGGGGGACGACCGCCTACCGACCACAGGCGCGTGCGCAGGCGAGTGCCACGGAGGCGTCAACCGACTCCGCGCACGCGTCATCCGGCCATGAGGGGGTCGGCGTCCCCGATGAAGAGAAGGACTCCTCGGCAATCGACCTCTCCTGGGCTGATCCGGAGGAGGAACTGACGGGGAGGGGCTGACCTGTCGAGTTCGGAGAGATGAGGGCGCGGGCCGGCCGTTCGGGCGAGACGAAGGGGAAGGCGACGTAGACTCGGCACGTGCTTCGTCGATCGGTCCTCTCGCCCGCGCGTGCAGCCGGCGTCCTCGCGGCCACGGCCGCGGCCGCCCTCCTTCTCTCCGGGTGCACGCCGACCCCCGCTCCGTCACCTTCCCCGTCGCTCTCCGCCTCACCCGGTGCGGAGTCGACGACTCCCGCGGCGCCCGTCCTGGTGCCCGATGGCACCGCCGAGGAGAACCTCCCTGCGTTCACGGCGACCGCGGAAGGCATCTGGGCGACTGATCAGCGGGGGCTCGGTCGCGCCTACATCGACGCTCTGATCAGTGCAGGGTTCGATCGCGAGGCGATGCAGGTGACCCAGGATCAGACCACGGTAGGGAATCCGGCGGAGAGTCTGCAGTTCTCCGTGCGCTGGGGCGACGATGAGTGTCTCGTCGGCCAGGTCGGGCCCTCCACGGGGCAAGTCGTCACCGCGGTTCTGCCGCAACTCGCCGAGGGGCGCTGCCTCATCGGTGCCACACGTCCTATCGACTGGTGACACGCCAGGGGGCCGGTAGGCTGGAGTGTCGATCTTCGACGCCAACAGAAGGAGCGGTTTTCGGTGGCTGAGTACATCTACTCGATGGTTCGTGCACGCAAGGCAGTGGGCGAGAAGCTCATCCTGGACGACGTGACCATGGCGTTCCTCCCCGGGGCCAAGATCGGTATGGTCGGCCCCAACGGCGCCGGTAAGTCGACCATCCTCAAGATCATGGCGGGTCTGGACACCCCCTCGAACGGTGAGGCGAAGCTCTCTCCGGGGTTCACCGTCGGCATCCTCATGCAGGAACCGGAACTCGACGAGACGAAGTCCGTGCTCGAGAACATCCAGGACGGCATCGCGATCAAGGCGAAGCTCGACCGCTTCAACGAGATCTCGGCACTCATGGCCGATCCCGATGCCGACTTCGACGCTCTCCTGGCGGAGATGGGTTCGCTTCAGGAAGAGATCGACGCGGCGGACGGCTGGGACCTCGACTCGCAGCTCGATCAGGCCATGGATGCGCTGCGCACCCCTCCGGGCGACGCGGCGATCGCCCCGCTCTCCGGTGGTGAGAAGCGTCGCGTGGCGCTGGCGAAGCTGCTCCTGCAGAAGCCTGACCTCCTGCTCCTCGACGAGCCGACCAACCACCTCGACGCCGAGAGCGTGCTGTGGCTCGAGCAGCACCTGCAGGCCTACAAGGGTGCCGTCATCGCAATCACCCACGACCGGTACTTCCTCGACCATGTGGCCGAGTGGATCGCCGAGGTCGACCGCGGCCGCCTGATCGGCTACGAGGGCAACTACTCGACCTATCTTGAGAAGAAGGGCGAACGCCTCGAGATCCAGGGCAAGAAGGACGCCAAGCTCGCCAAACGCCTCAAAGAGGAGCTGGAGTGGGTCCGCTCGAGCGCGAAGGGGCGTCAGACCAAGTCGAAGGCGCGTCTCGCTCGCTACGAGGAGATGGCGTCCGAGGCTGAGCGCACCAGGAAGCTGGACTTCGAGGAGATCCAGATCCCCGCAGGACCGCGTCTCGGTAGCGTCGTCATCGAGGCCAAGAACCTGAAGAAGGGCTTCGACGGACGCTCGCTCATCGATGGACTCAGCTTCAGCCTGCCGCCGAACGGCATCGTCGGTGTCATCGGCCCGAACGGTGTCGGAAAGACGACGCTGTTCAAGACCATCGTCGGCCTCGAGCCGCTCGACGGCGGAGATCTGAAGATAGGCGAGACGGTCAAGATCAGCTACGTCGACCAGTCGCGCTCCAACATCGACCCGAACAAGACGCTGTGGGAGGTCGTCTCCGACGGCCTCGACTACATCACCGTCGGTAAGACCGAGATCCCGTCCAGGGCGTACGTCTCCAAGTTCGGCTTCAAGGGTCCGGACCAGCAGAAGAAGGCAGGCGTGCTCTCCGGTGGTGAGCGCAACCGCCTGAACCTCGCGCTGACGCTCAAAGAGGGCGGCAACCTGCTGCTCCTCGATGAGCCGACCAACGACCTCGACGTGGAAACCCTGAGCTCGCTCGAGAACGCGCTGCTCGAATTCCCCGGCTGCGCCGTGGTCATCACCCACGACCGGTGGTTCCTGGACCGCATCGCCACGCACATCCTCGCCTACGAGGGGACCGATGAGAAGCCTGACCAGTGGTACTGGTTCGAGGGCAACTTCGAGGCCTACGAGGAGAACAAGATCGAGCGCCTCGGAGCGGATGCGGCCAAGCCGCACCGCTCGACGCACCGCAAGCTGACGCGCGACTGAGCCTGTCGTGACCGCATCGCCGGGGCCCCGTCTGCACATCCCGATCCAGCTCCGCTGGGGCGATCTGGATGCGTTCAACCACGTCAACAACACCTCGATGCTGAAGCTGCTCGAGGAGGCTCGTGTGCGAGCATTCTGGCGTGCGGGCCCCGGCGAGGAGGCCCCCTCGACGGCAGTGCTCGACTCGGGCATCGACGAGGGCATCCTCACGCTCATCGCTCGCCAGGAGATCGAGTACCTCGCGCCCGTGCCGTACCAGCGGCGACCGCTCGAGGTGCAGATGTGGTTCGGGAAGCTCGGCGGGTCCAGCGTCGAGGTCTGCTACGAGGTGCACAACGACCCGACGGCGGACCCTCGTCAGATCTATGCGCGATCGACGGCGATCATCGTGCTCGTCGACGCGAAGACCGGACGCCCCACCCGCCTCACGCAGGAGATGCGCGACGCCTGGGAGCCGTACCTCGGAGAGTCGATCCAGTACAGTCATCGCTGAGCCGCTCTCGGTCAGCGGCACCGAGGGGCACGTAAGGCTGTGCCTCGTAGTCGGTCGGGAGCGGATACTCCCGACCGACGCATCAATCCTGGCTGTCGGGAACCCGGATCATGATCTCCTGCGCGACGCTTGCCACGAGGGCTCCGTCACGCGTGAAGATCCGTCCGGTGGCGAGCCCTCTGCCGCCGCGGGCGTTCGGCGACTCCTGCACGTACAGCAGCCACTCGTCCACGCGCGCAGGCCGGTGCCACCACATCGCGTGATCGAGGCTGGCGACCTTGAGACCGGGGAGCGCCCAGTAGACGCCGTGGGCGCGGAGGATCGACTCCTGGATCGTCATGTCGCTGAGGTAGGCGAGGGCCGCCCTGTGCAGACGCTGGTCGTCGGGTAGCGGCGCGCGAAGACGCATCCACACGGCCTGCTGCGGCGTGCGCGCATCGTCGCTCGGTAGATACAGAGGCGAGTCGACGTGGCGGATGTCCGCGGCGCGCTCGCTCAGCATCCGGGCGGTACCGCCGGGGAGATCCTGAACCCGATCCTCGTCCGGTGCGAGTGCCTCAGGAGCGGGAATGCCCTCGGGCATCGGCTGTGCGTGCTCGACGCCCGGGTCGGCGTCCTGGAAGGAGGCGATCATCGAGAAGATGGGCACACCGTTCTGGTAGGCCTGGGCACGGCGCGTGGAGAACGAGCGTCCGTCATGGATGCGGTCGACGGAGATCGTGATGCCCTGACTCGCGTCGCCTGGACGAAGGAAGTAGCCGTGCATCGAGTGCACCGCACGGTCTTCGGGAAGGGTGCGCTCCGCAGCCAGGAGCGCCTGGGCGAGAACCTGTCCGCCGTAGATCCGGCCGGTGGGCATCGGGTGCGAGGAACCGGTGAAGATGTCCTCCGTCGTCCGTGCCTGCGTCGAATCGAGATCGAGGACCTCGAGCAGCCGCTCGACGGTCTGGATGGCGTGGTCTTCCGCGCTCATGGATTCCTCTCTGCGCCCCGGGGCGCCGCTCCGTTGGTAGTTTAGAACGCGTGCCGCATCACCTCCTCCTCGCCGACTCCCACACGGCGAAAGACGTCCTGACGTTCGTGGGGCGAGCGGCCAGGATCACCGACGAAGGAGTGCGGCTGCAGGCGTCGAGCGGCGTACTCGCCCTCACGACCGCGGCACTCGCCCCCCACGGCCTGTTCGATCAGACACCGACGATCCTCGCGATGCGCATCGTGCATGCTGATCCCGAACTCGAGTGCGATGTCGTCGTCGATCAGCTCACGAAGACCGACGAGCCACACCGCCTCGAGCTCCCGGACACCGGACTCTCGCCGGCGTGGGCAGGTGTGGCGCCGCCTCGAGGCGGGTGGGAGCCGGTGTCGGCGCTCGACGCCTCCGTGATCGCCCAGCGGGCGCAATGGGGGATCTCCGCCGTGGCCCGCGGCACCGCGCCGGGCTCGGGAGAGGAAGCCGTGCGAGCCCTCCGGGCCGCGATCTGGGGGGAGCCGGATGAGGACCTCGGTGACATCCCGCGAGGCGTCGCCTTCGCTGCGGACGCGATGGGCTTCATCTCGGGCGAGGAACAGGTGGCCGTCTCTCGATCCGGGCGATGGACACGACTCGCCTTCCGGCGCGGTCATGTACTCTCCCGCGGCCCGGTTGCCTCAGGGCTCACGAATGTGCGTCACACCGGCTCCGCCGGCTGAGACGCCCCCTGCCGCCCGCGACGCAGAAGCACGTGGCCGCGCCGCAGCGCGACGATCCTGCTCACGAGGGCGCTGATCCCTCCCAGCACCAGGACCGCGCCGAGAAGGTCCAGAAGCGGGAACAGCCAGAGGTCGATCACCCAGTACTGCCAGTTGACGGAGCCCCCGAGCAACGCGGGAGTGAGGGGGATGACCAGCCCTGCGACGATCACGAGGATGAGCGGGAAGAGTCGGAGCAGGAGTCGCGGTGTCCGTGCGGACCGCCTTCCCGCCGCCCAGCGGGGAGCGCGAAGAGCCGTCACGAGGAGCAGGGTCAGAGCGACCGCGGCAAGGACCGACAGGATGCTGTTCGCGACGCCCAGAGGGTTCTCGTAGGGCTTCGGGGGCACGCCCTCGGATTCCGCGATCAGATTCTGCGCCAGCTCGCCGGGGGAGCCGACTCCGTTCGTGAGCACAACGACAGCTCTTCCCGTCTCGGGGGCCAAGGCCATGGACCCGGTGAACGTGGCCAGAGTGCCCCCGTGCGAGACGAAGCCAGATGCATCCCCTCCATCCGGGGCGAGGTGCTGCCAGCCGAGACCATACGGTGCAGCGTTGGGCTGCACCGCGTGGAGCTCGTCGAGCAGCGGGCGCTCTAGCAGTGCCGCACCGACCGTGCCCTGGTTGAAGCGCAACCACTGCACCATGTCGGCGAGCGTCGACACCACGCCGCCGTTGCCTCCGCAACGCCCCGGCATCTCCGGCATCACGTACGCGAGACCCAGCACCACGGAGAAGCCGGGCGCGAGCTCATCCACAGTCCGGTCGCAGGCGTCCACGCTCAGCGAGTCGTGCATGCCCAGCGGCACGAAGAGACGCTCCCGAAGGAAATCATCGAGAGGCTGCCCCGACACGATCTCGACGATGCGGGCGGCGAGCGAGTAGTTCGTGTTGTGGTACTCGAATCGCACTCCCGGTTCCGCGACCAGTCGGCGCTCCCTGAGCTCGGCGATGACCGCCCGCGTGGTCCGCGGCGCGGGCAGCGCGAACTCGTCGTTCGTCTGCAGCGACAATCCCGAAGTATGGGACAGCAGCTGGCGGATCGTGATGTGCTCGTACCTCGCATCGGCCATCGTGAACTCCGGCAGGCGCTCGACGACGCGGTCATCGAGTTCCACTGAGCCGTCCTGGACCAGCAGCATGATCGCCGTCGCCGTCATCGACTTGCTCATCGACGCGATCCGGAACCGCGTCTCCGGCGTGATCGCCGCTCCGGCGCCGTCACGACCGCGCACGATCAGATCGACGTCTCCGTCGGAGATCACGGCCGCGGCGATCCCGGGAGTCGCGAACGTCTCCGTGTACGCCTCGACCGTCCTGGAGGCAGTCGTCGGGGTGTCCGCGGTGACAGTGGGAACAGCGCAGCTCGCGAGCAGTGTCGACAGGAGTCCGAGGAGCAAGAGGATGCGCACGAGCCCACCGTAAGCAGCACGGCCGGGCGGTTCGACGTGGAACGCCATGTCTTCGGGATACCCCGAACAAGTGCGACGGATCCCCGGAACGACGCCACCAGGAGAACTGGGGCCCGTGCCTCGGACCTCGCCCCGCGACTCAGACGGCGAGTGCGGCTGCGCGCCCCGCGGTGCGACCGGAGAAGAGGCAGCCGCCGAGGAAGGTTCCCTCGAGTGCCCGGTAGCCGTGCACGCCGCCGCCGCCGAAGCCGCTCGCCTCACCGGCCGCGTAGAGACCCGGGATCGGTTCGCCTGCGGCGTTCAGGGCGCGGCCTTCGAGATCCGTGTTGATACCGCCGAGGGACTTGCGCGTGAGCACATGCAATTTCACGGCGACGAGCGGCCCCGCCGCAGGATCCTGAAGGCGGTGCGGGGCTGCGGTCCGGATGAGCTTGTCGCCGCGGTAGCCGCGCATCGACCGCAGCATGCCGATCTGCGCGTCCTTCGTGAAGTCGTTCTCCATCTCGCGGTCGCGAGCCTCGACCTCGCGCCGGACGTTGTCGAGGTCGAGGAGCTCGCCGCCAGGATGCTTCTGCATCTGTTCGAGCAGCGAGTCGAGATCGTTCTCGACGATGAAGTCCTCGCCCTCGTCGAGGAAGGACTGCACCGGACCCGTCGGTCCCTTGGCGAGGCGGGATTTCAGGAGGAGTCCGACATCCTTCCCGGTGAGGTCGGGGTTCTGCTCGCTGCCGGACAGGGCGAACTCCTTCTCGACGATCTGACGCGACGTGACGAACCAGGAGTGGTCGTGGCCTGTCGTTCGCAGGTGCTCGAGTGTGCCGAGGGTGTCGAAGCCGGGGAACAGCGGCACGGGGAGCCGCTTTCCGGTGGCATCCAGCCACAGAGACGAGGGGCCGGGCAGGATGCGGATCCCGTGCGAAGGCCACACCGGATCCCAGTTGGTGATGCCCTCGACGTAGTGCCACATGCGGTCGCCGTTGATCAGGCGGGCACCCGCGACTTCGCTCACACGGTGCATCGAACCGTCGACATATGCCGGCACCCCCGTGAGCATGTGGTCGGGTGCGGTGCCGAGCCGTTCGGGCCACGCCGCTCGCACGAGATCGTGGCTGCCGCCGATCCCTCCTGAGCACACGATCGTGGCGGTCGCCGAGATCTGGAATTCGCCGATCACCTCGCGAGATGAAGGCACACCGCGCTCCGCACCGCTGGTTGCGAGGATGTCCCCTCGTGCACCGGTGACGGTGCAGTCCGCGACGGTCAGCTCGCCGACGCGGTGACGCGGAAGGATCGTGAGCCGTCCGTCCCGCTCGCCCTGCTCGACGGCTGCCGCGAAGGGGGCGACGATGCCCGGTCCGGTGCCCCAGGTGATGTGGAAGCGGGGGACGGAGTTGCCCGGTCCGATCGCCCCGTAGCCGCCGCGCTCCGCCCAGCCGACGACGGGGAAGAAGCCGACGCCGCGTTCTCGAAGCCAGGCGCGCTTCTCGCCGGCCGCGAACTGCAGGTACGCCTGCGCCCAGCGGCGGGGCCATTCGTCTTCGTCGCGATCGAATCCGGCGTTACCGAACCAGTCCTGGGTCGCGAGTTCGAGGGAGTCCTTGATGCCGAGGCGTCGCTGCTCCGGGGAGTCGATGAAGAACAGGCCCCCGAAAGACCACCAGGCCTGACCGCCGAGATTCGTGCGGGGCTCCTGATCCACCAGGATGACGCGCCGTCCGGCATCGAGTGCCTCCGCCGCCGCGACGAGGCCGGCCAACCCCCATCCGATCACAAGGACGTCTGCAGACAGGGGTGTCGTCGTCATGAGTTCTCCGTTGATTCCTGACGTGATCGGGCCTCGAGCGTCGGGCGACCACCCGGACCGGCACCGATCCCGGAAGGCTCGAGTGAGTTCACCATGGCATAGGCGGCCCGCTCCAGGTAGTCCCACAGCGTGGTTTCGTGCAGGGGGGACAACTGCGCCTCGTCCACAGCTGTTCGCATGTGACGAAGCCAACGATCGCGCGCGTCCGCGTCGATGCGGAAGGGCATGTGCCGCATACGGAGCCGCGGGTGTCCGCGCGTCTCGCCGTAGGTCGTGGGACCGCCCCAGTACTGCTCGAGGAACATCCGCAGGCGATCCTCCGCGGGGCCCAGGTCTTCTTCGGGGTACATCGGCTTCATCACCGGGTCGAGCGCGACCTCGCGGTAGAACACCGAGACGATCTTCGCGAACGTGTCGTGCCCGCCGATCTCGTCGTAGAAGGTCACTTCTGGGTGCTCCCGTCGTCGTTCGGCTTCTTGCGGCGCCAGATCCCGCGGTCGGGGATGATCGGGACGCCGGTCACGGCATTCGGCCGGGTCTTGGGCGGATTCGCTCCGCGCACGCGACGCGCCCCGTCGAGGCCGGTCGGCACGACGTCGACCATGCGCGGAACGCCGATCTCCTTCTCGAGCAGGGCGGCGCGCAGTCGACGCCGCAGCTCCTGGGCGACGTCGTCCTTCGCGTTGGCGCGGGCCTTGATCACGATGCGCACCACGAGCGCATCGCCGTCGATGGACTCGAGCCCCCACAGCTCCGGCTTCTCGATGATGCGCGTGCGCCACTTCGGATCCTTCGCCAGCCCCTGCGCCGTATCGAGCATGATGTGCTCGACCTGCTCCAGGTCGGAGTCGGCGGGGACGCCCAGGTCGATGATGGAACGCGCCCAGCCCTGCGACATGTTGCCGATGCGGGTGACCTCGCCGTTGCGCACGTACCAGAGGGTGCCGTTGACGTCGCGCACCTGGGTGATGCGCACGCTGACGTACTCGACGACGCCGCTCGCGAGACCGAGATCGACCACGTCGCCGATGCCGATCTGGTCTTCGGCGACGATGAACATGCCGTTGAGCACGTCCTTGACGATGTTCTGGGCGCCGAAGCCGAGGCCGGCGCCGACGGCAGCGGTCAGGAGGGTCAGGGAGCCGAGGAGGCTGTTGTCGATCGCGTTCACGATGAGCACGATCGCGATGACGACGAGCATCACGTTGACGATGTTCTGCAGGATCGTCCCCAGCGTGCGCGTGCGCTGCACGAGGCGCATGTCGGCGAGGGGGGATCGTTCGAGGGCCTGCGTGTCGTCGACCGACGCCTTGTTCTTGGCGCTGTCGACGATACGGTGCACGACACGTCGGATGACTATGCGCAGAACGAGGCCGATCACGACACAGCTGGCGATGATGATGGCGACCGTGAGGGCCTTCATACCGGCCGCACCGAGCCAGGCGAGCAGCGCCTTCACCCACTCGGGGAGGGGGATTTCCGCGGATGGGTCGGTGTCAGCGAAGGGGAGAATCATCACTCACGATCCTAGCGATCGGGTCTCTGCGCGGGCTGGGTGGATGTGCCCGACAAGAACGGAGACCACCCGTCCCGGCTCGCGGTGTCGTTCATGGACACGGAGAGTGCGGGACCGATGGTCTCCGTCTTCAGGGGTGCTTCGGGATCAGTCCTCGGCGTCGCGCGCCTGTGCGGCCAGAGCGCGCTCCACGTCCGCCAGGTTCTCGAGCACGAGACGGCGCAGCGCGGGCGCCGCGTCCTGGTGGGCGGCGAGCCAGCCACGGGTCGCATCGCGCAGCGCGACGTCGGCCAGAGCCGTGGGGAAGAGTCCGACGATCAGGTACTGCGCGATCTGGTAGGTGCGCGATTCCCAGACCGGGAGCAGCATGTCGAAGTAGGCCGGTACGAACTCGCCCAGCACTGCGGCGCCGGCCGGGTGCGTGAACCCGAGCGCTGCGGAGCGGACGATCGTGTTGGGGGCGTCGTCGCGTTCGATGAGCGACGCCCACGCGGCCTTCTTCGATGCCGAATCCGGGAGCGAGGCACGGGCCTGAGCGGCGAACTCTCCGCCCTTGGCCGTGTTGTCGGCCGCGAGGGCGGCATCGATCGTCGCGGCATCGGTCGCGCCGATCGATGCCAGCCCGACGAGGAGCTGCCAGTTCAGGTCGGCGTCGACCTCGAGCCCGGGCAGCGTGTCCTCACCGGAGCGCAGACGCCCGACGATGCCGGCGTGCTCCGGGGTGACCAGGGCGTTCGCGAACGCGGTGACGAACTGCAGCTGGCTGTCGCTCCCCGGCTCCGCGGCCTCTGCGAGGCTCCACAGGCCGTCGGCGACCTTGAGTCGTGCCGCCTCGCGATCCGCGGGGACGACGTAGAGAGTCGCCGCGGTGCGCAGCTGGCTCAGCGTGGTGCGCACGGTCGTCGACTCGGTCTCGCGGCCGATGTTGCCCAGCACGAGGTCGATGTACTCCGAAGCGCCGGTCTCGGCGTCGCGGGTCTGGTCCCACGCGGCACCCCACACGAGCGAGCGGGCGAGCGGGTCGTGGATGTCGGCGAGGTGGGCGATCGCCGTGGCGAGCGACTTCTCGTCGAGGCGGATCTTCGCGTAGGCGAGGTCGTTGTCGTTGAGCAGCACGAGGTCGGGGCGGGCGAGGCCCTGCAGCTCGGGCACCTCGGTGCGGTCGCCGTCGACGTCGACCTCGAGGTAGTGGGTGCGGGTGAGCGAGCCGTCCGTGAGCGTGTAGAAGCCGATGCCGAGGCGGTGCGGACGGATCGTCGGGTAGTCCGCCGGGGCGGTCTGCGTGATCGCGAAGCGCGAGATGGTGCCGTCGTGGCTCTCGGCGATGACGGGCTCGAGCGTGTTGACGCCCGCGGTCTCGAGCCACTTCTTCGACCACGTGCTGAGGTCGCGGCCACTGGTGGCTTCGAGCTCGGAGAGCAGGTCGCTCAGCTCGGTGTTGCCCCAGGAGTGCTTCTGGAAGTACTGCGAGACTCCGGCGAAGAACGCCTCGATGCCCACCCACGCGGCCAGCTGCTTGAGGACCGAGCCGCCCTTGGCGTAGGTGATGCCGTCGAAGTTGACCTGCACGTCTTCGAGGTCGTTGATCTCGGCGACGATCGGGTGGGTGGAGGGGAGCTGGTCCTGGCGGTAGGCCCAGGTCTTCTCCATGGCGTTGAAGGTCGTCCAGGCTTCTGTCCACTCGGTGGCCTCGGCGGTGGCGATGGTCGACGCCCACTCGGCGAACGACTCGTTGAGCCAGAGGTCGTTCCACCACTTCATGGTGACGAGGTCACCGAACCACATGTGCGCCAACTCGTGCAGGATCGTGACGACGCGACGCTCCTTGACCGCGTCGGTGACCTTGCTGCGGAACACGTAGGTCTCGGTGAAGGTGACGGCACCGGCGTTCTCCATCGCGCCGGCGTTGAACTCCGGCACGAAGAGCTGGTCGTACTTGGCGAAGGGGTACGGGACACCGAACTTCGACTCGAAGTAGGCGAAGCCCTCGCGGGTCTTGTCGAAGATGTAATCGGCATCGAGGTGCTGCCACAGGCTCTTGCGGCCGTACACGCCCAGGGGGATGACACGTCCGGAGGCGCTGGTGAGCTCCGAGAAGGTCGACTCGTACGGGCCGGCGACGAGCGCCGTGATGTACGAGGAGATACGCGGGGTCGGCTCGAAGCCCCACGTGGCGGTGACGTCGTCGTCATGGACGATGGGCTCGGGGGTGGGGGAGTTGGAGACGACCTTCCATGCGGCAGGGGCCGTCACCGTGAACTGGAACGTCGCCTTGAGGTCGGGCTGCTCGAAGACGGCGAAGACACGACGCGAGTCGGGCACCTCGAACTGGGAGTAGAGATAGACCTCCCCGTCCACGGGGTCGACGAAGCGGTGGAGCCCTTCTCCGGTGTTCGTGTACTCGCAGTCGGCGTCCACGACGAGGACGTTCTCGGCCTGCAGACCGGTGAGCGCGATGCGCGAGTCGGCGAAGACCTCGTTCGGGTCGAGCTGCTCGCCGTTGAGCGAGATCTCGCGCACGTCGCGGGCGATCAGGTCGATGAAGGTGAAGCCCTCCGGCGTCGCGGTGAAGCGCACCACGCTGCGGGAGCCGAACACCTCGGGGCCCTTCGTCAGATCGAGGGCGACCTCATACGACTGCGTGTCGATGACGTCGCGGCGCTCCTGCGCTTCGATACGGGTGAGGTTCTCTCCAGGCACAGCTGTACTCCCAGGGGTGAGGGGATGTCACCGGGGCTGGGCGCAGTTGGCGCCGACGGCAACCATGACAGCCTACGCCTTCGCGACGGATGCCTCCTCGCATCGGCCACGGGAGCGCGACGTCGGGAAACGACGCGTGCGCGCACGCCCGGACCCCTCCGAGGTGGGAAGATGGATGCGTGACTGCGATCGAGCCGAATGTCGTCCCCTTTGCCTCGCCTGCTACCGCCGGTGGTGCCCCTTACGTGAACACGCCTGCCGCCTACGACGCGATCCTGCTCGCCGGGTTCGGCGGGCCGGAGGGCCAGGATGATGTGATCCCGTTCCTCAGGAACGTGACGCGCGGTCGGGGAATCCCCGACGAACGGCTCGAGGAGGTCGCGCACCACTATCGCCACTTCGGCGGGGTGAGCCCGATCAACGGCCAGAACCGCGTCCTCAAGGAGGCGCTGGAGAAGGCCCTCATCGAGCGCGGGATCACGCTCCCCGTCTACTGGGGCAACCGCAACTGGGCCCCGTACCTCGAAGAGGTCGTGACCGAGGCCTCGGCCAACGGTCACAACACCCTCCTCGCCTTCGCCACCAGCGCCTACAGCTCGTTCTCCAGCTGCCGCCAGTATCGCGAGGACTTCGCCCGCGTCCTGGAGGAGACCGGTCTGGGTGAGACGGTGACGATCGACAAGATCCGTCCGTTCTACGATCACCCCGGCTTCGTCGAGGCTTTCGAGACCGGCGTGCGTGAGGCTGTCGAGGGCTTCCTCGCCGAGGGCATCCCGGCAGCGGACATCCAGATCCTGTTCTCGACCCACAGCATCCCGACCGCCGACGCCGAGCGTTCCGGAGCCCGGGACATCGAATGGGGAGAGGGTGGCGCATACGCCGCGCAGCACCTCGCCGTCGCCGCGTGGGTCATGGACCGCGTTCGCCAGACCGTTCCGGCGGCCGCCGATGTGTCGTGGGAACTCGTGTACCAGTCCCGCTCCGGCCCCGCATCGCAGCCCTGGCTCGAGCCGGACGTGTGCGATGTGATCGGCGAGCTGCCCGATCGTGGCCGCAAGGCCGTCGCCGTCGTCCCGGTCGGATTCATGAGCGACCACATGGAGGTGCTGTGGGACCTCGACACCGAGGCGGCGGAGGCTGCGGAGGAAGCGGGCCTCTCCTTCACACGCACTCCGACTCCTGGAGTGTCGCCGGCATTCGTCTCCGGCATCGTCGACCTGATCGAGGAGCGCCTCCAGGGACGCCCCAACGAAGAGCGTGCGCACGTGACCTCTCTCCCCGGGGGCTTCGATGTCTGCCGGCCCGGCTGCTGCGAGAACATCCGCGCGGGCTTCAAGCCGGCCGCTGCCGGTGTCGCCCCGTGACCTCTCGCTGACCCGCGCACGCTTCTAGGATGGGAATCATGCGCATCCACATCGCCACCGACCACGCGGGACTCGACTTCTCCACCCAGCTGCAGGGACATCTGCGCGCTGCCGGACACGATGTCGTCGATCATGGGCCGATCGAGTACGACGCTGTCGACGACTACCCCGCCTTCTGCATCCGAGCGGCGCAGGCGGTCATCGCCGACCAGCGTGCCGGCGTGGACGCACTGGGTGTCGTCTTCGGCGGCTCGGGCAACGGTGAGCAGATCGCCGCGAACAAGGTCGAGGGCGTGCGTGCGGCACTCGTCTGGAATCTGTCGACGGCGGAACTCGCGCGAGAGCACAACGACGCCAACGTGATCTCCATCGGCGCCCGTCAGCACACGTACGACGAGGTGACGTCGTTCATCGACCGCTTCATCGAGACGCCGTTCTCCGGTGACGAGCGCCACGTGCGCCGCATCGGCCAGATCGCGGACTTCGAACGAGACGGCTCTCTGCTCCCGGACCCGCGGGCCTGAGATGCCCGAGGGTCATTCCGTCCATCGGATCGCTCGACAGTTCGACCGCAACTTCGTCGGAAAGACCCTGAGCGCATCCAGTCCGCAGGGACGATTCGCCGAGGGCGCCTCCGTTCTCGACGGTCGCGAGGCGGTCAGCGTGCAGGCCGTCGGCAAGCAGATGTTCCTCGAGACGGAGGGCGACCTCTGGCTCCGGGTGCATCTCGGTCTATACGGGGCGTGGGATTTCGCGGGTGAGATCATCGTCGACCCGACCATCGCCTCGGCCAACGGACGGATGGGCCAGACGAATCAGCGGGGGACCGTGCTCGACCAGCCGATCCTCGACGAAGCCGGCGAGAACTCTCTCGCGTCGATCGGGGCCCCGCGGCGCACCCGAGTGCACGTGCGCATGTCGGAGCAGACGAAGGGGCTGGCCGACGACGGGATGCAGTGGCCCCCGCCCGTCGTCGGGCAGGTCCGTCTGCGGCTGATGACCGATATCACCGCGGCCGATCTTCGAGGGCCCACCGCCTGTGTGCTACAGACTCCCGAGGAGATGCTCGCCACGGTGGCCAAGCTGGGACCGGATCCCCTGGTCGGCGACCCGGTCGAGAACGAGGAGCGATTCGTTCGCGCAGTCAAGAAGAAGTCGACGGTCATCGCGCTGCTGCTGATGGACCAGTCGGTCGTGAGCGGGATCGGCAACGTGTATCGGGCAGAGATGCTCTTCCGCCAGCGGTTGAACCCGCACACTCCGGGTAGGGACGTGCCGGAAGACGTCGTGCGCGCGCTCTGGGCAGACTGGGTGCGCCTTCTCGCGATCGGTGTCGAGACCGGCCAGATGATGACGATGGACGGCCTCACGGGCGACGACTACCGGGCGGCCATGGCCAATCGGGACGACCGGCACTGGGTGTATCACCGTGCGGGACTGCCCTGTCGGATCTGCGGAACGGAGATCGCCCTCGAGGAGATCGGTGCGCGCAAGCTCTACTGGTGCCCTCGTTGTCAGGCGTGAGCCCGCTCGAGGTCCCTGCACCGCTCTAGGCTGATCCCATGCGACAGAACCCCAGCTTCACGCTGGCCGATGAGACCGAGATCCGCCGTGTCATCGAGGCGAATCCCTGGGCGACGATCATGAGCGCAGGCGATGACGGACTCGTCGCCTCCCACTACGCCGTGCTGCTCGACGACGCGTGCGACGACCTCACCGTCGTGGGACACGTCGGGCGCCCGGACGACCTCATCCACGGGATGGGGCATCGAGAGATGCTCGTGGTGTTCCAGGGCCCGCACGGCTACGTCTCGCCCGGCTGGTACGGCGATGTCCCTGCGGTGCCGACCTGGAACTACACCGCGGTGCACCTGGCCGGCGTGCCCGAGATCCTGACCGATGAAGAGAACCTCGTCGTGCTGGATCAGCTCGTGGCACGCTTCGAAGCCCGGATGCCCGAGCCGCGACGGATGTGGGAACGCCCGAACGACCCGGCCTACGTCGAGCGCCTCGCCTCGGGAACCGTGGGCTTCCGGTTGCGGCCGACCCGCGTCGTCGCCAAGAGGAAGCTCAGCCAGAACAAGCCGCCGGAGACGATCGAGACGGTCATCGCCGCGCTCTCGACCGACGGACCGTATTCGAACCCGGCTCTCGCCGCGGAGATGCGACGCGCGCAGGATGCGCGCCGAGGAGGACGACAGCAGTGACCGAACGTGGAGTGGCGATCGACACGATCACCGGCGTGCGCATCGCCGGCCCCGGGCGCGAGTTCCTCATGGATGAAGAGCCCGTGGACATCTTCATCGCCGACGGGCGCATCATCGACATCGCCCCGACAGGTGCTCTGCCGGCACACGGCGCGGTCATCGACGCCGACGGCGCGTGGGCCGTTCCCGGGCTCTGGGACAACCACGTCCACACGGTCCAGTGGGCGCTGACATCGGAGCGGGCGCCGCTCGGCGGGGCGGAATCCGCCGCCGGCGCCGCTGCGGCGATGAGGGGCATCGCCCCGCTGCCGGATGGACGACGCGTCGGGACCGGCTTCCGTGATGCGCTCTGGTCGGATCGGCCCTCCCTCGAGCTCCTGGACGCCGCGACCGGCGATGTTCCGACGTATCTCATCAACGCCGATGTCCACAGCGTCTGGTTGAACAGCACGGCTCTCGTGCGCGAAGGTTTCCGCAGTGAGGACGGCGTGCTGCGCGAGACCGACGCCTTCGAGATCTCGCGGCGCCTCAACGCCGTCGACTCAGCCCACGGCGATCGCGCGATGATGCGTGCAGGCGAACAGGCGGCCGCACGCGGTATCACCGGGCTCGTCGACTTCGACATGGCGTGGAGTGCGGAAGCCTGGCCGCGACGGGTCCAGGCCGGTTTCTCCTCGCATCGCGTCGAGTTCGCGATGTACCCCTTCGACCTCGAACGGGCGATCAGTGCCGGGCTGCGCACCGGAGAGCTCCGCGAAGAGGGCGATGTCCCGGCTCCCGCACGAGGGCTCGTGCATGTCGGACCTCTCAAGGTCATCACGGACGGTTCTCTGGGCACACGAACGGCAGCGTGTTCGCACTCGTATCCGGGCGATCCCGACAACTTCGGGATGCTCACCGTGCCGTCGGACGAGCTCGTCGCACTCCTCACCCGTGCGACCGGTGCGGGGCTGGGCGTGGCCGTGCACGCGATCGGCGACCGGGCGATCACTTCTGCTCTCGACGCGTTCACCACGACGGGCGCCGTCGGCTCGATCGAGCACGTGCAGCTCGTGCGGCACACCGATCTCGCCCGTTTCGCCCGTCTGGGCGTGATCGCCAGCGTCCAGCCGCAGCATGCCGTGGACGACCGTGACCTGGTGGATCGTCACTGGGCCGAGCAGACCGCCATCGGCTACCCGCTCGCCTCGTTGCGTGACGCCGGTGCGCAGTTGCGCTTCGGGTCGGATGCACCGGTCGCCGAGCTCGACCCCTGGCACGCCATCTCAGCCGCGGTGTCGCGCACCGACGACGATCGGGCCGCCTGGCATCCGGAGGAGCGGATCACCGTCGACCAGGCGCTCGAGGCGAGCGTTCGTTCGTCGCTGCGTCCCGGCGAACCCGCCGACATCGTGCTGTGCGCCGCGGATCCTCGAGCGGCGACGGGGCAGGGGCTGCGGTCCATGCCCATCGTCTCCACCCTTCTCGCGGGGTACGTCACACACGTCCTCTGATCGTTCCTGCAACGAAGAAGGGGCGGTGCTCGGAGGACCGAGCACCGCCCCTTCTCAGGTCAGGCGATATCTGAGATCACGCAGCGATGTGCGAGACGAGGAACCAACGGTCCTTCTCGAGACCGCGCTGGATCTCGATCGCGACGTCCTGGCTGGTGAGGTCGACCTCGTCGAGTCCTTCGACAGCCGCCTTGACGTCGACCAAGATGGCGTCGATGTCCGAGATGACGGCGCGGATCAGCTCGTCGGACTGGGCGAAGCCGGCCGCGACCGAGGTGGATCCCGCCTTGTCGGCGACAGCGCTCACGCGCGCGTCGATCGGGAGTCCCAGCGCGACGATCCGCTCAGCGGCCGTGTCGGCGAAGTCGCCGGCGTGGGCGACGATGGTGTCGAGCAGCTCGTGGACGCCGATGAAGTTCGCGCCACGCACGTGCCAGTGGGCCTGCTTGCCGTTGACGGTCAGCGCCTGCAGGCCGAGGACGACAGGGGAGAGGAACTGGGCCGCCCCTGCAGCCACGGTCGGGTCGATGGCGGTAGTGGAAACGGTCTGTGCCTTGCTCATCTTGTGCTCCTCCGGAACGGTTACTCGTATCTGATGGAGACAACGCTACTCAGCCTCAGACATTCCGCAAGCAAGCTGAGGCTCGGCTCACTTCCGCGTGATTCCGCGGAAGTGAGGGTAGTCTCCCCTCATGAGCATCGCGTCCGGAGCCTCTGTCCTCTCCCTGCCGAACACCACACCGTCGATCGACGCGACGGCGTTCGTCGCCGACGGCGCGCGCATCGTCGGCGACGTCTCCCTCGCCGCCGGATGCAGCGTCTGGTACAACGCCGTCCTCCGGGGAGATTCCGCGGGGATCGTCATCGGACCGGGCTCCAACGTGCAGGACAACGTCTCGGTCCACGTGGACTCGGGTCACCCCGTCGTGATCGGCTCGAAGGTGTCGGTGGGCCACAACGCGGTCGTCCACGGCTGCACGATCGGCGACGGCACACTGGTCGGGATGGGATCGGTCATCCTCAGCGGCGCGGTGATCGGTAACGGCTGCCTCATCGCGGGGGGAGCGGTCGTGCTCGGGGGGACGGAGATCCCTCCCGGTTCTCTCGTCGCGGGGGTCCCCGCGAAGGTGCGACGGGCCCTCACCGACGAGGAACGCGCGGGGCTCATCGCCAACGCCGACATCTACCTCGGGCACTCGCAGACGCATTCCGCGGCTACGCGGGTGTGAGCGCCCGGCCGCTAGGCTGAAAGGGTACGGGGCGGTGGCCAAGCTGGTTAAGGCAGTGGGCTCATAACCCAACGATCGCGGGTTCAAGTCCCGCCCGCCCTACTCGAACTCTCGCCGAGCGCCACACCACCGCCCGCACTCCCGTGCCGGCACCATGGCTGAAGCCCCGCCCTGAGGAAGACGATGACAGAACACAGCACGGCTCACCCACCGGGGCTCTTCGGCCACATCGGCGGTGTCGAGGTCGCACTCCTGTCCATCACGCAGGCCGGAACATTGGGCGCCCCTGTCGACTATGTCACCGCGCGCCGAGCGGATGTGCCCGCTGGGACCCCTGAAGTGTCGGTCGACCGTGCGGACTCTGCCGATCTGATCCGGGTGCCTGTCTCTGTGGTGGATCAGCTCGCTCGCTGGTGGTGGACAGTGCGGCTCGATGGCGGCGAGTACCAGGCGAGTCAGATGCGCGATGGACAGGTGCTCATCGGTACCTCCGACAGTCGTTTCGTCTGGGGCGACGGGTGGGACGGGAACGTCCGTGACGGCTGGCAGCGCTGGGTCGATGCGGAAGGGCTCGACGCGACGGCGACGCGCCACCCGCTCCAAGCCGTGGCGTGGAAGGCGATGAATGCCGCTGAGCTGTGCGACACCATGGAATTCTGGGCGAGCGCGTCCTGGCCGCTGACGCGGGACGAGGCGCAGAAGTTGGCCGTCGATCGCTTCGGGTGGACGATCGAGGTCGAAGACGGCACCTCTTATCTGATGAACACCGTGTCGGGGTTCACGGTCACCGATGTGATGATGATCGACCACAAGAACGTGATGATGGATCTGAGTCTCGACGTGTCCGACACGATCCGCGATGTGACGCCGGAATCCACGGCCTTCCTCGGCGACGCCTTCACGCTGATGGTCCGCGAAGGTGAGAGCCGCTGGGGCACGCCGACGATGACGGACTTCGAGGACACCGTGGCGGCGCACTGGGATGTCGCCGGCGGAGGTCGGATCGAGTTCACCTTCCTGCCCAAGGGGCTCACGGCGATGTACGAGACGCCTCAGGGCGCCGAGCTCTCACGCAAGAGCGGCAACCGTTGATGGCCGACGGCAGTGAGTTCGAGAGCCGCTTGCGCCGTGCGCTCCGTGAGGTCTGCGATCGGGTCTTCCTCGTCGCTGTGCGCTGATCCAGTGCCCTGCCGGAACAGGTGTGGTCAGGCGCCTGCCACGCGGGGTGGGCGCCGCGAGGCGGCCGCGGCGAGAGCCTTCGCGTCGAAGTAGTCTGCCCTGCCGACACGGAAAGGCTGTTCGTCCAACCACACCGCGTCGCCATCGACCCGGAGTACACCGACGTACATGATCCGGTCAGCGTCAGATGACCAGATGGAGAGGAGCAGGTCGTCTCCGAGGCTGTCCTGCGCCGCGGCGAAACCCTCGGTGATCTCGGCAGCGTCGGTGTGCCCGTTCCGGATCGCCTCGAGAAGCGGGCGTATCGGGAACGAGCCGTCGACGCCGTAGATCACCGGATTCGTCAGCACACCACCTCCCTTGACCCGCCATCGGCGAGAGCCGACGAAGATCATCACGACGCTGACGACGAGCAGCACCGGGGGGAGCGCGAACGCCCCGGCGATCGCCAGGCCGCCCTTCACCCGGCCCCCGAGGAGCTCAACGGTCGCCTCCGCATTGAGGTAGATCACCAGTGACAAGACGACCATGACCACGGCGACGACGGTCCAGACCGCCCTTTTGCGCGGTGACGACTCCGACGCGAACAGATCAGGGCGCGTGGCGAACCAGGAATACAGATTGCGGTGTGTGGACCTCAACGGGGCGAAACTCATCTGACCATCCCTTCTCCACCATTCTCGCGTGTCCGACAGGTGGCAGGTCTCGCGATCGTCGTCACGGCATCTGCACGACGGCAGGTCGACCGGTGGTAGGGGTTCGCCGGAAACCACCGGAACGCGCGGTTCGTCGGCTGTCAAGCCCCTCCCGCCCGGCTGGACACCGCGCCATTGTTCGAAGGTGCGGCACCGCGCCGCAGAACGGGAGGCACCATGAGCATCGGCAGCGGAATCGCGCTCTTCGTGATCGGGGCGATCCTCGTCTTCGCGATCAACGTCGACGTCGCCTGGGTCGACCTCGACATGGTCGGCTACATCCTGATGGGCGCAGGAGTGGTCATATTCCTGCTCGGCATCGTCCTGCTGGCGCGTCGTCGTCGGACGGAGACGATCTCGCGCACCGTCGTCGACCCCGCGACGGGAGCGCCGACGACTCGTCGCTCCGTGAGCTCCACCGGCGACGACGCGGTGTGAACCGGTCGGCTGGCGGCGTCGACCCCGGAGGGTGACGGGCGCCGTCAGTCGGCGTGGACGCTCTCGAGGTGTTCCTCGACGAGGGTGATGCCACCGCTGGAGCTCGCGGAGTGCGCGAGTTCCTCGATCCATCTCCGGCTCAGGTCCGGCGTCTCCGCGTCCTGGAACACGAACCGCAGCGGGATCGAGGGGTGCAGCCACAACGTCGAGCGACCGGGCGCATCGCCTTCAGGGTGTCGCCACGAGAGCGTGAAGCTCTCATTGCGGCGGAGCTTCGTGGCGATGACGACCTTCAGGTGCGCAAGCGCGCGATCGTCGATCTGGATCGGGGTCTTCGCGTCGCCGTAGTAGAGGCTGCCCATCAGCAGGGGGACGATTCGACGATGTGCGGGGCACAGACCATGGTTCTCCTCGACGGCGTGCTCGGAGGACCGAGAAGGCGGTCCGGGATATTCGAACTCTAGCCAACAATGTCCCGCGGCGACCGGCGCAGGGTCCGACGCGCCGTCCGATGCGAACAGAGTCTTCGTTCCCTGTCACGCAGACGGCAGTGAAGGCGCAGCCCCATAGGCCTCGCGGTAGGCCACGGTGAACCGGGAAGAGTTGCTGAAGCCCCATCGCCGAGCGATCTCACCCACGGAGCGGCCGTCTCCGTCGCGGAGATCCCGATGGGCACCGTCAAGGCGCGCCTGTCGCAGGGCATCAGCAGGCGTGATGTCGAGAGCGCGCCGGAATGCGTACTGCAGACCCCGTGTAGAGATGTAGGACGCGGCCGCGACATCGTCGATCGTGATGGCGAGATGGGCGTTCGCATCGATGTAGGCGAGTGCTCGACGCACGGACGCAGGCGCGCCGGCGCGCTGTGCCGGACGCTGCAGCGAGTCCGTGAACGTCGTCGGGAACGCCGAGAGGGTCACCGTCAAGGCATGACGCTCGAGCTCGGCGATCAGCAGCGGTTCCGTGTCTCCCGCAGCCAAGGACTGGTCGAGGTACGCGAACATGCGCTCCCAGCGCTGGGCGTCGGCAGCGGAGTGCGGCACGAGCCCGGTGGTGCGCAGCTCTCGGCGATCGTCGCCGGTGATCTGCCGCGCTCGATTCTCTGCCGCCTGATGATCGAACACGACGGCTCGAACGCGAGCGGAGCGGTCCCATCTCGCCTCGACCTCGGTGCCATCCGACATCCACACGGATTGCGCATCCAGCGACTCCCGCCCGGACCAGACGCGCGCGTCAGGAGCCTCCACACGGCACACCAGGAGCTGCTCCAGCGGCTCGGCTCGCGAATGCACCTGCGCGGCGAGGCGATAGTCGATCAGGGACGCGGTCTCGAGCTCCTCGGATCGCCAGTCGAATCGGAACCTCCGCGGGTCCGCCTTCTGCAGCGACGAGGAGGGGACGAATTGCTGCCACGTGGACTCCACCCGCTCCAGATCGGCGGACGTGAACTGCATGGGTTACTCCTTGTGCTTCGCGCCCCGATCCCACTCGAAAGCGCACCACCCGGAGCGTATCCCACCGCACCTGAGCCCCCGCCGTAGAGCACTGATGCGCTCGAGGAATCGGTCAATCTGAGAGTGAGGAATCCGTGTGAGGGGAAGGGGATCGAACGGGCCAGCTACCATCGAGCGCGTCATCGGGGTCGAGCCGGCCGATGCTCACGAAGTACTCGGTGAGGCTCGCCGCCTGCGATCGGGCCCACCCGATCTGATGCGTGTGGAGTTGCGCGGGAGATTCGGGGAGGCTGAACTGACGCGCGAGCGCCTGCGCGACACGTCCGGCGGCGATGGCGTCGGCAGACGCTTCATGGGCGCTCTCCAGCGGCACGGCATAGTGCGCCGCCACCACTTCGAGCGTGCGCCGGCCACGACGGTAGCGGTCGAAGGCCTTGTCGATCACGAGCGGATCGATCACGGGGGCCGGGTCTGTGAGGGGCTCGACTCCGTGACGGATCGCTTCACAGGCGAGCAGGGAGAAGTCGTACGATGCGTTGTAGGCGACGACCGGCACCCCCTGATCGAACAACGATCGCAACGCTGCGGTGACTTCGGCGACGACCTCGTGCGCCGGCCTTCCCTGCGATCGTGCGTGCATGGTGGTGATGCCGTGCACAGCGGTCGCTCCTTCGGGAATCGGGACTCCGGGGTCTGCGAGCCATGAGCGAGCCGCGACCTGGCGTCCCCCCGCATCGAGCACGCCGACATAGGCGGTGACCACGCGATCCGACTCGACGTCGACGCCCGTCGTCTCCAGGTCGAACACACCGACGCGCGTGAGCCACGCGGGGAGCGGAGATCCGGAGGGCATGCCCTCACGCTACGGCCGGCCGCGGACATTCAGGAGAAGGCGCACGGCGGCTCGTAGACTCGGACCATGACCGTGCCATCTCCCTACGCGGACCGTCTTCGTCGCCTTCCCGTGCAGCGCCACGAGGTCGAGGTGCGCGGTGCCACCACGGCATATTGGGTCTACGGCCCTGAAGACGCCGAGACCACGGTCATGGCGGTGCACGGCTTCCGTGGCGAGCACCACGGCCTCGAACCGGTTCTCGCCTACCTCCCCGAAGTTCGCGTGGTCGCCCCCGACCTTCCCGGATTCGGCGAGTCGGCGCCTCTTCCCGGCCGCCGACACGATCTCGACGAGTACGCCGGATGGCTCGCCGACTTCGCCGCGGAGGTCGCACCGGGCGCCGTGATCCTCGGTCACTCGTTCGGCTCGATCGTCACCGCGGCGGCCGTCGCGCGCGGACTGCAGACCCCTCGTCTGATCCTGCTGAACCCCATCGGGGCGCCGGCGTTGGAAGGCCCGAAGGGACTCATGACCCGTCTCGCGGTGCTGTACTACGCGCTCGGCGCCCGACTCCCCGAAGCCTTCGGAACCGCGCTGCTGCGCAACCGGGTCATCGTCCGCGTCATGAGCATCACGATGGCCAAGACGAAGGACCCCGAACTCCGTCGGTTCATCCACGACCAGCACGACACCTACTTCTCTCGGTTCTCCGACCGCGACGTGCTCCGCGACGCCTTCGTCGCGAGCGTCTCCCACGACGTCCGCGAGTTCGCACCCGAGATCGAGGTCCCGACGTTGCTGGTCGCGGCCGAGCGCGATGACATCACGCCGATCGAGGCGGAGCGGAAGCTGGCGAAGATCTTCCCCGACGCCTCACTGGTCGAGATCGCGCACGTGGGGCATCTGATCCACTATGAGACCCCGGCCGAAGCGGCGGGGGCCATCCGGCGCTTCCTCAGGATTCCCGTCGCGCGAGGCCGATGAGTCCGGCGACCCGGAACGGGATCACCTCGCCCATCGCGAGTGAGGTCTCGGTGCGTTCCACGCCTTCGATCGACAGGATCCGCGCGTCGGTGTCGAAGAGGTGGCGCGCATCCCGGCAGGCCACACGTGCGAGCAGATCGATCGATCCGCTGAGGCCATGCGCCTGCACGACCTCCGGAATCCGGGCGAGTTCGTTGATGATGCGGGGGAGCTCGGTCTGTCGCACGCCGATGCTGACGAATGCCTGCAACGGGAATCCGAG
Source organism: Microbacterium sp. Root322 (assembly GCF_001425645.1). Lineage (NCBI taxonomy): Bacteria > Bacillati > Actinomycetota > Actinomycetes > Micrococcales > Microbacteriaceae > Microbacterium > Microbacterium sp. Root322. Next base: position 551,300 of record NZ_LMCS01000001.1, on the reverse strand, counting down.
CACATCGGTCGAGAACGACCGCTCGTACGACAGGAAGATCCCGCTCTGCTCCAAGCGCGCCATTCGCGCCTGAATCGTGTTGCGCGAGAGCCCCAAGTTCTCCGCCAGCGCGACGATGGTGGTCCTGGGGTCGTCGGCGAGGGCGGCGAGAAGCTCGAGATCGATGCGGTCCAGTCCTGGCATAGTGCCAAACCCTAGCAGCACCTCATCCCCCCAAATTGAGCAACATGCTCAAGCCGTTTCAGAATGCTTGAGCGAGGTGTTGACCAGACGTACTCTCAGACCATGCCCGTGATGACGCTGGCATCAGTGCGCGGAGCCTCACGAGGGCCGCCGAGGACGAGGAGGACGACGATGTCACCGCAGATCACCCCCATCGCAGACACCGCCCAGGATCTGGAGCTCTCGGAGCGCATCCTCAACCCGGATGGAAGCCGCATCGCGAACCCTCGGCTGGACCCCTTCGTCGCGGACGTCGATGCCGAGCAGCTGCGCTCCCTGCTGCGTGACATGGTCATCCTCCGGCGGATCGACGCAGAAGGCGTCGCCCTCCAGCGTCAGGGACAGCTCGGTCTCTGGGCTCCCTGCCAGGGCCAGGAGGCGACGCAGATCGGCACGGCGAGGGCCATCGCTACGCAGGACTTCGTGTTCCCCAGCTACCGCGAGACCGGAGTCATCTACGCGCGAGGCGCCCAGCCCGGCGACTATGTGCGCATGTGGCGCGGAGAGGAAGGCGCCGCGTACGACCCCGCCGCCCTCGGGGTCGCTCCTTTGCAGATCATCATCGGCGCGCAGACCCTGCACGCCGTCGGCTACGCCCTGGGCATCCAGCACGACGGCGCCGACGAGGTCGCCGTGACGTACTTCGGAGACGGCGCGACCAGCCAGGGCGACGTCAACGAGGCGATGATCTTCGCCGCGTCCTACCAGGCGCCCGTCGTCTTCGTGTGCCAGAACAACCACTGGGCGATCTCCGAGCCTGTCGCCGTGCAGTCGCAGTATCCGATCGCCGGACGTGCACCCGGCTTCGGCATCCCCAGTGTCCGCGTCGACGGCAACGACATCCTCGCCTGCATGGCGGCGATGCGCTGGGCGCTGGAGCACGCACGGTCCGGCGAGGGCCCTGCCTACATCGAGGCGGTCACTTATCGCATGGGTCCGCACACGACGGCGGACGATCCGACGCGGTACCGCGACGAGGCCGAACTCGAGTCCTGGCGCCGGCGCGACCCGATCGCGCGACTGGAAGCGCACCTGCGCGCCACCGGAGCGCTCACGGACGAGCACCAGGCGGAGACCCAGGCGGCAGCCGACGTCGTGGCGAAGGAGATGCGCGCCGCATGCCTCGGCATGGTGACGCGCCCGCCCCTCGCGGTCTTCGACGGTGTCTATGCCGAGCCGCACACCGGACTCGAGCGTCAGCGCGGCGAGTACGCCGCGTATCTCGCATCGTTCGAGAGCGAGGCATCGGCATGACCGAACTCACTCTCGGAAAAGCACTCGGCGCGGGCCTGCGTCAAGCGATGCGCGACGACGACAAGGTCGTGCTCCTCGGTGAGGACATCGGCAAGCTCGGCGGTGTGTTCCGCATCACCGACGGGCTCCTCGACGAGTTCGGCGCGGCACGGGTGATCGACACACCGCTGGCGGAGTCCGGGATCGTCGGGACTGCTGTCGGTCTGGCGTTCCGCGGCTACCGCCCGGTGGTGGAGATCCAGTTCGACGGCTTCGTGTACCCCGCGTTCGACCAGATCGTCGCCCAGGTCGCGAAGCTGCACTACCGCACGCAGGGCCGCGTGAAGATGCCCATCACCATCCGGATCCCGTGGGCGGGAGGCATCGGCGCAGCCGAGCACCACTCCGAATCTCCTGAGGCCTACTTCGTGCACACGGCAGGACTGCGCGTGATCGCGGTGTCGAACCCGGAGGACGCGTACCGCAGTCTCCGTCAGGCGATCGCGTCGGACGACCCGGTGATCTTCTTCGAGCCGAAGCGTCTGTACCATCACAAAGGCGAGGTCGACCTCGAGGCGCCGCTCGCGGATGCGCCGCCGATGGGACTCGCGCGCGTCGTGCGCACCGGAACGGACGCGACACTGATCACCTACGGGGCGATGGTCTCCACGGCGCTGCAGGCGGCCGAGGCCGCCGACGACGAGGGGATCTCCCTCGAGGTCATCGACCTGCGTTCGCTCTCACCCGTCGACTACGACTCGGTCGCCGCGTCCGTGCGCAAGACCGGTCGGGTGGTCGTGGCGCACGAGGCCTCCCGCGAGGCGGGAGTCGCCGCCGAAGTGATCGCGAGCATCACCGAGCGCTGCTTCGAGTACCTCGAGTCCGCGCCGCTGCGGGTCACCGGCCATGACATCCCATACCCGCCCGCGAAGCTCGAGAAGTACCATCTGCCTGACCTCGATCGGCTTCTGGACGCCGTGGATCGCGTGCTGGACCGACCGAACAGTCTGACGGGAGCAGAGGCATGATCGCGGAGTTCCGTCTTCCGGATCTCGGAGAAGGCCTGACCGAGGCCGAGGTGGTGACTTGGCTCGTCGCGACCGGTGACACCGTGACCCTCAACCAGACGCTCGCCGAGGTCGAGACGGCCAAGGCGGTCGTCGAGCTGCCCTCTCCCTACGAAGGCACGGTGTCTACGCTGCACGCCGAGGCCGGCCAGACCATCGCCGTCGGTGCCCCTCTGATCGCTTTCGACGTCGTGGGAGAGGAGCCGGACGCATCGGCATCGGCATCCGACCCCGCCGAGAAGGCCCAGCCGAACCTCGTCGGCTACGGCGCCGCCCCCACGAGTGCAGGTCGGCCCGCACGGCGCGCCCGCCGGATCGGTGGCACGCCGGTCCCGGTGGACACGGCTGTCCTCGAGGCGGCGCCGCACGATGCCACCCCGTCGGCGGCCGTCGACGTGGTGATCGAGCGCCCGCGCTCAACTCCGCCGGTGCGTGCGCACGCCAAGCGCCTCGGCATCGACCTGGTGCTGGTCGCGGCAGAGGTGGGGGACCGGGTCATCACCCGGAGCGACGTGGATGCCTATGCGGAGCGAGTGGGCCGCGCTGGTGCGACGGTGGACGAGACGTCGGGCATCCCCGCGACGGCGCCCTCGACTCCGGCGGTGCTCGGAGACGCGGAGCGTGAGACGCGCATCCCGATCCGCGGCGTGCGCAAGCACACGGCGGCCGCGATGGTGCAGAGCGCATTCACCGCCCCGCATGTCACCGTCTTCCACACGGTCGATGTGACCGCCACGATGGATCTATTGTCGAGTCTTCGCGACGATCGCGCGCTCAGCGCACACCGGATCGGCCCGCTCACAGTGGTCGCGAAGGCGGTGTGCCTGGCTCTGGGCCGGACCCCGGGACTCAACTCTCGGTGGGACGAGGCTGCGGGCGAGATCGTCCAGCACAACTACGTGGATCTGGGGATCGCCGCGGCGACGGATCGCGGACTGATCGTCCCGATGATCCGGGATGCGGAGCGGCTGACGCTGCTCGGCATGGCGGACGCGGTGCGGTCGCTCGCCGAGGTCGCGCGTTCGGGGAAGACCTCGCCCGCCGAACTCGCCGGCGGCACGTTCTCGATCTCCAACATCGGCGTCTTCGGCGTCGACGCCGGAACTCCCATCCTCCCGCCGGGCCAGTCGGGGATCCTCGCCGTCGGCGCGGTGCGTCGCCAGCCCTGGGAGCACCACGGCGAGATCGCGCTGCGGCAGATGATGACGCTCAGCCTCTCCTTCGACCACCGCCTCGTCGACGGAGCCGAAGGAGCACGATTCCTCAAGGACGTCGCCGACATCCTCGAAGAGCCCGGACGGGCGATGCTCTTCAGGTAGTCGCGCGCAACGCCGCATCCGCCATCGCGATCAGCACGGTCGCGGTGGCGGAGTGCCGCCTGGCGGCAGTGCGCGTGCTGTGCGGCGTCGAGTTGATGAGCCCGAAGCAGGCCTGCACGCGCAGACGCAGCTCGTCCTGATCGGCGCCGCCCTCGGGCGCCTGCAGCGGCGACAGCGCGGCCATCCACAACTCGATGTACGCACGCTGGAGGCGTCGGACCTCGGCGCGATCGGCCTCGGAGAGGAACGCGACATCCCTGTCCTGCACCTGGATGACCTCGGCGTTGCCCAGGGCGAACTCGACGTGGAAGCCGATCAGCGCGCGCATCCGCTGATCGGCACTCGGCGACTCCGCGGCGACGCGACGACCGCCCGAGATCAGGTCCTGACTGACCTTGACGAGCACGGCGCCCAGCAGAGCCTGTTTTCCTGCGAAGTGGCGGTACACGGCCGGCCCGGAGACGCCGACCGCTGCGCCGATGTCTTCGAGACTCACCCCGCTGTATCCGCGCGCGGCGAAGAGGCGCGCGGCGGCGTGCAGGATCGCATCGGAGCGTTCGGCCTTGGCGCGGTCTCGGGCTGTGACCGGGCTTGTCATCTCAGTTAATCCTCGCTAACCTGAATCAACGGGTTAGTGAACACTAACCGAAAGTGCATGCACCGCGCCAGGGTCCGCCCGCGCGGACGTGGGTCGAGGAGGACATCACGATGCCCGCAACCCAGGAATCACTGGCGCACGAGCTGCGAGCGCGGCTCGCGACCGCGGCGCGCGGCGGACCTGAAGCTTCCCGCGAACGGCACATCGCCCGCGGGAAGATGCTCCCTCGCGACCGCGTCGCCCGTGTGCTCGATGAGGGCAGTCCGTTCCTCGAGGTCGCCCCGCTCGCCGCCGACGGACTGTATGGAGGAGAGGCGCCGGGAGCCGGCGTGATCGCCGGTATCGGCCTCGTCCACGGTCGACACGTGATGGTGGTCTGCAACGACGCGACGGTGAAGGGGGGCACGTACTACCCGCTCACGGTCAAGAAGCACCTGCGCGCACAGGAGATCGCCCTCGAGAATCGGCTGCCCTGCCTCTACCTGGTCGACTCGGGAGGAGCGTTCCTCCCGAAGCAGGACGAGGTCTTCCCTGACCGTGAGCACTTCGGCCGGATCTTCTTCAACCAGGCGCGCATGTCGGCAGAGGGAATCCCTCAGCTCGCCGCGGTGCTCGGGTCGTGCACCGCGGGTGGCGCCTATGTTCCCGCCATGAGCGACGAGACCGTCATCGTCCGCGGTCAGGGGACGATCTTCCTCGGCGGACCCCCTCTCGTGAAGGCCGCCATCGGGGAGATCGTGACCGCCGAAGAGCTGGGCGGGGGAGAGCTGCACGCACGGCGCAGCGGTGTGGTCGACCATCTCGCCGAAGACGATGAGCACGCGCTCGAGATCCTCCGCGACATCGTCGCGACGCTTCCCCCTCCCGCGGCGCCCGCCTGGGAGGTGCTGAACAGCCGCCCACCGTCCGAGTCGACGAGCCTGTACGACGCCGTCCCCGTCGACGTGAACGCCGCATACGACGTGCACGAGGTCGTCGCCCGTCTGGTCGACGGCGACACCTTCCTCGAGTTCAAGCCCGAGTACGGCACGACCCTGGTCACCGGATTCGCCCGCCTGCACGGGCACCCCGTCGGCATCGTCGCGAACAACGGCGTGCTGTTCAGCGAATCGGCGCTCAAGGGAGCGCATTTCATCGAACTCTGCGACCAGCGGGGTACTCCGCTGCTGTTCCTGCAGAACATCACGGGGTTCATGGTCGGCTCCGATGCCGAGGCCGGCGGCATCGCGAAGGACGGTGCGAAGATGGTCACCGCCGTGGCCAGCACCCGGGTGCCGAAGCTCACCGTGATCATCGGTGGATCGTTCGGGGCCGGAAACTACTCGATGTGCGGTCGGGCCTATTCGCCCCGGTTCCTGTGGACCTGGCCCGCGAGCCGCATCTCCGTGATGGGTGGCGCACAGGCCGCGTCCGTGCTCGCGACCGTCAAGGAGGATCAGCTCTCCGCCCGGGGCGACTCCTGGACGAGCGAGGACCGCGCGGAGTTCGAGGCTCCGATCCGTGAGCAGTACGAGCACCAGGGTGAGCCCTATTACGCCACGGCACGACTCTGGGACGACGGCATCGTCGATCCCGAACAGACCCGTGACCTCCTGGGCCTGGCCCTCGATGTCGTCTCCCGCAGTCCGCTGCCCGAACCGCGCTTCGGCGTCTTCCGGATGTGAGTGCCATGTCCCTGTCTGCACCGTCTCCTTCGAACACCGGCACCTTCCACACGGTTCTCGTCGCCAATCGCGGGGAGATCGCCCGCCGCGTGATCCGCACCCTCCGGGCGCTCGGCATCCGCAGCGTCGCCGTCTACAGCGACGCCGACGCCTCGGCCCCCCACGTGCGTGAAGCGGACGAGGCCGTGCGGATCGGCCCCGCGCCCGCGGCCGAGTCGTATCTCGACATCGATGCCGTGATCGCCGCTGCCCGCAGCACCGGTGCGCAGGCCATCCACCCCGGGTACGGGTTCCTGTCCGAGAGCGTCGGGCTGGCCGAGGCCTGTGCCGAGAGCGGCATCGTCTTCATCGGTCCCTCCATCGACGCCCTGCAGATCATGGGCGACAAGGCCCGCGCTCGCGAGCACGTGCAGCGCTACGGCGTTCCGGTCGTCCCCGGCTTCGATGCGAAAGGCCTGTCCGACCTCGAGATCGCCGAGGAGGCAGACGGCGTGGGCTACCCACTGCTCGTCAAGCCCAGCGCCGGCGGGGGCGGTAAGGGCATGGAGGTCGTTGCGGACGCCGCGGGCTTGCGGGGAGCTCTCGCCTCCGCGCGCCGAGTGGCATCGGCAGCGTTCGGCGACGACGCGCTCATCCTCGAACGCCTCATCCGACGCCCGAGGCATATCGAGGTGCAGGTCTTCGGAGACGCGCACGGCACGGTCATCGCACTCGGCGAGCGCGAGTGCACCCTGCAGAGACGGCATCAGAAGGTCATCGAGGAGGCGCCGTCGGCGGGCATCCCCGCCTCCACCCGTGAGCGACTGCTCTCGGCAGCCGTCCTCGCCGCAGAGAGCGTCGAGTACGTCGGCGCGGGCACCGTCGAGTTCCTCATCGATGCCGATGCGCCAGACGAGGTGTTCTTCATCGAGATGAACACCCGCCTCCAGGTGGAGCATCCCGTGACCGAAGAGGTCGCCGGCCTCGATCTAGTCGCTCTCCAGCTCCGCGCGGCCGCGGGGCTGGCGCTGGAGGTCACTCCGCGTCTGCGCGGCCACGCGGTCGAGGCACGTGTGTACGCGGAGTCGCCGGAACGCGGGTTCCTTCCCTCCACCGGGACGGTGCTGCTGTTCGATCCGCCGTCGGGCGTTCGCGTGGATGCGGCGATCGAGACCGGGAGCGAGGTGACCGGGTTCTACGACCCGATGATCGCGAAGGTGATCGCTTTCGCCGACGACCGCGCCACCGCGCTCGCGCGACTGGACGAGGCGCTCGCCCGCACGGTCGTCCTGGGCGTCGAGACCAACATCGCCTTCCTCCGCACGCTCTGCCAGGACCCGCGCGTCATCGAGGGCGACCTCGACACCGGGCTCATCGAGACCCTGCTTCCGCTCGGCACGCTGAGGCCGTCGCCGGCACAGCTCGCGGCGGCGAAGGACGCGGTCGCGGGAACCGCCGCGCCGATGCGGACCACCGCCCTGTGGCGGGACCTTCCCGGCTGGCGCCTGGGGGCCGGGGACGCGGCACCGCCTCTGTTCGTCACCCTCACGGATGACGACGAAGAGGTCGCGCTCGACGAAGGATCGGCTACGAGATCGCGAGGCGCCGTCCACGCCGCAGTGGACGGGGACGGCGCTGTGTGGGTGGCCGAGGACGGTCGCACGGTTCGCCTCCGCCCCCTCGACAGGAAGCAGCGGATGAAGCGACGGCTGTCCGCGCGCGAAGCGGGATCCGCGGCGACGGAGCCGGAGGGGCGCGCCCCCATGCCCGGAAGCGTCGTGGCCGTGCACGTCGCGGACGGGGATTCGGTCTCCGCGGGCGACGCGCTCGTCTCGATCGAGGCGATGAAGATGGAGCATCCCGTGCTCGCGCCCCACGACGGTGTGGTGCATCTGCTGGTCGCCGTGGGTGACCAGGTGCGGCGTGACCAACCGGTCGCCCGCGTGACGACGGAGGAGAGTTGAACATGGAAGACCTGTCCGCAGAGGAGCGCGAGCTCGCCGCCATGGTGCGGGAGTTCGCCGACACGGTCGTTGCACCGCAGGCCTACGAGGCCGACCGCACGCACACCCTGTCCATGGACGTCGTGGCGCAGATGGGCGATCTCGGCCTGTTCGGTCTGCCGTTCCCGGAGGAGTACGGAGGACAGGGCGGTGACTACATGGCTCTCGGCATCGCGATCGAGGCGCTGGGCCGTGTGGACCAGTCCATCGCGATCACGCTCGAAGCGGGGGTGAGTCTCGGCGCGATGCCGATCTATCGCTTCGGTACCGAGGAGCAGCGCCGGGAGCTGCTCCCTGATCTGCTCGCGGGGCGGGCGCTGGCCGGTTTCGGGCTCACCGAACCGGAGGCGGGAAGCGATGCGGGGGCGACCAGGACCACGGCGCGCCTCGACGGCGACGAATGGGTGATCGACGGCTCCAAGCAGTTCATCACCAACTCGGGAACACCGATCACGCGCTTCGTCACGGTCACCGCGGTGACGGGGAACGAGAACGGGCGCAAGGAGATCTCGACGATCATCGTCCCGAACGGCACGCCGGGGTTCACCGTCGAGGCACCGTACGACAAGGTCGGCTGGAACGCCTCGGACACCCATCCGCTGACGTTCGACGGCGCACGGGTGCCTGCCGGCAACCTCCTGGGCGAGCGAGGGAGCGGCTTCCGCAGTTTCCTCAGCATCCTCGACGAAGGACGCATCGCGATCGCTGCTCTCTCCACGGGCGCGGCGGAGGGCTGCCTGGAGGCGGCGGTCGAGTATGCGAAGAGCCGCACGATCTTCGGTGCCGCGCTCAGCACCCGCCAGAACGCCCAGTTCACCCTGGCTCGCATGCGTGCACGGGTGCACACCGCCCGTCTCGCCTGGCACCACGCTGCGCGACTCCGCGATGCGGGGAAACCGTTCGCCGAGGCCGCGGCCATCGCGAAGCTCGTCGGCGGGGAGGCCGCGATGGACAACGCCAGGGACGCGACGCAGATCTTCGGCGGGAACGGCTTCATGAACGAGTTCCCGGTGGGACGTCACTACCGCGATTCGAAGATCCTCGAGATCGGCGAGGGCACCACCGAAGTGCAACTGCTCGTCATCGCTCGTGGACTCGGACTCGCCGGGTAGCGTGGCGGTATGACCATGCACGACATCCTCCAGAGGGGTCTGTACTACGAGGAGTTCGAGGTCGACGCCCGCTACCTGCATCGGCCGGGGCGCACGGCGACCGAGGCCGACAACGTGCTCTTCACCACGCTCACCATGAACACGCAGGCCCTGCACCTGGATGCGGCCTTCGCCGATGCGCAAGACCCGTTCCGCGCGCGCCTGATGAACTCGATGTGGACGCTGTCGACCATGGTGGGTTCCTCCGTGGCGCAGCTGACCCAGGGGACTCTGGTGGCGCAGCTCGGATTCGGCGACGTGGCGTTCCCTCATCCGCTGTTCGCCGGCGACACGCTCTACACCGAGAGCGTGGTCACACAGAAGCGCCTCTCCTCGTCGCGCCCAGGGCAGGGCATCGTGACCATCGCGCACACCGGGCGGAACCAGGACGGCACCGTCGTCGCCACCGCCGTACGATCGGTGCTCGTGCACTGCCTTCCGGAAGGGACCACCTCATGACGTTCGATCTGGGTCCGGCGCTGCTGTTCTGCCCTGCCGACCGTCCTGAGCGCTTCCAGAAGGCATCCGAGCGGGCCGATGCGATCATCCTCGATCTCGAGGATGCGGTGCTTCCGGATGCGAAGGATGCCGCGCGGCGCAATGTGATCGCGGCCGACCTCGACCCGAACCGTGTGATCGTCCGCGTGAACGCACCAGACAGCGGTGCCTTCGCAGCCGACCTCGCGGCTCTGGCGCAGACCGACTTCCGCACGGTGATGGTGGCGAAGACGGAGGACGTGGAGAGCCTGGCGGCTTTCGATGAGCGATACTCGCTGATCGCCCTCTGTGAGACGGCGCGCGGTATCCACGCGGCCGACCGCATCGCCGCACACCCGCGGGTCTCGGCCATGATGTGGGGCGCCGAGGATCTCGTGGCCTCACTCGGAGGGACATCGTCACGGCACGCGGACGGCGGCTATCGCGACATCGCCCGCTACGCCCGCGCTCGCGTTCTCCTCGAATCCGGGGCGCACGGCAAGGCCGCGATCGACGCGGTGCACATCGACCTCGAGGATGCAGACGGGCTCCGACACGAGGCTGTCGACGCCGCCGCGTCCGGCTTCTCGGCGACGGCCTGCATCCATCCGAACCAGGTGGCGGCGATCCGGGCGGCCTATCGTCCCGACGAGGCGACCATCACCTGGGCCCATGCGGTGCTCGCCGCCGCCGAGACCGAGCGCGGAGTCTTCCGATTCCAGGGACGCATGATCGACGAGCCGGTGCTCCGCCACGCACGCGCGGTCACCTCCCGCGCGCTCTGATCAGAGGACGGGCGACTCTTCGAGCAGACGCAGATAGCCCGGCGCCGCGACGAAGCGGTGCACGGAGCCGTTCTGGAGGACCTCGCCGTCGCGGGGGAGCGTGCCACCGGAGACGTGGTCGATCACGGCGCGGATCACCCCACCGTGCGCGACGACGATCACCGACTCCGCGCGGGGCGTCGATCGCCGTCGGGCCTCGCGCGCGATCGCGTGCAAGGCCGCGATGGCCCGTTCTCCGACCTCGTGCAGGGATTCCGCGCCCGGGACCTCGGCGTGCCAGTCGCCGTAGGTTCTGATGTAGTCGGGCACGAGCATGCCTTCGCCGTCGCCGAACTCCCGCTCGCGGATGTCGGGGACGATTCCGGCGATCTCCAACCCCAGGCGATCGGCGATGATCTCGGCCGTCTCCTTCGCCCGCAGCAGCGGGCTGGTGTACACCGCGTGATGCGTCGTCGCGGCGAGCTTCTCCGCCGCCCACCGGGCATCCTCACGCCCGGTCTCATTCAGGGGGATGTCTGTGGAGCCCTGGATGCGCTTGGCGAGGTTCCAGTCGGTCTGACCGTGGCGGACGAGAGTGAGGTGGGTCACGAGAGGAGTTCCTGGAGGGCGGGGAGCACGTCGCTGGTGCCGGCGGCGATGGTGACATGCGCCCAGGCATCCGCGCGCGTCGGCTCACGGTTGACGATGATCAGGGGGATGTTGCGACGGCGGGCACGCTCGACCAGGCGCACACCGGAGTTCACGACCAGCGAGGATCCGGCCACGATCAAGGCGGTGCTGGAGCGCAGCAGCGACTCCGCCGCACGGAAGCGGTCCTGTGGCACGTACTCGCCGAAGAACACCACATCCGGCTTGAGCATGCCGGCGCAGACGGTGCACACGGGGACGATGAACCCGTCCGTGCTCTCGGGGAGGACGTCGCCGTCCGGGGCGAGCGCGATGTTCTCGGGCACGGTGATCCAGGGATTGAGCTCCTCGATCTGCACGGCGATGTCGCGACGGTCGAAGACCTGTCCGCATTGCAGGCACAGCACGCGGCGCATCGTCCCGTGCACCTCGATGACGTGCGTGCTCCCGGCTCGCAGATGCAGTCCGTCGACGTTCTGGGTGATGACGCCGGACACGGTGCCCGCTGCTTCGAGCTGCGCGAGGGCGGTGTGCCCGGCGTTCGGCTCCGCCCTGGCGAAGGCGCGCCAGCCGAGGTGCCCGCCCACCCAGTACCGGCGCCGCGCAGCCTCGTCGCCCAGATAGGTCTGGATCGTCATCGGATCGCTGCGGGTCCGTGCTCCTTCGCCGCGATAGGCGGGGATGCCGGAGTCGGTGGAGATGCCGGCGCCGGTGAGGAGTGCGATGCGCTTCTCACGCAGCAGCTCGGCGGCGTGGGCGATGGTGGCCGACAGCTCGGCGGGATTCGACACGCTCACAGGACCTCCTCGAGCGAGTCTACGGTGCCCGGGCGTGCGGCGGACCCGACCGACGGGGTGGCTCTCGGAGATGTCGGTGCGGGACGACCCCCGGGCGGTGGCAGAGTGGAGCCCGTGGAACTGCTGCCTGTGACCGACGCCTGTGACCGACGCCTCGATGACTACCGTGCACTCACGGATACCGCCCTGCGCACTCTTTCCGAGCCGTCCGGCGGGCTGTACATCGCGGAGTCGACGAAGGTGATCGCGCGCGCCGTCGCCGCGGGCCACCGTCCACGCTCCCTCCTGGTGCAGGAACGCCGGATCGACGACATCCGGGAGATCGTCGGCGATCTCGATGTGCCCGTGTACGTCGTGCCGGACGAGATCGCCGAGGCGGTGACCGGCTTCGCCGTGCACCGTGGGACGATCGCTTCTATGCATCGACCCGAGTTGCCGGCCGTGCACGACGTGATCGAGGGGGCGTCCCTCGTGCTGATCCTGGAGAACATCGGCGATCACACCAACGTCGGGGCCGCCTTCCGCGCCGCCGCCGGACTCGGGGCCGATGCCGTGCTCGTGTCGCCGGGTGGCGCCGACCCGCTCTATCGTCGCAGCGTCCGCGTGAGCATGGGCACCGTGTTCCAGGTGCCGTGGACACGGATCACGGACTGGGAATCCGCCATCGCGGATCTTCACGCCGCAGGTTTCGACATCGCCGCCCTGGCGCTGCGCGATGACGCCGTCACCCTCGACGCCTACGCCGCCGAACGCCCGTCCCGCGTCGCCCTGGTCATGGGGTCGGAGGGCGACGGTCTCTCGCGGGAGGCCATGGACGGCGCGGACACCGTCGTCACCATCCCGATGAGCGGGGGAGTGGACTCGCTGAACGTGGCATCAGCGGCTGCGGTCGCGCTCTGGTCGATGAAGGCCTGACGCGCTCAGTCCCGCTCGGGAAGGAACACCGGCGAGGGGTCGGGGCGCTTCGCCGCGAGGTTGTCTCCCGACGACTGGTGCCGCAGCCGCCGAAGCACCCAGGGCACCAGGTGCTCGCGAGCCCAGCCCAGGTCTTCCGACCGGGCCTCGCGCCACGTGCGCAACGGGAACGGCTCGGGCTGCATGGCCTCGAGGTCATTCGGCACGTTCAGCGCGCGCAGCGCCATACGGGCCACCTCGTGGTGGCCGAGGGCGTTGTAGTGCAGGCGGTCGTCGTCGAAGAACCGCATGTCCTGCACGACCTTGAGCGCCCACTGGTCGGCGACGATGCAGTCGTGGCGCTCGGCGATCGCACGGACGTTCTCGTTGTAGATGGCGACCTTGCCGCGGAAAGCGCGGAAGACGGGGGTGAAGGCGGTGTCGATGCCCGTGAAGAGCAGGATGGCCGCGCCTGTGGACGACAGGCGCGCAACGGCGTCTTCGAGCTGACTCGCGATGGCATCGGGGTCGGTGCCCGGGCGGATCACGTCGTTGCCACCCGCACAGATCGATACCAGGTCGGGGTGCAGTGCGATCGCCGGCTCGATCTGGTCGGCGACGATCTGGGCGATCAGCTTGCCGCGGACCGCGAGGTTCGCGTAGGCGAAGTCGTCCACCTGCGCCGCGAGCACTTCGGCGACGCGGTCGGCCCACCCGCGGTGGCTGCCCGGATGTGCGGGGTCAGGGTCGCCGATGCCCTCGGTGAACGAATCGCCGATCGCGACGAAACGGCGCCACGGGTGCGCGGTCTCGTTGGGGACATAGGGGGTCCGAGTCGAATCCTGGTCGGTCATCCAGCGCTCCTTCACGAACGTCGTGCGAAGCGGCGGTGACCGCGACGCAGTGACAGAGCCTACCCGCACGTGCCCATCCCAGGGAGGGCACGCGCGGGAACCGCCGCGAGTGATCCAGTGTCCGCGGCAGCGATTATCGTGGACTCGATGCTCTCTCCGTCCTTTCCTCAGCGTGCCCCATGGGGAACCGCGAACAAGCTGCGCGCCTGGCAGCAGGAGGCCCTCGAACAGTACTTCGCCGCGGATCAGCGCGACTTCCTCGTGGCGGCCACGCCCGGCGCTGGGAAGACCACCTTCGCGCTCACCCTCGCGGTCGAGCTCATGCGCATGGGCGAGGTCAACCGCATCATCGTCGTGGCGCCGACCGAGCATCTCAAGACGCAGTGGGCCGATGCCGCCGCGCGCGTGCACATCCGCCTCGACCCCCGCTTCCGCAACAGCGACTGGGCACCGGCACGGCACTATCACGGCGCGGTCGTGACCTATGCGCAGGTCGCGGCGAAGTCCTCGGTGCACCGCCATCTCACCGAAGACGCCCAGACGCTGGTGATCCTCGACGAGGTGCACCACGGCGGTGACGCGCTCAGCTGGGGCGACGCGATCCGCGACGCCTACGGACCTGCCCAGAGGCGCCTCCTCCTCTCCGGAACGCCGTTCCGCAGCGACACCGCGCCGATCCCGTTCGTCGAGTACCACCCCGACGAGTCCGGCGCCCGCATCTCGCGCACCGACTACAACTACGGCTACGGCCGGGCGCTGGCCGACGGTGTCGTGCGCCCCGTGCTGTTCCACATGTACGCCGGCAAGATGCGCTGGCGCACCACCACAGGTGACGAGCTCGAGACGCACCTCGGCCAGGACAACACGAAGGACGTGACGTCGCAGGCCTGGCGAACGGCGCTCGACCCCGAGGGCGACTGGATGCCCGCCGTGCTCTCGGCCGCCGATCGCCGCCTCACCGAGATCCGCCATCACGTTCCCGATGCCGGCGGGCTCGTGCTGGCGACCGATCAGACCGTGGCGCGCGCCTACGCGAAGATCCTGCACAGCATCACGGGTCAGCAGCCGACGATCGTGCTCTCCGACGACGCGACCGCTTCGGAGCGGATCGAGAAGTTCAGTGCCAACGACGCCCGGTGGATGGTGGCCGTGCGCATGGTGTCCGAGGGCGTCGACGTCCCGCGCCTCGCCGTGGGCGTGTACGCGACGTCGTCGTCGACTCCGCTGTTCTTCGCGCAGGCCATCGGCCGCTTCGTGCGCGCCCGTCGTCGCGGCGAGGCCGCCAGCGTCTTCCTTCCGCAGGTCCCCGTCCTGATGGGGCTCGCGAACGAGATGGACAAGCAGCGCGACCACGCCCTCGACCGGCAGTCGAAGGAAGACGACGGCCTCGAGGACTCGCTGCTCGAGAGCGCGAACCGCGAGGAGGAGACCTCCGATGCGCTGACGCAGGAGTTCAGCTATCAGGCGCTGTCATCGGTCGCCCACTTCGATCGGATCGTGTTCGAGGGCCAGGAGTTCGGGCAGCTGGCAGAACCGGGCACCCCGGAAGAAGAGGAGTTCATCGGGTTCCCCGGTCTTCTCGAACCGGAACACGTGCATGAGCTCCTCATGCAGCGTCAGTCCCGTCAGTCCCGACTGCGCGAGGCCCGCGAGGCCTCTGCAGACCCGGCGGAGACGACGACGCTGCCCGCGCCTCTGCACCGCACGCTCAAGGAGCAGCGGCAACTTCTGAACAGCCTGGTGGGACTCTACGCGCGGCAGAAGGGCGAGCCCCACGGCGCGGTGCACGCCGAGCTGCGGCGCATCTGCGGAGGACCGGCGGTTGCGCAGGCGACGGTGACCCAGTTGCAGTCGCGCATCGAAGTTCTCCGCAAGCGCGTGCGTTCCTGACGTCCGCGCGGGCCCCCACCCGCGCGATGCGAGCGCTGCTTCGGATCCCCGAAATGCTGTCAATCCGCGTCTGAGCGAGGTATGCGCGGGGGTCCGCGGCTAGCGTTGAACGGTTGCCCGCGCACCGGGCACCGTTACACCTGGAGGACTCATGACAGCCCCTGCTGCAGCCGACCCGACGCCCGCCGATCGCCGGCGCTGGGCGCGATACCTGGTCGAGGAGCGCGCGGAAGGCGCCGTGTATCAGAAGCTCGCCGCGCGCAGAGAGGGCGAGGAGCGTGACATCCTGCTCCGTCTCGCCGACGCGGAACGCCGCCATGAGCAGCACTGGCTCGATCTCCTCGGTGCGGAGCCGAAACGACTCCCTCGTGCCGGTGTCCGCTCGCGTCTGCTCGGCTGGATGGCTGGTCGCTTCGGGTCGATCTTCGTGCTCGCGCTGGCGCAGAGCGCCGAAGCCCGATCGCCCTACGACTCGGAGCAGTACGCCACGCCCGCGATGCGCGCCGACGAGAAGGTCCATTACGAGGTGGTCCGTGGACTCGCAGCGCGAGGCCGCAGGCGTCTCTCCGGTTCCTTCCGCGCGGCGGTCTTCGGAGCGAACGACGGTCTCGTGAGCAACCTCGCGCTCGTTCTGGGCATCGGTGCGACGGGGGTGAGTTCCGGGTTCGTGCTCTTCAGCGGGATCGCGGGACTCTTGGCCGGGGCTCTGTCGATGGGGGCGGGAGAGTTCGTCTCGGTGCGCTCCCAGCGTGAGCTGCTCGCGGCGACCGAGGCGAACGAGGACGCCCACGCGGCCGCCGGGGATCTCGACATCGACGAGAACGAGCTCGCGCTCGTCTACCGGGCACGCGGCATGGAGCCGGAGGAGTCCCTCTCCCGTGCCCGACGCATCGTGACCGCTGCGCAGGCCGGAGTGCGCCGGGCCGCCACCGGACCGGTCAACACCCAGGGCGGCAACGACCACGAGATCGTCGGCAGCGACTGGACCGCAGCGATCTCCAGCTTCCTCCTGTTCGCCTCCGGGGCGATCATCCCGGTCCTGCCCTGGATCTTCGGGCTCCAGGGCACCACGGCCGTGATCGTCGCCCTCGTGCTCGTCGGCATCGCCCTGCTGAGCACCGGCGCCATGGTCGGTGTCCTCTCGGGCGGCCCGCCCCTCCGACGCGCCCTCCGTCAGCTCGCCATCGGTTTCGGCGCGGCTGCCATCACCTACGTTCTCGGCCTCGTGTTCGGCGTCAGTGCGGCGTGATCGGAGTGCGCGCACTCACCCCGCCGATCGTGTGATCGCCGGCACCGTGTAGTGCCCCTCGAGCACGGCGGGGGCGGGCTCGTACATCCGCATCACCGGTCGGAAGTCTCCGGCCGGTGAGGGAAGCCAGTTCGCCGCCGCCCTCTCGTCGGCGGGGCGCTCATGGCTGATGGTGATCGTGAGGGCGCCGTCCTCGTCGCGCACGAGACCAGGAGTCCGGTCACCGATCGAATACCGCTCGATCGGGTTCTCGACGAGGTAGAAGTCGGGAACCGAGTACATCGTCAACGACCAGAAGGCGGATACGGGCGGCTCGGGATCCAGACGCAGCGTGTACGTCCGCTCGCCGGTCAGCTGATCCCCATGATCATCGACATAGCTCACGATGTACGCCGCCTCATAGGGGTGGTTCCCCCAGAGGCCACCGAGCGCGGCGGCGGCGCGTTCGGGAATGCGCACTTCGGGGTCGATGATCTTGAAACGGTCGTCGTCGAGGGCTCCGATCTCGAAGTAGTCGAGGTTGTAGTCGAAGGCGTGGAAGGTGAGCTTCCACCCGTTCACCTCCGGGCTGGAGCCGTGCGTCAGGAACGAGTGGAGCGACTGCTGAGCAGCTTCCAGATCGCCGACCAGACGCGCGGCGTCCGAGAGCGCGATCGATGCGTACGGGGAGTCGCCTACGACGGCGATCCCTGTCGAGGCCAGCGAGGCCTGCAAGGGGCGATCCCGGGGTGCGGGCGGGAACTGCTGCGACCAGACGCGGAGCTTCTCGAGGAAGAGCGCGCTCTCCGGGACGCCGGGATCCGGAAAGGCGAGCCCCGCGGGCACGGCGTCCGGGTTTCGCGGCGTGAGGGTCGTCGCGTCCTGGAGCGCATGCACGGCGGGGAGTTCGTCGTCGCCGCTCACAGCCCACCGGCCCACGATCGAGGCGACAGTCGTCGGGAACCGGATGACGACCGCGTCGCCGGTGTCGCCGTCCCACGAGGGCGGGACCAGCAGGAACGTCCCCGCGCGTGTCCCCGTGGCGCGGTGTCCGACGTACGCGAAGTTGTTCGTCCACGCGTCGACGAACTGGAGGACGTAGTAGCGGCCCGCGGTGTCCGGGACTCGCAGCTCGACCGGGCCGACGCTGAGGTCCACCTGGGCCATCGAGTAGAGCGTGTCGTTGTTGATCGTCACGAATGTGTCCGCGGGGCCGGCGAGCGTTCGGGCGTGACTGAAGGCATTGAACGGGGCGGCAGGGTTGGAGCCGACTCCCGTCGTCGTGTAACGCGTCACCTGATCGAGGTTGAACACGAGGGGGAACCCGTAGAGGTAGGCCTGAATGATCGTCTGACGATCGGCTTCGAGGGCGGTCATGGCGATCAGGCTATCCAGAGCCGCCCGCACGCAGGGGAGGAGATCATCCCTCCCGGATGAGCCCCCGCGGGTGCGTCGCGCCATCGACGGGAGACGACGAAGGCCCCGGATCCGTGGATCCGGGGCCTTCGCCTTCCTGTGCGCGGAGGGGGACTTGAACCCCCACGCCCTTACGGGCACTACGACCTCAACGTAGCGCGTCTACCATTCCGCCACCCGCGCAGGTGTTGGATGATCGTTGCCGACCGAAGAATGACATTACCACGTCCTCCGCGGCCTCTCGAACCGAGGCGCACGCCCGGGCGTGGCGCACGGTTTCGATAGCCTGGAGCCATGACTGATCCGTCCCTTCCGGAGGTCGTCCGCATCGCGAGCGACCTGATCCGATTCGACACGTCCAACTACGGCGGAGGAAACGCGAAGGGCGAGCGCGAGGCCGCGCAGTACGTCGGGGCCTACTTGGAGGAGCTGGGGCTCGAAGTCGAGTACTACGAGCCGATCCCGCGGCGCACGAACGTGATGGCACGCGTGCCAGGACGCGACAGGGACAAGCCCGCGCTCGTCGTGCACGGCCACCTCGACGTCGTGCCGGCCATGGCCGAAGACTGGAGCGTCGACCCCTTCGCCGGCCTCGTGCAAGACGGGATGCTGTGGGGACGCGGCGCCGTGGACATGAAGAACATGAATGCGATGATCCTGACGTCGGTGGCGGAGATCCTTCGCGCGGGCGAACGACCGGAGCGGGATCTGGTGCTGGCCTTCTTCGCCGACGAGGAGAACGGCGGCGTCGAAGGCTCGGCACTGGTCGTGCAGAATCGCCCGGAGTGGTTCGAGGGGGCGACGGCGGCGATCAGCGAGGTCGGCGGCTACTCGATCACGGTCGACGACCGACGCGCCTACCTGTTGCAGGTGGGGGAGAAGGCCCTGATCTGGATCCGGCTGGTGGCGAAGGGGCGCGCGGGTCACGGCAGCCGTCTGCACGACGACAACGCGGTCACGAAGCTCGCAGAAGCCGTCGCGGCGATCGGCCGTACGCGCTGGCCGATCCGGCTGACGTCGACCACGAGAGCCCTGCTCGAAGGACTGAGCGCCCTGAGCGGACGCAGCGTCGATGATCCCGATGCCCTCGCCTCCGCCGCTGGCCCCGCCGAGGCCTTCCTGCGGTCCTCGTTCCGCACGACGACGAACCCGACCGCGCTGACCGCCGGCTACAAGCACAACGTGATCCCCGAGCGCGCAGAAGC
This sequence comes from Microbacterium sp. Root322, assembly GCF_001425645.1. Taxonomy (NCBI): domain Bacteria; kingdom Bacillati; phylum Actinomycetota; class Actinomycetes; order Micrococcales; family Microbacteriaceae; genus Microbacterium; species Microbacterium sp. Root322. The sequence goes on along the minus strand of NZ_LMCS01000001.1, from coordinate 531,891 downwards.
GCTCATCGACGTGCGGGTGATCCCCGGGACCGAGGACGACGTCCTGGCTGAGCTCCAGCAGATCGTCGGCGACGAGATCATCATCGAGACGGTCGTCCGGGACATCGGCATGGAGACGCCGTTCGAAGGCGAGCTCGTCGAAGCGATGGTCGCCAGCATCGGTCGACACGATCCCGGCGTGCCGGTCATCCCGTATCTTCTCGGGGCCGGCACCGACAACAAGGCGCTGGCATACCTGGGCATCACCGGCTACGGCTTCGCCCCGTTGAAGCTCCCCGCCGACCTCGACTTCACAGGCATGTTCCACGGAGTCGATGAGCGAGTACCCGTAGACTCGCTTGTCTTCGGCCAGCGGGTGCTGACCGATCTGCTGCGCACGTACTGAGCGTCGCGCGCTCCGTGCCTCCTCCGAACTGAAAGCTCTCCATGCACCTGCTCGAAGCACTGATCCTCGGTGTGGTCCAGGGACTCACCGAGTTCCTTCCGATCTCCTCCAGCGCTCACCTGCGCATCCTCGGCACGTTCCTGCCGTCGGGTGAAGACCCGGGTGCGGCGTTCACCGCGATCACCCAGATCGGCACAGAGGCCGCGGTGGTGGTGTTCTTCTGGCGCGACATCGTGCGCATCGTGACGCAGTGGTTCCGGTCGCTGGTCGGCAAGGCTCCGCGCAACGATCCGGATGCCAGGATGGGCTGGCTGATCATCATCGGCAGCATCCCGATCGTGGTCCTGGGGCTGCTGTTCCAGGACCAGATCGAGACCGTGCTGCGGTCGATGTGGATCGTCGCGGTGATGCTGATCGTCTTCGGAATCCTGCTCGGCGTCGCCGATTACGTGGGGGCGAAGCGCCGCAAGCTCGACGACCTCACCTACCCGCACGGCATCGCTTTCGGTTTCGCGCAGGCGCTGGCGCTGATCCCGGGTGTCTCCCGCTCGGGCGGCACCATCACGATGGGGCTCTTCCTCGGCTACGAGCGTGCCGCTGCGGCGCGCTATGCGTTCCTGCTCGCGATCCCCGCGGTGTTCGGCAGCGGCTTCTACCAGGTCTTCAAGAGCTGGGGCGAGCCGTCGTTCTTCTCCTTCGGCGACACGCTCGCCGCGACCGGGATCGCATTCGTCGTGGCGCTCGGGGTGATCGCGTTCTTCATGAACTGGATCTCGAAGCGCAGCTTCCTGCCCTTCGTGATCTACCGCATCCTGCTCGGCACCGTCCTGCTGGTCCTGCTCGGCACCGGTGTGATCGCGGCCTGAGCCGGGCTCAGCGTTTGCGGTCGCCAGGGCCGTCGTCTCGGCGGCGCAGGTAGCGCTCGAACGCCTGGGCAATCGCGTCGCCTGATGCCTCGGGGGAGTCCCACGTGTCGCGGGTGCGCTCGAGCTGACGGATGTACTCCGCCATGTCCTCGTCCTCGGAGGCTGCGGCGTCGATCGAGGCCTCCCAGGTCGCGGCCTCGGTGCGCAGCGTCTGGCGATCGACGTCCAGGCCGGTGAGCTCCTCGAGGCGGTCCAGCAGCGCCAGTGTCACCTTCGGCGAAGGGGTCGCCGAGGCGACGTAGTGCGGCACGCTCGCCCACAGACTGGCCGTGGGGATGCCCGCGTTCTCGGCGAAGTGCTCGAAGACGGTGAGGATGCCGACCGGACCCTCGTACAGCGAGCGCTCGAGGCCGTGCGCCTCGCGCACCTGCTCGTTCTGGCTCGAGGCGAAGATCGATATCGGTCGGGTGTGCGGGACATCGGCCAGCATCGCCCCGAGAGTCACGAGACCGGTGATGTCGTCGCGGAGAGCGATGTCGATGAACTCGGAGGCGAAGGCCTGCCAGGTGCGCGCAGGTTCGGCGCCCGTGAGCAACCAGAACTCGGGCCCGGGCGCAGGATCGCGCGGACGCCACAGTCCGGCCTCCGGCCACGTCAGCTGGCGGCGGCCCTCGGCATCCATCCGCGTCGAGGGACGCGTGTACTGGTAGTCGAAGTACAGCTCAGGGTCGACGGAGTGCACGAGGTCGTACTCCGACGATGAGCGCAGCGCCTCGATGGCGCTGCTGGCCGCTTCACCCGCATCGTTCCAGCCGTCGAAGGCGGCGATGACGATGCGCGGACCGAGAACATCCATCGAGGGCTCCCTTCGAGATCGCGGTCGTGATCCTTCCAGGCTAGTCCGCGAAGGCGGGATGCGGGCGGCACCACGGCTACCATGGGTTCAGTGAGCAGAAAGCCCAGCGCGGTCCTTTGGGACATGGACGGAACACTCGTCGACACCGAACCGTATTGGATGGCCGCCGAGACGGCGCTGGTCGAATCGTTCGGAGGTTCCTGGACCCACGAGGATGCGCTGCAGCTGGTCGGAAGCGGATTGCTCGACAGCGCGGTGATCCTGCAGAACGCCGGCGTCGCGATGGAGCCCGAGGCGATCGTGTCCCACCTGACCGACGTCGTGCAGGAATCGCTGCGCACGCAGGGCGTCCCGTTCCGCCCCGGCGCCCGCGAGCTCCTCCGTGACCTCCGCGAGGCGGGGATCCCCACAGGCCTGGTGACCATGTCGCTGCGTCGCATGGCGCTCAACGTCGTCGAGCTCATCGAGTTCGAGGCCTTCGACATCGTCGTCGCCGGCGATGACGTCGACAACCCCAAGCCCCACCCCGAGCCCTACCTGCAGGCGGCCGCGCTTCTGGACGTCGACATCGCCGAGGTGATCGTCATCGAGGATTCGCCGACCGGCGTGCGCGCCGGCCTCGCCTCCGGGGCGCTGACCCTCGCGGTTCCCCACATCGTGCCCCTCGACCACCTCGGTGCCCACGAGCTGTGGTCCACCCTCGCCGGCAGGGGCGCCGACGATCTCACCGATCTCTTCGACAGCAACACCGCCGTGACAGGAGCCACCCGATGACCGATTCCCGCGTACAGCGGCCGAGCGGTCCGTTCCGTGCGGGCGATCGCGTACAGCTGACCGGGCCGAAAGGCCGACTGCACACCGTGACGCTCCGCGAAGACGGTGAGCTCCACACGCACCAGGGCGTGCTTCGTCATCGCGACCTCATCGGGCTTCCCGACGGCTCCGTCGTGGCCAACAGCTCCGGGCACGACTACCTGGCGCTGCGGCCTCTGCTGCGGGACTTCGCGATGTCGATGCCCCGCGGCGCGGCGATCGTGTATCCCAAGGACGCGGCCCAGATCGTGATGCAGGCCGACATCTTCCCTGGGTCGGTGGTGGTCGAGGCCGGCGTCGGCTCCGGCGCGCTCTCCCTCTCGCTCCTGCGCGCCGTGGGCCCGGCCGGGAAGCTGATCTCCTTCGAGCGTCGCGAGGACTTCGCCGATGTCGCCCGCGGAAACGTGGAGACCTTCTTCGGTGAGCACCCGGACACCTGGCGCGTCGTCGTGGGCGATCTCGTCGAGGCCCTGCCGAACGAGGTGGCCCCGGCCTCCGTCGACCGCGTGGTGCTCGACATGCTCGCGCCGTGGGAATGCATGGATGTCGTGGCCGACGCCCTCACCCCCGGCGGCGTCGTGCTCTGCTACGTGGCGACCGCGACCCAGCTCTCCCGTGTGGCGGAGTACATCCGCGGCACGGGACTCTTCACCGACCCCGACGCCTCCGAGACGATGGTCCGCGGCTGGCACGTCGAGGGGCTCGCCGTGCGCCCTGATCACCGGATGGTCGCGCACACCGGGTTCCTCCTCACGGCCCGCCGACTCGCTCCCGGTGCCATCGCGCCGTCGGTGAAGCGGCGTGCGTCCAAGAGCAGCTACGGCGATGAGGACGTGGAGGCGTGGACGCCCGGCGCCGTCGGTGACCGTGAGATCAGCGACAAGAACCTCCGCAAACGCGCACGAGAAGCGGAGAAGGCGGCCGAAGGGGCGCGCCTTGCCGCCGCATCGCGCGATTCCGGGCACGCGACGGAATAGACTGGAGCGCGTGCGTAAAACGTCCGCCGTTCTGGCATCCCTCAGCCTCGCCGTCCTCGCCCTGACGGGCTGCACCGCGACAGCATCCGACGGTGTCGCCGCGTGCGACCGCGGCGGCAACGACAAGATCCTGAACGTCGCCGACGTGAGCGGTGACCTCGGCTCCGTCCCCGATGTCGACGTCTTCGGACCGGTCAAGACCGACAAGACCTCGTTCGCCGACGTCACCGTCGGAGACGGTCTGGCACTGGGATCGGACTTCCAGCCCGTGGTGCTGGACATCGCCTTCTACGGCGGAGACAGCGGCAAGGCGCTCTACCAGTCCGAGTTCAACGGCGACCAGAGCCGCGTGCACAGCATCGACTACTGGGCTCAGCGTTCTGCGGGTCTCGCGGACGTTCTCGAGTGCGCCACCGGTGGCAGCCGTGTCCTCGCCGTCCTGACTCCGGAGGACTTCGGGGCCCAGAACGTCCAGGCTTTCGGTCTCGACAAGGGCGAGAACATCGTCGCGGTCATCGATGTGCTCGATGTCATGCCGGCGAAGGCATCCGGTGCACTGCAGTTCAACGACGCACGCGGCCTTCCCAGCGTCGTCCGCGCCCCCGACGGCACTCCCGGCATCATCATCCCCGATGTTCCCGCGCCGACCGAGATCGTGACGCAGACGCTCATCAAGGGCGATGGCCCGAAGGTGAAGGAGGGCGACATCGTCGTCTCCAACATCATGGGTGTCGGCTGGGACGACAAGACGGTCACCACGAGCTCGTGGGGCAAGGACGCGAGCGTGAGCGTGGCCGCCGAGCAGCTCGTGGGCGCGACCGTCGGGTCGCAACTGCTCGTCGTCTTCCCCGCTGCCGAAAGCGCTCCCGCCACGGCGATCGTCGTCGACATCCTGGGCGCAGTGACGGCGCCCACGCAGTGATGGCCGCCCGTATCCCCGCGGAGGAGCGCCTGACGAATCTCGTCGTGGCGCTGATGGCCACGGAGATCGGGCTGACCAAGCAGCAGATCCTCGACAACGTCTCCGGGTATCGGCAGCGCGCAGAGGCGGGCACCCGATCGGACGCCCTGGAGAAGATGTTCGAGCGGGACAAGGACGAGCTGCGCTCGCTCGGGGTACCCATCGAGACCATCGGGGACGCTGCGGATCCGAACGACCTCCGCGAAGCGCGCTACCGCATTCCCCAGGCGGAATACGATCTCCCCAGCGACATCGAGTTCTCGCCTGCCGAGCTGGCAGTGCTCCAGCTCGCAGGAAGCGTCTGGAGCGCCGAATCGGTCTCCGGGGACGCCCAGTCAGGTGTCCGCAAGATCCGTGCTCTCGGGATCGACGGCGACGAGCCGATCATCGGTTTCGCCCCTCGCATCACGGCCAGGGATGCCGCGTTCTCTCCGTTGCAGGATGCGATCGAACGATCCCGAGTGGTCGCCTTCGACTACCTGAAGCCCGGCGAGGACGCCCCTCGCCGGCGCCGCGTCCGCCCGCTGGCGCTGGTCGACTACGAGGCACGGTGGCATGTCTTCGGCGTCGACGTCGATGCAGAGGAGGACCGCACCTTCCTGCTCAGTCGGATCGTCGGGGATGTGCGGGTGAGCTCCCAGAGCTTCGACCCCGCCCTGCGCGACGGTGCGGGGGATCGCGCACTCGCAGGGTTGGAACGGGTCGCGTCCGAGAACTCTGCTCTCCTGGAGATCACCCCGGGTACGGAGGCCGCACTGCGCCTGGGCCGAAGGGCCACATCAGCTCCTCAGGGCATCAACGTGCCCTTCGTGGACCTGCACATCCTCGCGGACGAACTCGCCTCGTACGGTCCGGAGGTTCGCGTGGTCGAGCCCGCACCGTTGCGCGACGCCGTGATCGCGCGTCTTCGCGCCGTCGCCGAGCTGCACACCGACGAGGAGGAGGCGAGATGACCGCCAAATCGAAGCCGTTGCTCGCCGCCGACCGGGTGCGGTTGTACCTGACCCTTGTTCCTTATGTGCTCGAGCACGGACAGGTGTCCCTCGAAGAGGCCGCGGCGGAGTTCGGCGTCACGTCGCAGGAGATGCGCGGCATGGTCGAGAAGCTCACCGTCATCGGGCTTCCCGGTGAAGACGGCTATTGGCAGCAGCCGCAGGAGATGTTCGACATCAACTGGGACCTCCTGGACCTCGAAGACGTCATCGAGATCACCAACGATGTCGCCCTGCGTCGTGTGCCGCGCTTCACCGCGCGGGAGGCGGCCGCCCTGCTCGCAGGACTGCAGATGGTGGCCGCGGTTCCCGCCGTCTCGGACTCGGGCCTGGTGGCCGGGCTGATCTCGAAGCTCTCGCGTGGCGCTGCCGACGCGCCCGCCGACGTGGTCGTCGCGCCCAGCGCCGTCGACGAGGTTCGTGAAGCGGTGGCTCGAGGCCTGCACGAAGGTGTCGCGATCGCCTTCACGTATCAGGCTCCCGATGCCGCGCCGACGACGCGCACCGTCGATCCGATGCAGATCCTGATCACGAACGGACAGTGGTATCTGCAGGGGTGGTGCCACCTCCGGCAGGCGATGCGCACCTTCCACCTCGACCGGGTGAGCGCACCGACGCTGACAGAGATCCCGATCACCCACAGCGGAGATCAGGTTCCGGAGGCGTTCGCCGGACTCGACGAGGAGCGCGAGGTGACGGTGCGCGTCGCCGAGCGTCTCGCACCCCTGCTCAGCGGATTCGTGCCCACCGGGGCGACTGAGGCGGTCGACGGCGCAGTGACCACTCGGCTGCATCTCGCCGACCCGCGCGGCATCAAGCGGCTCGCGGCGCGCTTCGGGGGAGCCATGGAGGTCCTGGAACCGGGTGTAGCCCGCGCGGCGACCAGGGAGTGGGCAGCCGCAGGACTCGCCCTCTATCGCCAACCCGAAGCAAAGGTTTGATCTGTAGACTGGATCGAACGCTCACCGACGACGGGAAACCTGACATGTTCGCTGGAATGCAAGGCTGGCACCTGCTTATCGTGCTGGCAGTGATCCTCCTTCTTTTCGGTGCGGCGAAGCTGCCGGCCCTCGCCAAGAGCATGGGTCAGTCCGCCCGCGTGTTCAAGGGCGAGATGAAGGCGATGAAGGACGATGACGCCGCTCGCACCGAGTCCGCAGCCGTCGACCCGACCACGGTGAAGGACTCGGGCATCGACCCTGAGACTCCGCCCCGCGCCTGACCGGCCGTGGCAGCCATCGAACCGACCGTGATGCCGAAGGCGGATCGGGATCGACGGATGTCGCTCGGCGCGCATCTCGTCGAACTGCGCAAGCGCCTCATGTTCGCTGCGCTCGCTCTCGTGGTCGGCATGGTCATCGCCTTTCTCGTGGCTGACCCGATCATCAACTTCATCACCGAACCGGTGCGCATCATCGCCGAGAAGCGCGGAGACGACTTCAGCGCGCTCAACTTCGGAACCATCACCTCGGCGTTCGACATGCGCATGCGCATCGCGTTCTCCATCGGCATCTTCCTGTCGGCTCCGGTCTGGCTGTGGCAGGTCTGGGCGTTCATCATGCCCGGCCTCACTCGCAAAGAGGTCAGGTACACGATCGGTTTCGTCGTGGCTGCGGTTCCGCTTTTCTTCGCCGGCTGCTACCTCGGGGTGATGATCATGCCCCACATCATCGAGCTCATGTGGAGCTTCACCCCGGCCGGAGCGACGAACCTCTACTCCGCCCAGGAGTACTACGACTTCATCTTCAAGCTGATGATCGTGATCGGCATCTCGTTCGTGCTGCCGGTGTTCCTGGTCGCTCTCAACCTCGCCGGCGTCATGTCGGGTCGAGCGATCCTCAAGGGATGGCGGGTCGCCATCATCATCGCAACGGTGTTCGCCGCTCTCGCGACGCCGGCCGCCGACGTCGTCAGCATGCTCATGCTCGCGGGCATCCTGATCGTCCTCTTCTTCGCCGCCGCGGGTCTCTCCCTGATCTTCGATCGACGCAAACGCAAACGCGACGAGGCATCAGGGCTTCTGCCGGATCCGGCATGAGTTCGCCCTCGGAGAGGTACGCGCGCGCGCAGGAGGCAGTGGAGCACCCGCAGTCCACAGCGTTCGCGGCGTTGCAGAAGTTCCAGCTCGACCCCTTCCAGGTCGCAGGGTGCCACGCGCTCGAGAGCGGACGCAGCGTACTGGTCGCAGCCCCCACGGGTGCGGGAAAGACCATCGTCGGTGAGTTCGCGATCCACCTCGCGATGCAGACCGCGAGCGACAAGGCGTTCTACACGACGCCGATGAAGGCGCTCTCCAATCAGAAGTTCAGAGAGCTGGTCGACGTCTACGGAGCCGATCAGGTGGGTCTGCTCACCGGCGACACCAACATCAACGGCAACGCCCGCATCGTCGTGATGACCACCGAAGTCCTGCGCAACATGATCTACGCCGACTCCTCGGCGCTGCGGGACCTGCGCTACGTCATCATGGACGAGGTCCACTACCTCGCCGACCGCTTCCGCGGTGCGGTGTGGGAAGAGGTCATCATCCACCTGCCGGCGCGTGTGCGCCTGGTCTCCTTGAGCGCCACCGTGTCCAACGCCGAGGAGTTCGGTGATTGGCTGGACACCGTGCGCGGCGACACCGAGGTGATCGTCTCCGAGATCCGGCCTGTGCCGCTGGAGCAGCACGTGCTCGTCCGCGACGACCTCCTGCCGCTCTTCGACGATCGTGCCGGCCCGGCCACCGCGCAGGTGAACCAGGAGCTGATGCGTATCCGCTCCTCTACGGGCACGACATACGAGAACAACCGTCAGGCGCAGTCCTACCGCAGCGACCGCCACGCCGGTCGTCAGGCGAAGCGGCCTCAGCGAGGCGGACGTCGTCCGGTACGCGCCGCCAACGCACGCCGGATCGAGCGGATGGATCGCCCCGACGTCGTGCGACTTCTGGAGCGGGCGAATCTGCTCCCGGCGATCTTCTTCATCTTCAGTCGGGTCGGGTGCGAGGCCGCCGTGCAGCAGGTGCGTCGGGCAGGGATCCGGCTCACCTCGAACGAGGAGCGTTCCGAGATCCGCGCCATCGTCGAGGAGCGCACGCGCACCCTCCAGGAGGAAGACCTCGGCGTGCTCGGCTACTGGGAGTGGCTCGACAACCTCGAGCGCGGCGTCGCATCGCACCACGCGGGGTTGCTGCCCGCGTTCAAGGAAGTCGTCGAGGAGCTCTATCAGCGCAAGCTCGTGAAGGTCGTCTTCGCCACCGAGACGCTCGCGCTCGGGATCAACATGCCGGCGCGAACGGTCGTGCTCGAGAAGATGGAGAAGTTCAACGGCGAGGCCCGTGTCGCCATCACCTCGGGGGAATACACACAGCTCACCGGGCGCGCCGGGCGTCGAGGCATCGACGTCGAAGGTCACGCCGTGGTGCAGTGGACCGAGGGCATGGATCCGCAGGCGGTCGCGGCGCTCGCTTCCCGCAGGACGTATCCGCTGAATTCGAGCTTCCGCCCCACGTACAACATGGCCGTGAACCTGATCGACATGTTCGGCAAGGTCAGGGCCCGGCAGATCCTGGAATCGTCGTTCGCGCAGTTCCAAGCGGACCGTGCCGTCGTCGGGCTGGCGCGTCAGGTGCGCGAGGCCGAGGAGTCTCTGGCCGGCTACCAGAGCGCGATGGCATGCGAGCACGGAGATTTCCCCGAGTACGCGGCCATCCGGCGCGAGCTGAGCGACCTCGAGAAGAAGAACCGACAGGATTCGAACGCGCCACGTGCGTCGCGCGACAAGCGCATGAAGCGCATGCAGTCGTTGCGCACGCAGATGCAGCGCCACCCCTGCCACCGCTGTCCCGATCGTGAAGCTCACGCGCGGTGGGCGGAGCGCTATTGGAAGCTCAAGCGCCAGAACGACCGGATCCGTCGTCAAATCGAGACGCGCACCGGTTCCGTCGCGCGCGTCTTCGACCGTGTCATCGAGGTGCTGGAGACGCTCGACTACATCGTGGACGACGGCGAGGAGACCAATCTGACCGAGGCCGGACGCACCATGCGCCGTATCTACGGTGAACGCGATCTGCTGGTCGCCGAGTCCCTGCGCCAAGGCCTCTGGGCCGGTCTCGACGCCCCCTCACTCGCCGCCATGGCGTGCTGCCTGGTGTACGAGCCCCGCCGCGACGAAGCGAATGCGGGGGAGCGGGGTCTGCCGCGCGGTGCCTTCCGCGCCGCGTACGAGAAGACGACGACGCTGTGGGCCGAGCTCGATGATCTGGAGCAGGACCATCACCTTCCCGGCAGCGAGCCGTTGGCGGCCGGGCTCGCAGGGGCGATGCACTCGTGGGCGCGCGGCGGAATGCTCGACCGGGTGCTGATCGACGCCGACATGGCGGCCGGTGACTTCGTGCGCTGGGCGAAGCAGACGATCGACCTGCTGGATCAGCTCTCGATCGTGGCGGAGGACGCCACGATCGCGCGGACCGCGCGGGCCGCGCTCGACGGCGTGCGCCGGGGCATCGTCGCCTACTCCTCGATGTGAGATGGATGCGATGACCGACAAACGAGCGCCCCAGCGCGCCCTCCTGCCTCTGTGGGCCGCTGTGCTCTCCGCCGGACTCGCCGCGGTGATGATGGACCTGGCCTATCCGGAGGCCGCCGTATGGATCCTCGCCTTCCCGGCGACCGCTCTCGTTCTGGTCTCACTGATCGGACGCCGTTTCGGGGGAGCGCTGCTGGTCGGAGTCGTCTACGGGATCCTGTTCTTCGGACTTCTCGTCTCCTGGACGTCGCGCTACCTGGGCCCGGTCCCGTGGGCCGCTCTCAGTGTCCTCGAGGGAGTTCTGACGGGAATCGCCCTCGTCCCGATCGCCCTCGCCTACCGGTGGCTCCCGAAGGCCTTCCCCGGGACCGCAGGACGCCTCCTGGCGCTTCCCGCTGTCGTCGCCGCCCTCTGGGTCGGCCGCGAGCTTTTCGTCGGCTCGTGGCCCTACGGGGGCTTCCCCTGGGCGCGCATCGGCATGAGTCAGGCGGAGAGCCCGCTGGCTCCGGTCTCCTCATGGGTGGGCGTCAGCGGACTCAGTTTCCTCATGGTCTTCGTCGTGGCGATGCTCATCGAGGTCGCGCGCATGCGGGCATGGCGACGGCCACTCCTCGTGATCGCGCCCGCCGCCCTCGTGGTGGTGATCCTGTTCACCCCGCTCTTTCCCACGTCTTCGAGCGGTTCCCTGCGGATCGCTGCGGTACAGGGAAACGGTCCGACCGGCTACTTCGACGACCGCGAGCCGTTCTCAGTGATCCAGGCGCAGACCGACGCGACCGCGCCTCTCTACGGCGAGGATGTCGATCTCCTGGTGTGGCCGGAGGGGTCGTTGGACGGCGACCCGTTCCAGATCGACGCCCTCGCTCGGCGGATGACTCTGCTCGCCAACCGGATCGACGCCCCGCTGCTGGCGAACGCGGCCACCGGCCGAGACGACCGATACTTCAACACGTCGATGCTGTGGAATCCCGACGGCACGGCGACACAGCTGCATGACAAGCGCCACCCGGTCCCGTTCGGCGAGTACGTGCCGGATCGCGCTTTCTTCAACGCGCTCGCTCCCGACCTCATCGGACTCATCCAGAGGGAGTACACCCCGGGCTCGAACCCTCCGCTGGTCACCGTCGAGGGTGTCCCCGTCGGTCTCGCCATCTGCTTCGACGTGATCTACGACGACGTGATCTGGCAGGGCCTGAACTCCGGCGCTGAGGTGATGGTGTTCCAGACGAACAACGCGGACTTCCGTGGCACGGACGAGAATCTCCAGCAGCTGGCCTTCGCCCGGATGCGGGCCATCGAGACGGGCCGCAGCGTGGTGAACGTCTCGACCGTCGGCACGAGCCAGATCATCCGCGCCGACGGATCGACCGTCACGAGCCTGGACGCAGATGAGGCCGGAGCGATGCTCGAGGATGTCGAGCTCCGATCCGGCCTCACAGCTGGTGTGGTGCTAGGCCCCTGGGTGCAGGCGATCCTGCTCTGGGGCGGTCTGGGCGCGCTCCTCGTCGGGTGGTGGCGCGCCAGGAGGCGCTAAGCGCCGATCTTCTCCCGGGTCGGGTCTTCGCCGGCACCGCGGCGGGCGCGGATGAAGGCGAGGCGCTCCTCGAGGAGTTCCTCGAGTTCTGCGCGGCTACGACGCTCCAGCAGCATGTCCCAGTGGGTGCGGGCAGCCTTCTCGTCGGTGACCTCGAGCGTGACGGCCTGGCCGTCGACGTTCAGGCGGGCTTCGGCGCCGCACGCGCGGCACTCCCAGGTCTGGGGCGGTTCTGCGTCCGCCGCGAACATCAGGTTCGTGACGTGGCCGCAGGTGTCACAGGTGTAGGTGGTCTCACGGCGCTCCATGAAAACGACGCCCTCTTCGCTCTGTAGGCTCTGGGCGCCGAGTCGGATGCCGCGCAGGCTGCGATCTGCCATTGTGTGGTCCTCTCGTCGCTGTCAGGTATAGCGCTCCAGCCTGTGCGCTTCATCCACGCGGCCGCCTTCTCGGCGGAACTCACAGGTTAATCCCAGCACCGGAGGTTATGGGGCGCGTCGGAGGTCAGCGGGGGATCAGCGCTTTGAGTGCCACGTCCGCGCGATCGGAGACGATTCCGTGGGCGCCGAGAGCGATGAGGCGCTGCATGTGTTCGGGCTCGTTCACCGTCCATACGTGGACTTCGACGTCATGTCGTCTGGCAGCGCGGACGAGTGCCGGTGTCATGACCTTCAGCGCACCGTAGCGCTCGGGTATCTGCAGAGCGTCGACCTCCCGGAGCACACGAGCGGGGGAGAGGCGCAGCGCCGACAGCGCCCTCAGCGCGGCGATCGTTCCGCTCCCACCGGATGTGGCGGGGCGAAGTGCCGCTCCGGACCGCAAGACCGAGGCAAGCGCGGCTCGACGGGTAGCGTCGGAGAAGCTCGTCAGGAGCACCCGGTGCGTGTGCTCGACCAGTATCGGTCCGAGCGGATCGACGGCTGCGGGGGTCTTCACATCGATGTTGAAGCGGACGTCCGGGAAGGAAGCCAGTGCCTCGGCCACCGTCAGGAGCCCGCCGTGGTCCGCGAAGAGCATCCGGAGCTCTCGGGTGCGCACCTCCCGCACGCTGCGGCTGTCGCCGACCAGCCGGGTCAGTGTCTCATCGTGGAACAGGACGACGTCGCCGTCAGCCGTGACCTGGCAGTCGGTCTCGATGTAGTCGATGCCTGCCGCATGCGCAGCGGCGAATGCCGCAGCGGAGTTCTCCCAGACGCCCGAGTCCTCGCCTGCCGCGGTGATCAGACCGCGGTGGGCGAGGACTCGGGGATGCCGCGTCTTCGAGAAGTACGGGTGCGTCACGCGCCCGGCAGCGTGTTCGTCGGGCCCTGGCCCGGCTTCGGGGTGAATGCACTGCCGATGCCCTTGAGCGCCTCGGTGAGTTCGCTCGGGATGATCCACAGCTTGTTGGACTGACCCTCGCTGATCTTCGGCAGCATCTGGAGGTACTGGTAGGCGAGGAGCTTGTCGTCCGGCTCGCCCTGATGGATCGCGCTGAAGACGTTCTGAATGGCCTCGGCCTCACCCTGCGCGCGCAGCACGGCGGCCTGCTTGTCGCCCTCTGCGCGGAGGATCTCGGCCTGGCGAGCACCTTCGGCTTCCAGGATCGCGGACTGCTTCGTTCCCTCTGCCGTCAGGATCGCGGCGCGGCGGTCACGCTCGGCGCGCATCTGCTTCTCCATGGAGTCCTGGATCGAGATGGGCGGGTCGATCGCCTTGAGCTCGACGCGACCGACGCGGATGCCCCACTTGCCTGTCGCCTCATCGAGGACGACACGGAGCTGACCGTTGATGTTGTCGCGGCTGGTGAGCGCCTCTTCGAGGTTCAGTCCACCGACGACGTTACGCAGAGTGGTGGTCGTCAGCTGCTCGACCGCGCCGAGGTAGTTCGCGATCTCGTAGGTCGCGGCGCGCGCATCGGTGACCTGGAAGTAGACGACCGTGTCGATCGACACGACGAGGTTGTCCTCGGTGATCACCGGCTGCGGCGGGAACGAGACGACCTGCTCGCGCATGTCGATCAGAGGGCGCAGGCGATCGATGAAGGGCACGAGGACGTTGAGCCCGGGGGTGAGGGTCTTGTGGTAGCGCCCGAGGCGTTCGACGACCCCCGCTGTGGCCTGCGGGATGATGCGGATCGCGCGAGCGACGGTGACCACCACGAAGATGATCACCGCGATCACGAGGACCCACAGGATCGCGGTGGGGATGAACGATGCGTCGTTCACGGGGTTCTCCTAGTCGTTGACGGGACGGACGATGGCGGTCGCGCCGTTGATCGCACTCACGGCGACCGGAGCGCCCTGGGGGATCGGCACGGGTGTGGCGGTGCGTGCGGTCCAGGTGTCGCCGTTGGCGAGCTTGACCTGACCCGAGATCTGCGTGATCTCGTGCAGCGCGATGCCGCGGAGGTCGACGAGGGCGTCGACGTTCGACTTCGTCGGATCCTCCCCGCGCCGCAGGCGCTTGAGCAGCGGCGGCCGCAGGAAGAGGATGAACAGCGCGGCCGCGGCGGCGGCGATGATCACCTGCACCCACACCGGGACGCCGATCAGGTCGGTGACCAGACCGACGACGCTGCCGAAGCTCAGCATGAGGAAGGTGAAATCCAGCGAGAGCATCTCGATGACGAGGAAGACGGCGATCAGGACCAGCCAGCCGATCCAAGCCCATTGGTCGATGAACGTGACGAATGTCGTGAAGTTGTCCATGCGGCCTCCTTTGTGGTCAACGTATCACGCGGGCGTCCGCGGATCCGGGTGCCACAGCGCGCGCTTGGTAGTGTGTGAGGGCCGTGCGATCACGGCTTTTTCACGCATCATGAGGAGTCACCGTGACCGACGTTCTTCCCGCAGGATCCCTTGACGGCAAGGTCGCCCTTGTCACCGGTTCATCGCGGGGCATCGGCGCCGACACCGTGCGCTACCTCGCCGAGGCCGGTGCCGACGTCGTCATCAACTTCCGCAACAAGGCACCGCGTGCCGAGAAGCTGGCCGCGCAGCTGCGCGAGCTCGGTCGTCGTGCGCTCGTCGTCGGTGCCGACCTGACCGACCCCGAGTCCGTCGCCGAGATGTTCGACGCCATCCGCGCGGAGTACGGGCGTCTCGACGTGCTCGTGCTCAACGCGTCCGGCGGCATGGAGTCCGGCATGGCCGAGGACTACGCACTCACCTTGAACCGCGACGCCCAGCTCAACGTTCTGAACGCGGCGACGCCGCTGCTCGGCGAAGGCGCGCGCGTGGTGTTCGTCACCAGCCACCAGGCCCACTTCATCCGGACCACGCCGACCATGCCGGAGTACGAGCCGGTGGCACTCTCCAAGCGCGCAGGAGAAGACGCGCTGCGCGAGCTCATCCCCGGCCTGGCCGCGAAGGGGATCGGGTTCACGGTCGTCTCCGGCGACATGATCGAGGGGACGATCACCGCGACGCTGCTGGAGCGGGCGAACCCGGGAGCGATCGCGGAGCGCCGGGAATCGGCGGGCAAGCTCTACAACGTTTCGGAGTTCGCGGCAGAGGTTGCCAAGGCAGCCGTCGACCCCGTGCCCGCGGACAACACGCGCCTCGTGGGTGACGTGAGCGCCTTCGCGGCCGAGTAGTACGACACAGAGAATCGGCCCCGTCCTGCATCATGCAGGACGGGGCCGATCGTGTTTCAGGCGATGAGCGTCAGCTCGCCGCTCCGCCCTGGACGGCGGAGACGAACTCCTTCGCGTCCCGACCGAGCGTGATGGCACGCACGATCTGAACGATGCCGAGCACGACCAGCGAGATGCCCAACAGGAGCCAGAACGCGAAGCCGGCGATCAGCGGCGAGAACAGGACGATGATTCCGGCGACGATGCTGAGGATCGCGTAGAGGACGGTCCAGACCCGCGACCCGTCGCTGCCGAGCAGCGTGAGGGCGACGATCCCGTCGACGATCCAGCTGACGCCGATGAAGATCACGACGACGAACGCGAGCGTGGCTGCGGCGGCGTTCAGGTTGAAGAACGCGATGACACCGGCTGCGATGTACAGCAGGCCGAGGACGATGTGGCCTACGCGGGCCCATCCTCCCTTCGCGCTCGAGAAGATGCCGAGCCCGACGTACACGAGACCGGCGACGACCAGGTACGACGCGAAGATCGCCGTCACGATGACCGCGGACTTGATGGGCCAGACGAGGAGGACGATTCCGGCGATCAGCGCGATGACGCCGGCGACCGCCAGCGTGACCCGGATCGACTTGAACAGAGACTTGGCCTCCGTGAGTGGTTCAGACATGGTGGGGAGCCCTTTCTGAGAAGATGCTGTGAGGATGCATCCTCAGGGTAGCGCTCCCGTGGTCCGGGATGGGGGAGAAGGTCCCACCCGCGTTTCGCTCCGTCACGCCGCGACTTCCGGCGACATGGCAAGATCGAGTCGTGCCCGCCGTCGACGAAGATCGCCTGCGTGAGCTCGCCGTGATGAGAAGGGTCAGAGACCGCATCGACCGCGAGTACGCCAGGCCGCTCGACGTGCAGGCTCTCGCGGACGGCGTGCACATGTCGGCCGGGCATCTGAGCCGACAGTTCCGCGAGGCCTACGGCGAATCGCCGTACTCCTACCTGATGACTCGGCGGATCGAGCGTGCGATGGCGCTGCTACGGCGCGGTGACTTGTCGGTGACAGAGGTGTGCTTCGAAGTGGGGTGCTCCTCGCTCGGCTCGTTCAGCACGAGATTCTCGGAGCTGGTCGGTGTCGCACCCAGCGTGTACCGTGAACGCGCCGCCACCGTCGAGGGGATTCCCTCGTTCCACGCCAAACAGGTGACCAGACCGATCAGGAATCGAGAAGCGCCGCGCACCGATGCGCACCTACCGTGAACACCATGAACATCCGCATCCACTACGCATTCCTTCCGCACACCGACGCCGAAGCGGCGCTCGGTTTCTACCGCGACGCGCTCGGCTTCGAGGTTCGCAACGACGTCGGCTACGACGGGCTGAGATGGGTCACGGTCGGTCCGCCCGGCCAGCCCGAGACGTCGATCGTGCTGCATCCGCCGGCAACCGACCCCGGCATCACCGACGCCGAGCGCCAGACGATCCTCGAGCTCATCGCGAAGGGCAGCTACGCGGCGCTGACGCTGGCCAGTGACGACGTCGACGCGCTGTTCGAACGCCTCGTCGAGCGCGGCGCCGACGTCGTCCAGGAGCCGATCGACCAGCCCTACGGGGTTCGCGACTGCGCGTTCCGCGACCCCGCAGGCAATCTGCTCCGTATTAACCAAGCCGCCTGATCTCTCCACCGACCACACGAAGGACGCCGATGACAACGGACGAGCACCCCGCCGACACCCACGACCTGATCCGCGTGCAGGGCGCGCGCGAGAACAATCTGAAGGACGTCAGCGTCGACATCCCGAAGCGCCGCCTCACCGTGTTCACCGGCGTGTCCGGTTCGGGGAAGAGCTCGCTCGTCTTCGACACGATCGCTGCCGAGTCGCGGCGCATGATCGACGAGACCTACAGTGCCTTCGTCCAAGGCTTCATGCCCTCGGTTCCACGACCCGACGTCGACGTCCTCGAGGGACTGACGACGGCGATCATCGTCGACCAGGAACGCCTCGGCGCGAACCCGCGATCGACCGTCGGCACCGTGACGGACGCCAACGCGATGCTGCGCATCCTGTTCAGCAAGCTCGGACAGCCCTACATCGGCGGGCCGACGGCGTTCTCGTTCAACATCCCGACCCAGAAGGCCAGCGGCGTGATGACCGGCCCGGGAGGGGCGAAGAAGATCGTGAAGGACGCGATCTATCTAGGCGGCATGTGCCCACGATGCGAAGGCAGGGGAGCGGTATCCGACATCGACCTCGCCCAGATCGTCGATGAGACGAAGTCGCTCGACGAAGGCGCCATCATGGTGCCCGGCTACACCGCCGACGGATGGATGGTGAAGGGTTTCTCCCAGTCGGGGTTCTATCCGGGCGACAAGCCGATCTCGCAGTTCACCGAGAAGCAGCGTCACCTCTTCCTCTACGGCGAGGTCACGAAGGTGAAGATCTCCGGGATCAACATGACCTATGAGGGTCTCATCCCGAAGATCACCAAGTCGATGCTGTCGAAAGACCTCGATGCGCTGCAGCCACACGTCCGCGCCTTCGTCGAGCGTGTCGCCACCTTCGCGGTCTGCCCGGAGTGCGACGGCACCCGCCTGACCGAAGGTGCGCGCTCCTCGAAGATCGAGGGGGTGAGCATCGCCGACGCATGCCGCATGCAGGTCACGGATCTGGCCGACTGGGTGCGAGGACTCGATCTTCCCGAAGCCGGCCCGCTGCTGCAGGCGCTCAGCGCCAACCTCGACGCCTTCGTCACGCTGGGGCTCGGCTACCTCAGTCTGGAACGGCCCTCCGGCACACTGTCCGGGGGAGAGGCGCAGCGCATCAAGATGCTCCGGCACCTCGGCTCTTCGCTCACCGACATCACCTACGTCTTCGACGAGCCGACGATCGGCCTGCACCCGCACGACATCCAGCGCATGAACGGGCTCCTGCTCCAGCTGCGCGACAAGGGCAACACCGTGCTGGTCGTGGAACACAAGCCCGAGACCATCGTGATCGGCGACCACGTGGTCGACCTGGGGCCTGGCGCGGGAAGCGCCGGTGGCGAGATCTGCTTCGAGGGCACGGTCGAGGGGCTGAAGGCGAGCGGCACGAAGACCGGTGAGCATCTCGACGACAGGGCACAGCTGAAAGATGCGGTGCGCTCGGGCACGGGAGCCATCGAGGTGCGAGAGGCGACCGCGAACAACCTGCAGGCCGTCGATGTCGACATCCCGACCGGCGTGCTCACGGTCGTGACGGGAGTGGCTGGCTCCGGCAAGAGCTCGCTCATCCACGGATCGGTCTCGAACCGCGAGGGTGTCGTGTCGATCGATCAAGCGGCGATCAAGGGGTCCCGCCGCAGCAACCCCGCGACCTACACGGGGCTTCTCGAGCCGATCCGCAAGGCGTTCGCGAAGGCCAACGGCGTCAAGCCCGCTCTGTTCAGCGCGAACTCCGAAGGTGCCTGCCCGTCATGCAAAGGTGCGGGCGTCATCATCACCGAGCTCGGCTTCATGGACACCATCGAGACGCCGTGCGAGGACTGCGGAGGCAAGCGCTTCCAGGTCGGCGTGCTCGAGTACAAGCTCGCGGGCAAGGACATCACCGAGGTTCTCGACCTCTCGGTCTCCGAGGCCCGGGTGCTCTTCAGTGAGGGAGAGGCCAAGCTGCCTGCGGCCGCGGCCATCCTCGGCCGGTTGGAAGACGTGGGGCTCGGGTATCTCTCGCTGGGACAGCCGCTGTCGACGCTGTCGGGTGGCGAACGTCAGCGCATCAAGTTGGCGATCCAGATGGGGGAGAAGGGGGACGTGTACGTGCTCGACGAGCCCACCACGGGCCTTCACCTGGCGGATGTCGACAAGATCCTCGGCCTCCTGGATCGACTCGTCGACGCCGGGAAGACCGTGATCGTGATCGAGCACCATCAGGCGGTCATGGCGCACGCGGATTGGATCATCGACATCGGGCCCGGAGCCGGTCACGACGGCGGCAAGGTCGTCTTCGAGGGAACACCGACAGATTTGGTATCCCAAAAATCGACGTTGACGGGGGAGCACCTAGCGGAGTACGTGAGCGGGTGATCGCGGTCGGAGTACGTCTCCACGGGCGTGCTCCGATACTCGCGCACCGCCGATGAAATCGTCACCGGCGGAGAAATGGCCGTCGACGCGGGCGATGGTTGCTTAGGTATGCGACATCACCTCCTGCGCGGTCACCGAGGTGCTCGGGCTCGACGAGTCCGCAGGCTTCCGAGCGCTGCGTAACGCGATCCTCGAAGTGCTCCTGGTTCGCGCGTTCAGGAGGCGAGTTCCGAGCGCCGCTCTCATCGTGATCTACTGGCATGCACGGCAGTTACTCGGAAAGTAGTAGAGCTTCAGTCCTGTGATCAGTAGTGCCCGACGGCTCGTGAGCGGAACGGGTCAGCGAAATTGAACGTCGGTTCGTCGCACTCCGGGGTGAAGCAGACTTCTGGGCCATCGCCGGAATAACGCGGTGTGTCATAAACGGTCTTTTCGCAACGTATGGCGTCAGTGACGCGAATGTAGGGAGGGGGCTCCGACGCCGCACCTCACTCATCAGCGCCATTGCTGAGCAACTGAGGCCCGCTTCGTACAAAGTGACTGCGTTCTAGCGAGGATCTGTGCAGGTCAGCGCGGAGAAGCAGTTGTTCGTCGATACCCTGTCGGAGTGAATCCGCTTGCGCCGTTCGACCGTCAGGACCCGTGTTGGTGTGGCTCGGGGAAGACCTATCGACTCTGTCACAAGCGGTTTGCTACCCCTCGTAGTCCTGCTGGCGCACCTGTGCCCCCAGACACCGGGGACTTCATCAGTCTGAGTCCCGATGTTCGTCTCGCTCGTTCCGCTCTTGGCGAGATGTTGCCTCAGGGAACACCCATCACGATGCCATCCCCCGAGCCCGCTGCTCGCCAGTTGACCTCGACCGCATTCGAGCGCGCGGTCGCAGCTTCGACGTCGGCAGACGAGCCTTCGGATGCGGCCGAGCTGGGTCGAATCCGGGTGGCATTGCTTCGCGAGCTTTCGTCGTTACCGGACAACTCGGAGTCCGCAAAGGACAACATCGTCGAGGCGATTGCCGAGTTTGCGGTTGAGGCATGGAAGACATCCGCTGGTCTTCGTCAAATCGTCCCGCGTCGAACGATTCTATGGAACGAAGAGCTCGCGCCCAACAAGCTCATCGAAAGGACCATGCTCCTCGCAGATCACGTGCTCTACCCGGACAAATTGTTGCAGGCGCTGAGAGGGTCGTCGACGAATCGAAGGATTCGCGCAGAAGCCACTCGAGAGTTGCAGTTTCAGCATCTGATACGCGCGGGCTATGCCTTGCCCATGCCGGACGGCGTCGCACAGACCACTGGGGTCATGCAGATCGAGGAGGATACGCGAGCGACTCTAGCGAACACCGAACTCGTTCAGTGGGTCAGGTCGCAACTCGTCGTCGAAGGTCCAACCGCCCGTGACGTTTTGTTTGTGAATGCCATAGACGACCTTGAGCGAAATAGTGGCATGTGGTTTCATGGGCGCATCGACCCGAGCCGGACCGATCCGGAGTCGGGAACTTTCGAGTTCAGGACGCTCGGAAAGTATGACCCAACGTTCGATTATTCGCCCTGGATCAGTCAAGTCACTGACGGCGCGGTCGCCAACTACGTGCAGCGAACCGAGCGCAGACTCGCGGTGTCGGATGTTCTTGGAGCTGAGTACGTTGCGGCCTCTCCATTCGAGGCGCGAATGCTTCAGCGCCGTGGTCGAGGTTCCGGAGCGTCAAACGCGACTCTCTGGGCTGATGTACCGGCCCTACGGGATGTGCGAGCCAGGGATCTGGCAAAGATGTTGTCTATGGAAGATGCCGTGGAGGATCTCCGGGCGCAAGTGCGGGCGGCGATGACTGCAGCGCAGGATTTTGGCTCTGAGGTCTCCGCAGTGCAGGCGCTGGCGTCCGATATCGAGCGGTCGTCCCGGACTCTCACGAAGCGCATGGCCACCTACCGTAATTTCAGTGTTGTCGCGCCTGCGGCCGCCGGCGGGCTTGGAGTGGTCGTGGGCGCGGCGGGGGGTGTGTCGGGCGTCGTCGGCGCGGCGCTTGGGCTCGCCGGCGGTCTCAGCCCTGCTATCGGGGAGTACTTGAGCCAGCGCCGGGAAGCGGCCTACCTCTTCACGATGCCGAAACGTAGGCTTCGTTGATCTGCTCGGAGCTGTCGACTCGAAGATAATGAAAACCCGCGGTAGACGGGACGGTTTGGTCGCAGGTGCTCGACGCAGAGGGACCCGCAGCACTTTGGAGGTACGAGTTACTGAATGTCCCCGGTTCCGGCTGTCGCGCACGATAGCATCCGGACGATCTTAGGCCTGTCGGGTTGGCCAGCTCCAGGACCCTGGCGGGGGTCGAGCGCGGGAGACTGGTCAGACGGTCCGCTGCTGATACGTCGCGTAGAGTCGAAGACGGTTACGTCTGACGGTGGGATCTGACCTGACGCGGATGGGTCAGAAGTCCATGTGCATCGGGGCTTCGTCCTCCCAGGGCTCCGGCTTTTCGAGTCTCTTGACCTTGACACGGCGCTTCACTCGATGCTCGGTGACGTCGTCTCTTGAAAGCGTCAACGCGGGCTCATTGGAAGTACGCCGTTTCTCTGTTTCGGTAGGCGGATCCGTTCGGAACTCATGACCTGGGCCAAAGAACAGTGCAACGTTCTTCCCGTTCCCTGCACCGACGTGAGAGGGCCAGGCGATGCCGTCGATGCGAGTTTCTGGGACATATCGCAGGTACTCCGCCACGACCTGAGTCGGTGCGTAGTCAACCAATTGTCTTCCGTCGAGGAGCACGGGTGCCGTGATGTGCTTCGTGAATCGCTCCGCGAACCGCGAGAACAGCCAACGGTTTCGGCTCTCCTCATCGGTCGCAAAGATGCTTGGGAGCGTTGTGAGACTTCGGGTGAAATCGAGGACCTTCAGGTGGCGCTGCGTCACGAATCCACCCATGATCGCCACGTCGTATGGCGAGTGGAGTGCGATTTCGCCAACTGCGGTGTCGACGTCGTCGGCAGCGTAAAACAAGCTGATGCCCTTGCTGTTGAGGCGTCCCGCCTCCGCTTTCTCCGAGGGAGCCGGGCCAAGTCGCGTGCTGGGCTCCGCGGCGATGGCTGCACGATGGTTATCAAGTTCATCCACCATGCGCCCGCGGTACAACTTGGTTCCCCGAGGAACATCGACGAGTAATTCGGACTCGACATAGGTGAGCAACGCGTTGAGAAACTTGGCGAGGCGTGCTGGCGGCTCGTCCTCATGGCCCGGTCTAGCGGACGTCCCGATGAAGACAAATCTCGACTGTGTCTTCACGGTTTCCTGGAAGGCGGCCCAAGACAGCGAGAATCTGTAGTCGTGGTCGTTGTAGCTCCAATATTCGCGGTCGTTGATGGCGTTCGTCAGAGCGAGGAGCACGTCATCCAGGACAGCCTCCTCCAAGGCGTCGCCGGCGATGTCGTACATGACTTCGTTGTTCTCGATTAAGCCCTCAGTGGACCATGGTTCGCCGTCGTAGTACTCGATATAGCCGGGGTCCGAGTACATCCACGATGCCGCTTCCCAGACGTACTGGCCGAGGAGGTCCATCGAAACCGCGAACGGTGTTTCAGCAGCGGGTTTCACTAAACCGCAAAAGCTGCACTCGAACCCGTCTAAATCAGGCAGGAGGCGCTCCCGTAACACGTCGTCGGTGACGTGTCTGATGCATAGCGTTGCGTTGATGCTGCTGAAGCCGTCGGGATACTCCACGATCAGATCATCGCATCGAGCGAAGCTGTTCGTCGAGGGTTAAGAAAGCCGGTGTCGGACGTTCGGAACGCCCTGGGGCAGCTGGGCGATGCTCCGAAACGACGGACCGTCCAACATCCCCAGCGCGTCGACACTGTCTCGCTCGGCCAGTCAAATCACCCTTGGGGATCTCTTAGATGGAAGGGCGTTTCGCTCTCCCGCGTCGGGCGAGGGCTGCGACACGGAGCGTCAGCGCTAACGGATGCGCCTATCTCTCCAGCAAAAGTCGTTCTGATCTGTGCAGATGTGCACTTCAAGGTTCCGTCCCGAGAGCTCTGACAGCACGTGCGAGTGAGGATGGGCGTTGCCCGTGCCACCGTGCGCATTGTGTGCCTGAATAGTTACGCGTCTCACGTTCGGCAATGAGTCCCAGAACTGAGCCGACGAGTCCAGTCGCGAGCCGTGGTGTGGCGCAGACGTGATGCCGACCCTATCGAGCCTGTGAGTCGTGAGAGCGACGCGGAGACCATCAACGTCTTGAGGGCGAAGTAGGCCTGCGTCGCCGGTGCCGAGCCAAGCCGGCGCTATTGGGATGGCGGTCGGGGTGACCGCCAGCGGTAGCCACCCGTTTCGGAAGTGACACCATTCGTACGGCGAAGCCGGGCCCGAGTACACGCAGAGGGAGGAGAGATTGGAGCCGGTTCGAGCGCTTGATCGTCGCGTCGTCCGGGAGAGCCCTCGGTGATGCGCCAGCACGGCATCGTGGAAGTCTTTTCGCAGCATCGCGTCGCCGGCGAGGGCCACAAGCTCGTCGATGGTGCAGTCCGCGACTCCCTTCCCCGTCACGCGTCTCACCGCCGCCTTGACGTTGGCCGCGCCCTCGAGGACAGAGGGGATGACGTATGGCTGAATTTCCCACAGTACCTCGCGCTTAGCGGCACCACCTCGTCGGGCGACCAAGCCCCTCCCCGTCGGTGCAGGTTCGAGGAGGACCTCGTCACCGTCGATGTCCTCCTCAGCATCGGCTGGATCCCGACTGGTCGGAGGGAGGGGGATGGGCTCCCCGTCTGCACGAATCATTGACACCTCGGCACCCGCAAACAGCTCGGTGAGGCGTCCAGTGGGATCAAGGAGCAGGCTGTCGTATGTCCCTGATGCGCCGCCCGCGTCGTCAGACGATGTCATGGCGTAGAGCGCTTCGAGCTTCGACAGCACCGGCGCCCACACCCGGGAGACTCCAATGTGTCGCTTCTTCAGTTCGGCGGCAAGATGGTCGAGCCCATTCACATGGTCGCGGTCAAAATGCGAGATGACGAGAAGGTCGATGGTCGAACCTTCAGGGATATCCCTGAGCATCCTCGCGACCGCGTCGGCAAGAGCCGGCTTGGGGGTTACGCCTCTGCCCGACCCACAATCGTAGATTAGCCGAAGCATCGAGCCCGCGCCCAACGGTCTCCTCGGTGCGCGCAGGTGCCTCCGGAAGAAAAGCGATTGTGAATGGAAGCCGCCGTGGCCCACGCCCCACTGGTTGAGCGTCAATTCATAAGACCCCTGCCACACGACTGGTCCCCCCGGTTCTGTGCTTCGACTTCTGACATACAAGCAGATCACCAATGAAGTCGTTTAACCGGGCCGAGCAGACTCGCTCTGCGCCGCGCGCTACAGCTCCTCATCGCGACGCTGGAGAGGGGACCGCTGCCAATGTCGGTGGCCGCTCGTACACTGAACAAAGCTGCAGTTTGCAGTCAGGCGGACAGTTGTATTGGCGGGTCTGCCGGCCTGGGGGCAGGGGCTCGTGTTCTGGGGAACGCGGACTCACGACAATGACAGATCCTCCGCGGCAAGCCGTTCTTGAACTGGCTGTAACTCAGAAGGAGGAACAAGTAATGACCGATGCACTGCCCACCCGGGGCGCTGTCTTCTGGCCCGTCGGCACCGGTGACAGCACCACACTGGTCATCAGCGAAGAACTCGTCATGCAGATCGACTTGCATGACATGGCGAAAGCTGACTCGGAAAGCTCCCCGGAGCGGCCGGTCGTCGATGAACTCGCCGCGAGCCTGCCCATCCGAGACGGCCGCCCATATCTGGCTGTGTTCGCGCTCACGCACGCAGACAAGGACCACTGCCTCGGATTCGCGGATCTGCTCGAGAAGGTCACCATCGGCGAACTATGGGCAACCCCTCGGTTGTGGCGTGAGTACCTCGACGGCGCAGAGGATGACTTGTGCGAGGACGCGCGAGCATTTCAGGAGGAGGCGGAGCGGCGGGTTGCTGCGGTTCTGTCTGACGTTGCGAACGGTAAGACGCCTGAGAGCGGTGACAGGATCATTGTTTTCGGCTACGACACGGACCACGACAAGCACGCGTACAACGAGCTTCCTACGGAGTTCAAGAGCGGACCCGGCAAGCCTGTCACTGCACTGGACGGCGTCGACTGCAGTGATGTCTTCGAGGCTTTCATTCATGCTCCCTTCGCGGCAGATGCGGCAGCGGCACGCAACGAGACGTCCCTCGCGATGCAGGTGACGCTCCGCGATGAGTCCGGAGTCGATGGGAAACTCTTGCTTTTCGGTGACCTCGCTCACGACACCATCATGAAGATCATGAGCTACAGCGAGGAGCACGAACGCGCGGAGAAGCTGCAGTGGGACCTTCTCCTTGCTCCTCACCACTGCTCGAAGAAGGTGATGTACCTGAAGTCGATTGATGGCTCCGAGCAGCTTCTCGACGATGTGCTCGATAAGTTCGTGGAGCACCAGCGCGATGGCGCCGTTATCGTGTCCAGCAGCCACATCGTGCCGGACGCAGATAACGACGGAGCCAACCCTCCCCACAAGATGGCGGCGGACAGGTATCGCGAGATCGCGGACGAGTTCCTGGTCACCATGGAATGGCTCGACGTCAACGAGCCGTCACCCATCGTCTTCGGCGTCTCCGCCTCCGGAGCCGGCATCGTGCGCGATGAGACAGTCGAGCTGGCCGCATCCGCGAATCTTTCCAAGGAGGCCGCTTTCGCCCACTCGGATTCGAGACTGGCAACAGTGCTCGCGCGCGCAAGCATCCTCGCAGGAGCCGTTGCAGCCTTCGGGACCACGGCTGCGGCCGCCTCGGGTCCTGAGCAGGTGCGTGCGGCAACAGCTCAGGACCGTGGGGGAGAAGATGCGCCGGAGACTGCGGTCGGTTTCGGTCAGTGAACGAGCTCGCAGTCGGACAGATCGAGGCGCTCTCGACCCCCGACGGGCCTATACAGCTGCTGTCCACCTCAGAGAAGGACGGGTGGACGTATCTTGACGTCTCTCTCGACACCCGAGGCATCATGCACGCACCTGGAGGCATTCAGGTACGTGCGCGCGAGCGGTTCACGATCACGGTGCCCGAGGCCTTCCCGTTCGCAGCCCCGAGCGTTTCGTCACGGCACACGCGTTGGGCGGGAACAGCGCACGTGCAGTGGGGAAGGCACCTGTGCCTCTACGCTGCGCCGGCCGTTGAATGGAAACCTGGAGATGGGATCCGCGGTTTCCTGGATCGGCTGACGAGCTGGCTAGAGAACGCCGCCGCAGGAACGCTGGACCCGGAGGGGCAGCCTCTCCATCCTCCTGCCGTCTACCCCACCGCGTCCGCTGGCCACCTCTTGGTCAAGCCCAACCTCGGACACCTCGTGCCCTGGGCGCGCGACGAGCAAGCGCAACGCACCCAGATCTTGTATGCGTGGTGCGTGATGCGGGCTCATCGCAGCGAGGTCGTCGAGTGGCTCACTTGGTTGGAAGCACTCAATCGGATACTAGATGACGACTTCGCGCCACTCGACTCGGATGGTGGCACCTTCTTCCTGGCCACCACAGCGTTGATCTCCGACCAGATTGCGTTTGAGTTTCCTAGCGGAGCGAAGCCGCTCGTTGACGCTCTTGAACTCAGCGGAGTCAGCCGGGAGGACCTCCTTCACGAGCTCTCGAGAGTGCGGCTCGTCAACCGGGTCGTCGAAGACAAGTTGTCGCGCAACGAACAACTGCCGGCCATCGTCATTGTCGGAACGCCGGCACGTCGAATCGATGAGGCCCTTCTTGCTCACTTGAGTGCATGGAGGCTTGACGACACCGGGGCGAAAGTCGCGGACCTCCTCGCCGCCGGCGACTTCGGTGTCATGAAAGACAAGCGGGAGGAGATGTACGAGCTCGGGCGTCTCTGGGTCGAGCATTCGAAGGTCGCCTGGATGCGCGTGTGGGAGGGGCGCTCCGAGGTCACCCGTGCCCGCGATGGCGAGTCGGACTCAGCGTTCCTTCGCGGCAAACGCGTGCTCGTCCTCGGGTCAGGAGCCTTGGGGGCGCCCATCGCTGAACACTGCCTGCGGGCCGGAGTGAGCGAACTGACGGTGGCAGACAATGGTCGCGTGAACCCGGGGATTCTCAGTCGGCAGCCGTACGCAGATGCGGACATCGGTCGATTCAAAGCACAGGTGCTCGCTGAACGCTTGAGCGGGATTCGGGGAGACCTGGTTGTGCAACCGCTCGTCGGCGACGTCGTGGCCAGCCTGTTCTCCGCGACGGCTGAGCAACCTGATGTCGACCTGGTCATCGACGCAACAGCTGATGTGGGAGTGCGCCACGCGATTGAACGCCACCGCATGGTTCGCCGCGAGCAGTGGCCGAACCTGCTCAGTGTGATGATTGGTCACGACGCGAAGAACGGGATCGGAACGGTGGCCAGGCGAGGTGTTTCGGGTGGGCCGGTAGACATCCTTCGCCGGGTTGCCATCGAGGCTATCGCCTCGCCCAGCCTCGACGACATCGCCGACGACTTCTTCCCGCGCGAGTCGCGCACCGCGCTCTTCTTCCCCGAGCCCGGGTGCTCGTCACCGACGTTCATCGGATCGCACGCTGACGTCAGCGCACTTGCGGGCATGCTCCTAAACGAGGCCCTCGCAGCGCTCGCGGAGCACTCCGATGAGATGTCTGCAGTACTCGTGCGTCGCTCGAGCCGAACGAGACCTGCTGTGGACATGCGGACGTGGGCGTCGGATCTGATACTGCCGGATAGTAACTCCGGAGCTTACGAGATTCGGATGTCTCGGCATGCCCTCGCTGACATGCGCACGGAAGCTCGTCGTGGGCGGCGGCTTCGAGGCCAGCGCGTCGAAACCGGCGGGATGATGCTCGGAGCGTTCGATGACGCGTGCCTCATCCTTCACGTCGACCGTGCGATCGGCCCGCCGCCTGACAGCACTCTGTCGGCCAAGTTCTTCGACCACGGGATCGTCGGCACCCAGGAGCTGGTTGACCACCGCCGCGAGGCAACGCACAACCGACAGAGTTTCGTCGGGCTCTGGCACTCGCACCCGCACGGTGTCGCGCACCCGTCCATCACGGACGACGAGGGGATGTGGCGCCTGGTCAATCGGGAGCGCGTCGGCAAGAAAGCCCTCATGGTCATCGTCGGAGGTCAGTCCTGGGAACGGTGGCTCGACGATGACGTGGAGCCGTCGATATACGCGCGCCTCTCCACGCTGAGTGGACAACACCCGGAAATGCCGATGATGTTCGGCGCTGGTTCTCACGGTGCGGATAGAGCCTTTCCGGGGGGCTTCGCGTATCCACCGGGATTCCACTCAGTTCCTGGAGCAACATCGTGACCGCCACGTCGAGACGGATCGGACTTGCGCTATCTGGCGGAGGTTTCCGGGCGATGGCTTTCGGGCTCGGTGCGATGCGCGCGCTCCACGACCAGGACTTGCTGAGCTCCGTGCGGGTGGTGTCCGGGATCAGCGGTGGGAGCGTGCTCGCTGCGATGTGGGCGTACGGGCCGCGCGACTTCGACGCGTTCGATTTGAACGTTCGTCAGCTTCTTCGGAAGGGTCTGCAGGCCGAGCTCGTGCGACGCGCGTTCAATCCTGCCGCCATAGCACGCTCGACCGCGGCGTCGGTGGAAGGTGCGTGGCTGGGAAGGCCTCGTGGCTTTTCGAGGACAGAGGCCCTGGCCAGGGCGCTACGCGGACGAGGGCTTGACGTTCCGATGAACGCGGTCAACCGTACCGACCTCGACACCGTCATCACGGCAACGGACCTCAGCCGCGGACAGGCGGTGCGATTCGGCAGCAAGGTGAGTTCGAGCTGGTCGTTGGGCCGCATCACCGACAAGGTCACGGTGGCGGATGCGGTGGCCGCGTCTGCGGCGTTCCCGCTGTTGCTGCCGGCGCTGGTCCGGCATTACGAGTTCGAGTACCGCGACGGAACGAAGACCCGGACGAAGCTCGCCCTCACGGACGGAGGGGTCTACGACAACCTCGGAGTGACGCCTCTGTTGCCCGGACGTTCGACGGATCACACCGCGCACGTCTACGACCTGGACGCCATCATCGTCGTCGACTCCGGGCGGGGACAGTACCGTCGCAACCCAGCCAGCTACCTCCCGGGCCGGGCGGCACAGACGTTTGGCATCGCCCACGGGCGGGCGCAAGACGGGACGCGTAGCCGTCTCCACCACCACGCTGCAGAGCTCAACGGAATGCTGCACATCTACTTGGGGACGAACGACCGGAAGCTTCCGCCGATCGCTGATCTGGTTCCGCGGGAGACCATCGCGCATTACCCCACAAACT
The DNA here is from genome assembly GCF_001425645.1 of Microbacterium sp. Root322. Lineage (NCBI taxonomy): Bacteria > Bacillati > Actinomycetota > Actinomycetes > Micrococcales > Microbacteriaceae > Microbacterium > Microbacterium sp. Root322. Next base: position 502,087 of record NZ_LMCS01000001.1, on the reverse strand, counting down.
TCGCGAAGATGCCTGCGGACAAGCTTGAGGCGCTCTCCGTGCGTGCAGAGCAGATCACGAGGACCCTGGCAGCCGAGTATCTGCGATAGAGCAAAACTGCGGCTGCGTGGTTGCTTGTCGGTGATAGCTTCACTTGCCGCCAGGTCAATCCTTTGACTCGAAAACCGCGGTCGACGGATGCCGCGCCGCGAAGGGAGAGAACTGTCCGACCGTGAATCGCGAGGCAAGCGTGTCTGCCGAGCAGCCAGGTTGCGTCCGCCACGCGGGCGAACGAACCGAGATCTCGCTCGTCACGCCGAACGGCACGTGCAGCTGCCGGGGCGTCTCGCGTCTTCACCATCCACCACGGCGCCTGCATGAGATTCGCTTCGAGATTCACACCGTGACTCTTGGTCTGCTTGACGTGCGCACCGGTGTGAGTGATCCTTTCAAGCCTCGTCAGAAGCGACCGGTGCGCATCGGTGACCACGAACCGGACGACCCGCCTACCTCTCGCTGCTGAGCAGGCTCGAGATCGAGGTGGCGGAAGCGGCGACAGAGTTCGCGGCGGCCGCGAACCTTCGGCTCACGGTCGAGGCAACTCACGCTGGCAGGGCTCTCTGCAGCCTGTGGCTGTCCTCGGCGACGCTTGCCGTCTTTCGGGACGGTGAACAAGACGACCGACACGATGTCTGCCGCAGCTTCGTGGAATCCCTCTTCGCGGCGAGACCCAGCGCGCTGGCGGAAATCGCAAGAACCCGGCCGAGCTGTCTCCTGGCTGGCCGAACACTCGGTCCGAGAACATCGCCGCCGAGATCGCGCGCGGCATCACTCTCCATGTACGCGACGCTGTCGCACGGATCGTGGCCACGGAGCTCGCGGCATCCGCCGGCGTGACGCTCGAGGAGATCCGGGCTGTTCTCGACGGAACCGCGTGGCCGAACGTCGTCTTCATTGTCCGCGTTGAGCGCGCCTTAGGACGACAGATCTGCCCGCGGCTGTAGATCAGTCGAACGTTCGGACTGTGACGGAAGTGAGGCCGGGTGTCGAGCAGCGACGGCGCGACGCCCGTTCTCCGTAGCGGTGATGAGGCGGCGGCGTGCATCCTCCTCATCGACGGTATAGGTCAGAAGGCCGAGCCGAGCCAGCGGCTGGATCTAGACCCTCCAGGGACGGCCGGGGTGCGATTCGGGCCGGATGCTATCCGCGTCGATGCGAACCTTCTCCGCTCCACGCGCACGGCCGCGGGCATCGAGTGCTGGGTGTGGGGGAGCGAGTGTTCCGGTGGTGGGTGTGGGGGAGCGCGGTCGAGCTGGCTAGGGATGTTTGAAAGGGTGGGGCACCGCCCGAGGCGAACATCGTGGCGGGGGCTGGGCCTTGTGCAGCCACCATCGCGATCCTTCGTCAGACACGGTGCGAGGTTGGAGCGGTGTGGCGGTCGAAGGGATGGCTACAGTGAGCACGTGACTGAATCGCAGCCGTGGTCTGATGACCCCGTCCACAGCTCAGACCAAGACCAATTTGGCCGGTCGCCGTTCGCCGCGCTCGTAGCAGAGACCATCGACGCGGTCCGCCTGGGAAGTGCCTCGACAGTGTTCGGACTGGTCGGACCCTGGGGAAGCGGGAAGTCCTCCGTCGCGGCAATGGTCCGGGAAGCGCTGCCGAGTACTTGGATTACGACGTCATTCACCCCGTGGTCCGCTTCGGGCACCGCGGAGTTGCAACTCGAATTCGTGGCCGTTCTCGACAAAGCACTTGGGGGTGCGCTACAAGACAAGAAGCGGGCCAAGCGAGAATTGAAGCGGTATGTGGATCTGCTGAGTCCGCTTGTCGCTGTCGCCGGGGGCTCAGGTTTGGCTCGCCTTGTCGGAACGGCAGCGAGCAACCTCACCAACCGAAAACCCTGGTCTGAGGAGTTCGGGGCGTTGTCCCAGTCTTTAGAGGCGATGGAGCAGCGCGTCCTTATCGTGTGCGACGACATCGACCGGCTCGACGCCCCCGAGCTGTTGCAGTTCCTGAAGGTAGTGCGACTGCTTGGGCGATTCCCCAACATTCACTATCTGGTCGCGTACGACGCGGACACGGTAGAAGATCTGCTCGCTGCGGAAGGCATCAGCGGACGCACAAGCTCCTTCATGGAAAAGATTGTTCAGCATCCATTTGAGCTTCCGCAGATAGATGTCGCGAGGCGCTGGCACCATCTATCGGAGACGTTAAACCGTGCGCTCGGGGACCATGAGATCTCGCTGGGCGAAGAGGGAATCTCTCGGTATCGGTTGCTCGTCGATAGGCTCGCAGCCGCCCTCAAGACCCCGCGCCAGATTGCTCGGTACGAACAACATCTGCGAGCCGTTGCGAAGCTCATCCCCGGGGAGGTAGACATGCTCGACTTCGCTGCGCTCGCCTACCTCCGGCTGAATCACCACGAGGTATACGAGGCGCTATCAGACTGGGCTCCGAAGCTGCGCGCTGGATTGAGCTCCGACTCCACCGATGCGGTTCATGAGATTGAGAAGTGGAACCGGGAGATCCGCGACATCTCTAGGCGCAAGGACGTCGCGGGCGTGTGGCCCATACTCGTTTTCCTTTTCCCGAGTCTCGACTCCGCCCAGCCGATGTCATTGCATCCGCAAGCGCTCGCGGATCCCGTGTATGAAGAGCGCTACTTCAGCCTCGGCATCCCGAGCAATGACTTATCCGATGTGCTGGGTCGTCGAGCACTCCGGTCGTTGCTTGAGCAAGCGGAAGATCAGATTGCCGAAAGTCAAGTGTTGACTCAGATTAAGAGCGTTGAACTCGTTGCCGTTCGGGTGTTCCTGAACAGACTCTGGCAACAACGCACCGAGATGGGGGACACTCAACAGGTCTCGCGTCTGGTCAGCTTCCTTCAGGCGTTGCAGATAGCTTTTGAACCGACGCGCGGAGACTCCGATTCCCCGGTTGACTTGATTTTCGAGTGGCTGGGGAGGGAGGTCCTTCGGGGGTACTCTTCTGGTGAGTTCAATCGTGTGCAACTCCTTGAGCGGTTCGGAGAGGGGGATGCACTCAAGGTTGTCATGCGAGCTATCTCAGTGCCGGGCGCGAGCAAGGACGCACGGAAGGCCCGATTGTTGGCCGACTTCGCGCAATTCTCCTCCGACTCACTCGCGCGGCCAGGTGCGCTCGTCGTCGACAGTCCCGAGATGCTCCGTGCGAAGATCGCATTGCAGGTTCGGGCGGCTGGACACGATGCGATGCGGAATGCTTTCGATGATCTTGTTGATGGTGATCTTGAAGCGTTCTTGGCGCTAGCAACTGCCATGGTGACGACAGAAGCTTGGTACAGCAGCAACGGGTCCCGAACGGAACTTGCTTTTGATCCGGAGACTTGGATGCTCCTGGTCTCGAATAACGTTCGAACCCGGATGACTGCGCAGATGCCGGCTGAGGCCGACGAGGTTCGTATCGACGATATGGATCTTTCTGACTCCAATCGGCGGCGTTATGCCATGCAAACCCTGCGCGCGATGGGGAAGTCGGCGGCCGGTGAGGCGTGAGGGCGATGCGTCCGCCGATGTGAATCGTTCACGAACTTATTGAGTCGTCTGCGTCGGGCGGGTCTGCGGGCTCGCGGTTTGCGGATGCGGTGGCATCGCGTTCAGTGTTGCCGAACTCCTCAGCAATGAGCTTCCACGTCATCCACCAGGCATAGAACGGGTACGGCGACTGTTCGTCGCGGTCTGAGAGCAGTCCGTGCGCCGACTGATTCCTCAGGTTTGCCCCGCCGTTGCCGCCGAATATCGCGCGGATCTCGAACGCCTCGTTATGCCCGAAGATCGACTCCATCTTGTCCGACTCGACCAACGTGGCGAGCGGGGCGGAGAATGCCCGCCTTGTCGGAGGAACATCATCGTCGGTCGAATGACGAGGAGCATTCCACTCGAAGCAGATCTGGATCGTAACCTCGTTGAACGTCCTCAGACAGAGCGCCCGCCAACCGTAGGCCGGGTTCGCGACGAAATCACAAAACCCACTCCGTTGTGATCAGTAGTTGCATCTAATGCAACTCCAGTGAGTGGATATCCGATAATGCACATTATGTCAGATTGCGGGAAACCGGCCTATCCCCGATCACCGAAGATCTGCTGTGCGCGGGCCACGATGTCGTCGAGACGGGATTGCAGGTAGGGACCGGGGCACTCGGTCCCCGACCAGGCTTCGCGATGAGAGATGACGTGGGCTCGGTCGATCGTGAACGACACCGGCACGCCGTCCAGACTCTTGCCGTCGAAGGTCGCAAGCCACGCGATCATCTGCGCGAGTTCTTCGAGTTGCGCCTCCGTCACCGCGTACTCAGGTGCCCCGCTGGCGTTGAGAGTCTCCACCGCGACGGACCGCCAGTTCCAGTCAGCGCCGGTTGCGGACGGTTTCGCGGACGGACGAATCAACTCGATGACGGAACCGTCGTTGCGTAGGTAGAAGGTCGGTGCGGATGATCGCTTGTTGCAGCGGGACAGGAAGTCCAACTGGTCCGCGGTCGTCCCGGTGTGGTGGATGATGAACCGGTCGATGACCGGTCTCACCACGTGGCCGTCGCTTCCCGCGGTGTCGCGGTTGGCCCGGTTCGTGGGATTCGCACAGTCCGTGAACCCGAGAGGCGCCTCGAGGCCGCGAACCGCCCGCTCGTAGACAGGGTCGTACTCCGGCAGCCCTCGCGGATTGTCCGGGTCCACTGCCGGCGTCGCATCGTCGGGGCCCTCAGCAGTCGTGGTGAGCCAGATCCCCACTGCGGTCACGGCCGCCCCCGCGCCGGCAGCGATGAGAAACCGCCTTCGGGTATGCGCCTCCGGGCGCACAGCAGGCTCGGGCGGGTGAGAGTGCGGCATCTGCCCATTCAACACGGCCAGCCGTCACCAGGCGTGATGATCACCGATCTACCCGCCGCGGGTTGCGAGAATGGTTCGATGGCTGACACCGGCAGTGACTCCACCCGTCTCGTCATCTTGCGCGGCGATGCGGCGTCGGGCAAGACGACGACGGCGACGGCGCTGCGGCCGGAGCTCGGTGTGCGGGTGGCTCTCATCTCGCAGGATCACTTTCGCCGGGAGCTGCTGCACGATCCCGATCGGCTGAGGCGGTCCAGGGATGCCAGCGTCCTGATCGTCGGCGCTGCCAGACAGGCACTCGACCTCGGATACGACGTGATTCTCGATGGGGTCTTCAACCTGCGCGACTACTCCGACGTCTTCGAGAGCTTGTATCGCGACCACCGCGGGACGACGTGCATCTACCAGTTCGACGTCGGTCTCGACGAGACGATCCGGCGCCACGCGGGGAGGCCGCTCGCGAACGACTTCGGTGAGGACAGGATCCGCGGATGGCACGACGGGTGGCAACCACTCCCCTGGTTCGATGAGCGGCGGGTCGGACCGGAGACGACTACCGAAGAACTCGTGAAGATCATCGTGGAAGACCTCGGCGGCGGCATGCCCGTGTGATTGCGCCACACACGATCACCGGACAGTGAGGCGACCGAGATCGACGAGTCCCGCCCGCCTGCGCTGCCGCGGTCTCAGCTGGCTGTAGACGAGCATGTCCCTGCGCTCATCACCGATCGTCTGCCGCGTTCCCGGAGGAGTAGCGTTGGGGAGGTGCAGCAGGTCTCCCACTCCCCCGTCTCGACACCGGGGTGGCGAGCATGGCTGATCTGGTCCGTCGGAGTCGCGGCATATGTGCTCGCGATCACGAACCGCACATCTCTCGGCGCCGTGGGCGTCGAAGCGGCGGACCGGTTCCAAGCGGATGCGTCGACGCTGGCGCTGTTCGCCGTGGTGCAGCTCGCCGTCTACGGCGGCATGCAGATCCCCGTCGGTATTCTGCTGGATCGCTTCGGGTCGCGTCCGATCATGACGATCGGCATGTTGCTCATGGCCGCGGGGCAGTTGACCATGGCGCTCTCCCCCAGCATCGGCGTCGCGATCTTCGCACGCGTGCTGCTCGGCGCAGGCGACGCCGCGATCTTCCCCGCTGTGCTGCGTCTGGTGGCGACCTGGTTTCCTGCGCAACGAGGGCCGATCATGGTCCAGTTCACCGGCATCATCGGCCAGACCGGCCAGCTGATCGCCCTGGTTCCCGTCGCTGCACTCCTGCACGCCACCAGCTGGAGCATCACCTTCGGCAGCATCGCCGGCCTCGGCGTGCTCTTCACGATCCTCGTCGCCTTGGTCATCCGCAACCATCCCGCAGAGCGCGGTGCCGACGTGACAGTGAACACCGATACCGGCGTCATCCGCGTCGTCACCTCCGCGATAGATACCGGAGTCGGCATACGCGCAGCCTGGGCGCACCCGGGAACGCGTCTCGCGTTCTGGTCGCACTTCACCACGCCGTTCGCGGGCACCGCGTTCGTCCTCCTCTGGGGTATGCCGTTCCTCACCGCTGCGGAGGGACTCGATACCGCGCACGCCGCAGGCATCATCTCGGTATATGTCATTGCAGGCATGCTTCTCGGACCGATCATCGGCGATCTCTCCCGCCGGCTGCCGAATCACCGCTCCCTCGCTCTCGTGCTCCCCGCCGTCGGAGTGCAGATGGTCGCCTGGATCGCCGTCATCGCCCTGCCAGGCACCGCACCGAGCTGGCTCCTCTACGTACTGGCCATCGCGCTCGCGACCGGCGGACCCGCATCGATGATCGCCTTCGATCACGCGCGCACACACAACCCGTCCCACAGGCTCAGCACGGCAACCGGGGTGACGAACGCCGGCGGCTTCATCGCCGCACTCATCGCCATCTTCCTGATCGGACTCGCCCTCGACCTCCAGGGCGCCGGCACTCCCGAGACCTATTCGCTGGATGCCTTCCGGATCGCGTTCCTCATGCCGATCCCCCTCTGGATCATCGGCACCGTGTTCATCCTCATCGAACGCAAGCGGACGCGGATCCGCATGGGTCTGGATCCCGAACGGCGGCGCTGAACCTCAATCCGCACAGCGTTTCCCGCTAAGTGGCTCGAAATCTGCGCGCGGAGTCCGGTGCGGTCACGGCGGCGCTGACGACGGTGAGATCAACGACCGCGCGGGGTCCACCCAGAGGGAAGCGGCCCCTCCTGCACGGCTCGCTCCCGGTCGGCCCGTGCGGACCAGCCCTGTGCACGGTCGACCGTGTCGAACGCACCACGAGCCAGTCGAAGACCGACATCCTCATGATGCATGCGCGGTGCTCCCCCACGGCGGACAGATGCGCGCACGCTCCAGGCGTCGTCGGCGAACCCGCCGCCACGGAACACGCGGTAGTCGTCGTAGCGGGCGGGGTCCAACAGGTCCCAGCACCATTCCCAGACGTTGCCGAGCGTGTCGAAGAGACCGTGGAGGTTCGGCAGTTTGCCGCCGATGTCCTGCGGCGACGAGACGCCGTCCGCGCTCGTCCACGCGGCGTCGGCCAGAGGCGCATAGTGCGGTCCGGTGGAACCGGCCCGGCACGCGAACTCCCACTCCGCTTCGGTCGGCAATCGGTACCCGTCTGCGGTCGTGTCCCAGGAGACGTCCTCACCATCGAACAGGTAGACCCGATCCAGGCCCTCCCACTCGGATGCGGCGTTGCAGAAGTGGATGGCCCGCAGCCAGCTCAGGTCGGATGCGGGGCGACGAGGGTGGCGCACCGGGATGCCCAGCACCTCTGCGAGCTGCTCCTCCGTCACCGGATACACACCGATCTCGAAAGGCTCCAGAGCGACCACGCGCTGCTCCTCGCGACGTGCGTCCCGCAGTGTCAGCACGCCGGCGGGGATGCGGGCGAACTCGAAGTCGCTCACCGGTCCCCCGCGTCCAAGCGTCGGACTCGATTCACGAGGGCACTCGCTCTACCCAGGACGGGAACTTGGCCGTGCGACCGTCGCCGGAGGATGTGCGGGTCACGCGCCGACGGACCCAGGGGCCCACGAACTCCCGATAGTAGGCGAGCCCCGACGGCCCCGCACCGAGGCGATCGCTCGGCGCCCACCAAGTCTCCGGCGGCTCGAAGCCGAGAGCATGCAGCACCCGAGCCGCCACACGGTGATGGCCCGCCGCGTTCATGTGCAGCCGGTCGTCCGCCCAGTAGGCGCCACGGGAGAGCTCACGATCCGGCCAGTTGAATGCACGGACCACATCGGGGCGCTCTTCGATCCGTCGAAGCACGGCATCAGAGAGGAGATCTCCGCGCCGTTGAACGAGGGATCCCATCGGAAGCTGTCCACTCGGGTTCGCCCCGGAGAGCAGGATCATGGTCACCCCCTCCTCGTCGCACCGGCGCAGCACGCGGCTGAACGCATCGGCGATGTGCTCGACATCGGTGCGTGGGCGAAGCATGTCGTTGCCTCCGCCGTTGAAGGAGAGATGTGTCGGCCTCAGCGCGAGCGCGGGCTCGAGCTGCTGCTCGACGATCGGCCAGGCGAGCTTGCCTCTGATCGCGAGGTTGGCGTACTGGATCGAGTGTCCTGCGGCATCCGCCCACCCTTGAGCCGCGAGATCCGCCCAGCCGCGCTCACGCCCATCCGGGAGGACATCGCCGACCCCCTCGGTGAAGGAATCGCCGATCGCCACGAACCGCACATCTGCCATCGTCCCAGCCTATTGCGGCAGACGAGAGCAGGCGTCAACGATCGTCGAGCGCCTGCCCGCCGCGGTCGACGAGCCCCCATGCTGCGGCCGCAGCACCGAGGAAGCACACCCCGAACACCGCGAACAGCAGCGGCGCTCCACCGGCGAGCAGCAGCACCGGAACGGAGAGCGGCGCCACGATCGATGCGATGCGACCCACTCCTGCCGCCCAACCGGCGCCCGTTCCCCGCAGCGAGGTGGGATAGATCTCGGGGGTCACGGCGTACAGGGCTCCCCAGGCACCCAGGTTGAAGAACGACAGAGCCATGCCCGCGGCGATGATGGCGCCCTCGGTCGTCGCCGTGCCGAAGACCACTGCAGACACCGCAGAACCGAGCAGGAACACCGACAGCGTCAGCCGACGCCCCCACACCTCGATCAGCCACGCCGCGACAGCATAGCCCGGCAGCTGGGCCAGCGTGATGATGAGGGTGAAACCGAACGAACGCACCAGATCGAACCCGGCATCCACGAGGATGCTCGGTATCCAGATGAACGCCCCGTAGTAGGCGAAGTTCACGCCCAACCACACCATCCACAGGCACAGTGTGCGCACTCGGAACTCCGGGTTCCAGAGCGTTGCCAGCCGCGCGCGTGCGGTGACCGCGATCGCACGTGATGCCGGCTCCTTGCGGATAGCGGGGGCACCGCCCAGCCCGGCATCGGCCTCGAACGCCGAGACGATGCGGTCTGCTTCCGCGATGCGTCCTCGCGAGGCGAGCCAGCGGGGCGATTCCGGCATCCGCCACCGGACGAAGAGTGCGTACACGGCGGGGATCGCGCCGAGCGCGAAGGCCCAGCGCCACCCGTCATCGGAGGCCGGTATGACGAGGAAGCCGATCACCGCGGCCGCGGTCCATCCGAGTGCCCAGAAGGCTTCCAGCACCACGATCAGCCGGCCGCGGATCCGGGCCGGAGCGAACTCGCTCACATACGTCGAAGCGACCGGGAGCTCGGCGCCGAGACCGAGACCGACCAGGAAGCGCAGAACGAGCAGTGCCGCGAGACCTCCGACGAGCGCGCTGGCACCGGTCGCGATGCCGTACACGAGCAGCGTGAGCGCGAACACCTGCCGTCGTCCGAAACGATCCGCCAGCAGACCACCGAGCGTCGCGCCGATGGCCATGCCGATGAACCCGACCGAGGCGATCCAACCGGCTTCGCCCTTCGTCAGCCCCCACTGCTGCGTGAGAGCGGCGAGGATGAAGGAGATCAGACCGACATCCATCGCGTCCAAAGCCCAGCCGAGCCCCGACCCCGTCAGGAGGCGCAGGTGGCGACGGGTGAACGGCAGGACGTCCAGGCGCTCGGCCAGAGATGAGCGGCTCGGCAAGGCGGTATTGGCCATGCTCTTCATCGTAGAGCCGAGCGCCCGACGTCCCGCGCCCGATGACGTCAGTCCTGAGCGTCGAGGATCCGCTTCACCCGCGGGATCACCTCGGTGCCGTACAGCTCGATGCTGCGCATCATCGACTCGTGCGACAGGGTGCCTGTGGCGTACTTCAAGTCGAACCGGCCGAGTCCCAGCGTCGTGATCGTGTCGGCGATCTTCGCCGCGACGCGATCCGGCGAGCCCGCGTAGATCGCTCCTTCAGGACCGATGTCGTTCTGGAAGCGCGCACGGCTGTATGCCGGCCATCCGCGCTCACGTCCGATCGTGTTGTTCATGGCCTCGAAACCGGAGTAGGCGGCGTCCCAGGCCTCCGCATCCGTCTCGGCGATATGGCCGGGCGAATGCACCGAGACGGGGTGCGACGTCGTGCCGAAGGAGGCCACGGAGCGGTGGTACAGGTCGACGAAGGGCTTGAACCGCTCCGCTGATCCCCCGATGATCGCGAGCATCAGGCCGAGGCCATGGCGTGCGACACGGACGACCGACTCAGGGCTGCCCCCCACACCGACCCAGGTGCGCAGACCCTTCTCGGTCTTCGGGAACACGTTCGCATTCTCGAGCGAAGCGCGCATGGTGCCCGACCACGTCACCGGCTCCTCCTTGAGGAGCTCGACGAACAGCTCGAGCTTCTGCTCGAAGAGTGCGTCGTAGTCGCGGAGGTAATAGCCGAACAACGGGAACGACTCGATGAAGGAGCCGCGGCCGAGAACCACCTCGGCACGACCGTTCGAGAGAGCATCCAACGTCGAGAACCGCTCGAAAACGCGCACAGGGTCGTCGGACGAGAGCACCGTCACCGCCGTGCCCAAACGGATGTGCGTGGTGCGGGCCGCGATAGCGGCCAGCACCATCTCCGGGGCAGAGACCGCGAACTCCGCGCGGTGGTGCTCCCCCACCCCGAAGAAGTCCACACCGACCGTGTCGGCCAGCTCTGCCTGCGCGACGATGTTGCGGATCGTCTGCGCGCCGGTGAGGAGCTCTCCGTCCGCGTTCCTGGTGATGTCGCCGAACGTGTCCAACCCGAATTCGATGCCCATGTCATCCCTTCCTATTCAGATGAATGAACACGCCTCGGCCGGACCGCATTCCCGTCAGCGCGGAAGCAAAGCGCTGCGCAGCGTGTCGAGGCCGACACCGCCCATGTCGAGTGCGCGCTTGTGGAAGTCCTTGAACGAGAACGCATCGCCTTCGGCTGCGCGGACGCCGTCACGGACCTGTTCCCAGATACGCTGACCGACCTTGTAGGACGGCGCCTGACCAGGCCAGCCCAGGTAGCGATTCACCTCGAACTGCACGAACTGATCGGACATGTTCACGTTCCGGCGCATGAAGTCCAGTGCGTACTCGGCGTCCCAGACACCCGTGCCGTCGAGTCGAGGCTTGCCCAGGTGCACGCCGATGTCGAGCACCACGCGGGCAGCCCGCATGCGCTGTCCGTCGAGCATGCCGAGACGGTCGGCGGGATCGTCGAGGTAGCCCAGCTGCTCCATCAGACGCTCGGCATACAGAGCCCAGCCCTCGGCATGACCCGAGGTGCCGGCGAGCAGACGGCGCCAGGAGTTGAGCTCGGCCCGGTTGTACACGGCCTGGGCGATCTGGAGGTGGTGTCCCGGCACGCCCTCATGGAACACCGTGGTCAGCTCGCGCCAGGTGTCGAACTCGGTGACGCCCTCGGGGACCGACCACCACATGCGGCCGGGGCGAGAGAAGTCGTCCGTCGGCCCGGTGTAGTAGATGCCGCCCTCCTGCGTGGGGGCGATCATGCACTCGAGAGTGCGGATGGCCTCCGGGATGTCGAAGTGCGAGGCGCCGAGCTCGGCGACAGCGCGGTCGCTTGTCTCCTGCATCCACCTCTGGAGCGCGTCGGTGCCGACGAGCTTGCGGGCCGGGTCGGCCTCGAGGTGGGCGACGGCCTCTTCCACGGATGCACCGGGCAGGATCTCGTTCGCGATCGCGGTCTGCTCCGCCACCATGCGCGCGAGCTCCTCGCGCCCCCACTCGTACGTCTCATCGAGGTCGATCGTCGCCCCGAGGAAGCGACGGGAGTTGAGCGCATACAGGTCGCGTCCGACTGCGTCGACCTCGCCCGTCGCGGGAGCGAGCTCTTCCACGAGGAAGCGACGAAGCTCGTCGTAGGCGACCCGTGCCGCGGCGGAGTTGTCGGCGAGGCTGCGCGCGAGCGAAGCGGGCAGCTGCCCCTCGTCGGGATCGGCATCGGCCACGAAGGCGGCGAAGAAGCCGTCGTCGGCCGTGTAGCGGTCGATCTGCGTCGCGACCTCGACGACCTGGCGTCGCGCCGGCGTCACGCCCTCGGCGATACCGGTCCGCAGGGTCTCGATGTAACCGCGCAGTGCCTCGGGGACCGCGGCGAGCCTCGTCGCGACCACATCCCAGTTCTCGACGGTCGCGGTCGGCATCAGATCGAACGCCGCGCGCACATCCTGTGCGGCCGAGGCGATGACGTTGAGGTCCCGCAGATGCCACTTCGCGTCGTGCAGCTCGAGGTCGAGACGCAGCTCGGCTCCGAGGTCGGTCTTGGTGACCTCGTCGATCGCATCGACCGGCTCGAGTGCGGAGAGCTTGTCGAGCGTTGCGCGGGTCGCCGCGGCGATCTCCTCGTGCCCCGCCGGGCTCAGGTCGCCGAAACGGTCGTTCACCTCATCGCGGCCGATATACGTCCCGAGCGTGGGCGCCAGGACCGCGATCGTGTCGACCCATTCATCGGCGACGGCGTCGATGGCGGAGGGGGTTCGGGGAGCTGAAGTCATAGCTGTCAGCCTAATCCCCGGCCCCCTTCCGCCGCCGGACCTCAGTGCGCGGCTTCGTTCCAGTCGCGACCGCGTCCGACCTGCACGTCGAGCGGCACCGACAAGTCGGCGGCGTCACCCATCCGCGCCCGCACGATGCGCTCCGTCGCTTCCCACTCCCCGGGAGCGACCTCGACGACGAGCTCGTCATGGATCTGGAGCAGCACGCGCGAGGAGAGCTGCTCGGAGCGGAGATCATCGTGGATGTGCAGGAGCGCGATCTTCATGATGTCTGCGGCGCTGCCCTGGATGGGGGCGTTGAGGGCCGCGCGCTCGGCGTTCTCGCGCAGCACCCGGTTCGGGCTCGCCAGGTCGGGAAATGGACGGCGGCGGCCGAAGATCGTCTCGGTGTAGCCGACCTCCTTCGCCTTCATGACCGACGCGCGCAGATAGTCGCGCACCGCGCCGAACCGAGCGAAGTACTCGATCATGAGCTGCTTGGCCTCGGACTGCTCGATGCGCAGCTGCTTGGAGAGGCCGAACGCGGAGAGCCCGTAGACCAGGCCGTACGACATCGCCTTGACCTTGGTGCGCATGGCCGCCGTCACCTCGCTCGGCTCGACTCCGAAGACCCGCGCACCGACGAAACGGTGCAGGTCTTCCCCGCTGTTGAACGCCTCGATGAGGCCTTCGTCGCCGGAGAGGTGCGCCATGATGCGCATCTCGATCTGCGAGTAGTCGGCGGTGAGAAGCGCCTCGTAGCCCTCGCCCACCTCGAACGCGCTGCGGATGCGACGGGATTCCTCGGTACGCACCGGGATGTTCTGCAGGTTGGGGTCGGTGCTGGAGAGACGCCCCGTCTGGCTTCCGGTCTGCACATACGTCGTGTGCACCCGGTGATCGTCGCCGATGGCGGTATCGAGCGACTCGATGATCTGACGCAGCTTGGTGGCCTCACGGTGCTGCAGCAGCAGGTTCAGGAACGGGTGGGGGTTGCTCTCCTGCAGGTCGGCGAGAACCGCGGCATCCGTCGAGTACCCGGTCTTGGTCTTACGGGTCTTCGGCAGCTGCAGGTCTTCGAACAGGACCTCCTGCAGTTGCTTGGGCGAGCCGAGGTTGAACTCGCGTCCGACCACGGAGAAGGCCTCCTGCGCGAGTGTCTCGGCGCGGGCGGCGAGCTCTCCGGAGAACGTGGACAGCACGTCGTGCGAGACCGCCACGCCCGCGACCTCCATGTCGGCGAGGGTGAGCAGCGTCGGCAGCTCGATGTCGACCAAGACCTTGGCGACCGGCTCGGGGATGTCCTCCCGAAGAGCATCGGCGACACGCAGCGCGAACCACGCCTCCTGCGAAGGCGTCGCGCCCTCGGTCTCGGGCACGAGCTGCGACGGGTCGGCCTCGGGGAGCTTCTCGCCCAGGTAGCGCTCGACCAGGTCGGAGAGGGTCTTGTCCGGGAAGCTGGGTCGCAGCAGCCAGCCGGCGAGACTCGTGTCGTACGAAAGGCCGCCGAGGCGGATGCCTTGACGGATCAGTGCCTTCACCTGCGCTTTCGCGTCGTGGAGCACCTTCGGCGCGTCGGACTCGAGCCATCCGCGCAGCGCCTCGGGCGCGGCTTCGGTCCAGTCGGATTCGCGGAGCTCGGTCAGGGTGGCGGCACCGATGCGCACGGGAACTCCGCCCTGTGTCGTGACACGGAGGGAGACTTCGCCTTCCTGTGCCGAACCCCAGGCAGCGAGCTCGGCGGGCGTCACCTCCACAGGCACAGGAAGGACGACCACGGATGCGGGATCGTCGGCGACCTCGCCCGCACCGACGGCCTCGAACACCCGCGGGAGCAGCGTGCGGAACTCCAGGCGGGCGAAGATGTCACGCACGGCCTGGGCATCGATCGGCGCGACCGCGAGATCGGCAGGGCCGACGGGAAGCTCCACGTCGGTGAGCAGACGGTTGAGTTTGCGGTTGCGGCGCACGTCGTCGATGTGATCGCGGAGGTTCCCGCCGACCACACCCTTGATCTCGTCGGCTCGGGCGATCAGTTCGTCGAGCGACCCGAACTGCGTGAGCCACTTGACGGCGGTCTTCTCCCCCACCTTCGGCACACCGGGCAGGTTGTCGCTGGTCTCTCCGACGAGAGCGGCGATGTCGGGATACTGCTCCGGCCGGACCCCGTAGCGCTCCTGGACGGTCGTCGGGTCGTAGCGCTTGAGCTGGGAGACGCCCTGCACCGACGGGTACAGCAGCGTGACATCGTCGTTGACGAGCTGGATCGTGTCGCGGTCGCCCGAGACGACGAGCACGTCGAAGCCCTGTTCGGCACCCTGAGACGCGAGCGTGGCGAGGATGTCGTCGGCCTCGATCCCCTCCTTCGTCAGCACCGGGATCGACATCGCGGTGAGGCACTCCTGGAGCAGGGGGATCTGCCCCTTGAACTCCTGAGGCGATTCGGAGCGCGTGGCCTTGTACTCCGGGTACTCGTCGGTGCGGAAGGAGTGACGCGAGGTGTCGAAGGCGATCGCCAGATGCGTCGGCTGCTCGGCCTTGATGAGGTTCACCAGCATCGACAGGAAGCCGTAGATGCCGTTCGTGTGCTGGTTGTCTTTGGTCGTGAAGTTGTCGACCGGGAGGGCGAAGAAGGCACGATAGGCGAGCGAATGGCCGTCGACGACCATGAGGGTAGGCTTTGCGGAGTCCGTCACCCTGTCAGCCTAACGAGGACGACAGACACCCGCTGAGGAGGATGCATGAGCGACGTCGCGACGAGCGAGGGACTCGACTGGGCCACAGCCCGCGGAATGGGCGCTCTGGCCGAGAAGATGGGCATGGAGTTCGTCGAATTCAGCGTCGACCGCTGCGTCGCGACGATGCCGGTCGAGGGCAACACGCAGCCTGTCGGACTCATGCACGGCGGCGCCTACGTGGTCCTCGGGGAATCCCTCGGATCGATGGCGGCCAATCTGCACGCCGGTGCCGGACGGCTCGCCGTCGGCGTCGACATCAACGCGACGCACACGCGTTCGGCGACGTCGGGCGTCGTCACCGGCATCTGCACCCCTGTCCACCTGGGACGCAGCATCACCGTGCACGAGATCGTGGTGACCGACGATCAGGGGCGACGTTGCTCCACGATCCGCATCACCAACATGATCAAGGACCTTCCCGCCGGGCGCTGAGCGGTTCCTCCAGCAGTCGCTGGAAGAGCAGGTGGTCCTGCCACTCCCCCGCGATACGGAGGTACTTCGGCGCCATCCCGATGCGCTCGAAGTCGTTTCCTCGCAGCACGCTCTGGGAGCCGAGGTTGTGCACCAGTGTGGCCGCCTGCAGCCGATGAAGTCCCAGTTCCGTGTGCGAGTACTCGATGATCTGCGCGACGGCGCGGTGCGCGAGCCCACGACGCAGCCGCGAGACGTCGACCCAGTAGCCGAGATCGGCGCTCCAGAACGCACCACGGACGATGTTGTTGATGTTCATCCGTCCGCGGATCTCACCGTCGTCGGACGCGATCACGAAGCGGACGCTGCGACCTGCGGACGCATCGTCGACGCACTGCTGCGCGTGCTGCTCCTGCGACGCGACGGTGAAGAACGCCTCCGTGCGTGAGGGCTCCCACGGTGCGAGGTGCTCGCGGTTCGCCAGATACGCCCTCGAGAGCGCGGCGCCATCTCCGAGGCGCACGGGCCGCAGGATGTGCTCGGTATCGAGCCGGATGACCCCGGCGCTCACCCTTACTTCTTGGGCGCGAGCTGCTCGATGATCGCCTTGGCGACGTCCTGCATCGTCAGACGGCGATCCATGGAGGCCTTCTGGATCCAGCGGAACGCCTCGGGCTCGCTCAGGCCCATCTTCTCGTTGAGCAGACCCTTGGCCCGATCGACGAGCTTGCGGGTCTCGAAGCGCTCGACCATGTCGGCCACCTCGGCCTCGAGCGTGATGATCTGCTCGTGCCGAGCCAGCGCGATCTCGATCGCCGGCAGGAGGTCGTTCGGAGTGAACGGCTTCACGACGTACGCGAGAGCACCGGCCTCGCTGGCACGCTCGACGAGCTCCTTCTGGCTGAAAGCCGTGAGGAGCACGACGGGGGCGATGTTGCCCTTGTGCAGCTTCTCGGCGGCGCTGATGCCGTCGAGCTGAGGCATCTTGACATCCATGATGACGAGGTCGGGGCGCAGCTCGGTCGCCAGAGCGACCGCGGTCTCTCCATCACCGGCCTCACCGACGACATCGAAGCCGTTGTCGCGGAGGATCTCGACGATGTCGAGACGGATCAGCGACTCATCTTCGGCGACGACCACGCGTCGGGGTGCGGATGACGTGGGCTGCTCAGCCTGCTCTTCTTGCTCTGTCACAGAACCATCCTAGTGGAGTGCCCCTGTCTGCAGGCCGTAACCACTCTGCGCGGAGGATCACTCCCCCTCCCCTGCGCTAAAGTCATAGACGCGACACACGAGCCGGCGTGGCGGAATGGCAGACGCGGAGCACTCAAAATGCTTTGTCCGAAAGGGCGTGTGGGTTCGAGTCCCACCGCCGGCACCCTTGCAGCGCAGATCACCTCAGACGACGGCGCGCCCTTGAAACGAGGATGAGCGCGGCGCCGATCGTCATCATCATCGCTGCGCTGATGAGCAGGGGCGGCAGGCCGCTCGTGTCGCCACCCGTTCCCGCCAGACCACCATGCGGGGGTGCGCCCGGATCCGACGGACCCGGAGCGGGAGGAGGGCTGGGCGCCGGAGTCGGGATGGTGAGCGCGGCAGAGGTCGCCGTGGCCGGACTGTAGCAGTCCGCCGTACCGGAGACCGCCACGCTGATGTCTCGACCGACGTCGGCGGCGACCAGGGTGTAGGTGCTCGAGGTTGCTCCGTCGATCGGCTGGCCGTCGCGGAGCCACAGGTAGTCGATCTCTGTCGGCACGGGGACCCATGGGGCAACGTCGACGGTGAGCTCGCTCCCCTCGCTCGGTGTCCCGCTGATGATGGGGGCTGACGTGGCGAAAGTCTTCAGACTCACACGGATCGTGTAGTCGGCGGTGTCCCGAGTGATGGTGTCGGGTGTCGGTGTCACACCGTTGAATGCCTGGATCGTGAAGCCGAAGTCGCCGTCGATGGTCGGGACGCCCGCGATCTCGCAGGTATCGCCGTTGAGCGTGATTCCCGGGGGCAGCACGCCGCTGATGATCTCGTAGAAGCTCGGTGGCGGTGTACCCGTGGCGGTGACGACGTCGCTGAAGGCTTCGCAGCTGAGCGCCGTGAACGCCGTGCCGACGATGTCCGGGGAGCGCAGCGGCTGAAGCGCCGTGATCCCGGGAGTCGACTCGCCGGTGACGGGGTTGTATGCGTATCCGCTGACGAATATCGTCCCCCCGTCGGTCGCAGCTGTGATTCCGATCGGCGATATCTGAGACGGGGCGAAGGCGGTCGGGGGGATGGTGTCGAGCACCGCACCGCTCGTGTCCGAGATGACGATCGTGCCGTCGTACTGCACGGTGAAGAGTCGGTCGTTCGGGCCGAGAGTGGTCTGCGCGGCATTCGGGAGTGCGGTGACGGCGAGGCCCCCGCCATCCGTTCCGACTCCGACGAGGACCGAGTTGCCGTCGGCGAGGCTGTACGCCGAGAAGTGAAGCCGACCGTCGGCGGCGAGGTTCAGGTTGAATGCGGCGTAGCTGATCTGCAGGCCCGGCAGCGGCGCCGCCGGTCGAGCCGTGCCGTCCGAGGAGTAGCTTGCGATCTCGTTCGGGGAGGCGCCCGCGTTGATGGTGTAGATCGTGCCGTCCTCGGCAAGGGCGAGCCCCGCGAGGCTGCTGTCCTCGCTGCCGGTGAGCACGGTCGTGTTGAGGGTCACCCCCACCGGGTCGTACGTGGTGACCTGCCATAGCCCGGTCATGTTGTTTCGTTCCAGGACGTGCGGATTCTCCGCAGCATCCAATGCCAGACCTGTCGGCGAGGTGTCGGGGTTGTACCAGGAGGCAAGGCGCGATCCGGTGTCGCTGTCACGGATGATCGCTTGAGACGAACCCGAGGAGTAGTTCGCGATCCCGTAGATCTCACCCGCCGTCGTGGCGAGAATCGTCGAAGGAACCAGGAACCCGGTGGGCTCCGATTGGGTGGTGTTCCAGCTCCGGACAACGTGGTAGGAGCCGTCATCCCCGAGCGGAGGCGGCACGGCGGCGTCGGCTGCTGCCGCCGTGGCGAACACGACGGCCACACCCAACACAAGCCCTGTCCATACTCGAAGTCTCAGGTTCGTTCTCACGATGTCTTTGCTCTCCTCATCGGAAAAAGTCGGTCGCCCCGGTCGGTGGAGCGATGGTCTGCGGTGCGTCGCCGGCTCACAGGGACGCGGCGGTCCCGTCGTGCGTTGGGACGACATCGGCGGTGTGATACTGGAACACGAGGCGGGCCGGCACGGTCCCCGCCAGCACCTCGTCGACCGATGCGTTGACCTGGTCCAGCTCACGGGGCTCGGTGACGACCCGCGTCCGTCCGGCGGCGTGAAGGTCGAAGACCTCGGCCAGATCCTGCCTGGTCCCGACGATGGAGCCGATGATGCTGATCCCCTTGAGCACGGTGTCGAAGATCGGCACCGTGAGCTCCCCACCGGCGGGGAGGGATACCAGCACGAGCCTGCCGCCGCGGTTCAGAGAGCGGAACGCCTGGTCGAAGACCGCGGGCGCGACCGCGAGGACGACGACGACGTCGGCACCACCGAGATCTCGGATCGCAGCGACAGGATCGGCGTCGGCGGCGTTCACGACGTGGTCTGCACCCAGCTCGGATGCCAGGTCGAGTTTCTCGTCGGTGATGTCCACCGCGATGACCTTGGCGCCCACCAGGCGGGCGTACTGCACCGCAAGGTGCCCGAGCCCCCCGACACCGAAGATCGCGACCGTCTCGCCCGGCGTGACATGCGCGTTCTTGATCGCCGCGTAGGTCGTGACTCCGGCGCAGGTGAGCGGTGCGGCGTCGATCGCGGTGACGCCGTCCGGAACGGGAACGGCGAAGCGGGCGTCTGCCAGCATGTACTCGGCGTAGCCGCCGTCGACGGCGTAGCCGTTGTTGTACTGGCTCTCGCAGAGGTTCTCCCGACCATCGACGCAGTACCGGCATTCGCCGCATGCGTGGCCGAGCCAGGGCATCGCGACTCTCTGTCCGACCGTGCGGCTGGTCACGCCGTCACCGAGCTGTTCGACGATGCCCACGCCTTCGTGCCCCGGGATGAGCGGGAGCGGGGGCTTGACCGGCCAATCTCCGCGCATGGCGTGGATGTCGGTGTGGCACAGTCCGCATGTCTCCACCCGGACCAGGACCTGTCCCGGACCGGGCTGTGGGATCGGACGCTCTTCCACCTGCGCCGGTGCACCGAACTCTGTGACGACTGCTGCTCGCATCATTCCTCCTGGACGGGACTCGTGGATGCTTCAAGCCTGACGCCGCCGGACCTTCTTCCCCGGGTCGAAGGTCCCACCGTGCCGGGCGCTCAGCGGACGAGCACGGTGACAGTGGAGGGACTCGAGAGGACCTCTTGGCTGGTCGAACCGAGGAGGAATCGGGCGATCGCGCCACGGCCGTGAGAGCCGATGACCGTGAGACGCGCGTCCCGCGAGAGGCGGTTGATGACGGTTGCGGCATAGCCGCGCTCGACGACTCGATGCACCTCGAGCTCCGGATACAGGCGAGGGATCCCCTTCAGAGAATCCGTCAGTGCCTCCTCCGTCACCTTCTGCATGCCGGAGAGATAGTCCGCAGGATAGGCCGACATGTTGAGCGGCAACGGGACCGTGACCCAGGTGTTGACCACGGTGAGCGGATCGCCGGTGCGCGCGGCTTCTGCCGCGGCGAAATCGATGAGCTTCCCGGAAACCGCGGATCCGTCGACGCCCACGATCACGCCCCGCCGACCGGCGAGATCGATGTCGGGAACGACGACCACCGGGCAGTGGGCACCTGCCGCCACACGGATGCCGTGGTGGATGCTGCGCGCACCTGCATGATCCCCCCGGAAGTCGCTTCCGATCACGAGGAGATCGAACACCATCGATGCGCTGATCAGTTCCTCCACCGGGTTTCCTCGCGAGACCACGGTGTCCGCCTTCACCCCGTGCGCCCTGACCCGCTCCGCTTCGCGTTCGAGCAACGTCTGCGTCAGGCTGATGGCCTCGGCGACGACCGCCCCTTCGCCGACTGTTCCGATCGCGCCGCCCACCACAGAGAGGAGTTCCACCCTGCTGAGCCGTTCATTCGCGCGGCGCGCCGCCCACTCGACGGCTCGTCGGGAAGCAGAAGTATCGACGACTCCGACCAGGATGCTCTCTTGCATGAGTGGTTTCCTTTCAGGGGGCGAAACGTGCGCGGGGTCGGGGCTCGGGACTGATCGGTACTTCTTCTCCGTGGGCGGGAACGCGCGCCGGCCACCCCAGCTCGTGTTCGATCCGAAGCCGCAGCGCGTCGGCGGCGGCGGGTTCGCCGTGCGTGACGTAGACGGCACCGGGCGCGTGCGAGGCGCCCCGCATCCAACGGAGCACGCCATCGGCATCGGCATGCGCGGACATCGAGTCGATCGCCACGACCTCGGCCTCCACGGCGATCTCTCTGCCGAATAGGCGCAGCGTGCGCGCGCCGGACAGGAGACGAGCTCCGCGTGTACCGCCGGCCTGGTACCCGGTGAGGACGATCGCATTGCGCTCATCAGGGGCGTAGGCCTGAAGATGGTGGAGGATCCGCCCGCCTGCGAGCATTCCGCTGGCCGAGATGATGATCATCGGCCCTCCGCGCAGATTGAGCAGTTTCGAGTCGTCGACGCTGTGGATCGGCGTCGCGAGCCCATACAGCCGATCGACCTCTTCTCGGGACAGCCGATGTTCCTCCGGGTGGCGTCGATACACCTCGGCGACGCTGATCGCCATCGGGCTGTTGACGTAGATCGGCACATCGGGGATCTCACCGCGGTCCCGCAGGCGGGACAGATGCAACAGCACCGTCTCGGTGCGTCCGACGGCGAAGGCGGGGATGAGCACCACACCGTTGCGACGCACCGTGCGCCGCACGATGTCCCCCAACGACGTTTCCGGGTCGACAGTGCTGTGTGCGCGATCTCCATACGTGGATTCGGTCACGAGGACGTCGGCGCCTTCGAAGGGGTGCGGCGGCCGCATGAGGGGGTCATCGGTTCGTCCGAGGTCACCGGTGAAGCACAGCCGACGACCGTCGACGTCGACATATGCGCTCATGGCGCCCAGGATGTGACCGGCCGGATGAAGCACGACGCCGGTCGCGCCGGATATAGATGTCTCCTCCCCTTCCGGCACGATGACGAACCGTTCCACGGCGCGCTCCGCATCCTGCGTCGTGTAGAGAGGTCGGGGATGCTCATGCCGAGACCACTTGTGCTTCGCCGCATGCCGTGCATCCTCCTCGAGCAGATGCGCACTGTCCATGAGCATGATCCGGGAGAGGGAAGCCGTGCCGGCACTCGCGTAGATGCGACCCCCGAACCCGTCTCTGACGAGTGCCGGGAGGTACCCGGAGTGATCCAGATGCGCGTGGGTGAGGACCACCGCGTCGATGGAATCCGGAGGGACCGGAAACGGTGCACGATTGCGCTCGCGGAGCACCTTGAATCCCTGGAACAGCCCGCAATCGACGAGGATCCGCGAGGAAGGGGCACTGACGAGATAGCGGGAGCCGGTCACCGTATCGGCGGCCCCGAGAAAGGTCAGGCTCGCGGCACTGCCCTTCGTCGCGGTCATGGTCGTGACCGGCTGCTCGCTGCCGACGATCCCGAGAGCGCCTCGAGGGCGAGTGCGGCACCCCAGGCATGGGCGCGTTCGAGCTCACCGGCGAGGAGCCGGCTGTCCTTGTCGACCAGGAAGCTCTCGGGGCGGACGAGCTCTCGCAGCCCCCGCTTCCGCAGCCGCGTGCTGATCGCCGTCGCCGCCGAGCCGGTGAAGATCCTCGGCATGTCGACACGGGTGTCGAACGCGGCGAAGCCGGACACCGCGCGCGGGTCGGTCTCGATCCACTCCCGGATCCCGGTCGCTCGGCTTCCCTGCTCGAGCGCCAGGTGCTTCCCGAGGTCCTTGGCCCACATCTCGGCTTCGCGCCGGGAAGCGGGTCTGCTCAGCGAGTGGGCGTGAGTGGGCGCTCCGACCACGAGGACGCCGTGCTCATTCGGGGGAACCTCATCGCGCACGTCGACGAGGGCGGCGACGAGATGCTGCCGCACACCGTCTGCGATCGCCTCGGCCACGCGACGGGTGTTGCCGAAGAAGGACTCGAAGACGATGTCCGTGGACGGGGCGTCGGTATGCGCGTATCCACCCGTCACGATCGCGTTCCCTCATGCAGGAGAGCGGTGATGTCGATCGGCTGAGTGGGGGGAAGCTGCAGATCGGCGGGATCGATCACGAGTGGACGATGTGCGGCGAAGGTCGAGTCGGCCATGATGCTCCTCTGACGGTGGTGGGAGTGCCCCGACGAGACATGCTTCTCCCGTGCGGTGCCACTGTCAGGGTCGAACGTCCCATGAACGTTCACGACGGATCGAAGCGTTCCCCCGTCGCTCGATCGGAGAAGTGCTCCGTGGCACCGTAGACGGCCGCCTGCGTGCGACGCTGCATGCCGAGCTTCGCGAGGAGACCAGAGACGTAGTTCTTGACCGTCTTCTCGGCGAGGCCGAGGCGCTCGCCGATCTGACGGTTCGTGAGTCCTTCCGCGATCAAGCGCAGAATCTGGCTCTCGCGCAGGGTCAGCGGCGCCTCGGGGGCGGGAGGGGCCGTCGCGCGAGAAGCGAGCTCGGTGCGCACACGCGCTGTGACTGCCGGAGGCGTCAAGTCCTCACCAGCCGCCGCCCGGCGGATCGAGTCGATGAGAGAAGTGCCACGGATCGTTTTCAGGACATACCCCGACGCGCCGGCGATCACCGAGGCGGCGCTCGCCGCGTCGTCGTCGAAGGCCGTGAGCATGAGGCATCGAATCCCGGGGTGCGCCGATCGGATGCTCCGGCAGAGGTCCACGCCGCTGCCGTCCGGGAGCCGCACGTCGAGCACGACGACGTCCGGCGAAGTCGCCTCCACCCGCCCGAGCGTGCCGCGCACGGTGCCGGATTCTCCGACCACCTCGAGCCCCGGCTCCGCGTAGAGGATCTGCGCGATTCCGCGACGGACGACACTGTGGTCATCCACCAGGAACACGCCGATCATCGGGAGCCCGTCGTCTCCGCCTCGAGCGGCGCCCGCCAGTGGACCCTCGTGCCGCCGAGGTCTCGGGCCGCGACCGTGCACGTGCCGCCATGCGCTCGCGCGCGCATCTCCAGATTCGCCGTCCCGCTGACGCGCTCCGGGTTCTCGGGCATACCGATCCCGTCGTCGTCGACGACGACCGTGACATGGGATGCCGTGACGGCGACGATGACCTCCGACGTCGTGGCGCGCGCATGGCGGGCGACGTTGCTCAGCGACTCGCGCACCACGGCGACGATGTCCTCACCGAGTGCGCCGGTGACAAGGAGATCGACGGGACCGGAGAACGAGACGCGGGGAGCGCTGCGAAGACTCGGGGTGAACTCGCCCACCACGTCGAGGAGACGATGACGGACCGACTCGGGGTCCGTGGTCTGAAGAGCGAAGATGGCCGTGCGGAAGTCGGAGATGGCCGCGTCGATCTCTCCGGCGTGCGCGGAGATTGCTTCGGCTCGATCAGGCGTGGTCGCTGCCAGCGCCTGCAGGCCGAGCCCTGTTCCGAACAGCCGCTGTATGACGTTGTCGTGAAGGTCTCGTGCGATCCGGGCACGATCCTCGATCAGATCCAGCCGCTGACGGTCAGCACGCGCATGCGCGAGGGCGACGGCGATGCCCGCTTGCGCGGCGAACTCGGAGAGCACCGACAGATCCTCGGACGAGAAGTGCTTCTGCGTCGCGTCGCGGACCACGCATAGGGCTCCCGCGGGCGTGCCCGCGACGAGAAGGGGGACGGCGATGGTCGATCCTCCGGAGAGATGCCCTTCGAAGGAGGGCGACTCGGCAGGATCGGCGTTGGAGACGACGCTTGCGCCGCTCATCGCCCGGGCGATCAGGGAATCGCCATCGGGAACCTCCGTGCCCTCGAGCCGATCGGCACCGACTCCTCGGGCTGTCTCCACGTGGTAGCGCCCCTCCTCGGCTCCTGGCGCAACGATCAGCACCAGGTCGGCATCGATGACGGAGGCCACCTTCTCCGCCACCACGCCGAAGACGTCACCCGCGTCCGCCGAGAGCAACGCCGCGGAGATCTCAGCGAGGGCGTGGCTGAGGCGTTGAAGGCGCTGGGACTCCTCATAGCGACGCGCATTGTCTATCGCGATCGCGGCCGTGGTCGCGAGGGCGAGCACCAGCTCTTCGTCTTCGTCGGTGAATTCGCCGCCCGTGCGGTTGGTGAGATACAGATTCCCGTATATCTCCCCGCGCACCCGGATCGGAACACCGAGGAACGTGCGCATGACCGGATGGTGCGGGGGCAACCCCACCGATCGCGGATCGGCACCGAGGTCGACCAGGCGGATCGGATGCGCGCTCTCGATGACCGCCCCCAGCACACCATGCCCCTCCGGAAGATCACCGATCCGATCAGCGACGTCATCCGGCATCCCGACGTGGATGAACTGCTCCAGGCGCCCCTCGCGGTCGATCACACCGAGCGCGCCGTATTGCGCATCCACCAGGGTCACGGCGGCCTCGGCGATGTGGCGAAGAACCTGTTCGAGGTCGAGGTCCTCCACGACGATCTGGCTCGCACGGAGCAGGCTGCGCAGTCGGCCCTGGGCGCTGAGCACGTGCTGAGCTCGTTCTACCAGCTCGCCGATCGTGCTCTCCAGCTCGGATCGGCGCTGGTCGGGGAACCGAAGCTCTTCGTCGTCCATCACCCCCACTTTCCGCGGCAGTCATTGCCGACACTACTCTCGAAAGGCCTCTGCGGGACCTTCGACTCTTCAGACTCGACCTCCCTCATCGGACGATGGCATTCCACCGAGAGAGGAAGCGCGCGAATGCCTGCACGATATGTCCTGGCGCTCAAGGGACGCGGTGGCGAGGAAACGGCGCATGCGTGGGCCGAGTCTCATGCTGCCGCGGCCGGCGTCCCGGTCGTCCGCGTGCATGTGGCGACCGGAGACGATGCGGATTTCGCGCACCCCGAACCGCACAGGACGACGGACGTCATACTCCCGAGGGGGCCCGTGCCGGAGCATCTCGCCCGCTTCCTCCAGGATGATGACGCCCTGGTGATCAGCACCGGCAAGACGGGGTTCATCCACAGCCGTGTCTTCGGCACCATGAGTCTGCGCATCGCAGCGGTGGCGCGCTGCGCCGTCGTGGTCGTGCCGCACCTCGATCTGCGCTTCCGCTCAGGGGTCGTCGCCGGGGTGAAGGCCGATGACCTGCTCGATCCCGTCGTCCGCGCGGCATCCGACGAGGCCGCACGGCGCGGGGAGCCGCTGCAAGTCGTGCATTCCTCGTTCTCCGGGATCGTTCCGGCGCCCGTGGAGACGTCGGCATCCGCGCTGGAGCAGGCGGCCGCTCTCGTCCAACGGCTGCACCCTCGGGCCACGCTGCGAACGCGCGAGACCGTGCGGCCGCCGGCGGAAGCGCTGTTGGACGCCTCCCGGAATGCCGCACTCGTCGTCATCGGCGCAGGGCACGCGCATCGCAGCGAGCATTCCCTCGGACCTGTCGTCCAGGACGTCCTCGTCAACATCAACGCACCCGTCCTCATCGTGCCCGGCGATCGGGCCCACCACTCGGGATGAGCCGAGACCACACCGTGGGACGTTCGCCTCTGCGAGCCGCTCCCGCGGGGTGAATCCTGGACGGATGACAGACATCGTCGAGCCGCTCCCCATCGTCGTCGGCGTCGATGGCTCCGCCGCCTCCGTGGAGGCGTTGTCGTACGCGGCGCGCATCGCCGCTGCACTCGATGTCCCACTCGCGGCGGTGACCACCTGGACGTATCCGGTGATGCTCGATCCGTTCGATCCCGGCACCGAATGGTCTCCCAAGATGGATGCGCAGCGGTGCCTCCTCGATACCGTGCGTGCAGCGTTCCAGGGATCGCCTCCGGAGCATTTCTCGCAATCGGTCGTTCCCGGCCGCGCCGCAGAGGTGCTCATCGAACAGAGCGACCGGGCGTCGATGCTCGTCGTCGGCAGTCGTGGACATGGGGGATTCGCCGGGCTGCTCCTCGGCTCCGTCAGTGCGGCGTGCGCGGCCCACGCCCGCTGTCCGGTGCTCGTCGTCCACACACCGATGCCGCCCGCTGTCACATCCGAAGCCCCTCGGGCCTCCGCTCCCCCGGGACAGCCCTGATCGTCACGGCCGAGAGAAGAGAGAGGAACCGCACTGCCCCTGGAGCGCGGCCCCTGTCCCTTTTTCTCGGAGCAGCCCTCCCGATGCGGGCGACTCCCCCCCTCTTTTTCCCAGAAGGCGAGGATACGACGCGAAGGCCGCCCCACGGTGGGTCTTTGGTCCCGTGACGAGTCCTGTTCCCGTGCGAGTCGCGAGCTGTACTGTGAGCTGCACGTCCGCACCCGTTTTGATGGCCGCCCCGCCGCCCGACAACGAAGAGAGGGACGAATGCACCGAGTGTTCCTGGTCGACGATCACGAGATCGTGCGCCGCGGCATCGCCGGACTCCTCGACGCGCACCCCGATCTGACAGTGGTCGGGGAAGCATCGACCTGCAGCGAGGCGGTCATCCGGATCGCCGAGACGCTCCCCGACGTCGCCGTCCTGGACGTGCATCTCCCTGACGGCAGCGGTATCGATCTGTGCCGCCACATCCGCCAAGCCCATCCGAGCGTGCGATGCCTGATCCTGACCGCATTCGACGATGACGACGCGCTCGTCGCCGCCGTCATGGGCGATGCCTCCGGCTACCTGTTGAAGAGTCTGCACACCGATGAACTCGTGCGTGCCGTCTGCGCCGTGGCCGACGGAGAGTCACTGCTGAATCCCTCGATGGTTCGCCGCATCACCCATCGCGTGCGCGACGCCCGCACAGAGGACCCTCGTTACGGATCGCTCAACCTGCGCGAGAAGCAGACGCTCGCGCTGATCGCCGAAGGGCTGACCAACGCTCAGATCGGCGACCGTCTCGGGCTCGCGGAGAAGACGGTGAAGAACTACGTCTCCTCCGTGCTCAGCAAGCTCGGGCTGGAGCGCCGGACGCAGGCGGCCGTGCTCGAGACGGAGCGGACGGCCGGAATCGGGTCTCCCGGTGCGCCGTCGGCGCCACCTCATCAATAAGGGCGGACGACGATGCGGTTGTCGACCTCGGTCACATGCGGAGAGGCCCAGGCCGCTTCCACAGCCTGATTCTTCTCCGCCCATGATCGGACGGTGCCGGTGAGCATGACCGAGGTGCCCGAGACCGCGACCTCGATCGTGTGCGCGTCGACGAGCGCGTTGCGCCTGATCGCGCCGCGGATGCGTTCCTCTGCATCCGCCGCCGAGGGCCGGGCGGTGAGCGTGATCATGCTGTTCACGGTTCGCACACCTTTCAGATGCTGCACCGCGCGCTTCGCGGCGTGCCGCTCGTAGTCCCAGTCCACCTCCCCCATGAGGCTGACGTCGCCGCCCTCGATCACCGCCTTCACGCCGGGAGGGACGTCAGCGGCAGCGCGAAGAGCGTGCTCCACCTCTTCCGCGACGGCGGTGTCGGCCATGCGTTCGTCCGGCGACGACGGCAGGACGAGGTGGTCGATGACGGCATTCACGCCGCGCACGCGCAGGGCGGCGTGTCGTGCCGCCAGGCGCTCGGTGTGGCTGTCGACTTCACCGGAGAGGGCCACTGTGCCGTCTTCGACCGCGACGCCGATCCCTGCGCTGTCGACATCGGGGGTCCACTCCAGTTCCTGCTGGACCGCTCGCTGGAGGTCTTCGTCATCGATGCGGGTGGTGGATGTCATGGTGCTACTCCTTCTGATCGTGGTGCTCGGGTTCGACGGAAGGCGCAGAGATCCCGCGGTCACCGCCGTTCGGGGTGGAGGCGCTGTTCCAGGTCCACCCCGCGATCTCAGGCGCATCTTCGCCGTGCGCGCGCGTGTAGGCCCGCGCACGAAGCCGCGCATCCTGCATCTCCTGTCGCAGCACCGCGTGCGTGGAGGCGAGGCCGGGCACCCGGTCGATCACGTCGATCACGAGGTGGAACCGGTCCATGTCGTTCATCATGACCATGTCGAACGGTGTCGTCGTGGTGCCCTCCTCGATGTAGCCGCGCACATGGAGGTTGTCGTGTCCGTGCCGCCGGTACGTGAGGCGGTGGATGAGCCACGGGTAGCCGTGGTAGGCGAAGATCACAGGCCTGTCCTCAGTGAAGACGGCGTCGTACTCCCGGTCGCTGAGTCCGTGCGGATGCTCGCCCTCGCTCTGGAGCCGCATCAGGTCGACCACGTTGACGACCCGGACGCTCAGCCGAGGCATGCGCTCACGGATGATGGCTGCTGCGGCGAGGACCTCCAGCGTCGGGACATCACCCGCCGCCGCGAGGACGACGTCCGGTTCCTGATCCGTCCGCTCGTTCCCGGCCCATTCCAGGATGCCCAGCCCCCGTGTGCAGTGTTCGATGGCCTCCGACATCGTCAACCAGTTCGGCGCCGGCTGCTTGCCGGCGACGACGACGTTGACGTAGTCGACCGAACGCAGACAGTGATCGTAGGTCGACAGGAGCGTGTTGGCGTCGAAGGGCAGGTAGACGCGCACCACATCCGCTTTCTTGTTCACCACGTGGTCGATGAATCCCGGGTCCTGGTGCGACAGCCCGTTGTGATCCTGACGCCAGACGTGTGAGCTGAGCAGGTAGTTCAGTGAGGAGATCGGGCGGCGCCAGGGAATGCCCTTCGCGGTCTTCAGCCATTTGGCGTGCTGATTGAACATCGAGTCGACGATGTGCACGAACGCCTCGTAGGAATTGAAGACTCCATGGCGCCCCGTCAGCAGGTAGCCCTCGAGCCACCCCTGACATTGGTGTTCGCTGAGCATCTCGACGACGCGGCCGGCCCTGGCCAGGTGGTTGTCGTCATCGATCGGCCACAGCGCGGCGTTCCACTGCTTGTCCGTGACCTCGAAGACGGCGTCGAGACGGTTGGAGGCGGTCTCGTCGGGGCCGAAGATCCGGAAGTCCTTCGGGTTGGCCGCGATCACATCGCGCAGCCAGGTGCCGAGAACGCGGGTGGCCTCGCTGACGGACCCTCCCGGAGACGGGACATCGACGGCGTAGTCGCGGAAGTCCGGGAGAACCAGGTCTCTGCGCAGGAGGCCGCCGTTCGCCACGGGGTTGGCACTCATCCGCGCATCTCCCTCCGGCGCGAGAGCGGCCACGGACGCCCTGATCGAACCCGCCTCGTCGAACAGCTCCTCCGGCCGGTAGGAGCGCATCCAGTGCTCGAGCAGCTGGGTGTGCGCGAGCGTGTCGCGGGCGTCCCGAAGGGGAACCTGGTGCGAACGCCAGTTGTCCTCCGCCGGATGTCCGTCGATCACCTTCGGGCAGGTCCACCCCTTGGGTGTGCGCAGCACGATCATCGGCCAGGCGGGACGGGCGTTGAGCGCGCCCGACGCCGCATCCGCCTTGATCTGCGCGATCTGGTTGAGCACCTGATCCAGGGTGTGCGCGAATCGTCTGTGGACTTCGAGGGGATCCTCACCGTCGAAGCCTCCGGAGACGAGATACGGCGTGTGCCCGTACCCGCGCATCAATTGCAGAAGCTCCTCTTCGGGGATGCGGGCGAGCACGGTCGGATTGGCGATCTTGTAGCCGTTCAGGTGCAGGATCGGCAGCACCACCCCGTCGTGCTGGGGATCGAGGAACTTGTTCGAGTGCCATCCGGTCGCCAGGGGCCCGGTCTCGGCTTCGCCGTCGCCGACGACGGCGGCGACCAGCAGGTCCGGATTGTCGAATGCGGCCCCGTAGGCGTGGGCCAGCGAGTAGCCGAGCTCGCCACCCTCGTGGATCGACCCCGGGGTCTCCGGTGCCACGTGGCTGGGGATCCCCCCGGGGAAGGAGAACTGGCGGAACAGCGCGCGGACGCCGTTCTCGGTGCGAGGGATCGCGTCGTACACCTCGCTGTATGTGCCGTCCAGGTAGGCGTTGGCGACCATCCCGGGCCCTCCGTGACCCGGCCCGGCGACGAAGAGGACATCGAGCGCACGCTCCCGGATGACGCGGTTCAGGTGGGCGTAGATGAAGTTGAGGCCGGGCGTGGTCCCCCAGTGGCCGAGCAGTCGCGGCTTGATGTGGTCGCGGGTGAGCGGCTCGCGCAGCAGAGGGTTGTCGAGCAGGTAGATCTGCCCCACCGACAGGTAGTTCGCTGCACGCCACCAGGCGTTCAGAGCCTCCAGCGTCGGGGGTGACGGTTCGGTCAGCTCGATGCTCGGCCAGCTGAGGGCTCCGGACGCACTCATCGCGTTTCGTCTCGGAAGGGGGTTCGCGTCATGAGCACGAGTACATCTCCGTTCGCTCGGGCGCTCCAGTGCCGAAGGTCCCGAGCCGGTCCACGAGACCCTCGGACGGCGTTCGCCGCAGACCCTTTCGCCACACGACCTCTGGAGTGAGGTCGGTGTGACCTTCGTCCCGGGGATCGCGCACCGGACCCGCGATCGTGGGGGGATGGAGACCACACCGACCGACCGCATCATCGTTGGCGTCGATGGCTCGGCGTCATCCGTCGAAGCGCTGCGCTACGCCGCTCCCCTGGCAGACGCCCTGAACAGACCTCTGCACGTCGTCACCACATGGACCGCACCACCCATCGATCCCTATGCGGCCATCGAGTGGTCGCCCGAACAGGACGCCGAGGAGATTCTCGGTGAGAGCATCCGGAAGGCCTTCGGCGGACGACCACCCGCCGGACTGACCCAGCGGACACTGCTCGGTGCTCCCGCACGAACGCTCATCGGACTGAGCGAGAACTGCTACATGCTCGTGCTGGGCAGTCGCGGTCACGGAGGGTTCGCCGGATTGCTCCTGGGATCGGTCAGCGCCGCATGCGCGGAACACGCGCACTGTCCCGTCCTGATCGTCCACACACCGAAGACCGCAACCGCAGACGGCGACCACACTCGACTCTGATCCCGAGAGGCCCTCTCGACGCCAGGACGACGAAGCCGGTCTTGCCCGCCGGTGCCGACGGACATCTGCGTGCCGACGACCGCTCTGGCCTCCGACTCCGACTACTGTCGCGCCTCCGAGTGCGCTCGTCCGAGGTTCACGAGCGATACGAAGACGAAGACGATCACGGTGACCGCGGTGGCCAGCCCCAGGGCGACCGCTGCGACCCAGACGAGTCCGACGTTGACGCCACCCGCTCCTGGCGGCTGGAGAGCGGAGTCCAGCTGGACGAGGAGCATCGCTCCGGTGAGGAGGATTCCGGCTGCTTGGGCGGCGATCAGGACCGTCGAGCCGCGACGAAGCTCTCGGAAGCGCCCCACGGTCAGCAGGCGCACGGTCGCGACGAGGGCCACGAGCAGCGACACGCATACGACGACGGTCTGGATCACGTCGGCCACCGTGACAGGGAGGAAGACACCGCGCGCCACACACGTCTGCGCGAACGGGAACAGCTCGAAGACCCAATCACGTCCGCCCTCGCCCGGTCCAGGACAGACCCCTGTGTAGCGGTCACGCCCTGCATTCGTGGACACCACGAAGACGCTCAGGATGAAGAGGCACCATGCCACCCACCCGATGACCGTGGGCCGCAACGACGACCGTCGGGTTCTCGGGACCGTTGGCGTCATGAGCGCCATCGTAACGGGACCCTCCTCGTGCTCTTTCGCTGCGTGCGCTAGAAAGTCCTTATGCACAACGGTGACGGTCTGCCGGCCGCGCATGCCACGCGCCCGCGGCGCCGACGCCGCGCCCTCATCCTGATCGGCGCCCTCGTGATCGTGGTGCTCGTGCTCGTCGCGATCGAGGTCACCCGCCGAACGCTGGCCGAACAGGAGGATGCGCGGACGGATCCGGCCTTCTATGCGCTTCCCACTCCCCTGCCCCGCGACGATCCGGGCGAGATCATCCGCATCGCACCGATCGAAAGCGCTCCCGTCGGCACCAGCGCGTGGCGTGTGATCTACCACTCGCGCGATCAGGCGGGCGCGGATATCCCGGTGTCCGGCGTCGTGATCGTCCCGAACGGGCCGGTTCCCGACGGCGGACGCACGATCGTGTCCTGGGGCCATCCCACCACGGGGGCGGCCACACGGTGCGCACCGTCGCTCGGGATGGACCCGTTCGAGTACATCGAGGGGATGCACGAGCTGCTCGCCGAGGGGTACGCCATCGCCGCCACCGACTATCCCGGCCTCGGGATCGAAGGCGCCTCGTCGTATCTGCTGGGCATTCCCGAATCCAACAGCGTGCTGGACATCGTGCGCGCAGCACGCCGCATCGACGGCGCAGGGGTGAGCGACAGGGTCGTGCTGTGGGGACATTCGCAGGGAGGCCAGGCGGTTCTGTTCGCGGCGGAGCGCGCGGCGGAGTACGCGCACGAGCTCACGATCGAGGGCGTCGCGGTGGCGGCGCCGGCGGCGAATCTGAACGCCTTGATGACCGACGACATCGTCAACCTCTCGGGCGTCACCATCGCCTCCTTCGCCATCCCGGCCTACGACGCCGCCTACGCAGAGCAGTACGGCTCCGAGGCGATCACCGACGTGCTCACGCCCGCCGGGCTGTCGGCGACCCCCGACATGGCCGCCCTGTGCCTGCTCACCCAGAACGCGCAGATCCACGCGATCGCCGACCCGCTCGTCGGTCGCTACGTGCGAAGCGACCCTGCGACGACAGAGCCCTGGCAGACGATGCTCCAGGAGAACAGTGCGGGGAACAGCCCTCTCAGGGTGCCGGTCTTCGTCGGTCAGGGAGAAGCAGACGAGCTCGTGCTCCCGAGCGCGACCGAGGGCTACGTGAAGCTGCTCTGCACGCAGAACACGGAGGTCACCTTCCACCGCTATCCGGATGTCACCCACGGCCTCGCCGCCTACGCCGCGCTGCCGGATCTGCTCCTGTGGCTCCCGACGCTCGGTGGAGGCCGCCCCGCTGCCGACGGCTGCGACTGAGCGCTACTCCGCCAGGACCGCGAGCTCTGCCAGAACCCGCGGGTGGGCGAGGATCCGGAAGTGTCCGCCCGTCTCGAGGCGGACGTTCTTGGCGCCGGCGAGCTCGCTCCCCTCCGGGATGTGCGGATCGAACTCCGCGTAGACCGAGACGATCCGCTCGTTCACGCTCAGCTGCCGTGCGAGACTCACGATCGACGGGGCTTCCGGAGAGAACTCCCGCAGAGTGCGTGACAGCATGCGGCGGGCGTAGCGAGATCCGCCGAACGGTGTCGCGACCGCGAGCATCGACCGCACCCGCTCTCCCGCCGGGCCGGTCATGACGAGTTTCCCTGCGAGGCCGCCCTTGCTGTGGGCGACGAGGATCACATCGGTGAGGTCATGCTCCTCGAGGAAGGCCGTCACATCGGCGGCCAGGTCGACCACCGGCTGCTGATTGCGGCGGAGCGCGTCGACGATGTGGACGGGGTGCCCGCGCCGATGCATCGCCACGACGAGCGGTTGCAGGAACCTCCAGGTCTCGTACACACCGGGGAGCACGACGATGTGGGCGGCGCGCCCGGATGCGAAGGAGGCCGGATCGGTGCGGTCGAACAGCGCACGCACCTGCCAGTACCCCGCGTAGACGTAGTCAGCGACCCACCACCCGGCGTTCCTCAGCACGCCGATGATGTGCTCCTCGGACGACGGCACGGCTCCATGAGTGAAAACTACCTGACGCATATGACAGAGGGGGCGGGACCGAAGTCCCGCCCCCTCTGGATGCTGTCCGTCAGACGCCTGCCTTGTAGATGGGGGCGGCACCGCGGATCGCATCGCCGACCTTGTGCACACGAAGGTCGTTCGTCGATCCGACGATTCCGGGAGGGGAACCGGAGATCACGACGACCTTGTCCCCTTCCTCGGCGAGACCGTTGCCGAGCAGGTACTCGTCGACCTGGTGATACATCAGGTCGGTGTGCTGCACCATGTCGACCAGGGTCGAGCGGATGCCCCACGTCAGCGCCATGCGGCGGCGGATACCAGGCTCCGGTGTGAAGGCGATCATCGGGATGCGCGAGCGCAGACGCGACAGGCGGCGTGCCGAGTCACCGGACTGCGTGAACACGCAGAGGAACTTCGCGTCGACGAACTCGGCGACCTCGAGAGCGGCGAGGGTGATCGCGCCACCCTGCGTGCGGGGCTTGGTCGTGAGGGGCGCGATGCGCTCCAGGCCGTGCTCCTCAGTCGACTCGATGATGCGAGCCATGGTCTCCACGACCACGACGGGGTAGTCGCCGACGCTCGTCTCACCGGAGAGCATGACGGCGTCTGCACCGTCGAGCACCGCATTCGCGACATCCGAGGTCTCGGCGCGCGTCGGAACGGGGCTGTTGATCATCGACTCGAGCATCTGCGTCGCGACGATGACCGGCTTGGCCATGCGACGTGCGATCTCGACCGCACGCTTCTGCACGATCGGCACGGCCTCGAGCGGAAGCTCGACGCCCAGGTCGCCACGGGCGACCATGATCGAGTCGAAGGCGTCGACGATCTCCTCGAGCGCGTCGACGGCCTGCGGCTTCTCGACCTTGGCGATGACGGGCACGCGGACGCCCTCTTCCGCCATGATCTCGTGCACACGGGTGACGTCGTCGGCGTTGCGGACGAACGACAGGGCGATCAGGTCGGCGCCGATGCGCAGACCCCAACGCAGGTCGTCCTCGTCCTTCTCGCTCAGCGCGGGGACGTTCACGGCGACGCCGGGCAGGTTGATGCCCTTGTTGTTCGAGACGGCACCGGCGACGATCACCTTGGTGGTGACCGTGACACCGTCGGTCTCGACGACCTCGACGCGCACCTTGCCGTCGTCGATGAGGAGGAAGTCACCGGGCTTGACGTCCTGCGGGAGACCCTTGAAGGTCGTACCGCAGATGTCCTTGTTGCCGATGATGTCTTCGGTGGTGATCTTGAAGATGTCGCCCTTGGCGAGCTCGTAAGGGCCGTTCTCGAACTTGCCGAGACGGATCTTCGGCCCCTGGAGGTCGACGAGGATGGCGACCGGACGACCGGCGTCCTCTGCGGCACGACGCACGTTGGCGTAGTTGTTCTCGTGCACGGAGTAGTCACCGTGGCTGAGGTTCAGTCGAGCGACATCCACCCCCGCATCGATCAGTGCGCGCACCGTCTCATAGGTGGAGGTGGCGGGGCCCAGGGTGGCGACGATTTTCGCGCGTCTCAAAGATTTCTCCAGGGTAGAAGTGGGGGAAGGTAAATCAGGCGACGGTGCCGGCCTCAGCCTACGCGGGCTGGAGACCGATCGCGACATCGCTCGGACGCACCGGCTCGGGCAGCACGGTGCTGCCCATGAGGAATCGGTCGACGTTCGCGGCCGCTGCACGGCCCTCGGCGATGGCCCATACGATGAGCGACTGTCCGCGGCCTGCGTCGCCGGCGACGAACACGCCGGGAACCGTCGACTCGTACGACGAGTCGCGCCCGAAGGCACCGCGCTCGGTCACCTGCGGAAGCGTGTCGTCGGTGTACCCGCCCTGCTCCGGTCCGGTGAACCCCATCGCGATCAGGATCAGATCCGCCGGGATCTCCCGCTCGGTGCCGCTCTTGGGCACACGGCGCCCGTCGATGTACTCCGTCTCGGCCACACGCAGCGCGCGGACCTCGCCGACCTCGTTCCCGAGGAACTCGACGGTCGATGCGAGGAAGACCCGCTCACCGCCTTCCTCGTGCGCGGAGGAGACCTCGAAGACGGTCGGCATCATCGGCCACGGCTGGTGGTCGGGACGCGTGTCGCCTGGCTGCTTGCCGATCGCGAGGTTGGTCACGCTGAGCGCGCCCTGACGGTGAGCGGTGCCGATGCAGTCCGCACCGGTGTCTCCGCCGCCGATCACGATGACGTGCTTGCCCTCGGCGCTGATCTGGTCGGTGACCTTGTCTCCGGCGACTGCGTGGTTCGACTCCACGAGGTACTCCATGGCGAAGTGCACGCCGTCGAGGTCGCGTCCGGGGATCGCGAGATCACGCGGCACGGTCGATCCGGTCGCGATGACGACGGCATCGTAGCGGGCGCGGAGGTCGGGCCAGGAGATGTCCTTGCCGATCTCGACACCCGCACGGAAGCGGGTGCCTTCCTCCTGCATCTGACGCAGGCGCGACTCGAGCTGCGTCTTCTCCATCTTGAAGTCCGGGATGCCGTAGCGCAGCAGACCGCCGATGCGATCGTCACGCTCGAAGACCGCGACGGTGTGCCCGGCCCGGGTCAGCTGCTGGGCGGCCGCGAGGCCCGCGGGCCCTGATCCGACCACGGCGACCGTCTTGCCGGTGAGGCGCTCGGGCGGCTCGGGCTCGACCCAGCCCTTCGCGAAGGCCTCGTCGATGATCGAGACCTCGATCTGCTTGATCGTCACCGCAGGCTGGTTGATGCCGAGCACGCACGAGCTCTCGCACGGTGCGGGGCACAGCCGGCCCGTGAACTCCGGGAAGTTGTTCGTCGCGTGCAGGCGCTCGATCGCCGCGCGACCCTCGCCGCGCCACGTCAGATCGTTCCACTCCGGAATCAGGTTGCCGAGCGGGCAGCCCTGGTGGCAGAACGGCACACCGCAGTCCATGCAGCGCCCGGCCTGACGGCGGAGGACCTGCGTGTCTCCGGGCTCGTAGACCTCTTTCCAGTCCATGATGCGCACGGGCACGGGACGACGTGCGGGAAGCTCCCGCTCGGTCACCTTCAGAAAGCCTTTGGGGTCAGCCACCGGTCACCTCCAGGATGCGGTTCCACACGATGTCGCCGTCGGGGTCGATCCCCTCGGCCAGCGCCTCCTCGCGCATGCTCCGCACCGCGGCGAAGTCGCGAGGCAGCACCTTGACGAACTCTGCCGCGGCCTCTTCGAAACTCTCGAGAAGCGCGGACGCCCGCGGAGACGCGGTGCGCTCGATGTGTGCGACGAGCAGGCTGCGCAGCACTTCGAGATCCGCGCGGTCCAGCGGCTCGAGCAGCAGCTCCCCGCTGCCCAGCGACTGGGCGTTGACCTTGCTCGTGTCGAGCGCGTGCACGTACGCCACTCCCCCGGACATGCCGGCGCCGAAGTTCCGACCGGTCGAACCGAGGATCACGGCCAGGCCACCGGTCATGTATTCGAGTGCATGGTCGCCCACGCCCTCGACGACGGCGGTCGCGCCGGAGTTGCGCACCAGGAACCGCTCGCCGACGACACCGGAGATGAACATCGTCCCCGAGGTAGCGCCGTAGCCGATCACGTTGCCGGCGATGACGTTCTCATGGGGTGCGATGGCGGAGCCGCGCGGCGGACGGATGGTGATGTCACCGCCCGACAGGCCCTTGCCGACGTAGTCGTTCGCATCACCTTCCAGCCGCAGCACGATCCCCGGCGGCAGGAACGCCCCGAGCGACTGTCCCGCGGTGCCGTGCAGGGTGACGTCGATCGTGCCCTGCGGCAGACCAGCGGCACCGTGCCGAGAGGTCACCTGGTGACCCAGCATCGTTCCGACCGCGCGTTCGGTGTTGGCGATGGGCAGCTCCACAACGACGGGTTCGCCGTTGAGCAGCGCCCCCTTCGCGATGTCGATCAGCTGCACGTCGAAGTGCTTCTCGAGCTCGTGATCCTGCGCGCGACCGCTGCGGCGAGGCTCGCCCGCCGGGAAGACGGGGCCTTCGAGCACGGGAGTGAGGTCGAGGCCCTCGGCCTTCCAATGCTCCACCGCGGCGTTGACCTCGATGAGCTCGGCGCGACCGATGATCTCGTCGAGCGAGCGGTAGCCGAGCTCGGCGAGGAGTTCGCGCACTTCCTCCGCGATGAACTCCATGAAGTTGACGACGAACTCGGGCTTGCCCGTGAAGCGCTCACGCAGAACCGGGTTCTGCGTGGCTACGCCGACCGGGCAGGTGTCGAGGTGGCACACGCGCATCATGATGCAGCCGCTGACCACGAGCGGAGCGGTGGCGAAGCCGAACTCCTCCGCGCCCAGGAGTGCTCCGATGATGACGTCGCGACCGGTCTTGAGCTGACCGTCGACCTGGACCACGACGCGGTCGCGCATCCCGTTGAGCATGAGGGTCTGCTGCGTCTCGGCGAGACCGAGCTCCCAGGGCGTGCCCGCGTGCTTGAGCGAGTTCAACGGGCTCGCGCCCGTCCCGCCGTCGTGGCCGGAGACCAGGATGACGTCGCTCAGCGCCTTGGCGACACCCGCCGACACCGCGCCGATTCCCGACTGGCTCACCAGTTTGGTGTGGATGCGTGCTTCGGGATTCGCCCGCTTCAGGTCGAAGATGAGCTGCTTGAGGTCTTCGATCGAGTAGATGTCATGGTGCGGCGGCGGCGAGATCAGTCCCACCCCGGCCGTCGCGTGGCGGGTGCGCGCGACCCAGGGGTAGACCTTGGTCGGCGGCAGCTGACCACCCTCACCGGGCTTGGCGCCCTGGGCGAGCTTGATCTGGATGTCGTCCGCCTCGGTCAGGTACAGGCTCGTGACGCCGAAGCGACCCGAGGCGACCTGCTTGATCGCGCTACGACGCTCGGGGTCGACGAGACGGTCCGGGTCCTCGCCGCCTTCACCGGTGTTCGACTTCGCGCCGATGCTGTTCATCGCGATCGCGAGCGTCTCGTGCGCTTCACGGGAGATCGAGCCGTAGCTCATCGCACCCGTGGAGAAGCGCTTCACGATGGCGGAGACCGGTTCGACCTCGTCCAGCGGCACGGGCTTGCGGGTGCCGGTGCGCAGGCTGAACAGTCCACGCAGCGTCTTGAGCTCGGCCGCCTGCTCGTCGACGAGCTTCGTGTACTCGCGGAAGATGTCGTAGCGCCGTGTGCGGGTCGAGTGCTGCAGCTTGAACACCGTCTCCGGGTTGAACAGGTGCGGAGAGCCGTCGCGGCGCCACTGGTACTCACCACCGGTCCACAGTCGCTCGTGCGCGCGGGCCGCGGCATCCTCCGGATAGGCGTAGTCGTGCCGCGCCTGGTTCTCGGCGAAGATCTCCTCGATGCCGATCCCGCCGAGCTTGGACTCGGTGCGGGTGAAGTACGCGTCGATGAACTCCTGGCTGAGACCGACAGCCTCGAACACCTGGGCGCCCGCGTAGGACGACACCGTGGAGATGCCCATCTTCGACATGATCTTGAGCACGCCCTTGCCCAGCGCGTAGATCAGGTTCTTGACCGCCTTCTCGGGCGTGATGCCGGTGATGTAGCCGGTGCGCACGAGGTGCTCGACGGTCTCCATCGCGAGGTACGGGTTGACGGCGGAGGCTCCGTAGCCGATCAGCGTCGCGACGTGGTGCACCTCGCGCACGTCTCCGGCTTCCACGATGAGCCCGACCTTCATGCGGTTCTCGCGGCGGATGAGGTGGTGGTGGATCGCCGAGACCATGAGCAGGGACGGGATCGGCGTCAGGTCCTTGTTCGAGTCGCGGTCCGACAGGATGATGAACTCGGCGCCGTTCTCGATCGCCTCGTCGACCTCGGCGCACATCTCGGTGAGACGGTCCTGCAGAGTCTGGGGACCCGCGTCGAAGTGGTAGAGGCCACGGATGGTCGCGCTCGACCGACCCGGCA
Source organism: Microbacterium sp. Root322 (assembly GCF_001425645.1). Lineage (NCBI taxonomy): Bacteria > Bacillati > Actinomycetota > Actinomycetes > Micrococcales > Microbacteriaceae > Microbacterium > Microbacterium sp. Root322. The sequence continues at coordinate 461,720 of NZ_LMCS01000001.1, read as the reverse complement.
TCGCCTTGTCGATGTGGCGGATCTTCGCGAGCTCGTCGTTGTCGATCACCGGGAAGTCGAGCGAGACGGTGCGGGTGTGCTCCGGTCCCCAGGAGAGCAGGTTGCTCTCCGGACCGAGGCCCAGCTTGAGGCTCGTGACGACCTCTTCACGGATCGAGTCGAGCGGCGGGTTCGTCACCTGCGCGAACTGCTGCGTGAAGTAGTCGAACAGCAGGCGAGGACGCTTGCTGAGCACCGCGATCGGCGTGTCCGACCCCATGGCGCCGAGCGGCTCGACACCGGTCTGCCCCATGGGCGTGAGGAGGATGCGGACTTCTTCCTCGGTGTATCCGAAGGTGCGCTGTCGACGGGTGATCGATGCCGGCGGGTGCACGATGTGCTCGCGTTCGGGCAGCTCGGCGAGCCGGACGGCGCCGGCATCCAGCCATTCCTGCCACGGGTGCATGGTGGCGAGGTCGTGCTTGATCTCGCTGTCCTCGATGATGCGACGCTGCGAGGTGTCGACGAGGAACATCTTGCCCGGCTGCAGGCGACCGCGACGCTTGATGCGTTCAGGCTCGAACTGGAGCACACCGGTCTCGGAGCCGATCACGACCAGACCGTCGGTCGTCTCCGTCCAGCGTCCAGGACGCAGGCCGTTGCGATCGAGGGTCGCGCCGACGAGCGTGCCATCGGTGAAGATGAGCGCTGCCGGACCGTCCCACGGCTCCATCTGGTTGGAGTGGTACTCGTAGAACGAGCGCAGCTCCGGCGTGATGTCGGCCTGCTTCTCGTACGCCTCCGGCACCATCATCATGATGGCGTGCGGGAGGCTGCGTCCGGTGAGGGTGAGCAGTTCGAGCACCTCGTCGAACGAGGCGGAGTCACTGGCGCCGTCGGTGCAGATCGGCAGCAGCGGCGTGATGTCGCCGAGGAGCTCGGACTCGAGCTGCGACTGGCGGGCGCGCATCCAGTTGCGGTTGCCGCCGACCGTGTTGATCTCGCCGTTGTGGGCGAGCATGCGCAGCGGCTGGGCGAGCGGCCACGACGGGAACGTGTTGGTGGAGTAGCGCGAGTGCACGACCGCGAGCTCGGAGGCGAAGCGCTCATCCTGCAGGTCGGGATAGAACGGCTCGAGCTGCAGCGTCGTGACCATGCCCTTGTACCCGAGTGTGCGGGCCGAGAGCGAGACGAAGTAGGCGCCGAGTTCATGCCCGGCGCGCTTGCGCAGACGGTAGGCGACCCGGTCGAGGGCGATGCCCGTGAGGGGGGCATCGGTATGCGTCGCCCCTCCGGCGCTCACGAAGAGCTGTTCGAAAGCGGGACGCGCCTCGTCGGCGAGCTTGCCGAGGTTCTCGTTGGCGGTGGGGACGTCGCGCCAGCCGAGGACGCGGAGTCCCTCGGAACGGGCGATCTTCTCGATCCCGGCCTTCTGCTGGCGGCGCTCGCTCGAATCGCGAGGCAGGAACGCCAGTCCTGCGGCGTACTCCCCCACGGGCGGCAGTTCGAAGCCGACGACGTCGCGGAGGAATGCATCGGGCATCTGCGTCAGGATGCCGGCGCCGTCCCCGGTGCCCGCATCCGAGCCGATGGCTCCGCGGTGCTCCAGGTTGCGCAGGGCCTCGAGGGCCAACGCGATGATGTCGTGCCCGGCTTCGCCGCGCAGTGTCGCGACCATGGCGAGGCCGCAGGCGTCTTTCTCGAACGCCGGGTTGTACATGCCCTGCTTCGGGGGGTATGCGCCGGAGGCGCCGTAAGGGGGCTGGAAGTACACCAGTTACCGTCCTCAGATCTTCGAGTGAAACCCGGGGACGACGTCGGCCCGCTCGTTCAGTGCAATGGTTCTCCCGCCACGAGGCGGCGTTATCGAGAGCCGTCCTCGCTCGTGGGAGCAGTGCTTGTGGCGGTGGCTCCTGCGGTGACTTCTTCGGTCGGAGGCTCGCTCACGTCTACGAAGTCAGAGGGATTGTTCTGCGATTGTACATCAGCGCCCGCGTCCTTCCGTTCGCGGCCCGGCTGGTACGGCGAGGGCTCGAGGCCGGGGTGACGACGCGTCTGCACGATGAGGATCGCGAGGCCGACGAGGACGCCGATGATCGCCGCGAGCACGTTGCTGCGCAGACCGAGGATGATCTCGCTCGGATCGATGCGGATCGACTCCCAGACGATGCGGCCCGCGCTGTACCAGATCAGGTAGATCGCGAACAGACGGCCCCACTGGAAGAAGAGCTTGCGCCCGAGCCAGAGCAGCACGATGACGCCCAACCCGTTCCAGAGGACTTCGTAGAGGAAGGTCGGGTGGAACAGCGTGCCCTCGGGGAGGCCCGGAGGGAAGGCCGAGTTCGTGGAAGGGATCTCCAGACCCCACGGCAGATCGGTGGGCAGCCCGAAGAGCTCGTTGTTGAACCAGTTGCCGAAGCGGCCCATGGCCTGAGCCAGCAGCAGTCCGGGGGCCAGCGCGTCCGCGAACGTCCAGAAGCGGATGCCCGTCCAGCGACACCCGAGGTACGCGCCGATGGCTCCGCCGATGAGGGCGCCGAAGATCGCGATTCCGCCCTCCCAGATCGCCCACACCGAGCCCGGCTGGAAGGGGTTCCAGGTGTTGATCCCCTCGCCGAAGTAGTCGTTCGGGTGCGTCAGCACGTGGAAGATGCGCGCTCCGATGATCGCCAGCGGCACCGCGAGGATCGAGATGTCGATGACCACCCACGGCTCCGCACCGCGCTTGGTGAGGCGGTGGTTGGTCAGGAACGTGGCGGCGATGATGCCGGCGATGATGCACAGCGCGTAGAAGTGGATCCGGATCGGCCCGAGGTCGAAATAGGAGACCGTGGGGCTCGGGATGCTGGCGAGCACGTTCGTGAAGGTGCTGTGGAGCGCGAGTGACATGAGTGCGATTCTAGTTCTCGTGATCGGGGCGTGCCGACGCGGTGCCGGTGGCCAGGTTGCGGGTGACTTCGGCGAGAGCGGGTACGCCGCCGTCGCGCAGGGCTCGGACCAGGGCCGTGCCGACGATCGCGCCGTCGGCGTACTCCGACACCCCGGCGATCTGCTCGGCGGTCGAGATGCCGATGCCCACGCAGGCGCGGTGCGCTCCGTGCGCACGCAGACGTCCGACCAGGGTCCGGGCAGCGCGGTCGAGTTCGGCGCGCTCCCCCGTGATGCCCATCGTCGAGACGGTGTAGACGAAGCCGGTGGACGACTTCACGACGAGGTCGAGACGCTCGTCGGAGGAGGTCGGGGCCGCCAGGAACACCCGGTCCAGGCCCGTCCGCTCACTCGCGGCGATCCACTCCCCTGCCGCGTCGGGCGTGATGTCGGGAGTGATGAGGCCGGCGCCGCCCGCCGCGAGCAAGTCGTCCGCATAGCGATCGATGCCGTACTGCATCACCGGGTTCCAGTACGTCATCACCAGGACGGGGACGTCGGTGGCCGCGGTGATCGCGCGGATCGCGGTGAAGAGGTCGGCCATCCGGAAGCCCGCGGCCAGTGCTTTGGTCGTCGCCTCCTGAATGATCGCGCCGTCCATCACAGGGTCGCTGTAGGGCGGGCCGAGCTCGATGATGTCGACGCCGTTCTCGGCGAGGGCGATGGCCGCCTGGATGCTCGTCTCGAGGTCGGGGAAGCCGACGGGGAGGTATCCGACGAAGGCGCTGCGGCCGGCGTCCTGGGCGCGCTGGATCGCCTGTTCGACACGGCTCATAGCTGCGGCTCCCCCTTCGCGGCCAGTTCTTCCTCTTCGCTCTCCGCGGAGACGTCGTGTGCCAGAGCAGCCTCGTCGTAGAGCTGGAAGTAGCGGGCGGCGGTGTCCATGTCCTTGTCGCCTCGGCCCGACAGGCAGATCGCGATCAGTCCATCGGGGCCGAGATCGCGCCCGATGCGCAGAGCGCCGGCGAGGGCGTGGGCCGACTCGATGGCCGGGATGATCCCCTCGGTGCGGCTGAGCAGGCGCAGTGCCTGCATCGCCTCATCATCGGTGGCCGGGATGTACTCGGCCCGACCGATGTCGGCGAGCCAGGAGTGCTCCGGACCGACGCCCGGGTAATCGAGCCCGGCGGAGATCGAGTGCGACTCGACCGTCTGGCCGTCCGCATCCTGGAGGACGTACGTCTTCGCGCCGTGCAGCACGCCGGGGCGCCCGCGCTCGATCGACGCCGCGTGCTTGTCGGTGTCGACGCCGTCGCCGGCGGCCTCGACGCCGTAGAGCTTGACGCCCTCGTCGTCGAGGAACGCGTCGAACATGCCGATCGCGTTGGATCCACCGCCGACGCAGGCCACGACCGCGTCGGGAAGCCGACCCACCTCGTCGAGCAGCTGGGCGCGGGCCTCTTCGCCGATGATCTTCTGGAAGTCGCGGACCATCGCGGGGAACGGGTGCGGTCCCGCCGCGGTGCCGAAGATGTAGTTGGTGGTCTCCACCGACGCCACCCAGTCGCGATAGGCGTCGTTGATCGCGTCCTTGAGAGTGCGCGAACCTGAGGTCACCGGAACGACCTCAGCGCCCAGGAGGCGCATGCGCGCCACGTTGAGCGCCTGACGCTCGGTGTCGACCTCGCCCATGTAGATGGTGCAGTCCAGGCCGAACAGCGCGGCTGCGGTCGCGGTCGCGACGCCGTGCTGACCGGCACCGGTCTCGGCGATCACACGGGTCTTGCCCAGGCGCTTGGTCAGCAGCGCCTGACCGAGCACGTTGTTGATCTTGTGCGAGCCCGTGTGGTTCAGATCCTCACGCTTGAGGAAGACGCGCGCACCACCGGCGTGCTCGGCGAACCGCGGCACCTCGGTGATCGCGGACGGGCGGCCGGCGTACGAGCTGAGCAGATGCGCCAGCTCGGACCGGAACTCCGGATCGTCGATCGCCTCCTCGTACGCCGCGGTCAGCTCATCGATCGCGGCGATGAGCGACTCGGGCATGAAACGCCCGCCGAACTCACCGAAGAAGGGGCCGTGCTGGTCGCGCAGGCTCATCATGCCTCCAGGAAACTCTTGAGAGTGGCGACGGGGTCGCCGGTCACGAGCGCCTCGCCGATCAAGACGACGTCAGCACCCGCGGAACGGTAGTGCACGACATCGGCGGGCGTGAGCACCGCCGACTCGGCGATCTTCACCGCCGTGTCGGGGATGCGCTCGACCAGGCGTCCGAACAGGTCGCGGTCGAGTTCGAGGGTCTTGAGGTCGCGCGCGTTCACCCCGATGAGCGGTGCACCCAGGTCGATCGCGGCTTCGAGCTCCTCGGCGGAATGCGTCTCGACGAGGGGGGTCATGCCCAACTCGCCGATGAAACCGTAGAGGTCGCGCAGAACGTCGGGTTCGAGCCCCGCGACGATCAGCAGGACGAGGTCGGCACCCGCCGCACGTGCCTCGAGCACCTGGTAGCGGGTGGCGATGAAGTCCTTGCGCAGCACCGGAAGCGACACCCGGGCCGTCACGGCCTCGAGGTCTGCGAGGCTGCCGCCGAAGCGGCGCTCCTCCGTGAGCACGCTGATCGCCGATGCCCCGCCGGTCTCGTAGAGAGAGGCCTGGAGAGCCGGATCGGGGATCTCTGCGAGAGCTCCCCTGGACGGGCTCGCCCGCTTGACCTCGGCGATGATCTTGACACGATCCGCCGGTGCCAGGAACGACAGTGCGTCCTTGGCTGCGGGGCGCGCGAGCGCTTCTCGTTCGAGGGCGGCCAGCGGGCGCGACAGGGCGCGACGCTCAGCGTCTGCGACAGCGCCGGCCGTCAGGTCGGCGAGCACCATTAGTGTGCCTTCGGAGCGTACTTCGGACCCTTCACGCCGTAGCCGGCCTTCGCGAGCACCCAGCCGACGATCGCGCCGATCGGGATGAGCGCGACCGAGGCGACGACGAGGGCAGGCTGCTCGAAGCAGAAGGCGACGGTGCCGGCGGCGACGCCGACCAGCATGATCACGACGGCGGTCCAGGCTGCAGGCGAGTGTCCGTGGCCGGGGTCGGCGATCGGGTTGGTCATGTTCTCCTCCGGGGGACGACGTGCAGTTCGGAATCAGTCTATCGGGGTCAACGGGTCGGATCTGTTCCCCGGGACAGCTCGTCCCAGGAATCCACGGCGTCGACGGGGCCATCGTGCGCGACCTCGACGTGGTCGGTGCGGTAACGCCGGCCTCCGACCTTCCACCCACGCCAGGTCATCAGGACCACGACGGAGGAGAGAAGCAGGAGGGCCCAGCCCACCAGAGCGATGAAAGGCCAGGCCGAGGGCACGATGCTCACCACGACTTCACGGACCGCGTCACCACCGGCGAGGCCGGTCACCTCGGTGACCGTGGCGGCGACGGCGTCGAAGGGCTCGGCGAGCAGCAGCTGGAGTGTCGACCAGCCCAGGAACAGAGCCGTCGCCCCCGCGAGCACGCCGAACACCAGACGGACGACCTTGCCGGAGATCGACAGCGCGGCGCCGAGCGCCAACACCGCCAGGCTGAGCGGAGCGAGCAGCACCAGGGCGGACGCGCCGGGGACCAGGATCGCCTCGCCCGCGTCGGCGCGTTCGACCGTCAGCCATGTCTGGGTCGACGAGATGATGCCGATCGCACCGGCGAGGAGGAAACCGGAGACGGACAGGGAGCGGCCCCGCTGCGCGAAGGTCATGACTGCTCCGTCCCGGTGAGGGCCTGGAGATCGTTGGCGTCGAAACAGGTGCGGGTTCCGGTGTGACAGGCGGGACCGGTCTGCGCCACGAGGAGCAGGATCGCATCCCCGTCGCAGTCCAGACGGGCCTCACGCACGACCTGGATGTGACCGGACGTGTCACCCTTGCGCCAGTACTCCTGACGCGAGCGCGACCAGTACGTGGCTCGCCCGGACGTGAGCGTGCGGCGGAGGGCCTCCACATCGACCCACGCGAGCATGAGCACCTCGTGCGTGTCCCACTGCTGCACGATCACGGGCGCGAGTCCGTCGGCGTTGAAGGCGACCTGGGCGATGCGCTCGTCCACGGAAGTCGCCTGCATGTCTGCGTCGGTCATCGTACGAGCACCCCTTCGGCGCGAAGAGCGTCCTTGACGTCTCCGACGGTGAGCGCACCGGTGTGGAAGACGCTCGCCGCGAGGACGGCATCCGCACCGGCCTTGATCGCCGGAGCGAAGTCGGCAGCCCGCCCGGCGCCTCCCGAAGCGATGACCGGCACGGAGGCGGCCTCCCGCATCAGGCGGACGAGTTCCAGGTCGAAGCCGTCACGCGTGCCGTCGGCATCGATCGAGTTCACGAGCAGTTCGCCGGCACCGCGTTCCGCGGCCTCGCGCGCCCAGTCGAGGGCATCGAGGGTGGTCTGGGTACGGCCCCCGTGCGTGGTCACCACGAAGCCCGAACGCGTGGTGGGGGCCCGCTTCACGTCGAGGGACAGCACGAGTACCTGCGCACCGAACCGATCGGCGATCTCGCCGATGAGTTCCGGACGCGCGATCGCAGCCGAGTTGACCCCGATCTTGTCGGCGCCGACGGAGAGCAGACGTGCCACGTCGTCGACGCTGCGCACTCCCCCGCCGACGGTCAGCGGTACGAACACCTGTTCCGCCGTGCGCTGGACGACGTCGTAGGTCGTCGCCCGCGCATCCACGGTCGCGGTGACGTCGAGGAAGGTGATCTCATCCGCACCCTGCGCGGCATAGTGCCGGGCGAGTTCGACGGGATCGCCCATGTCGCGGAGATTCTCGAAGTTGACGCCCTTGACGACACGGCCGTCGGCCACGTCGAGACACGGGATGACACGGCTGGCGAGCGTCATCACAGCCTCGCGTTGTGGATCGCGGTGACCAGGATGGCCCGCGCCCCGAGCGCGTAGAGCGCGTCCATCACGGGGTTGACGCGCGAGCGCGCGACCATCACCCGCACCGCCACCCACTCGGGGTCGCGCAGCGGTGAGACGGTCGGAGACTCGACGCCGCCGGCGATCTTCACGGCGTCGTCCAGGAGAGCGACGGGCAGGTCGTAGTCGATCATCACGAAGCGACGAGCGACCATCACACCGCGAAGGCGGCGAAGGAGCGTCTCCGCGCCCTCGGCATCGACGGGACCGGCGATGAGCACGGCCTCCGACTCCAGGATGACGGGACCGAACACCTCGAGCCCGGCCTGACGCAGCGTCGTTCCGGTCTCGACGACATCGGCCACCGCGTCGGCGACGCCGAGGCGGACCGCGGATTCCACGGCGCCGTCGAGCGGCACCAGATCGACCGCGATGTCGCGCTCGTCGAGGAACGCGTCGACCAGTCCCGGATACGACGTGGCGATGCGCAGGCCGTCGAGCTCGGTCACATCCGTGTAGCGCCCCGTCGGAGCGGCGAAGCGGAAGGTGGAGCCGGCGAAGCCGAGCGCTTCGATCTCCCGAGCGCCGGGCATACGCGCGTCGAGCAGGAGATCACGACCGGTGATGCCCACATCGATCGCGCCGGAGCCGACGTAGGTCGCGATGTCCTTGGGCCGGAGGAAGAAGAACTCGACGTCGTTCTCGGCGTCGATGACGTGCAGGGTCTTGGGGTCGCGTCGACCGGCGTAGCCCGCCTCGGCGAGCATGTCGGCGGCGGTCTCGGAGAGCGAGCCCTTGTTGGGAACAGCGATGCGCAGCATGGAGTGCTTTCAGTTCGAGGTGATCGGAACGGAGCGCATCACAGATGTCGGTAGACGTCCTGCAGGCTGATGCCCTTGGCGAGCATCATCACCTGGACGTGATAGAGCAGCTGCGAGATCTCCTCGGCGGCGGCTTCGTCGGACTCGTACTCGGAAGCCATCCACACCTCGGCGGCTTCTTCCACGATCTTCTTGCCGATCGTGTGCACACCGCCGTCGAGCTCGGCGACCGTTCCCGATCCCTCAGGGCGGGTCTCGGCCTTGACGCTGAGCTCGGCGAACAGCTCGTCGAAAGTCTTCACGCTTCCAGGCTAGCGGCTCTGGCGAGGTCTCTCAGCCGGGTGACGGCCGCCTCGACATCATCGGCGCCGTACACGGCCGAACCCGCCACGAAGGTGTCGGCACCCGCGGCGGCCGCGATCTCGATGGTGCGATCGGAGATGCCCCCGTCGACCTGGAGCCAGATCTGGGATCCTCTCCGACGCGCCTCCTCGGCGAGAGCGCGAAGTTTCGGCATCGTCTCCGGCATGAAGCTCTGTCCACCGAAACCGGGTTCGACGGTCATCACGAGGATCTGATCGAACTCGTCGAGCACGTCGTAGAGGGATTCCACGGGCGTCGCGGGCTTCACCGCGACTCCGGCCCGAGAGCCGATCTCGCGGAGCCGGCGCGCCAGCGCGACGGGGTCGTCCGCGGCCTCGAGATGGAAGGTGACGCTCGCCGCGCCGATCTCCGCGTACTCGGGAGCCCATCGCTCGGGATCCGTGATCATGAGGTGCACATCGAGCGGGATCGGGCTGGTCGCCTGGATGCGCTCGACCATCTGCGGACCGAACGTCAGGTTGGGGACGAAGTGATTGTCCATCACGTCGACATGCGCGAAGTCAGCGGTCACGATCCGGGCGAGATCCGCCTGCATGTTCACGAAGTCGGCGGCGAGGATGCTCGGGTTGATGCGCGGGGCGCGAGGCAGTTCCACGGTCCTAGTCTTCCTTCCCTGATGGAGTGTTCTCCGTTGCGGTGCGCTGCAGGAGCGCGAGGAACATGGCATCCGTCCCGTGGCGGTGCGGCCAGAGCTGAGCACTACCCGAACCCGTCCGGCCTTCGTCGGCCAGATCGATCGGCGAGCGAGCGACGTCGGCGATCGCCGCACGGGCGTCGAGCTCGACGATGTCCGCGCGGTCGCGCAGCACCTCCTTCACGACCCCCGTGGTCTCGGCGAGGTGTGGCGAGCACGTGACGTAGGCGACGATCCCGCCGGGGGCGAGAGCGTCAAGGGCCGCCGAGAGCAGCTCCACCTGGAGCGGTACCAGTTCGGCGACATCGGCCGGAGACTTCCGCCACCGCGCCTCAGGGCGACGGCGCAGTGCGCCCAGGCCCGTGCAGGGAGCATCGACGAGGATACGGTCGAACTCCCCCGGCCGAGCCGACGCGAGTGCACGCCCGTCCTGCTCGTGCACGACGATCTCGCCGGGTACGGCTCTGAGCGCCTTGCGCACCAGTCGCGCCCGGACCGGGACGATCTCGTTCGCTTCCAGAGTGACCTCGTGCTCGTGCGCCACTGCGGCCAGGAGAGCGGTCTTGCCGCCGGGGCCGGCGCACAGATCGAGCCAGCGCTCGCCGGCGGTGATCGGAGCGGCGCCGGCCAGGGCGAGCGCCACGAGCTGGGATCCCTCGTCCTGCACGCGCACCGTGCCACCGGAACCCTCGACCGCACGACGCGGATCGCCCCCGGGAGACACGAAGGCCGTCGATGCGTAGGGAAGGCGGGGTTCCCCCGGCTCGGCCAGCCCCGGAAGGGCGACGAGTGTCACATCCGGCGAGGCGTTGTCGGCCTCGAGGAGCGCCTCCAGCTCCTCGCCACGGCCCTCCGCCGCGAGAGCACGGCGCAGAGCGCGGATCACCCACACCGGGTGCGCGGCGCGCAGCGCCAGCCGCTCATCGTCGGACCGCGCGTGCTGCTCGATGCGCGTCTGCCATTCTTCGCCCGATTCACGGGTGATCCTGCGGAGAACCGCGTTCGCGAAACTCGACGCCCCTCGTCCGGACTCCGTGGCCACGAGGTTCACGGACTCGTTGACGGCCGCGTGCGAGGCGACGCGCGTGGCGAGCAGCTGATGCACCGCAAGGCGCAGCGCATCGAGGACGGCGGGGTCGATGCTGTCCGGCGAGCGATCCGCCGCGGCGGCGATGATCGCGTCATAGGTGCCGAGGCGCCTCAGCGTGCCGTAGGTCAGCTCGGTGGCGAGAGCCGCATCCTGAGGCGTGAGTCGCGCCTCAGCGATCGACGTGGGGAGCACGAGGTTCGCGTAGGCGTCGGTCTCCGAAACCGCGCGCAGCACGTCGTAGGCCACTCGTCGGGCGGGCTGCACGGTACGGACGGGGCCGCGCTGACCACCACGGCGCCCGTCTGTCACACCTCGCGCGCCACGCGGTCGCCCGTTCGATGGCGTGGATCGGCGGTTCCGCCCTTCGTCGCTCATGCTCCGGCCACCAGTTCGTCGCCGCCGCGCAGACCACGCCACCAGTCGACCGCGTTCATCGCGCCCTTGCCGGCGGGCTGGACCCGCGTGACGGCGAGTGGTGTGGTGCCCGTGCCGATGTGGAGGACGGTCTTGGTGCCCCGGAGACGCCCGGGAGCGAGCGATTCCGCATCCGGCGCCGGAGCCGCTTCGAGCACCTTGAGAGGCTGACCCGCGACGGTCGTGTGTGCTCCCGGCTCGGGGGTCACGCCGCGGAAGCGGGCGAACACGGCGTCGAGCGGCTGATTCCAGTCGAGCAGTCCGTCGGCGAGGGTGAGCTTGGCGGCGAAGGTCGGCTCGCCCTCCTGGGGAACCGCCAGCGCCGTGCCGTCCGCGATCGAGGAGACCACGTCTGCGGTGAGTCCGGCACCTTCCGACGCGAGCGCTTCGAGGGCCTCCCCTGCCGTCGCGGTCTCGGGAACAGCGACCGCGTGCGTCGCGAACACATCGCCGGCATCCAGCTCAGCGACCAGCTGGAAGACGCTCGCTCCGAGCACCGCGTCTCCGGCGATCAGAGCGCGCTGTACCGGTGCCGCTCCGCGCCAGGCGGGCAGCAGCGAGAAGTGCAGGTTGATCCATCCTGCTCTCGGCGCCGAGAGCAGGGGTTCGCGCACCAGGCCGCCGTAGGCCACGATCACGCCGAGGTCCACCTCGAGCGCCGTGATCTCGGCTGTCACGGCATCGTCGAGCCGGGCGGCCTTGATGATCGGGAGCCCCAGTTCCTCGGCCGCCTGAGCCACCGGCGACGCGGTCAGCACGCGACGACGCCCGAGAGGCGCATCCGGTCGAGTGACGACGGCAGCGATGTCGTGGGATGCCGCGAGACGGCGAAGGGTGGGCACAGCCGCAGCGGGTGTGCCGGCGAAGACGAGGCGCATGAAGGTTCTCCGGAAGGGTCAGAGCTCTGGTTCGAGGATATCGAGGCGGACGGAGAGCGTGCTCTTGGTCGCACGCCCCTTTCGGCGACGCCCGCTGACGGCTTCCGCCACGACCGCGGCGCGCAGGGCGGTCGCGACGCGCGCCCCCGCGCCGTAGTCGAATCGCACCAGAGCGCGGACCCGCGGCGGGATGTCGTCGGACTCGACGGGGACAGGGCCGAGCACCGCATCGGCAGGCAGGGCGAGGTCGTTCAGCGCGGCCAGTGCGCCGGCGACCGCAGACGCCGAGCCCTGCACCAGGGCCACTCGCGTCGTCGGCGGCATGTGCAGCGGAGCGCGGCTCTCGAGCTCGACCCTGGCGTGGCCCGCCTGGTTCCAGGTCGCCAGCGCCCTGGCTGCGGCACCGTTGACGCCGACCAGGTGGATCGGAGCGCCCGGCGCCGCCAGTGCTGCCGCGTTCGACCACCAGCGCAGGCACGACTCGGCGACGCGCAGATCGGGGGCTTGGAGCATGCGCGGGCCGTCCAGGAGCACGACAGCGCGATAACCGCCGTCGGCGATGGGCTCGGCACCGCGGGTGGCGACCACCAGCGCAGGTGCCGCCGAGACGCGCTCCACCGGGTGCGCGCTGTCGGCGACGATCACCCGAACGCCGGGAAACGCGCGACCCAGTTCATCGGCGGTGCGTTCGCTGCCCGAAGAGGCGAGGCGCAGCTTCGTCGAGGAGCACGAAGGGCACGACCAGGTGCTGGCGGCCCGGCCGCACCAGGCGCACACCGGCACGGCACCACGGTGCTTCGCGCCGAGCGGCCCCCCGCAGTGCGCACAGCGCGCCGGAGCCCGACACTCCGCGCACACGAGAGAGGGCGAGAAGCCGGGCCGGGAGACCTGCACGAGCACCGGGCCCTCGGCTGAAGCGGTGCGTGCGGCGAGGAAGGCGGAGGACGGCATGCGCTGGGCGGTCGGCTGCTCCATCTCCTGCGGTGTGCTGAGGACGACGCGAGGAAGTACACGGCGCGCCGCTCTGACATCCTGCAGCCAGCCGAGGACGACCAGGCGTTCGACATCGGTCGTCCGCGTGTGGCCGGCGAACAGCAGGGCCGACCCTTCCAGCTCCTGACGCAGGAGGGCGGCGTCTCGTGCGTTGACGTACGGGGCCAGCGGTTCCCCCAGAAGCGGATCGCCGTCGTCCCAGATCGCGACCAGTCCCGCCACGACGGGAGAGTAGACGGCCGATCGGTTTCCCACCACGATGCAGGGGGCGTCCTCGAGGGTGCGGAGGAAGCCGCGATAGCGATCGGGGTTGCTCTGCCGGGAATCGTGACGCACCACAGCACCGGCGGGGACGAGGGACTCGAGAGCTGCGAGGAGCCGGTCCAGGTCACGGCTGTCGGGCACGACGATGATCGATGACCTGCCGGCGGCGAGCATGCGAGCGGCCGACGCGGCCAGCAGGCGGGCCCATCCCTGCATGCCGTCGACGAGTTGGGGAATCGCCTCCACAGCCGCGCGCCCGCCCGAGTCGAGCACCTCGCCGAGGCCGTCGTACAGGCCGACGGTCTCCTCTGCGACGAGGAGCGCCTCCGCATCGGGTGTCTCGGCCGGCGTGTCTGCGGTCCAGGCCTTCTCCACGCGCACCTGACGCTTGGGGATCACCAGGCGCAACACGTCGGACGCCGAACCCGCTGCCCGATCCGCGACGCGACGCGCGAGGGTGTGCAGACGCTCGGGGAGCACCGGCACCGTGGACACCACGCTCTCGACCTCGGACAGCGCCCGGTCGGCGTCGTCCTCGGTGTCGATGTCGACCACGTAGCCGTCGATCACGCGCCCCGCGGTACGCAGCGGCACCTGGACACGAACACCCAGCGGAACCTCACCCCACTGCGCAGGAAGGGCGTAGTCGAAGAGCCGATCGAGCTGAGGCAGAGGGGAATCGAGGAGCACGCGCGCGATGCGCCGGCTCTCCGGAGGCATCAGGACCGCGGTCCCATCAGAGCCCGGCAGCGCGGCGCAGCTCTTCGGCGCGGTCGGTGCGCTCCCAGGTGAAGTCGGGGAGCTCGCGGCCGAAGTGCCCGTAGGCGGCCGTCTGGGCGTAGATCGGGCGCAACAGGTCGAGCTGCTCGATGATCGCCTGCGGACGAAGATCGAACACCTCGTTGATCGCGCGCGTGATGACCTCGTCCGACACCTTGCCCGTGCCGAAGGACTCGACGTACAGACCCACAGGGCGCGCGACGCCGATCGCATAGGCGACCTGCACCTCGAGGCGGTCGGCGAGACCTGCGGCGACGGCGTTCTTCGCCACCCATCGCGTGGCGTAGGCACCCGAGCGGTCGACCTTGGACGGGTCCTTGCCGCTGAAGGCGCCGCCACCGTGGCGGGAGGCCCCGCCGTACGTGTCGATGATGATCTTGCGGCCGGTGAGACCGGCATCGCCCTTGGGGCCGCCGGTGACGAAGGGACCCGCGGGATTGATGTAGAAGGTGACGTCGTCGAGGTCGAGCCCGGTGGTCGCGAGCACCGGGTCGATCACGTGCTCACGGACCTGTGCCTTGAGCTCTTCCTGCGAGATGTCGGGGTGGTGCTGGGTCGAGACCACGACCGCATCGACGGTCTTCGGTGTGAAGCCGTCGTAGCCGAGCGTGACCTGGGTCTTGCCGTCGGGTCGCAGGAAAGGCAGCGCTCCGCTGCGGCGCACCTCGGTGAGACGCTCGGCGAGGCGGTGGGCGGTCCAGGCGGCCATCGGCATGAGCTGCGGTGTCTCGTTCGTCGCGAAGCCGAACATGATGCCCTGGTCACCGGCGCCGAGAGCGTCGAGCGGATCGACCGATGACCCGTCACGGTGCTCCTGGGCACTGTCGACGCCGTGGGCGATGTCGGTCGACTGCTCGCCGACCGAGACGCTGACGCCGCACGAAGAACCGTCGAACCCGGTGTCGCTGGAGGTGTACCCGATGCCGTTCACGACCTGGCGCACGATCGTGGGGATGTCGACGTAGGCCTCGGTGCGGATCTCACCGGCCACATGCACGAGGCCCGTGGTGACGAGCGTCTCCACGGCGACACGGGAACCCTTGTCCTTCGCGATGAGGCCGTCGAGGATGCTGTCGGAGATCTGATCGCAGATCTTGTCCGGGTGCCCTTCGGTGACGGACTCGGACGTGAACAGACGCAGGGCGCTCATCGGTACTCCAGAACGGGACGGACGGATGGAGGGTATTGCACCCATTCTGGACCGCGCCTCCGACGTACGGGAGACGCGGTCTCGAATATCACTCTGCGTGACGAAGGCGGAGCTTGTCCTCGTTGATCTCGTGCAGCGCGATGGTGAGCGGCTTGTCCTCGACCGAGGAGTCCACGAGCGGGCCGACGTTGTCGAAGAGGTTTCCCTCGTGCAGGTCGGAGTAGTAGTCGTTGATCTGACGCGCGCGCTTGGCGGCGTAGATGACGAGCTCGTACTTCGAGTCGACGCGGTCGAGCAGGTTGTCGATGGGGGGATCGATGATGCCGTTGTTGTGTCCGGCCATGGTGAGACCTCCTGATCAGGCGACGGGATCGTCGCGAAGACGGTGCGAAAGGCGCGCGAAGACGCTCAGCGCGCAGAGCTTGTAGACAATTCTACGACCTCGCGAGCCGCCGTGGCGACGTCCTCGTTCACGATGAGGTGATCGAACTCGTTCTGAGCGGCGAGTTCGACCTTCGCGGTGCGCAGTCGTCTGGCCCTCTCCTCGGCGTCTTCGGTGCCTCGTCCGACCAGCCGATGAACGAGTTCATCCCAGCTCGGAGGCAGCAGGAAGATCAGTGTCGCGGCGGGTTCGGCGCGACGCACCTGGCGCGCACCCTGCAGGTCGATCTCGAGCAGGACCGTCTTGCCCTCGGCCAGCGCGGCGTCGATCGGCGCACGCGGCGTGCCGTACCGGGAGCGGTTGTGCACCACAGCGTACTCGAGCAGTTCGTCGTCGGCGATGAGCCGGTCGAACTCCGCGTCGTCGACGAAGTAGTAGTGCACGCCGTCGATCTCGCCGGGACGCGGGGGCCGGGTCGTCGCCGAGACAGACAGGTGGATCTCCGGGTTGTGCTCGCGGATGTGTGCGGCGACCGTGCCCTTGCCCACGGCGGTGGGCCCAGCCAGGACCAGCAGCCGGCTCCGGGCACCGCGAGGCGTCGGCACCGGGAAGCGCGAGTCGAGCCACGACTCCAGCACCCGGCGCTGGCGCGCGCCGAGCCCACCGAGACGCTTGACCGGCGAGATGTGCAGCTCCTCGAGCACCCGGTCGCGCTTGCCGGCACCGATCGCGGGAAGTGCCAGCAGGAAGTCGGTGATGCGCATCGAGCCCTCCACCGAATCGGCGTCGGCGCTCGCACGATGAAGAACGGCCTGCGGTGTCACCACGCGCATCGTGAGGTCGCGCTTGACCGAGGCCCTGGCGCGGCGGCGCTCCACGGCGCGGCGCGCCGCTGCAGCCCTGTCGACCTCGGGGACCGTGCGCTGTGCGTCAGACACCGGCCACCTCGCGATACTCGGCCGCACGTACGGAGATGGCCTCCATCAGATCGGCCGGACCGGCGGAGAGGATGCTGCGGCTCTCACTCGCGATCACCGCTGCCGACATCGTCCCGAAACGCGGACGGAGATCAGCCGGAGTGGCCCCCTGCGCACCGAAACCGGGAGCGAGGATCGGCGCTGCCGGCGTGAACGGCTCGATAGCGGCCCTGGTCCAGTCGACGGTGGCGCCGATGACGAATCCGAAGCTCCCCCACTCCCCCGCGGCAGACGACTCGGCGTTGCGCGCAGAGACCTCGGAGATGACCGCTGCCGACACCGTGATGCCGGCGGAGTCCGTGGACCGCTGCAGCCCTTCCGCCTCGGGGTTGCTGGTCGCCGCCAGCACGAACAGGCCCCTTCCGTTCTTCTCGGCCACGGCGAAAGTCCCGTCGAGAGCACCCACCCCGAGGAACGGGCTCACGGTGAGGGCATCGGCCTCCAGCGGCGAACCCGGCGTGAGCCACGCACGCGCGTAGTCGTCCATCGTCGATCCGATGTCGCCCCGCTTGGCGTCAGCGATCACGATCAGTCCGGCAGCGCGCGCAGCGGCGAGAACATCTTCGAGCGCCGCGATGCCTCGAGAGCCGAAGCGCTCGAAGAACGACACCTGCGGCTTCACGACGGCGACCTTCCCTGCGGCTGCCTCGACCGTGCGCAGGCCGAACTCACGGACGCCCTGCGCGTCGTCGGTCAACCCCCACGCCGCGAGCAGCGCGGCGTGGGGGTCGATGCCGACGCAGAGCGGTCCCTTCGCCCGGAGGGCGGAGCGCACCCGCTCGCCGAAGCGTTCGCTCACAGCGCCGCCTTCCGGTCCAGCGCGTACTCCTGGAGGCTCTTCACCTGGAAACCCTCGTGGGCGGCGTCCATTCCGCTCACGGCGGCACCGAGCACGGCCATCGTGGTGAACAGGGCCTTGTCGGCGGCCACCGCTGCGGCGCGGATCTCGTAGCCGTCGGCGCGAGCGGCGCCGCCGGACGGAGTGTTCACGACGATGTCGATCGCGCCCTCGTTGATGAGGTCGACGATGTTCTTGGCCCCGGACTCCTGCGTCGCACTGTACTTCTCGACGACGGTGACGGCGATGCCGTTGCGCGAGAGGATCTCGGCTGTGCCCTCGGTCGCGACGATCGTGAAGCCGAGCTGCTGCAGGCGGTGCGCGGGCAGGATGACCGCACGCTTGTCCGAGTCGGCGACCGAGATGAACACGGTTCCCGACGTGGGCATGCCGCCATAGGCCGCCGCCTGGCTCTTCGCGAACGCTGTCGGGAAGTCGCGGTCGATGCCCATGACCTCACCGGTGGAGCGCATCTCCGGTCCGAGCACGGAGTCGACCGTCTTGCCGTCGGCAGTGCGGAACCGCTTGAACGGGAGCACGGCCTCCTTGACCGACACCGGTGCGTCGAGCGGGACGCGGGAGCCGTCCTGCTCGGGAAGCAGGCCCTCCGCGCGCAGCTCCGCGATCGTGGAACCGGTCATCACGCGGCTCGCCGCCTTGGCCATGGGGATACCGAGCGCCTTCGACACGAACGGCACGGTGCGGCTCGCACGCGGGTTCGCCTCGATCACGTAGAGCACTCCGGCGCTGATGGCGAACTGCACGTTGAGCAGTCCACGCACTCCCACGCCCTCGGCGATCGCGAGTGTGGCCTCGCGCACCCGGTCGACGTCGGTGCGGCCGAGCGAGACCGGCGGCAGCGTGCAGCTGGAGTCGCCCGAGTGGATGCCGGCCTCTTCGAGGTGCTCCATGACGCCGCCGATGTACAGGTCGGTTCCGTCGTAGAGCGCGTCGACGTCGAGCTCGATCGCGTCGTCGAGGAAGCGATCGACGAGAAGGGGCTTGCCCTCCTCGATGACGACCTCCCCCGCGGTGCGCACGAAGTAGTCGCGCAGCGACGCGGTGTCGTAGACGATCTCCATGCCGCGGCCGCCGAGCACGAAGCTCGGACGCACCAGCACCGGGTAGCCGATCTCCTCGGCGATACGCACGGCGCCTTCGACATCGATCGCGGTGCCGTTGCGCGGCGCGACGAGACCTGCGTCATCGAGCAGGCGGGAGAAGAGCTCGCGCTCCTCTGCCAGGTCGATCGCCTCGGGGCTGGTTCCGAGAACGGTGTAACCGGCGGCCTCGATGCCCTTCGCGAGTCCGAGCGGCGTCTGCCCGCCGAGCTGGCACACGACACCGAGGATGGTGCCGCTCGCGGCTTCGGCGTCGAGCACCTCCAGCACGTCCTCGAGCGTCAGCGGCTCGAAGTACAGGCGGTCGGATGTGTCGTAGTCGGTCGAGACCGTCTCCGGGTTGCAGTTGACCATGACGGTCTCGAACCCGGCATCCGACAGCGCGAACGACGCGTGCACGCACGAGTAGTCGAACTCGACACCCTGGCCGATGCGGTTCGGTCCGGAGCCGATGATCACCACCTTGGTGCGATCCGACGGCGCGACCTCGGTCTCGAAGTCGTAGCTCGAGTAGTGGTACGGGGTGAGGGCGGGGAACTCGCCGGCGCAGGTGTCGACCGTCTTGTACACCGGGCGGATGCCGAGGCCGTGACGCACGCCCCTGACCTCCGCTTCGGAGATGCCGCGGAGCTCGGCGAGCTGCGCGTCGGAGAAGCCGTGCTCCTTGGCGTAGCGAAGAGTCGCCGCGTCGAGCTCGGACGCGGTGCGCACGATCTCGGCGACCTCGTTGATCAGCACGATCTGGTCGAGGAACCACGGGTCGATCGCCGTCGCGTCGAAGGCCTGCTCGACCGTCGCGCCCTTGCGCAGCGCCTGCTGCAACGTCACGATCCGGCCGTCCGTCGGAACCTTCGAGATCTCGAGAAGCTCCTCCACCGAGCGCTCCTCGGCGCCCCAGTGGAAGCTCGATCCGCGCTTCTCCAGCGAGCGGAGCGCCTTCTGCAGGGCAGTCGCGTAGTTACGGCCGATCGCCATGGCCTCGCCCACGGACTTCATGGTCGTGGTCAGCGTGGCGTCGGCGGCCGGGAACTTCTCGAACGCGAAGCGCGGAACCTTCACGACGACGTAATCGAGCGTCGGCTCGAAGCTCGCCGGCGTGACACCCGTGATGTCATTCGGGATCTCGTCGAGACGGTAGCCCAGGGCCAGCTTGGCTGCGAGCTTGGCGATCGGGAATCCGGTGGCCTTGGACGCCAGAGCGCTGGAGCGCGAGACGCGCGGGTTCATCTCGATGACGATGATGCGACCGTTGGTCGGGTCCACCGCGAACTGGATGTTGCAACCGCCGGTGTCGACGCCGACCGCGCGGATGATGTCGATGCCGATGTCGCGCATCTTCTGGTACTCGCGGTCGGTGAGGGTGAGCGCGGGAGCGACCGTGATCGAGTCGCCCGTGTGCACGCCGACGGGGTCGACGTTCTCGATCGAGCAGACGACGACCGTGTTGTCGGCCGTGTCGCGCATGAGCTCGAGCTCGTACTCCTTCCAGCCGAGGATGGACTCCTCCAGGAGCACCTCGGTGGTGGGCGAGTCGCGCAGGCCCGCGCCGGCGATGCGACGCAGATCCTCCTCGTCGTACGCGAATCCGGAGCCGAGGCCCCCCATCGTGAAGCTCGGACGGACCACCATCGGGTAGCCGAGTTCATCGGCGGCCGCCAGCACCTCCTCCATCGTGTGCGCGATGCGCGAGTCCGCCACGTCGGCTCCCGCATCGAGGACCAGCTGCTTGAAGATCTGACGATCCTCGCCCTTGTTGATCGCCTCGAAGCTGGCGCCGATGAGCTCGACATCGTACTTCTCGAGGATGCCGTGGTTGTGCAGCTCGATCGCGGCGTTCAGCGCGGTCTGCCCGCCGAGCGTCGGCAGGATCGCGTCGGGCCGCTCCTTGGCGATGATCGTCTCGATGACCTGCCACGTGATCGGCTCGATGTAGGTCGCATCGGCGAAGTCGGGATCGGTCATGATCGTGGCCGGGTTGGAGTTGACCAGGATGACCCGGACGCCCTCCTCGCGCAGCACGCGGCACGCCTGGGTGCCGGAGTAGTCGAACTCGCACGCCTGACCGATGACGATCGGGCCGGAGCCGATGACGAGGACGGAGTTGATGTCGTCGCGCTTGGGCATTACTTGGAGTCCTTCTGGCTTGCGATGACGAGGTCGCGGAACCTGTCGAAGAGGTAGTTGGCGTCGTGCGGGCCTGCTGCGGCCTCGGGGTGGTACTGCACCGAGAAGGCGGGGATGTCGAGGGCGCGGAGTCCCTCGACCACGTTGTCGTTGAGGCCGACGTGGCTGACCTCGACCTTGCCGTAGCCGTTCGGGCTGTCGAAGGTGCCCTCGATCGGAGCCTCGACCGCGAAGCCGTGGTTGTGCGCCGTGATCTCGACCCTGCCGGTCTGCTTGTCCAGCACCGGCTGGTTGATGCCGCGGTGCCCGAACGGCAGCTTGTAGGTGCCGAGGCCCAGGGCACGCCCGAGCAGCTGGTTGCCGAAGCAGATCCCGAAGAACGGCAGCCCCGCATCGAGCACCGAGCGCAGCAGCTCGACGTGATCACCGGACGCCGCGGGGTCTCCGGGACCGTTCGAGTAGAACACCGCGACGGGATCGACAGCGCGGATGTCGTTGATCGTCACGTTCTGCGGCAGCACATGCACCTCGAAGCCGCGGGCGGCGAGGTTGTCGATCGTCGCCTGCTTCACACCGAGATCGAGCACGGCGAGGTTGCCGATGCGCTCGCCCATGGCGGTCGTCACGGTCGCGACGTCGACCGAGACCTCGGCGGACAGATTGCGTCCGGCCATCTCTGGGGCTTCGCGGACGATGCGCACCTGCTCCTGCGGGTCGAGCGCCGCATCCGCCCCGGAGAAGATCCCCCCGCGCATGGAGCCGGCCGAGCGGATGTGCCGGGTGATCGAACGGGTGTCGATGCCGCTGATGCCGACGACTCCGTCCTCGACGAGCACGTCGTCGAGCGAGGCGTTCGCCCGCCAGTTCGACACGACGCGCGAAGGGTCGCGCACGATGTAGCCGGCGACCCAGATGCGGCGCGATTCGGCATCTTCATCGTTCATGCCGGTGTTGCCGATGTGCGGTGCCGTCTGCAGGACGATCTGTCCCGCGTAGGAGGGATCGGTGATGGTCTCCTGGTATCCGGACATGCCGGTCGCGAAGACGACTTCGCCCAGTGTGCGACCGCGCGCGCCGTAGGCGCGTCCGATGTGTCGGGTGCCGTCTTCCAGGACCAGGACGGCGGGATCGGGGAGCTGGGCCGCGGAGGCCTGCCCGGAGGATGTCGAAAGGGTCATGACGTTGCTCCTGTGTCGGGGGCGGCGGGGACGAGCCGCTGCAGGTCGGAGATGAGGTTCTGAGGGTCGCCGGTGGCGAGGCGCAGATAGCTGTCGACGACCGTGTCGTCGTCGATGCTCCAGGCGAGGCGCACGAGGCCGCCGGGCTCCACGACGCGGTCGATCGTGACCGTGGCGCGGTCGATGGCGACGAGGCGGTCGTTCGCGAGGAAGACCGTCGGCGCGCCATCGAGGCAGAGGGCGATGCCGCGATCCGTGACCGCCAGCTCACCACGGGCCCGGTACGCGAGAGGCGACACCGCGAGACGCTCGAGCGGCTGCTCGTGCCGTGTCGTCGACACGTAGAGCACCTCGTCGCGGCGGAAGACCTCCGCGTGCTCCGGAACCCCCAGCGGGGCCGTGAACACGGAGTCGCGGCGGATTCGTCGTCGCCAGGCCAGGAGCATCACCAGCAGCACCAGGAGCGCGACCGCGATCGTGATCGCGACGGCGAGGTCCCGAGCGCTCATGCGCGAAGCTCCTCGACGACGCTTCCGCCGTCGACGGTGAGGACACCGCCGTGGATCGTGTACTGCACGCGTCCGGGGAGGTCGCGGCCGAGGTAGGGCGAGTTCACGCTCCGACCGTGGAGGTCGGCTTCCGTGAACACGCCGTCGACCGAGGCGTCGTAGAGCGTGATCTGGGCGGGCTGACCGACCTCGAGCGGTGTGCCGTGACCTGCCAGTCGCCCGATCCGTGCCGGTGCTGCGCTCATCACCCGCGCGATGTCCGACCACTCGAGAAGCCCGGTCTGCACCATCGACTGGTGCACGACGCGCAGGGCGCTCTCCAGCCCCACCATGCCGTTCGCCGCGGCCTGCCACTCGCACGCCTTGTGCTCGCTCGGGTGCGGCGCGTGGTCGGTGGCGACGATGTCGATCGTGCCGTCGGCGAGGCCCTCGCGCACGGCGAGCACATCCTCTTCCCTACGCAGCGGAGGATTGACCTTGTAGCGCGCGTCGTACCCGCGCACGAGCTCGTCGGTGAGGAGCAGGTGGTGAGGGGTGACCTCGGCGGTGACGTTGATGCCGCGCTTCTTGGCCCAGCGGATGATGTCCACCGAGCCCGCGGTCGAGAGGTGGCACACGTGCAGCCGCGATCCGACGTGCTCGGCCAGCAGCACGTCGCGGGCGATGATCGACTCTTCGGCGACGGCGGGCCATCCGGCCAGGCCCAGCTCGGCCGAGACCGTGCCCTCGTTCATCTGCGCGCCCTCTGTGAGGCGGGGGTCCTGCGCATGCTGGGCGATGACGCCGTCGAACGACTTCACGTACTCCAGCGCACGGCGCATGATGAGCGGATCGAACACGCAGAAGCCGTCGTCGCTGAAGACGCGGACCTGTGCGCGGGACGTGGCCATCGCTCCCAGCTCGGCGAGGCGCTCGCCCTTCTGTCCGACCGTCACGGCGCCGATGGGCTGCACCGTGGCGTAGCCGGCCGCTTCACCGAGCGCGAGCTCCTGCTCGACGACGCCGGCGGTGTCGGCGACCGGCGAGGTGTTGGGCATCGCGAACACGGCGGTGAAGCCACCGGCAGCCGCCGCCCTCGTTCCCGTGAGGATCGTCTCGGAAGCCTCGTAGCCGGGCTCGCGCAGATGCGTGTGCAGGTCGACGAGTCCCGGAAGGGCGACCAGCCCTGCCGCGTCGATGACGCGCGCGCCGGAGCGCGTGAGCCCGGTGCCGATCTCGGCGATCCGGCCGTCTTCGATCATGATGTCGGCGCTCTCGGCACCGAGCAGCTGTGCACCGGTGATGACGAGGGTCTCGTTCACAGGTCTCCCCCTCGTTCGTCGTCTCGTTCTCCTGCCAGCAGCAGGTACAGCACCGCCATGCGGACGGAGACCCCGTTCGTGACCTGTTCCAGCACCGTCGAGCGGGGGGAATCGGCAGCTTCGGAGGAGATCTCCAGTCCCCGGTTCATGGGTCCGGGGTGCATGACAATGCTACCTGCCGGAAGACCGGCCACACGCCGTGCGTCCAGACCCCATCGACGGGAATACTCCCGCTCAGTCGGGAAATATGCGGCGTTCATGCGTTCCAGCTGGATGCGCAGCATCATCACCGCGTCCGGGTCCTCGGCCAGAGCCTCATCGAGGTCGTAGACCACGCGGACCGGCCAGAGCGACACGTTCTGCGGCACCAAGGTCGGCGGCGCGACCAGGGTGACCTCTGCTCCGAGCGTGGTGAGCAGCCAGACGTTGGAGCGGGCGACCCGCGAATGCAGCACGTCGCCGACGATCACGACCCGCAGTCCGCTCAGATCGCGACCGCGGCTCTCGGCGCCGAAGCGGCGCTTGCGGATGGTGAAGGCGTCGAGCAGGGCCTGCGTCGGGTGCTCGTGCGTGCCGTCTCCGGCGTTGACGACGCCGGCGGAGATCCAGCCGCTGGTGGCGAGCGTCTGCGGGGCGCCGGATCCAGGGTGGCGGACCACGACCGCGTCGGCGCCGATGGCCTCGAGCGTCTGCGCGGTGTCCTTCAGGCTCTCGCCCTTCGAGACGCTGGACCCCTTCGCCGCGAAGTTGATGACATCGGCGGAGAGGCGCTTGGCGGCGGCCTCGAACGAGATGCGGGTGCGTGTCGAATCCTCGAAGAAGAGGTTCACCACGGTCTTGCCGCGCAGCGTCGGGAGCTTCTTGACCTCACGCGACTGCGTGTCGGACATGTCCTCGGCGACATCGAGGATGCGCAGGGCGGTCGCCCGATCGAGGGTGCGGGTGTCGAGGAGGTGTCTCATTCGCCGATCGTCACCTCCTCGGCCCCGTCGTTCTCGAAGAGGCGCACGTTGACCCGCTCGGTGCGGGCGGAGGGGATGTTCTTGCCGATGAAGTCCGGGCGGATCGGGAGCTCGCGGTGTCCGCGGTCGACGAGGATCGCCAGGCGCACGACGGCGGGGCGTCCGATCGACTGGATGGCGTCGAGAGCGGCACGGATGCTGCGGCCGGAGAAGAGCACGTCATCGACGAGCACGACCGTCTTGCCGTCGATTCCGCCCACCGGGATCTCGGTGGGCCGCGGGGAACGCGTCGGGTGCTTGGCGAGGTCGTCGCGGAAGAGCGTGACATCGAGCGCGCCGACCGGGACGGACTGCTGCGCGATCTCGCTGATCAGCAGGCCGAGGCGATGGGCGAGAGTGACGCCGCGGGTCGGAATGCCCAGCAGGACGAGGTTCTCGGCACCTCGATTGGATTCGAGGATCTCGTGCGCGATACGGGTCAGCGCTCGTGAGATGTCGGCTTCGTGCAGCACAGTGCGCATGCTCATCGGCCGCTCCCTTCTCCGCCTCACAGGACGGTGTTAAAGGTTGCTTGTGACGAAAGTCTATCGGAGCGCAGGCTCCGGCGGATCAGCTCGCTTCCTGCAGGACCGGATCGGTGACCTCGTCGATCTTCGACGAGCGGATCGGGTGGCCGGCGGTGGAGAGGCAGCGGCCGGTCTTCAGATCCCACTTCCAGTCGTGCATGCTGCACGTGAGGATGCCGTCCTCGTCGACCGTGCCCGTGCGGGTGAGGTCGGCGCGCAGGTGCGGGCAGCGGCGCTGAACGACCCAGTCGCCGATCTCGGTATCTTCGGTCTGGTCGGTCTGCTCCTGGTACCAGTTCTCCACGTACTCGATCCGATCGACCGAGAGGCACTTGAGGAACGTGGTGAGGAACTCGTTGAACTTGCCACTGCGGCCCACCGAGAACTGCATCGAGAGGAAGATCGAGTTGGACCAGTCGATCTCGTGATCGACGATGTTCGTCGAGACCAGGTCGGCGGGGATCGTGTACCAGTACACGCACTCCTCGCCCGCGTACTCGCGGACCTTCGCGCGGGGGAAGTCGACCACCATGTCGAGCTCGCCGATGCGGAAGCGCACGCAACCGCCGACACCGAGCCGGATGGTGCGGGACTTCTTCAGCAGCGGTTCCCACCAGGTCTTGATCGCCTCGAGCATCTCTGCGGGCGGGATGATCTCGGCACGAGACGCCTCCTCGTCGCGGATCTCCTGCTGTCGGCTCGCGCGCTGTTCCTCGAGGTACTCCCACTTCTCATCGAAGATGTGCGCGATCTCGGCCTCGGTGTAGAGCGTCTGCTCACTCGTGACCTCTCCCCCGTCGATCGTGACGACCGTGCCGGGGATGAAGAGCTGACCGTCGTACTGCGGCGCGAGCTCCTTCATGTGCGCGAGGAACTGCTTCTGGTCCGTGAAGATCGACTCGCCGTTCTTGCCGAGACCGTTGAAGTCGAACAGGTCGTCACGCAGGAACATGGGGGGCCCTGCCATCGGGAAGACGTGCGGGGCATCGACCTTCTCGATGTAGTACATCGCCCGCTTGTTCTGCGCCTCGCGCTTGAGCCGGGCGAAGTTCTGCTTGGCGTCCAGCGGCAGGTCGTAGACCATGGGCCACCAGATCGCACCGGACACCTGGGTGAAGTAGGCGTCGGGCTTGCCGAAGTCGAGCAGCTTCTCGAGGTCGAGCGGGTGCGAGTCGTTCTGGTTCAGCATCGAGCCGGTGCCGTCGTCGACGCTCAGGGAGGAGTCGCCGATGGGGCCGTCGCTGGGCGCGCGCAGCGGCGTGATCATCATCTTGAGCTCACCGCGCTGGATCACCTGGCCGGCAGGAGCGTAGGTGATGTTCGTGTAGCCGAGGGCGCGGATGTCCTTCTCGAGGTCATCGGTCGGATACTCCGGAAGCAGCACCTCGATGTCCTTGCGGATGTAGCGCTCCAGGAGCCGCGGGTCGAAGTGGTCGCGGTGCCGGTGCGAGATCCAGAGGAAATCGGCCTCGCGTCCGAAGCGCTCCCAGTCCAGACCACGGTTGTCGGGGAACGGGAACCAGGATCCGTAGAACGAGGGTCCGAGGACCGGGTCGCAGATGATGTTCCCGCCGACCGTCTCGATGAACATCCCGGCGTGGCCGAGTCCCGTGATCCGCATTGCATTCCTCCCGAAAGTGAACCGTTCGATTGTACCGACGGCTCCCTGTGCGCCCGGTCGACCCGGCCGTGAGTAATCCGGTCAGTCCTCGAACAGGCCACGGATGTCGTCGGCGGAGAGCGACTGTGCGAACAGCGCCTCATCGTCGAGCACGGCCGTGAACAGCCGCGCTTTGCGGCGCTGCAGGTCGAGCACCTTCTCCTCGATCGTGCCGGTGGAGATCATCCGGTAGACGAACACCTGGCTGTCCTGACCGATGCGGTGCGTGCGATCGACGGCCTGCGCCTCGGCCGCCGGATTCCACCACGGATCGAGCAGGAAGACGTAGTCGGCCTCGGTCAGGGTGAGGCCGAATCCGCCGGCCTTGAGGCTGATCAGGAAGACCGGTTGCACTCCCGATGTGAAGCTCTCTACGACCTTCTGGCGGTGGCGCGTCGACCCGTCCAGGTGCGCGTAGGGGATGCCGGCGGCGTCGAGGCGGGCCGCGGCGAGGTCGAGGAACGACGTGAACTGGCTGAACACGAGCGCGCGATGCCCTTCGGCCTGCAACTCGATCACGCGCTCGAGCAGCACATCGAGCTTGCGCGAGCCGATCTTCGCATCCGCGGCGTCGATGAGCCCCGGGGCCAGGCTGAGCATGCGCATCAGGGTGAGCGATCGGAACACGATGAAGCGGTTGCGGTCGAGATCTTCCAGCAGGCCGAGCACCTTCTGCCGTTCGCGCTGCAGCACGACGTCGTAGAGCGCCCGGTGGGAGGAGCTGAGCTCGACCTCGAGGATCTGCTCCTGCTTCGCCGGCAGGTCGGGTGCCACGAGCTCCTTCGTGCGTCGCAGCAGCAGCGGCCGGATCCGCCGACGAAGCTGCTCGAGGCGACGCTGACGGTAGGCGCCGCCCTCCTCGTTCTCGGGGACCTTCCCCTGCTCGATGGGTTGGATGTACTGCTCGCGGAACTTCCGCGCCGAGGCGAAGAGACCCGGAGCGGTGAGCTTCAACAGCGCCCACAGCTCGCTCAGGCTGTTCTCCATCGGCGTTCCGGTGACCGCGAACGTCACATCCGCGCGGAACGAGGCGATGGCGCGGTGCAGCTTGGTCGCCGGGTTCTTGACGAACTGCGCCTCGTCCAGGAGGAGTCCGGCCCACTCGACGCGCGCGTACTCGGCCTCGTCGAGCCGGGCGACGGCATAGGTGGTGATGAGGAGATCGACGTCGCGGATGCTGGCGTCGACCGAGGGACCCTGGGTGTTTCCGCGGAGCCGCACCCGGAGCGTGGGCGCGAAGCGCTCGGCCTCGCTGCGCCAGGTGGCGAGGACCGATGTCGGCACGACGGCGAGGAAGGGTCGCCGCTCCCCCGCCTCTCGCGCATGCACGATGAGGGCCAGGAGCTGGAGCGTCTTGCCGAGCCCCATGTCGTCGGCGAGGATGCCTCCCAGGCGATGGCTCCACAGGAAGGCGAGCCAGTCGAGACCCTCCTTCTGATAGGGGCGGAGTTCGGCCGTGATGCCCGACGGCACAGCGACCGGGGGCACCGAGGTGGCCGCGCGCAGACCGTCGGCGGTCGCACGCCACGAGACGGCGGGGATCGCCTCATCGGCGAGGTCTTCGAACTCCTCCCAGAGATCGGTCTGGTACCGACTGATCCGCGGACCGGTCTCCCACTCGTCGAGCGCGCCGGACTCGTCGATCAGTTCCCGGAGGCGATCGAGCGCACGGTGATTCAGCGAGAAGTAGCTGCCGTCGACCAGGAGGAGCTTCTTGCGCCCCTTGCTGAGCGCCGTGAACAGCGGCTCGAACGGGATGGTGCGCCCGTCGATCTTGACCAGGATCCCCAGATCGAACCAGTCAGGATCGCTGCTCTCGACGGTCGAGACGGTGATCTCCGGCTCGCCCGTGAGCTCGTGGTAGCTCTTGCGACGGCCCTCGACGCTGACCGTGACGCCCTCGGCCTCGAGCGCGGGCACCGTGCGGGTGACGAACTCGGCGGCGGCGACGTCGTGGAAGGAGCCGGTCGCGGTGAGCTCCTCGCCCAGGTGCTCTCTCCAGACGGACCGCAGTGTGTCCCGGAGCGCATCCTCGGCCGCGACGTCGCGCACCGCGTCGCCGCTGGGAGAGAACGGCACCCGCCCGAACCCGCGATACTCCCACTCGAGGGCGTAGGTGACCGTGTCGCCGCGGCGGAAGGACAGCGTGATCACCGCTCGGGGTGCGGGCAGCGCCGGCAGCTCGATCCGGCCGACAGGGCGCACCTCGATGCGGCGCGCGAGCAGCGGATACGCATCACGGAAGAAGGCGGCCTCGTCACGGGCCGGCACCGCCAGCCCGGTCCTGGCGGCGAGAAGGGCATGGACGGGCTCGCTGATCGGCACCTCGGCGAGGGTCACCCGGATGCTGCTCCCCTGCTGCGCGATCTCGTACACGCCGCTGTGGCCGATCGTCTGGACGGCGAAGGGCTCTGCACCGCGACCATCGATCGTGATGTCGGGACGCACGACGATCCCGCCCCCGTCGTCTCTCCCGACCGTCGCCCGGATCGCGGCGTCGCCGGCGAGCACGACAGTGGTGCTCTTCTGCGTGGCGACGAGGGGGATGCCAACCTCCGCGCCGGCGCGCAGATGCCCCCAGAAGAGCCCGGACTCGATCAGATCGGTGACCAGCCAATCACCGGCCGTGCCCGACAGCAGCGTGTCGCGAGCGATGCTGAGCAGGTCAGCGAACCACCGCGAGCGATCGCGCCCGTACTGCGTGGGGGAACGGCGCACCGCGTCCCACGTGGCCGCGCCCTGAACCCAGGCACCGGTCGACACGCTCCGCTCGAGCGGGCGGATGCCGAGCAGGATCTCGCCCGTGCGCTTCGCGACGTCGCGGGCGGTCGCCGTGCGCTGCGGACGCGAGGCCCACGGGTTGGCCCCGCGACCATCGCGCACACGGAGCTCGACGCCGAGCGCGAGCGCCGTGTCGGCGTCATCGCGCGCGGAACCGAGGATGCTCCGCCAATCCGCCGCCGATCCCTCCGGAGGGGACGGATCACGGGAGAGGGACATGCTGCCATCCTCTCCGGCACCGCCGACAATCACACCGCCGACAGTGCCCCGTCTCGGACGGATCAGGCGGAGCGGGCCACCCGTGCGAGGACACCGTGTACGAACGCACCGGAGTCGTCAGTCGAGAACTCCTTCGCGAGTTCGACGGCCTCATCGATCGCGACCGCGGTCGGAACCTCGTCGTTGTAGAGGATCTCCCACACCGCGATACGCAGCAGCGCGCGGTCCACCGCGGGCATCCGCTCCAGCTTCCAGTCCCTGCTGTGCGTCGTGATCTGCTCGTCGATCTCGTCACGGGAGTCGATGATGCCGTCGACGATCTCGCGCGCATAGAGCCAGGAGGCCTCACGCGCGGGCTCGCTCGCGGCGCGCTTGGCCTCGGATGCGAGCGTCACGGCGAGATCGTCACCGCGCACATCGGCGGAGAAGAGAATGTCGAGAGCGCGCTTGCGCGCCTTCGTCCGGGCGCCCACGCCTTACTTCTCGCGGCCGAGGTAGTCACCCGTGCGGGTGTCGACCTTGACCTTGGTGCCGGTCTCGAGGAACAGCGGCACCTGGATCTCGTAGCCGGTCTCGAGTGTGGCGGGCTTAGTGCCGGCCGAGGAGCGGTCGCCCTGCAGGCCCGGCTCGGTGTAGGTGACCTCGAGGATCACGGACGCGGGAAGGTCGATGTACAGCGGGTTGCCGTTGTTCATCGCGATCGTCACCTGCTGGTTCTCGAGCAGGAAGTGCTTCGCGTCGCCGACCGTCGCGGAGCCGACGGTGATCTGGTCGAAGTCGGTCTGGTCCATGAAGACGTAGCCGTCACCGTCGGTGTACAGGTACGTGTAGTCGCGGCGGTCGACGTTCTCGATCTCGATCTTCGCGCCGGCGTTGTAGGTGCGGTCGACGGTCTTGCCCGAGACGACGTTCTTCAGCTTGGTGCGCACGAAAGCACCACCCTTGCCGGGCTTGACGTGCTGGAACTCGATGACGCTCCAGAGCTGCCCGTCGATGCTGAGGACGACGCCGTTCTTGATGTCTGCGGTAGATGCCATGCGCTGCGAGTTCCGTTCGTGTGTCTGCGGGGTCGGACGAGACCGACAGTCGATTCTACGGGATGAGTGCTGCGAGCTGTCGCACGGCGTGCGCGTAGCCGTCGACACCGCGCCCGACGACGCGCACGGCGGCGACGTCGTCGAGGTACGAGTGGTGGCGGAACTGCTCCCGTGCGTAGACGTCGGAGATGTGCACCTCGGCGAACGGCAGCGACACTCCGGTGAGCGCGTCGCGGAGCACCACCGAAGTGTGGGTGAGTCCCCCGGGGTTGATCACGATGGCCGCGCAGTCGTCCCGCGCGGCGTGGATCGCGTCGATCAGCACCCCTTCGTGATTGCTCTGCACTGCACGCACCTCGAAGCCGAGCTCGGCCGCCGCCGTACCGGTGATCCGTTCCACGTCTGCGAGCGTCGCGGTGCCGTACACCTCGGGCTCGCGGGTGCCGAGGAGATTCAGATTCGGCCCGTTGACGAGGAGGATCCGCCGGCTCACTCCCCGACCTCCTGGTAGGCCGCGAACAGCAGCGACTCATCCGGAGCCTGCAGCACGGTGGGCTTGGCGATGTCGTCGAGCAGGATGAAGCGCAGCATCCCGCCGCGGCTCTTCTTGTCGCGCTGCATCGTGGCGAGCAGCTGCGGCCAGGCACCGGCACGGTACGAGGTGGGAAGTCCCAAGGACTCGAGGACGGTGCGGTGGCGCTCGGCGGCGTCGTCGGACAATCGGCCGGCGAGGCGGGAGAGCTCTGCGGCGTACAGCATCCCGACCGAGATGGCGGCGCCGTGACGCCAGCGGTACCTCTCGGCGTGCTCGATCGCGTGGCCGAGTGTATGGCCGTAGTTGAGGATCTCGCGAAGGCCGGCCTCGCGGAAGTCGTCGGACACGACCTTGGCCTTCATGTCGATCGCGAGCTCGATGGCGCGACGGAACTCCTCGGTCGTGGGGTCCACAGCACGAGCAGGGTCTGCTTCGATGATGTCGAGGATCTCCGGCGCCCAGATGAACCCGGCCTTCACGACCTCGGCGAAGCCCGCCGTCGCCTCGTTCGGGCTCAGGCTGGCGAGCTCGTCGAGGTCGCCGATGACCGCACGCGGCGCCCAGAACGCGCCGACGAGGTTCTTGCCCTCCGCCGTGTTCACCCCGGTCTTGCCTCCGACGGCGGCGTCGACGAGTCCGAGCACCGTGGTCGGCACCTGGATGAGCTGCACGCCGCGGAGCCAGGTGGCCGCCACGAAACCGGCGAGATCGGTGACAGAGCCGCCGCCGTATCCGATGACCGCGTCGCTGCGTGTGAAATCAGCCTGACCCATGACCTGCCAGCAGAAGGCCGCGACTTCGATGCGCTTGCCCTGCTCCGCATCCGGGATCTCGGCGAGCAGCACATCGCGCGGCCCGTCGGAGGTGTCGGCGATAAGACGATCGCGCAGTTCCGCGGCTCGTGCGGCGAGCGTCGGCGGGTGCACGACGAGGATCTTGCGCACCCCCGGCGCGACGGCAGCGGAGACCCGGTCGAGGATCCCCCGTCCGATCGTGATGTCGTAGGCGTCGTTTCCGGTGACGTTGATGGTCGTCGTGCTCATCGCTGCTCTCTCCTCCATGCCACGATCTCGTCCGCGATCTTCTGCATCGGACGACGTGAGGTGTCGAAGGTCGCCGATGACACCTCGGCGTACCACCCCCGACGCTCCTCGAAGATCTTCTTCCACCGCTCCAGCGGATCCTCTCCCGCCAGCAGCGGGCGATTGCTGCCGCGCAGCCGGTCGGCGACCGCATCGGGACTGACGGTCAGGAACACGACCGGATGCTCCGCGAGCAGATCTCGCGTGGCCGCCTCCGTCACGGCACCACCGCCGAGGGAGATCACTCCGCCCTCGGACAGCGCCTCGGCGACGGCGGCGCACTCGAGGGCGCGGAAATGCGCCTCCCCGTGCTCCTCGAAGATGGCGGGGATCGGCCCGTGCGCGGCGACGATGCGCTTGTCGGTGTCGATGAAGGCGACGCCGAGCCGACGCGCGACGCGTCTTCCGACGCTGGTCTTGCCGGCGGCCATCGGGCCCACCAGCACCAGCGTCAGCGGATCAGCCGCGCTCGTCATGCGCGATGAGCGCCGCCTCGGACGCAGGGGTCGTGCGCAGCTCGGCCGGGATGCCGGCCAGGTAGCCGTCGAGATTGCGACGCGTCTCGCGGATGCTGTCGCCGCCGAACTTCTCCAGCACGGCGTTGGCCAGCTCGACCGCGACCATCGCTTCGGCGACGACGCCGGCTGCCGGCACGGCGCACACGTCGGAGCGCTGGTGGTGGGCCGTGGCGTCGTCTCCGGTCGCGACGTCGATCGTGCGCAGGGCATGCGGGACGGTGGCGATCGGCTTCATCCCGGCGCGCACACGCAGCACGGTGCCGGTCGACATGCCGCCCTCGGTCCCGCCGGCCCTGTCGGAGCCGCGGGTGATGCCGTCGGCGGTGGCGAAGAGCTCGTCGTGCGCCGCCGAACCGCGACGACGCGTGGTCTCGAAGCCGTCGCCGACCTCGACGCCCTTGATCGCCTGGATGCTCATGAGCGCTTGCGCGAGACGTGCGTCGAGGCGGCGGTCCCAGTGCACGTGCGAGCCGAGCCCCGGGGGCAGCCCGTAGGCGAGAACCTCGACGATGCCACCGAGCGTGTCGCCGTCCTTCTTCGCATCGTCGACCTCGGCGACCATCAGTGCAGAGGTGGCTGCGTCGAAGCAGCGCAACGGATCGGCGTCGAGCGCGTCCACGTCGTCCGGGGTGGGCAGAGGCGAGCCTTCAGGCACGCGTACCGGACCGATCGAGAGCGTGTGGCTGACGAGACGGATGCCGAGTTCGCCGAGGAACGAGCGGGCGATCGCGCCGAGAGCCACGCGAGCCGCCGTCTCACGGGCGCTCGCACGCTCGAGGATCGGACGTGCCTCGTCGAAGTCGTACTTCTGCATGCCCACGAGGTCGGCGTGCCCCGGGCGCGGGCGCGTGAGAGGAGCGCTGCGTCCGCGGGACCTGTCGGTGAGCTCGACCGGCTCGGGGTTCATGACCTCGATCCACTTCGGCCACTCGGTGTTGCCGATGCGCAGGGCGATCGGGCTGCCGAGGCTCTTGCCGTGGCGCACACCGCCGGAGATCGTCAGCTCGTCCTGCTCGAACTTCATCCGCGAACCACGGCCGTAGCCGAGCTTGCGGCGAGCGAGGTCGGCCTGGATGGCCTCGGAGGACACAGGGACGCCGGAGGGCAGACCCTCCATGACGGCGATGAGTTCTGGGCCGTGCGATTCGCCGGCCGTGAGCACGCGGAGCATTGCTCCAGTCTCCCACGGGTTCGCACCCCCGCCGCGCCGCGTTTCGTCGTCGACGCCGATCGAGTCAGATGGCGGCGCGCATCGCCGCGATCACGGCGACCTCATCCGGCAGTTCGGCGGCGGGATCACCGTGCAGGAAGATACGGATCTGGCGCACCGCCTGGTGCAGCAGCATCCCGAGCCCGGAGATCGTGGCGCCGTCGGCCCATCGCGCTGCGAGGGCAGACGGCCACGGTGCGTAGGCGGCGTCGAAGAGCACCCCACCCTGTGCAGCGAGTGCCGTCGCCGTGTCGGCGGGGAGCGTGGTTCCGCTGGGCAGGGTCGCCAAGGTCAGCTCGACGGTCTCCGACGGCGCGTCGAAGGATCGGACATCGACGACCATGCCGAGCCTCTCCCCCAGCTCCGCCAGTGCGGCCGCGGGCGCAGGACGCCGCGCCCGCACATCGGCGCGTGTCGCGCCGATCTCGGAGGCGGCGACCAGCGCCGACGCGGCGGTGGCCCCGGCGCCGAGTATCCGCACGCGGTCGACGTCGGTGACCTGCGCTTCGGCGAGGGCGTCGACGATCCCGCCCACGTCGGTGTTGAACCCGGCGGGGTGCTCCCCCATCAGCAGCGTGTTGACGGCACCGGTGAGCTCCGCGTGACGATCCCTCGTCGCCGCGGCACGGAATGCCTGTTCCTTCAGCGGCATCGTCAGCGAGAGACCGCGCCAGGTGTCGTCGAGCTGAGCGAACACCGGCGCGAAGTCGTCGGCCGACACCTGGCGTCGTCCGTACTCCCAGTCGAGTCCGAGCACGCGGTAGGCGGCGGCATGCAGATCCGGGGACTTGGAATGCGCGATCGGGTCGCCCCAGACCGCCAATCGAGAGCGCGTCACCGTCTCAGCAGCCGCCATCGGGGTTCGCCCGGCACCACTCGCGCCACTTCTCGATCCCCTGCTCGTGCTCGGCCAGCGTCTGGGTGAACAGCGTCTCCCCGGTCGCGAGGTTGATCGTGACGAAGTACAGCCACGGACCTTCTGCGGGCTGCATCGCCGCCTTGATGGCGGCATCGCTCGGGCTGGCGATCGGTGTCGCGGGAAGACCGGTGCGCACGTAGGTGTTCCAGTCGTTGTCGTCTTCGAGCGCTTCCTTGGAGCTCGACACGACGCCTTCGTGCAGGGATCCGTACCCGTACTGCGCGGTGGAGTCCATCTGCAGCTTCATGTCGATGTCGAGACGGTTCTGGATGACCCGCGACACCTTCGGGAAGTCCTCGAGACGCCCCTCGCGCTGGATGATGGAGGCGATCGTGAGGATGCGTTCGGCATCGGCGTCGGGCACACCGGCTGCACTCAGCGACTCGCGGGTGCGATCGACCATGCGCTGGATGACCTGGGGCGCGGTGACTCCCGGATCGAACTCGTACACCGCGGGGAAGAGCCAGCCCTCCAGGCTCGGCGCGTCCACACCATAGGCCATGGGGTCCTGGACGGCCGCCTCGAAGTCGGCCAGCGGAAGCCCGAGAGTCTCCGCCATGTCGGGCAGCGACGACACGATCGTGCCGCCCTCGGCGACCGAGACGGCGTTCGCCATCTTGTTGGCATCGTCCTTGAGCGCCGCGAGCGCGGCCTCCGCCGTCATCTTCTTCTGCAGGCGGTACACGCCCGGATAGAACGTGACCGCGAGGTTCTCGTCGACGATGTAGTCGTAGAAGACGTCTTCGGTCTTGGTCACACCGGCTTCGTAGAGCGCGGTGGACACCGGCCCACCCGTGTCGCCCTGCTTGATGGTGACGAGAGCCTCACCGTTCGCGAGGCCCGGCTCGTAGTCCTTCGACTCGCCCCACCCCAGGGCGTCGCTGATCTTGTCACCGTAGGTGCTCCATGCCCAGGCGCCACCTGCGGCGATACCGCCGAAGACCGCGAGCACGATGATCAGTGCGATCAGGCATCCCTTGCGGCGCTTCTTCTTCTTCGGCTTCGCCTGGACGTGGTCGTCGTGCGGAGCGAAGAGATCGTCGAGTCCTCCGCCGATCACCGGTTCCGGCGCATCGGTCGCGGGCGCCGGCATGACAGCGGGCGCGACCTGCGGCATGGCGCGGGTCGGGGTGTCTGCGGCGTCGGCCGATGCGCGCACCGGAGTCGGAGAGGGACCCTCCGCATCCGAGGCGACCGCGTCGTCGGCCGAGGCACGCACCGGAACGGGCGAAGGCTCAGCGGGTGTGCCGTCCGTTCCCCTGGCCGGTGTCGCGCTCCCCTCGCCGGCAGCGGCCTCACGAGCGGCGCGGCGCGACCCCGGCGCGGGGGCACTGGTGTCGACGGTCGGGATCTGTCTCGTGGGATCGGGCAGATTCTCGAACAGGTCGCCCAGGCGGGAATCGGGGTCGTTCCGGGGGGTGGCGCTGTCGCGTTCAGACATCGTCAGGCGTGCTCCTCGTCGGGCGAGATGGTGGCACCGGCCGGGTTTCCGGTGCTCTTCTCCATGTCGATCGCCTGCTGCAGAAGCACCACGGCGGCGACCTGATCCACAATGCTACGAGAGTTCTTCTGAGATCTCCCCGAGCTACGCAGAGCGGCGTGGGCGCTCACGGTGCTGAGACGCTCGTCCACCAGCCGCACGGGAACACCGCTTCTCGTGTGAAGGGCAGCGGCGAACTCCCGCGCGTCCGTGGTCGATGCCGTGTCGGCACCCTGCATGTTCACGGGGAGGCCGACCACGAATTCCAGGGGGTCGTACTCCCCCGCGATCTGCACGAGGCGATCGATCGATGCGTCATCCCGCGGCACGGTCTCGACCGGGACGGCGAGCATCCCGTCAGGATCGCAGCGTGCGACACCGACTCTCGCCCTGCCGACATCGATGCCGAGCCGCACACCGCGGCGGAAGCCGCTCACGCGCTGTGCAGCTCCTGTGAGATGGCCTCGAGCGCCGCGGGAAGGGCCGCGGCATCCGCGCCACCACCCTGCGCGACGTCGTCGCGACCGCCGCCACCGCCACCGAGCACACCTGCGGCGCGCTTCGCCAGCGCCCCTGCCTTCGCGCCCGCCGCACGTGCCGCATCGTTGGTCGCCACGACCACGACCGGGCGACCGTTGACCACGGCCCCCAATGCCACGACCGCAGCATCCGAACCCAGACGATCGCGGACGCCGTTCACGAGGTCGCGCACATCATCCGCGGAGGCGACATCGCCGAGGTTCTGCGCCGCGAGGCGGAACGCCCCGACGCGCGTCGCCGCCTCGACGATGGAGGGAACCTGGCCGGCGCGCTCCTTCGCCTCGAACTGCGCGATGCGCTTCTCCGCCGCCTTCAGGCTCGCCGTGAGATCGGCGATGCGCTCGGGAAGCTGCTCACGCGGGGTCTTCAGCGAGCTGGTGAGCTGCGAGACGATCGCCCGCTCCGCCGCCAGCTCACGGAAGGCGTCGGCACCGACGAGCGCCTCGATACGTCGGTTGGAGGCTCCGACGGAGGACTCTCCGACCAGGCTCACCAGACCGATCTCCGCGCTCGTGCTCACGTGCGTGCCGGCGCAGAGCTCTCGCGACCAGGGACCGCCGATGTCGACCATGCGCACGACGTCGCCGTACTTCTCGCCGAACAGAGCCATGGCTCCGGCTTCCTTGGCCTCGTCGAGCGAGACGATGCGCGTGGTCACCTCGAGGGATTCCTGCACCGCGCGGTTCGTGATCTCCTCGATCTCGCTGCGGGTGTCGGCCGAGAGGGCCTGCGACCAGGAGAAGTCGAAGCGCATGTAGCCGGCGCGGTTCAAAGAGCCCGCCTGCGTTGCGGTCGGACCGAGCGTGTCGCGGAGCGCGGCGTGCACGAGGTGCGTTGCCGAGTGTGCCTGACGCGCGGCACGGCGGTTCGCGGCGTCCACGACCGTCGTGGCGATGTCATCGACGGCGACGGTTCCGCGCGTGACCTCGACGGTGTGGCTGATCAGGCCGGGGACCGGCTTCTGCACATCGATCACCTCGAGCGCGTAACCGGGACCGACGATGGTGCCCTTGTCGGCCACCTGTCCACCGGACTCCGCGTACAGCGTCGTCTCGGCGAGCACGACCTCGGCGATCTGGCCCTCGGATGCACTGCGCACCGGCGCACCGTCGACGAGGAGCCCGAGCACACGCGACTCGACCTCCAGCGCGGTGTAGCCGTCGAATCCGGTCTCGCCCAGGGCACGCAGCTCACGGTAGACCGACACGTCGGCGAGCTGCCGCTTGCGGTTGCGGGCGTCGTCCTTGGCACGCTGGCGCTGCTCCTGCATGAGCGTGTCGAAAGCGGCGCGGTCGACATCGAGGCCCGCTTCCTCTGCGACCTCGAGGGTGAGGTCGATCGGGAAGCCGTAGGTGTCGTGCAGCAGGAAGGCCTCGGGTCCGCTGAGCGTCTTCCCGCCGCCCTTCCTGGTCTCGTCGAGCGCGAGGTCGAGGATCGTCGATCCGGCGACGAGAGTGCGACGGAACGTCTCCTCCTCGGCGAAGGCGGACGACGACAGGACGGACCAGTCCTTCTCGAGCACCGGGTATGCCGATTTCATCGCGTCGCGCGAGGCGGCGAACAGCTCGGGGAACACGGGCTCGTCGACGCCGAGCAGACGCATCGCCCTGACCGTGCGGCGCATCAGACGGCGCAGGATGTACCCGCGTCCTTCGTTGGAGGGGCGCACGCCATCGGAGAGGAGCATGAGCGAGGAGCGCACATGGTCGGCGACCACGCGGAAGCGCACGTCGTCCTCGTGCTGGGCGCCGTAGGAGCGGCCGGACAGCTCGATCGCGCGGTCGAGCACCGGACGCACCTGGTCCGACTCGTACATGTTCTCGACGCCCTGCTTGATGAACGCGACGCGCTCGAGCCCCATGCCGGTGTCGATGTTCTTCATCGGCAGCTCGCCGACGATGTCGAACTCCGTCTTGCCGCGGATGTTCTCGATGAAGTCCTGCATGAACACGAGGTTCCAGATCTCCAGGAACCTCGAGTCGTCGACGGCGGGACCGCCGTCCTTGCCATAGGCGGGACCGCGGTCGAAGAAGATCTCCGAGTCGGGACCGCCGGGCCCGGGCTGGCCGGTGTTCCAGTAGTTGTCCGCGCGTCCGAGGCGCTGGATGCGCTCGGGCTTCAAACCGATGATGTCGCGCCAGATCGCTTCAGCCTCGTCGTCGGTCTCATAGACCGTGACCCAGAGGTCCTTCTCATCGAAACCGAGGCCGCCGTCCGACTCGGAGCTGGTGAGCAGCTCCCAGGCGTACCGGATCGCGCCTTCCTTGAAGTAGTCGCCGAACGACCAGTTGCCCAGCATCTGGAAGAACGTGCCGTGGCGCGCCGTGCGCCCCACCTCTTCGATGTCGTTGGTGCGGATGCACTTCTGCACGTCGGCGATGCGCGGATGAGGCGCGGGCACGACGCCGGTGAGGTACGGGATCATCGGCACCATTCCGGCCACCGTGAACAACAGAGATGGGTCGTCGCTGACCAGGGAGGCAGAGGGGACGATGAGGTGGTCGTTCTTCTCGAAGAAGTCGAGGTAACGCTGCGCGATCTCCGCAGTTTTCATGGGGTGCCGGGTGTCCTTGCGTGAAGATGCTGCGCCGAAGCGCGGCGATGGTTCAGTTCTTGCCCGGCTCCGTGAGCCGTGCCTCCTGCTCGCGGTAGGCGTCGCCGATGATCGCGGTGAACCCGTTGATGCGGGCATCGACCTCGGCCAGGATGTCGTGGCCGCGGGGGTCCTTGTTCATGAAGTGCGCGGCGACGAAGCCGCCGATCACACCGATCAGGAACCACTGCATGCTCTTCATGACGTCATCCTTGCCCTTGACCCGCGAAGGCGCGGTGTCACCATCGTATGCGGAAACGACAGGAGGCGTCGGGAATCCCGACGCCTCCTGCCTGATTGCTCTATCGCTGGATCAGCGAGCTGCGTAGTACTCGACGACGAGCTGCACTTCACAGGTCACGGGGACCTCGGCGCGCTTCGGACGACGAACCAGACGCGACTGGAGCTTGTCGAGCTCGACCTCGAGGTAGCCCGGAACGGGGGGCAGAACCTCGGCGTGACCGCCGGCTGCTGCCACCTGGAAGGGCTCGGTGCCCTCGCTCTTGGCCTTGACGTGGATGAGCTGACCCGGCTTCACGCGGAACGACGGGCGGTCGACGAGCTGTCCGTCGACCAGGATGTGACGGTGCACGACGAGCTGGCGAGCCTGCGCGGTGGTGCGGGCGAAGCCCGAACGCACGACGAGAGCGTCGAGACGCATCTCGAGCAGCTCGACCAGGTTCTCACCGGTCAGACCGTCCTGACGACGAGCCTCGTTGAAGGTGTTGCGCATCTGCTTCTCGCGGATGCCGTACTGCTCGCGAAGACGCTGCTTCTCACGCAGACGGACGGCGTAGTCGCTGTCTGCCTTGCGCTTGGTGCGGCCGTGCTCACCCGGAGCGTAGGGACGCTTCTCGAGGTAGCGGGCGGCCTTCGGGGTGAGAGCGACGCCGAGGGCGCGGCTGAGACGCACCTTGCGGCGGTCCTGGGACTTCGTGGTCACGAAGTTTTCCTTCCGATGACGTGGTCGCGTCTTTCACGACTCACGGACGTATCGTCCGCGTTCTGCCTTGGAGCGCACGCCGGGGCGCCAGCAAGGTGGGGTGTGAACGAGGAGATGCCCGAAAACTCGGTTTCGAGCCGCTCAAGTCTAACAGATCGCCCTCATCCGCCGGATCGGCGCGGTCAGCGGTCGCCGAGGATGCGGCGGATGCGCTCGAGACGGGCACCGATGTCGCGCTCCGCCCCGAGGTTCTTCGGCTCGTAGTAGTGCCGCCCGTCGAGTTCGTCCGGCAGATACTGCTGCGGCACGATCCCGAACTCGCTGTCGTGCGAATAGACGTATCCCCGACCGTGCCCGAGGCGCTTGGCCCCCGGGTAGTGCGCATCCCGCAGGTGCAGCG
The DNA here is from genome assembly GCF_001425645.1 of Microbacterium sp. Root322. NCBI lineage: Bacteria > Bacillati > Actinomycetota > Actinomycetes > Micrococcales > Microbacteriaceae > Microbacterium > Microbacterium sp. Root322. Next base: position 420,696 of record NZ_LMCS01000001.1, on the reverse strand, counting down.
GCACCCGGCCGAAACCGCCGGCACGGATGTCGGCGATGGCCGCGTCGATGCCCACGTAGGCCGCATTCGACTTGGCGGTGGTCGCCAGGTAGACCGTCGCTTCGGCGAGGGGGATGCGCCCTTCCGGCATGCCGATGAACGCCACGGCGTCGGCAGCGGCGACCGCGATGGCGAGGGCCTGCGGGTCGGCGAGGCCGACGTCTTCGGACGCGGAGATCACCAGACGCCGTGCGATGAAGCGCGGGTCCTCGCCCGCCTCGATCATGCGGGCGAGATAGTGCAGCGCGGCGTCGGGGTCGGACCCCCTGATCGACTTGATGAACGCGCTGATGACGTCGTAGTGCTCGTCGCCCTGTCGGTCATAGCGCAGCAGCGCCTTGTCGACCGCCTGCGAGATGTCGTCGGCCGACACCTCCGGCACGCCCTGGCTCTCGGCCGCGTCGTCGGCGTCCGCCTCGGCGGCCGTCGCGTGGGACAGCGCAACCGCGGCGCCCGCCTCCAGACCCGTGAGGGCGCGACGGGCATCACCCGAAGCGAGCCGGACGAGGGCCGACCGGGCCTCATCGCTGAGGGCGACTGCTCCGTTGAGTCCGCGGGCGTCGGTCACCGCCCTGTCGACGAGCAGACCGATGTCGTCGTCGGTGAGGGGTTGCAGCGTCAGCAGCAGCGAACGCGAGAGCAGCGGCGAGATCACCGAGAACGACGGGTTCTCGGTGGTCGCGGCGATCAGGATCACCCAGCCGTTCTCGACACCGGGAAGGAGCGCGTCCTGCTGCGCCTTCGTGAAGCGATGGATCTCGTCGAGGAAGAGGATCGTCGTCTGCCCGTAGAGGTCGCGCTGCGTCACGGCCTCCTGCATGACCTCGCGCACGTCCTTCACCCCGGCGGTGATCGCGGAGAGCTCGACGAAGCGACGACCCGACGAGCGGGCGATGGCCTGCGCGAGCGTCGTCTTCCCGGTGCCAGGCGGGCCCCACAGGATGATCGACACGGCCCCGGGCGCGGTCGCCTCGGGATCGGCGAGGGCGACGATCGGAGAGCCGGCGCGCAGCAGATGACGCTGCCCGGCGACCTCGGCGAGGGAAACAGGGCGCATGCGCACGGCGAGGGGCGTCTGCCCGGAGAGCAGCGCGGCAGGGGACGTCATCATCCCAGGCTAACGGCGGTCTCCGACACTTCGGCGAACCTCCGCCCTCCCGGTAGGCTCTCAGGCGACGCCGTGGAGCGGCGTTCGGATGGGAGACCAGGGCATGGCCGCACGCGGTTCGAAGAACGCACAGTCGCGCACGTCGGCGGAGCGCGCACGACTGCACGCCGCGCGCACCCAGTGGCACGAGGGGCAGATCCGCCGTCGTGTCCGCGACAACACGATCGCCGCCATCGTCGGCAGCCTCATCGTGGTCGCGGCGATCGGCAGCCAGGTCGTGCACGCCCAGGTCACGGCCCCGGAACCGGAGCCCACCCCCACGCCCTCCGTCGAGCCGTCCACCGCTCCGACCGAAGCGCCGACGGAGACCCCCGCCCCCGTCCCCTCGGACGCGCCCGCCGAGTGATCGGCAGAGCCCACCGCCACTGCGCTCGCCGTTCTCCCCGGCTCACGGCTCGATCACGGCGAGGCGATAGCCCCGCTTGACGACGGTCTGGACGAGGTCGATCCCGCCCAGCGCCTCACGCAGTCGGGCGACGGCGGCCTCCACCGCATGACCGCTGCGTTCGCCGCCGGGGAGCATCCTCGCCAGCTCCGCCCTCGACAGCACCCGTCCACGAGCGAGGAAGAGCGCCTCGATCACTCCGGCGGCTCCACGGGGCAGGGGGATGAAGCACCCGTCGAGCACAACACCACCGCTGCGCACGTCGAGACGCCCGAGCTCGGTGAGAAGCGATCGTGCTCCGCTTCGATAGTGCGACAGGACACAGCTCGTCAGTCCTCCGGGCGCTGACGGCGCGACGTATCGCACGGGCAGGCGGGCGGCCCGAAGCCGACCCGCCTCCTCCTCGTCCTTCGCGATCAGGAGCAACCGCCCCGCTTCAGCCCTTCGGCGATTCGCGTCGAGGGTCCCTGTGCTCACCGCCGCCCCGACCCATGAGGCGGCGGACGCGGTGAAGAGCACCGCGTCGGCACCGCCGAAGCCCGCGCGATGCACGGCACGGCGAAGCACGGCCGGAGACGGAGCCGCCTCACGACGCCCTGGCACCCGCGTCACATCCGCTCCCCCCGCGCGGAGTGCACGTTCGAGGTCGTCGATGTCGGCCGCACGACTCGCGGCGAGAGAGGCGTCCGCGGCCCTCGTGTCGACCGAGACGATGATTCTGCATCCTGCGAGGACCGGGCGCGCCCCCGAACGCCCAGTCCTCATGCGGGGCTGTCCGCACGGAGCGGGGAACGGCGATGCCGCGCACCGTCGCGTTGTCGCTCGCCCCATCCGATCGCCTCGGTCGCGCCCCGTTCCCGGCGCGGCTCCTCGGAGCCCCTCCCTGCAGCCGACGCGCCCTCTTCCGTCAGTGGCAGCGGTTCCTCGGAGATCCGCATTCCACTGTCGAGGAGGGGTGTGCGGCATGCGAGCCCCGCAGCGCTCAGCCGGTCCCGGAGCGCGGGGAGCTGGTTCCGCCCCACTCCCTGCAACTCGATCCGGGAGCGGATGATCCGCGGGTGCAGGCCGAGATCCTGCGCGATGCGTCCGATGCCGATGAGCTGCTCGGGTGTGAGGGCTCCTCCTGCCACCGGCGAGACCACGGCACGAGTCGTGTCGGCTCGGACGTGCTCCTCCGGCCGCTCGCTCTCTTCCTGCCGGTGAGGCGTGCGCTGCGGGATCGGCTCTCCGGCGAGCGACGTGAGGGCGCGAGCCACGGCCAGTGTGCACCGCTCGCACCCCGGCTCCCGGCCGAAGCGCGTGCCGACCCCGCTGAAGGTGAGCAGCCCCTCCCCTCGGAGCGCCGTGAGAAGCGCCCACTGCGACATGCCGATGTGGATGCAGACCGCGGCGTCTTCGTCGTGCGTCGTCCGGCGCAGCTCGTCCGCCAGCCGCCCTCGCGACGCGACACCGACGAGCCGGCGAAGCGAGGCATGACCACTCGTGTCGCCCACCAGAACGGCGCCGAGGAGCGTGCGCGCGTCGTCCGTGAGAACGACCTTGCGGTACACGCCTGCGCCACGACGACGATCGGTGACGACCTCGATCCGGTCTGCGGTGTGAGGCTGCGACTCCCCGAAACTCACGACGTCGATTCCGGCGACGGTGTGATGCACGCCGTCCACGTGCCCGAAGAAGCGTCCCGCTCCCCCGCACAGCTGCGACGCCGCCGCCTCCGCCATGGCGCGCGCTGCCGGGGCCGCATCGATGCCGCGCCCGTCGAAGTTCGCGACCTCTCCGATCGCGAGGATGCGCGGATCGGACGTGGCGCAACCCTCGTCGACGATCACGCCGCCGAGCGCGCGCACGTCGAGCCCGGCGTTGCGCGCGAGTTCGTCCCGTGGCCGCACGCCGACAGTGAAGACCACGACATCGGCGCGTTGGAAGGTGCCGTCCTGGAACTCCAGCGCCGTGACGGCACCCGAGTCGTCGGCGTCGAGGCGGGTCGTCCTGGTTCGGGTCCGCACCGCGATGCCGCGCGCTTCGAGGCCCTCCTGCAGCACCCCGGCGCCGTCGCCGTCCAGCATCGCCGGCAGCAGGCGGTCCGCGTACTGCACGAGCGTCGTGCCCACACCCGCCTCGTTGAGCGCGAGGGCGGTCTCGACACCGTGCAGTCCCCCGCCGATCACGACGCCGCGCAGCGGACGACCGAGGCGGCGGGATCGCACGTCGACGAACTCCCTCACCGATTCCGCATCCTCGATCGTGCGCAGCACGAAGCACCCGGGAAGACGTGCTCCCGACACGGCTGCACGCGCTGCGAAAGACCCCGTGGCCAGCACCAGCACGTCGTACGGGTACGTGCGCCGTGAGCGCGTGCGGGCCGTGCGTGCCGACCTGTCGATGTGCAGCACACGATCATCACGGATCAGGCGCACGCGATCGTCGCGGAAGACGGAGCGATCGAGCCGAAGCTGCGCGGCATCGCGCCCGGAGAGGACATCGACCAGGGCGGACCTGTCGTACGGACCGTGGGTTTCATCGCCGATCACGGTGACCCGCACGGCCGCATCGGGGTCGCGGAGCAGACTCTCGACGAAGCGGTGCGCCGCCATCCCCGCTCCGACGACCAGGATGTCGCTCGGCGGCGATGTGGTGTCCTTCATGCTGCTCCTGTCGACCGGAAGGCTGTCGTCCTGGCGACAATAGGAGGACCGTGTTACCTGCAGATGACGAGGAGTGCTCCCCGGATCGAACGTTCTCGTCACGAAACGGTAACGGTCGCGCGAGAAGTCGGGGCCTCACCCGCGGTGCTCCGGCGTACTAGGCTGAGCCTCGTCCTTTCCGCCTCCCGCGGCCCGACCGCGCAAGGAGAATCACGTGTCTGCCAACGAGCCCACGAAGCCGACTCCCCCCGTCCCCGGACCCCCCGCCGTGCCGATGCCGCGAAAGGCGCCGACACCGGCCGCCGTCGCGCCCGTCGCATCGGTGCCGGCCGCATCCTCGACCTCAGCCGAATGGGGTCGTGTGTCCGAAGACGGCACCGTCGAGGTCAAGGAGGGCGATGCCTGGCGCGTCGTCGGCCAGTACCCCGACGGAACTCCCGACGAGGCCCTCGCCTACTTCGTCCGCAAGTTCGACGACATCGCCTTCAAGGTGCAGACGCTCGAGCAGCGCCACCAGGCAGGCGGAGCTTCTGCCGGCGACCTGGCCAAGCAGGCTGCGCACCTGATCGAGGAGGCGACCGATGCCGCCGCCGTCGGCGATCTCGCAGGACTGCGCGATCGGCTCAACGCGCTCACCTCGTCGTTGTCGGAAGCCACCGAGCAGGAGGCGCAGCAGGCCAAGGAGCTCGTCGACAAGGCGATCGCCGAGCGCACGATCCTCGTCGAGCGCGCCGAGGAGATCGCCGCCCGCGACCTCAGCAAGGTGCAGTGGAAGCAGGTTACCGCCGAGCTCGGCGAGCTGTTCGACGCCTGGCAGGCGCAGCAGCAGAACGGACCGCGCCTGTCGAAGGGAATCTCCCAGCAGCTCTGGAAGCGGTTCCGCGACGCCCGTGCGATCGTCGACAAGCAGCGCCGTGCGTTCTACTCCGAGCTCGACGATGCGCACAAGGCAGCGCGCGACGCGAAGACCCGTCTGGTCGAACGCGCCGAGGCGCTCGCCCCCCGTGGCACGGACGGCATCCCCGCGTATCGCAACCTCCTCGACGAGTGGAAGGCATCCGGGCGCGCCGGACGCAAGGCCGACGATGCCCTCTGGGCGCGCTTCAAGGCTGCCGGCGACGCTCTCTACGCCGCGCGTGCCGAGCAGGCCGCTGCGGAAGAGGCAGACTCCGCGCCGAAGATCGAGGCTCGCGAGGCCCTCCTCGAAGAGGCGAAGGCCGTCGCGGACGAGTCGAACATCAAGCGGGCCCGTGCACTTCTCACGCGCATCCAGCGGCAGTGGGACGAGATCGGCCGCGTCTTCCCCCGGGAGAAGGAGCGTGCACTCGACGACAAGCTCCGCGCGATCGAGCAGGCTTTGAAGGGCCGCGAAGACGTGGACTGGAAGAAGAACAACCCCGAGACCAAGGCACGCGCGAACGACATGAGTTCGCAGCTGCTCGAGGCGATCGAGAAGCTCGAGGCCGAGGTCGCCGCGGCGGAGAAGGCGGGCGACAAGAAGGCTGCCAAGGCCGCATCCGACGCACTCGAAGCGCGACGCGCCTGGCTGAGCGCCCTCGGCAGCTGATCCGTTCTCCACAGCTCACCCACGAGCTCGGAAGAGGCGGGGTGCACTGCGCCAGACTGGCGTGATGCACCCCGCCTTTCTCTACGTCCCCGGTGAGCGGTTGAGCCAGTCGGAGCTGAGCGCCGCGCGGATCGACGGCCACGTGGTCGAGGTGGGCGACGCCTACGTCCCCGCTGACCTCATCGAGGGACCCGATGTCAGGGCCAGCACGATCGCCACCCTGGTGCGGCCGGGAACCGCAGCCTCGGGTCCGACCGCCGCCTGGATCCACGGCGCCGGTGACGCCCCGCCCGCCGTGCATCACATCAGGCGCTGCGTCGAGAGGCGCATCAGAGCCGTCACCAGTTCACGACTCGTCTTCCACGACACCGTGGTGCCGTCGTCCGACCTTCAGCAGATCGGCGGAGTGCTGGTGTCGACGCCGATGCGGACGATGCTCGACCTCGCCACGACGCTGCACCGAGACCCCCGAGTGCTCACGTGGATGGACCGTCTCGCCATCGTGTTCCCCGAAGCGCCCGAGGCCGCGGGAGACGCGTTGCGCGACATGAGCCGTGTTCCCGGCAGTCGCGTCGGAATGGCCGTGCTGGAGCGACTCTCGCTCAAGAAGAGGTGACGCGGTAGACGTCGTAGACGGCGTCGATCCGGCGCACCGCGTTGAGCACACGGTCCAGGTGAACGGCGTCACCCATCTCGAACACGAAACGACTCAATGCCAGGCGCTCATCGGTGGTCGTGACCGTCGCCGAGAGGATGTTGACGTGGTGCTCGCTCAGAACGCGCGTGACGTCCGAGAGGAGCCCAGAGCGGTCGAGGGCCTCGACCTGGATCTGCACGCGGAACACGCTCTTGGTGGTCGGCGCCCAGGACACCTCGACGAACCGGTCTTGCTCGCTGCCGAGGGCCTTGACGTTGACGCAGTCGGCACGATGCACCGAGACGCCGCTGCCACGGGTCACGAAACCGACGATCTGATCGCCGGGAACAGGTGTGCAGCACTTGGCCAGCTTCACCAGGATGTCGTTGGCTCCACGAACGAGCACACCGGAGTCCCCTGATCGCGGCTCGCGGCTCGGAGCGCTGCCAGGCAGATCGATGGCACCCGTCGTGGGGTCGCTCGCCGCCACGAGAGCGGTGACCTTCTCCAGCACCGACTGGGTGGAGACATGCCCCTCACCGACGGCGGCGTAGAGTGCGGACACGTCCTCGTAGTGCATGCCCCGCGCCACTTCCGTGAACGAATCATGACTCATCAGACGCTGCAGTGGCAGGTTCTGTCGGCGCATCGCACGGGCGATGGCCTCCTTGCCCTGCTCGATCGCCTCCTCGCGGCGCTCCTTCGTGAACCATCCGCGGATCTTGTTGCGGGCGCGGGTGCTCGCGACGAAGCCGAGCCAGTCCTGGCTGGGACCTGCGTCGGGGTTCTTCGAGGTGAACACCTCGACGACGTCGCCGCTCTTGAGCTCGGATTCCAGCGGAACCAGACGACCGTTGACCTTCGCACCCATCGTGCGGTGGCCGATCTCGGTGTGCACGGCGTACGCGAAGTCCACCGGCGTCGCACCCGACGGGAGTCCGATCACGCGGCCCTTCGGGGTGAAGACGTAGACCTCTTTCGCCCCGATCTCGAACCGGAGCGACTCCAGGAACTCACCGGGGTCGGCGGTCTCCGCCTGCCAGTCGGAGATGTGCGCGAGCCACGCCATGTCGGTGTCAGAGGCGCGTACCTCGGTCTTGCCGCCGCCGTTCATCCGCTCCTTGTACATCCAGTGCGCCGCGACACCGTACTCGGCCTGCTGGTGCATCTCGTGCGTGCGGATCTGGATCTCGACAGTGCGGCCGGCGGGGCCGATCACGGTGGTGTGCAGCGACTGGTAGAGGTTGAATTTGGGCGTCGCGATGTAGTCCTTGAACCGGCCGGGCAGCGGAGTCCAGCGCGCGTGGATCGCACCGAGCACGGCGTAGCAGTCGCGCACCGAGGCGACCAGCACCCGGATGCCGATCAGGTCGTAGATGTCATCGAACTCGCGACCGCGGATGACCATCTTCTGGTACACCGAGTAGAGCTGCTTCGGTCGACCGACCACCTTGCCGCGGATGCGGAGATCGCGCAGATCCTCGTCGATCTCCTCGACGACCTGAGTCAGGTACTTCTCGCGTTGCGGGGTGCGCTGGGCGATGAGGCTGTGGATCTCGTTGTAGATCTTCGGGTGCAGCACCGCGAAGGAGAGATCCTCGAGCTCCGACTTGATCGCCTGGATACCGAGGCGATTGGCCAGCGGCGCGTAGATCTCCAGCGTCTCCTTGGCCTTCTTCGCCGCCTTCTCGGGCGGGACGAAACCCCAGGTGCGCGCGTTGTGGAGACGGTCGGCGAGCTTGATCAAGAGCACCCGGATGTCTTTCGACATCGCGACGATCATCTTGCGGACGGTCTCGGCCTGGGCGCTCTCGCCGTACTTGACCTTGTCGAGTTTGGTGACGCCGTCGACGAGCATCGCGACCTCGTCGCCGAACTCGGCGGTGAGGTCGGTCAGCGCATACCCCGTGTCCTCGACCGTGTCGTGGAGCAGTGCGGCCGCGATCGCCCGCGGTCCGAGGCCGAGCTCCGCGAGGATCTGCGCGACCGCGAGCGGGTGCGTGATGTACGGCTCGCCGCTCTGGCGCTTCTGGCCCTCGTGCTTCTCCTTGGCGACCGCGTAGGCCCTCTCGATGACCGAGAAGTCACCCTTGGGGTGATTCGCGCGCACTGTGCGGATCAGGTTGTCGAGGTCGTTGATCCTGGACGCGCGGGAGAAGATGCGGGGAACCAGCCGTCGCAGACTCGAACCCTGCGATGACGTCTGCGGTTCCGCCATCAACTCACCTCCCGATCAGTTCATCCTACGCGTGCTGGGCGGGACGAGCTCCCGCTGAGTCGACCGGTCAGACCTCGACCGAGGCCTTGCTGCGGCTCTCGCGGATGCGGGCGTCGCGTGCCTTGAGCTGCGGCTCGTTCTCGCGGAACAGCGAGTAGAGCGGAGCAGCCACGAAGAGCGTCGAGTAGGTCGCCACCAGGATGCCGACGAAGATCGACAGCGAGATGTCGGTGAGCGACTCCGCACCGAGCCAGAAAGCGCCGATGAAGAGCACGGCGCCGACCGGCAGCGCTGCGACCACCGAGGTGTTGATGGAGCGCACCAGCGTCTGGTTCACGGCGAGGTTCACCGATTCACCGAACAGTCGGGCGGACTTCTCCCCGTCCTCCGTGGTGTTCTCCCGGATCTTGTCGAACACGACCGTGGTGTCGTACAGCGAGTACGCGAGGATCGTCAGGAAGCCGATCACGGCCGCGGGCGAGATCTCGAAGCCGGCCAGCGCGTAGACGCCCACCGTGATCACGAGCACGTCGAGCAGACCGATGATGGCCGCGGCCGACATCTTCCACGTGCGGAAGTAGATCGCGAGGATCAGGAAGGTCAGCGCGAGGAAGATCGCAAGACCCCACAGCGACTGCTTCGTGACGTTCTCGCCCCAGGCCGGGCCGATGAAGGAGGAGGTGACGGCAGAGGGCTCGACGCTGTAGGCCTTCGCCAGCGCCTCGCCGACCTGCTGGGTCTCCGCGGCGCTCATCTGGTCGGTCTGGACGCGGATGTCCGTGCCGTTGACCACGACGACCTTCGTCGCCGCTCCGGGCACGACCGACTGCACCGCGGTGGTCGCGGTGTCCTGCTCGACGCTGTCCGGCGCCTGAACGGTGAACTGCGATCCCCCGGTGAACTCGATCGAGAACTGGATCGGGCGGATCAGGGGCACGAGTGCCGATCCGACGACGAGAGCGATCGCGATGATGAACCATAGACGCCGCTTGCCGACGAACGGGAAAGAGGTCTTCCCCGAGTAGAGGTTGTTGCCGAACTCATTCATGGAAGGCATCAGGCGTCTCCCTCACTTCCGGCGTTGGTGGGTTTGTCACCCGCGAGGGCCTCGGCGCGCTTGCGTTCGGCGATGGTCTGTCTGCGATCCGCCTCACCGCGGGAGCGGGCGTTCTTCGCGCCCCGCCCTGCGGATACCGTGGTCACCTCGCGATACTGCGAGCGGCTGCGGTACACGGCGCCCAGAGCCGCGGGGTCGAGACCGGAGAGCTTGTGGCCTCCGCCGAAGAATCGCGTGCGTGCGAGCAACTGCATCACGGGATGCGTGAAGATCACGAAGATGAACACGTCGATGAGCGTCGTGAGGCCGAGCGTGAACGCGAAGCCCTTCACCGTGGCGTCGGCCAGGATGTAGAGCACGAGCGCCGCGAGGATGTTGATGGACTTCGAGATGTAGATCGTGCGCTTGGCGCGACCCCAGCCGTCTTCCACCGCAGAGGTGATCGACTTTCCATCACGGAGTTCGTCTCGTATTCGCTCGAAGTACACGATGAACGAGTCGGCCGTGAAACCGATGGAGACGATCAGACCGGCGACACCGGCGAGCGACAGGCGGAAGCCGATGCGCCACGCCAGGATGCAGATGATGATGTAGGTGAGGATCGCCATCACCGCGATCGACGCGATGATCACCGACCCGAGCGCGCGATAGACGATCAGCGAGTAGATCGCCACCAACGCGAGACCGATGAGTCCGGCGATCAGACCGATCTGCAGCTGCTGGGTGCCCAGCGTGGCCGAGATCGTGTCGGAGCTCTGCACCGTGAAGCTGAGCGGAAGAGCACCGAACTTGAGCTGGTCCGCGAGAGTCGTCGCGGTCTCCTGTGTGAAGCTGCCCGAGATGCTCGGCTTTCCGTCGAGGATCTGGCCGTTCATGCGCGGCGCGCTGATCACGTTGCCGTCGAGAACGAACGCGAACTGATCGCGCGGCGTGAGCCCGTCGATGCGGTTCTGGTTCAGACGGGTGCTGACCTTGCCGAAGGCGTCGGCCCCGTCGCCGTTCATCGTGAGCTGGACGAGCCATGCGCCCGACTTCGGATCGCGACCGGCCGAGGCGTCTGTGATGGCGGTTCCGTCGAGCTCGGCAGGTCCGAGGATGTACTTCGCCGTCCCGTCCGCCGAGCAGGCGATGAGCGGCTGGTCCTTCGGCGCCTTCGCGGCGTTGTTGTCGGGGTTCGCGCAGTCGTACGCCTGGAACTCCGCGGCCAGCTTGTCCGTGACCCAGGAGAGGTCGCTCGCGTCTGTCGGCTCGGCCGTCGGCGTCGAGTTGAGCCCCGGGTCCGGGCTCGGGTACGGCGTGGAGTTGCCGTCCTCGCCGACGAACTCGTTGGTCGCCGCCGTGGTGTACAGAACGGGGCGGAACTCGAGCTGAGCGCTCGACTGGATCCGCTCCCGCGTCTGCGCGTCGGCCTCACCCGGGATCTGGACGACGATGTTCTGTCCGCCCTCGGTGGTGATGTCGGCCTCGGCGACACCCGAGGCGTCGACGCGCTGACGGATGATCGCAGCGGCCTGATCGAGCTGCTCGGTCGAGGGGGCGGCGCCGTCCTCGGTCTCCGCGCTCAGGACGATCTGCGTGCCGCCCTGGAGGTCGAGGGCGAGCTCGGGTGACCACGAGCTCGCGGCCTCCCCGTTGCTGTCCTTGAAGACGTACACGCCCAGCGCGTTGATGCCGAAGAGCACGCCCGTCACGAGGAGCAGGCCGAGAAGGACCCGCCAGGCGTGACGGACGGGAGAGGATGAAGCCACGTGTGTTCAGCTTTCTGGAAGGACGGAGATCCGAGCGGCCGCGTCGGCCCCGGGCTTACTTGTCGTCGGCGTCGCGCTCGAGGCGGGCGCGGGTCTCCTCGGGAGTCTCGACGGCCGGAGCGATCGACTCGTCGGCGACCTGCTCCTCGACGATCTCATCTGCCGACGCGTCGACGACGGCGTCCTTGGGCTCGACGACGCGCAGGATGGCCTGGCTGTGGACGTCGATGATGGTGCCGGGAGCGATCTCGACCAGCGCCGGCGTGTCGAGGTCTTCGGGGTCGTACGCGACGATCGTCCCGTAGATGCCACCCTGCAGGAGCACCTTGGCGCCCGGAACAGTCTTGGTGGCCTTCTCCTCCTGCTCTGCCTTCATCTGCTTCGTGCGCTTGCGCGTGTTGAAGATCATGAAGACGAGGAGGACGGCAAGAAGGCCGAAGAGCAGGAATTCCATGGGCATGGGGGAAGCGCCTTTCTCAGGTGCACGCTCCAGCCTTTGGGCGCGCGAAGGTAACCGGGAAGTCTCCAGCGATTATAGGTCATCCAACGTAAGCATCCCGTCCGGATGAGCGACGCCCAGATGCGCGTACGCCTCCGGCATCGCGACACGGCCACGGGGAGTGCGTCCGAGGAACCCGATGCGCACGAGGTAGGGCTCGACCACGCTCTCCACCGTCTCAGCCTCCTCGCCGACCGCCACCGCGAGTGTGCTGAGCCCGACCGGACCCCCGCGGAATCGACGCACCAGTGCTTCCAGCACGGCACGGTCCAGGCGGTCGAGGCCGATCGGATCGACGTCGTAGAGTTCCAGCGCCGCACGGACCTCGCGGATGGTCGCCACTCCCCCCGTGTGCACCAGGGCATAGTCGCGCACACGGCGGAGCAGACGGTTGGCGATGCGCGGTGTGCCGCGCGAGCGGCGGGCGATCTCGGAGAGCGAATCCGTCGGCAGATCGACGCCGAGGACGGCGGCCGAGCGGGCGATCACCTGTTCGAGCTCGGACTCCTCATAGAACTCCAGGTGCCCCGTGAAACCGAAACGATCACGCAGGGGGTTCGGCAACAGACCGGAGCGCGTTGTCGCGCCGACGAGGGTGAACGGCGAGAGTTCGAGCGGAATGCTCGTCGCGCCCGCGCCCTTGCCCACCATGATGTCGATCCGGTAGTCCTCCATCGCGAGGTAGAGCATCTCCTCCGCGGAGCGCGCCATCCGGTGGATCTCATCGATGAACAGGACTTCGCCTGGCACCAGGCTCGACAGCAGAGCGGCGAGGTCTCCGGCGTGCTGGATCGCCGGACCGCTGGACAGACGCAGCGGACGCTCGCTCTCGTGCGCCACGATCATCGCGAGCGTCGTCTTGCCGAGCCCCGGAGGCCCTGCCAGCAGGATGTGGTCGGCCGGGCGGCTCTGGATGCGTGCGGCCTCGAGAAGGAGCTGCAGCTGACCGCGGACCTTCTGCTGTCCGACGAACTCCCCCAGGCTGGTCGGACGCAGCGCGCCCTCGATCGCGAGCTCGGTCTCGTCGGACGGCTCGCTGGCGTCGAGATGGTCAGACACGCGCCTGGCCTCCCTGCGCCGGGCCGAGGAGGGCGAGCGTGCGTCGCAGGAGCGAGGCGACCGATGCGCGCTCCGCGTCCGTGGCCTCCGCCGCCGTCTGGGCCGCGGCTTCCGCGGCGACCTTCTCGGACCAGCCGAGGCCCACCAGCGCTGCGGCCACCTGCGTCACGACGTCGGTTCCGCCCGCGGCGGTCGGCTTCGACGGCGCCGCGAAGGCCTGCACCTTTCCGGCGAGCTGCAGGACGATGAGCTTGGCCGTCTTGGGGCCGATGCCGGAGACGCGCCGGAACGGGGCGTCGTCCTCGGCCGTGACCGCTTCGGCAATCTGATCGGCCGTGAGGTGCGAGAGCACGCCCAGCGCCGACTTCGGGCCGACACCGGTGACGCTGATGAGAAGTCCGAAGATCTCCAGCTCCCCCCGGTCGGCGAATCCGAACAGCGACAGGGAGTCCTCGCGCACGATGAGGCTGGTGTGCAGCAGGAGCTTCTCCCCCACCACCGCTGTGTGCGCGACGTCAGCGGGGACGGCGACGGCGAATCCGACCCCGCCCACGTCGATGACGACCTGATCGGATGTCGCATGCAGGACGACACCGTGCAGAGAGGAGATCATCCCCTCAGCCTACGGTGTCGCTCGTAGGTATGTTCGACCGACACGCTTCTCGGCATCGGCCCAGGCACGCTGCGCGGGAGTCAGCGCCGCCTGGCCGGAAGAGGATGCGGCTCCGCCGCGGCGCCATGCGTGGCAGAGGGCGATCGCCAGGGCATCGGCGGCATCGGCCGGCTGCGGCAGCTCGTCCAGGCGCAGGATGCGCGCGATCATGGTCTGCACCTGTCGCTTGTCTGCAGCGCCGTATCCCGTCACCGCCGCCTTGACCTCGCTCGGGGTATGGGTGGCGGCAGGCAGCCCCGACTCGGAGGCGATCAGCAGCGCGACGCCACTGGCCTGCGCCGTTCCCATGACCGAGTGGGTGTTCTGCTGTGCGAACACGCGCTCGACGGCCACCGCGTGCGGACGGTGCTCGGCGATCACGGCGCGGATGCCGGCGGCGACGATCGACAGACGATCACCGATCTCCGCGTCCGGCGATGACCTGATCACGCCGACGTGCACCAGAGTCCCGCGACGCGAGCCGTCGACGTCGACGACGCCGACACCGCACCGGGTGAGCCCTGGATCGATGCCGAGCACACGCAGAGAGGAGGTCACTCCCCCAGGCTAGGCCGCAGGACCGACACCGGCCGCTCGGCGCGCCTACGCCTCGTCGTTCTCCAGTTCGGCCTGGACCTCGGGGGTCAGATCGAAGTTGGTGAACACGTTCTGCACGTCTTCGCTGTCTTCCAGGGCGTCGATCAGACGGAAGATCTTGCGCGCCGTGTCGGCGTCGATCTCGACCTTGAGGTTCGGGACGAACTCGACGTCGGCCGATTCGTAGTCGATCCCCGCTTCCTGGAGCGCGCTGCGCACGGCCACGAGGTCGGTCGCTTCGGTGATGACCTCGAAGCCCTCGGCGTGCGGCTCGATCTCCTCGGCACCCGCCTCGAGCGCCGCCATCATGACGTCGTCCTCGGAGGTGCCCTCGGAGCCGACGACGATGACGCCCTTGCGGCTGAAGTTGTAGGCCACGCTGCCCGGGTCGGCCAGCGTGCCGCCGTTGCGGCTGAGAGCCGTGCGCACCTCGGCGGCCGCGCGGTTCTTGTTGTCGGTCAGACACTCGATCATGAGCGCGACACCGTTGGGCCCATAGCCTTCGTACATGATCGAGAGGTACTCGACGGCCTCGCCGCCGATACCTGCTCCGCGCTTCACCGCGCGATCGATGTTGTCCTTCGGGACAGAGGTCTTCTTCGCCTTCTGCACCGCGTCGAAGAGCGTCGGGTTGCCCGCCAGGTCAGGTCCGCCGAGCTTCGCGGCGACCTCGATGTTCTTGATGAGCTTGGCCCAGGACTTCGCGCGCCTGGAGTCGATGATGGCCTTCTTGTGCTTCGTGGTCGCCCACTTGGAATGCCCGGACATAAGTCTCCGCTCGTCGTATCCGCGTGAGCTCGCGCTCAGCGCGTCGTCCATTCTATCGAACGGCGCGGGTGGCGCAGGATGGAGGAATGCGCAGATCACGACACATCGCTCCTGCACGGCTCTCCTCGCACGTGCGCGACGGCGAGCCGACACCGGCCGACGCCTTGCGCTACCTGGTCCATCTGCCGGACGACTACGACGCCGATCGGGAGAAGCTCTGGCCCCTCGTGCTGTTCCTGCACGGTGCCGGAGAACGAGGTTCCGACATCGACCTCGCCGCCGTGCACGGCCCGCCGATGCTGGCGGATGCCGGCCGCGAGTTCCCCTTCGTCCTCGTCACACCCCAGTGCGCGGAGTCGAGTCAGTGGGTCGCCGAGGTCTCGACGCTGTCCGCACTTCTCGACGAGGTCGTCGCGGCGCACCGCATCGACCCGGCGCGCATATCGGTGACCGGACTCAGCATGGGCGGGTTCGGAACCTGGAGTCTGGCGGTGCGCTATCCGGAGCGGTTCGCCGCGATCGCACCGATCTGCGGCGGACTGTGGATGCAGAGCGCCGCGCCTGTGCGCAGCCTGCCCGTCTGGGCGTTCCACGGCGACGCCGACGATGTCGTGCCGATCTCCGCCACGGAGCAGATCGTGACCGAGCTCCAGTCGCTCGACGCCGACGTGCGGTTCACGCGATATGCGGGCGTCGGTCACGATTCCTGGACCGAGACGTACGCGAACCCCGAGTTCTACGACTGGCTGCTCTCCCACCGCCGGGTCAATCCCGACATGGAGGGCACCGCACGATGAACACCGGAGCTGATCGCCTCCGGCCCGCCTGGACGGCGCTTCCTCCGTCGGTACGCGTACAGATCGTCGGGGCGATCGGGGGCGACTTCGTGACCGACCGGCCCGCACACGGCGGCTTCAGCGCCTCCTATGCGGGCGTCGTGACGACCACGGCAGGTCATGCCTTCGTCAAGGCCTGCGGTGCCGACTGGCATGCGGACTCACTGCACTTCCTCCGCGAGGAGATGCGCACGCTCGTCGACCTGCCCTCTTCGGTCGCTCCGCGCCTCCTCGCCGCCTTCGACGACGCCGCGGGTGCCGCACTCGTCATCGAGGCGGTCGACGGACACCACCCCGGTCGACCGTGGACGGTCGAAGATCTGCACGCCGTGGCTCAGGCCCTGCGAGCGCTCTCGACCACCGCCGCGCCGTCGGAGATGCCGCGAGCGGAAGACCGCATGATCCCCGGCTTCACCCGGTGGGCGGAGATCGCCGCGGATCCCCGTCTCCTCGATGCTCTGCCCCACGATCTGCCAGCGCGGATGCCGCAGCTCCTGCGGATCGAGGAGGACCTCAGCGACGCACTGCACGGCGACGTCATCGTTCATGACGACGTGCGCGCAGACAACATCCTCATCAGCGGCGCACGAGCGCACCTGCTCGACTGGCCGCATGCGCGCCGGGGTGCTGAGTGGGTCGACCTGCCCTGTCTGCTGCCGAGCATCGAGGCGTCGGGTGGGCCGACCTGCGAAGAGGCGTGGGCTGTGTTCGAAGACCACGATGCGCCGTCGCAGATCGAGTTGCTCCCCGTGATCTCCGCGTTCGCGTCGTTCCTCTGGTACCAGCAGGCACAACCGGAGATTCCGCAGCTCCCTGGCCTTCGCGCCTTCCAGCGCGCGCAGGCGGTTCCGGCGCTGCGCTGGCTCGCCACGCTGCTCTGATCAGACGCGCGGCGTCACCATCGCGCGTCGGCGCGCTTCGACCCGCGCGAGGAAGCGCTCATGGAAGCGCTTCTCCCCCGTGATCTCGGGGTGGAAGCTCAGCCCGAGCAGTTCTCCCTGCTCCACCGCGACGACGCGACCGTCCGGCAACGCCGCCAGCACCTGGGCACGCGGACCGACCGACTCGACCACGGGGCCGCGGATGAACGCCGCAGAGACCGGCTCCGTACCGAGAGCGGGGACGTCGAGCTCGGCCTCGAAGGACTCCACCTGACGTCCGAAGGCATTGCGGCGGACGACGACGTCGAGCCCCCCGAACGATTCCTGCCCGTCGATCGCGTCGACGATGTCATCGGCGAGCATGATCAGTCCCGCACAGGTGCCGAGCACCGGCATCCCTGCCGCGATCGCGTCGCGGATCGGCTGCTGCATCCCGAAGATGCGGGAGAGCTTATCGATCACGCTCGACTCTCCGCCTGGGATCACGAGGCCGCCCACCGACGAGAGCTCGTCGGGACGACGCACCAGAACCACATCGGCGCCGAGGCCCGTGAGCAGGGCGGCGTGCTCGCGCACGTCGCCCTGCAGCGCGAGGACACCGACCCGAGTGCTACCAGCCACGCTCGGCGAGGCGGTGCGGTGCCGGGAGGTCGCTGACGTTGATGCCGACCATGGCCTCGCCGAGACCCCGCGAAACCTCGGCGATGACCTTGGCGTCGTCGAAGAAGGTCGTCGCCTTGACGATCGCCTTCGCGCGCTCGGCGGGATTGCCCGACTTGAAGATCCCGGATCCGACGAACACGCCGTCGGCGCCGAGCTGCATCATCATCGCCGCATCCGCAGGGGTCGCGACTCCGCCGGCCACGAACAGCACGACGGGGAGCTTTCCGGTCTCGGCGATCTCGGCCACGAGGTCGTAGGGTGCCTGCAGCTCCTTGGCCGCGACGAACAGCTCGTCCTTGGGCAGCGCGGTGAGCGCGGCGATCTCGCCGCGGATCTTGCGGATGTGCTTCATCGCCTCCGAGACGTCACCGGTACCGGCCTCGCCCTTGGAGCGGATCATGGCCGCGCCCTCATTGATGCGACGCAGCGCCTCGCCGAGGTTGGTCGCACCGCACACGAACGGCACAGTGAAGCCGTACTTGTCGATGTGGTTCACGTAGTCGGCGGGCGAGAGCACCTCGGACTCGTCGATGTAGTCGACGCCGAGCTCCTGCAGGACCTGCGCTTCGACGAAGTGCCCGATGCGGGCCTTGGCCATGACGGGGATCGACACCGCGTCGATGATGCTGTCGATCATGTCGGGATCGCTCATGCGCGAGACGCCGCCCTGCGCACGGATGTCGGCCGGCACGCGCTCGAGCGCCATGACGGCGACGGCGCCGGCGTCTTCGGCGATCTTCGCCTGCTCTGCCGTGACGACGTCCATGATGACGCCGCCCTTGAGCATCTCGGCGAGTCCGCGCTTGACGCGCGAGGATCCGGTGGTTGTCTGCTCTGCCATGGGGAACTCCTGTCGGATGCACCGAAGTCGGTTTTGATCTAGGTCAAACATAGCACTGTCCGATTCGACCTAGAATCGCTGAGGAGGACCATGAGCGACCAGATCACAGGCACCACCGCATCGGACATCGCCGACAGCGTGCGTTCCCTGCGCGATCGCGGAATCCTCCACGCCGGTGCGGTGCTCCCCCCGGTGCGGGAGCTCGCGGCCACGCTGGGTGTGAACCGGAACACCGCCGTCGCGGCCTATCGACAGCTCGCCCAGGCGGGCCTGGTGATCTCTCGCGGCCGAGCGGGCACCGTCGTCGCCGGCCTCGAAGCGGTGGCGCAAGAGGGGTACGCCTCCGACACGGTGCTCCGCGACATCGGCACGGGGAACCCGGATCCGCGGCTCATCCCCGACCCGGCGCCCGCGCTGATGACCATCGCATCGCGTCCGGTGCTCTACGGCGAGCCCGTGATCGACGAAGGCCTCGAGCAGTGGTCGACCCGGTGGATCACCGACGATCTCGCAGAACACGACTTCCGGATCACGATCACGAGCGGCGCGGTCGACGCCGTCGAGCGCCTGCTGGCGCAGGCCCTGATGCGCGATGACGCCGTCGCACTGGAAGACCCCTGCTTCCTAGCGAGCATCCACACGGTACGACTCGGCGGGTACCGCGCGGTTCCCGTGCCCGTCGATGCCGAGGGCATGACGGTCGACGGCCTACGTTCCGCGCTGACGGCCGGAGTCCGCGCCATCATCTGCACGCCACGGGCCCAGAATCCGACCGGAGCGAGCCTCACCGCATCCCGGGCCGCTGAACTGCGCGATATGCTCGCCGACCACCCCTACGTGCTGATCATCGAGGACGATCACTTCTCGATGCTCTCGCAACGGCCGTACGAGTCGCTCATCGGGCCGGACCACCGCCGGTTCGCCCTCGTGCGCTCCGTCTCGAAGTTCCTGGGACCCGATATGTGCCTGGCCATCGCGGCGACCGACGCCGAGACCGCCGAGCGCCTCGCGATGCGGCTGAGCCCCGGCACCACCTGGGTCAGCCACCTCCTGCAGCGTCTCGCCCTCACCCAGCTCACCGACGAGACGGTGCGGGCAGAAGTCGCCTCTGCCGCGGCGCACTACGCGCAGCGGAACGCCGCCTTCGCCGCCCGGCTGCGCGCGAACGGCATCGAGGCCACGGCATCCGACGGGTTGAGCCTGTGGGTGCGGTTCGGCCAGCCTGCACGCTCCGTCGCCGACCGGCTCATGCGGCGCGGGTGGCTCGCCCGCACCGGAGACGACTTCGCCCTCGACGAAAAGGCGGAGCCCTCGCACCACCTGCGCCTGACCGTGCACGACCTCTCCGACGACGAGGCCGAGTCCCTGGTCGCAGATCTCGTCGCCGCGGGGCGATGACCATCCACAGCGGGCATCGACCCGCCCTGAACGAAAGAGTCGGAGAATGAAGATCCTCTCCATCCAGTCAGCCGTGGCCTACGGGCACGTCGGCAACTCCGCTGCCGTGTTCCCCCTGCAGCGCATCGGCGTCGAGGTGCTCCCGGTCTACACCGTGACCTTCTCCAACCACACCGGCTACGGCGCCTGGCGCGGACCGCTGATCGCGCCCGACGACGTGCGCGAGGTCATCACGGGAATCGAGGAGCGCGGCGTGTTCGACCGGATCGACGCCGTCCTCAGCGGTTACCAGGGTGGTGAGGGCATCGGCGACGTGATCATCGACGCCGTCGCACGGGTCAAGGCCGCGAACCCGAACACCGTCTACGCGTGCGATCCCGTCATGGGCAACGCGAAGTCCGGCTGCTTCGTCGCACCCGCCATCCCGGTGCTGCTGCGGGAGCGCGTCGTCCCGGTGGCCGACATCATCACACCGAACCAGTTCGAACTCGGCTTCCTCACCGACACCGAGCCGGACACGCTGGAGTCCACCCTCGCCTCTGTCGATCTCGCACGCGCCATGGGTCCGCGCACCGTGCTCGTGACCAGTGTCGAACGCCCCGACCGCGAAGAGGGCACGATCGAGATGCTCGCCGCCGACGACGAGGGCGCGTGGGTCGTGCAGACCCCGCACCTGCCGATGAAGGCGAACGGCTCCGGCGATGTGACCGCAGCGTTGTTCACCGCGCACTACGTCGAAACCGGAAGCGCGAAGATCGCCCTCGAGCGCACGGCGTCCAGTGTGTACGACCTGCTCAAGGCGACGCTCGAATCCGGTGAGCGCGAACTGCAGCTCGTCGAGGCCCAGGATTTCTACGCCCACCCGCGGATGCAGTTCACGGCACGTCAGGTGCGCTGAGCCCCGTCGTCTCGCTCACCGCTCGCTCGACCACCCCGGTCTGTCGAGCGGGCGAGCGAGGCTGTCGGTCTCAGCTGCCGGATTCCGGCCAGGCCGCCGCGACGGCCTCGCGCACCTCGCCGAGGAGCTGCGGAAGCGCCTTGGTCTTCGCGATGATCGGGAAGAAGTTCGCATCCGACGTCCAGCGCGGCACCACGTGCTGGTGCAGATGGGCGTCGACGCCCGCTCCGGCCACCGCCCCCTGGTTCATCCCGAGGTTGAAGCCGTCACAGCGTGACACCTCACGCAGCACCCGCATGGCCGTCTGCGTCAGCGCGCCGATCTCGGCGACCTCCTCAGCCGTCGCCTGGTCGTACGTGGCGATGTGGCGGTAGGGGCAGACGAGCAGATGTCCCGAGTTGTAGGGGAAGAGGTTCAGCAGCACGTAGGCCGTCTCTCCCCGGGCGACGACCAGCCGCTCGGCATCCGGGAACTTCGGCGCCTCGCAGAACGGGCACTCCTCGCGAAGCGGCTCGGGCCCTGCCTGGATGTACGCCATCCGGTGCGGGGTCCACAGCCGCTGGAACTCGTCCGGGACTCCTGCGAGCACTCCGGCATCCTCCAGCGGCTGCGCCCCGTCGGTCACGCCAGATCCCCTGCCTTCAGCACGAGCGCGTGGGACGCGATGGCGGCGCCGATACGACGCACCGCGTCCTCGACCGGGACGCCGTTCTCCTGCGTGCCGTCGCGGAAGCGGAACGACACGGTGCCAGCGGCACGGTCCTGCTCCCCGACGATGAGGATGACGGGGACCTTCGCGGTCGTGTGGGTGCGGATCTTCTTCTGCATGCGGTCGTCCGAGTGGTCGACATCGGCCCGGACCCCCGCCGCCCGCAGCTGCGCGATGACGTCGTCCAGATAGTCGCCGTACTGCTCAGCGACCGGAACACCCACAACCTGGCTGGGTGCGAGCCACAGAGGGAAGTCGCCGGCGTAGTGCTCGAGGAGGATCGCGAAGAACCGCTCGACGGAGCCGAGGAGTGCACGGTGGATCATGACCGGCCGGTGCTTCTGGCCGTCGGGACCGGTGTACTCCAGTTCGAACCGGTCCGGCTGGTTGAAGTCGAGCTGGATGGTCGACATCTGCCAGGTGCGGCCGATCGCGTCACGCGCCTGCACGGAGATCTTGGGACCGTAGAAGGCCGCTCCGCCGGGGTCGGCGACCAGTTCGAGCCCGGACTCGATCGCGACCTCACGCAGCGTGTCGATCGCCGTCGACCACTGTTCCGGCTCGCCGAGGAACTTCGGGTTGCCCTCTTCGTTCGTCGACAGCTCGAGGTAGAAGTCGTTGAGTCCGTAGTCGCGGAGCAGGTCGAGGACGAGGTTCAGGTTGGTGGTGAGCTCTTCCTTGACCTGGTCCTGAGCGACGTAGATGTGCGCGTCGTCCTGCGTCAGGCCGCGCACGCGGGTCAGGCCGGACAGCGTGCCGCTCTTCTCGTAGCGGTAGACCGTGCCGAACTCGGCCAGTCGCAGCGGCAGCTCGCGGTAGGAGCGCCCGCGCGAACGGAAGATGAGGTTGTGGAACGGGCAGTTCATCGGCTTCAGGTAGTAGTCCTGCCCCTGCCGGGTGACGTTGCCCTCCTCATCGACGACCTCGTCGAGGTGCATCGGCGGGAACATGCCGTCCGCATAGGTCTGCAGGTGACCCGACGTCATGAAGAGGTCCTTCTTCGTGATGTGCGGGCTGTTCACGAGGTCGTACCCGTTGCGCAGCAGGTGCTTGCGCAGGTTCTCCTCGATCTCGTAGCGGATGATGCCGCCCTTGGGATGGAACACCGCGAGTCCGGAGCCGATCTCGTCCGGGAAGGAGAACAGGTCCATCTCGGCACCGAGCTTGCGGTGGTCTCGGCGCTCCGCCTCGGCGATGCGCTCCTGATAGGCGCGCAGCTCTTCCTTGGTCGGCCAGGCCGTGCCGTAGATGCGCTGCAGCTGCGGGTTCTTCTCACTGCCGCGCCAGTACGCGGCGGCGATGCGGGTGAGGTCCCAGCCGTTGCCGATCATGCGCGTGTTCGGCAGGTGCGGACCGCGGCAGAGGTCCTTCCAGACGACCTCGCCGTCGCGGGTGGTGTTGTCGTAGATCGTCAGCTCACCCTCGCCGACCTCGACGGACGCGCCCTCGGCCGCCTCCTGGGCGCCCTTGAGCCCGATGAGCTCGAGCTTGAACGGCTCGTTCGCGAGCTCGGCGCGAGCTTCCTCGTCGGTGACGACACGGCGGACGAAGCGCTGGCCCTCGCGGATGATGCGCTGCATCTCCTTGCTGATGGCCTTGATGTCCTCGGGCGTGAACGGGGTGTCGACGCCGAAGTCGTAGTAGAACCCGTCGGTGATGGGCGGACCGATGCCGAGGTTCGCCTGCGGATTGATGCGCTGCACGGCCTGAGCCAGCACGTGGGCAGCGGAGTGACGGAGAATGTTCAACCCGTCCGCGCTGTCGATCGTGACCGGCTCGACCACGTCGGTGTCGGTCACGGTCGTGGCAAGATCCTTGAGATCGCCGTTGACGCGCATCGCGACGACGTTTCGGTCAGTGAACAGGGCGAAGCCGTCATTCGGCCGGGCGTTTTCAGGCACAGAAACTCTCCATCTGGGTCGGTACCAGGTTACTCGCCCGGCTGGGCCCTCCTGACCGCCACCCGCGTGAAGATCACCGGCGCGGATGTGGCGCTCCGGCGGGTTCAGCCGCGACGGTCGGCTCCGCCCGACGCGATCACGATCCCCGACTCGTAGGCGTCGATCACGAGCTGCGCCCGATCGCGCGCGTGCAGCTTCGACATGATGCGATTCACATGGGTCTTCGCCGTGTGCGGTGAGATCACGAGGTCGTCCGCGATGTCCTGATTCGAAGCCCCACCCGCCACGAGGAGCAGCACTTCCCGTTCGCGTTCCGTGAGCTGGCGCAACGGCTCGCTGCTCCAGGCCTCGGCGCGTGGATGCTGTGGCAGCACCGAGCGTTCGATCAGCGACCGCGTCGCCGCCGATGACAGGAGCGCCTCTCCGCGATGCACCACTCGCACGGCACCGACGATGTCCTCCGGCTCCGCACCTTTGCCGATGAACCCGCTGGCGCCGGCACGGAGGGCGGCCACGACGTAGTCGTCCTCCTCGAAGGTCGTCAGGATGAGCACGCGCGGCGTCGTGGTCAGCGGCGCGCTCATGATCTGCGCAGTGGCGGCGATGCCGTCGAGCTCCGGCATCCTGATGTCCATCACCACGACGTCCGGCATCCATCGGCTCACCGCGGAGACCGCCTCCCGCCCGTTCGCCGCCTCGCCGACCACCTCGATGCCGCCGTCGGCGAGGATGT
This sequence comes from Microbacterium sp. Root322, assembly GCF_001425645.1. NCBI lineage: Bacteria > Bacillati > Actinomycetota > Actinomycetes > Micrococcales > Microbacteriaceae > Microbacterium > Microbacterium sp. Root322. Next base: position 396,797 of record NZ_LMCS01000001.1, on the reverse strand, counting down.
CGCTGACGGCCTGCCGCACCAGCGGCTGGTCATCGACGACGAGCACCCGGATCATCGTGCGCCTCCATCGAGCGGGATCCGAACCTCCAGGCGGAACGCGCCGTCGGCGGTGCCGGCCTGCACGTCTCCGCGGACGGCGACGACCCGCTCGCGCAGCCCGCGCAGCCCGTGGCCACCGGCATCCGACACGGAGCCCGGTTGCGCAGCCGTCTGATTGACGACGACGAGGCGGAGCGCATCGTCCTCCGCCTGGAGACGAACGCGCGCCGAGCCGTCCGCTCCATGCTTGTGCGCATTCGTCAGACCTTCGAGAACCACGAGGTAGGCGACGTGATCGCTGGCCGGCGACAGGGCGGGCCGGTCGAGATCGTCGTCCAGATCGACGTCGAGCCCCGCCTCGCGAAACTGCCTGACCAGCCCATCGAGACCGTCCAGGCCGACCTGCGGGCGCAGGTCGCGCACGTCGTCCGGATCGTCGGAGCGCAGCAGCGCCATCAGTCCGCCGATGTCGGCGAGCACGGTACGGGAGGAACGTCGGATGGTCGTCAGTGCCTCGCGCGCACGCTCCGGACGGACCTCCAACGCGGACGACGCGACGCCCGCATTGAGACTGATGACCGAGATCTGATGTGCGACGACGTCGTGGAGGTCCCTGGCGATGCGCACCCGTTCCTCCGCGACCCGACGCCGTGCTTCCGTATCTCGCCCCTGCTCGGCGCGTTCCGCTCGTTCCGTCATGGCGCGCACGAACTCGCGTCGCGACCTGGCCGCGTCTCCCAGCGCCCCGGCGAGGGCGATGATGAAGACGAACTGCAGCGCGCGGGCATCGAGGAGGTCCCCGCCGAGCGGGATCGCGCTGACGAAGAAGACGAGCACCGTCGCCGCGCTCACCGCGATGATCCCGACGAGTCGTCCACGGCGGTCCACGAGGGCGTAGGCGCTGATCGCCGTGGCGATGAGCGCGCTCGGCGACATGACGCCCGTGAGCGCCAGGACCGTCGCGCACAGCAGGCTGAGGGTGAGCACGACAAGTGGAAGCCGTCGACGGAAGGGCATCGCGGCCGCGGGGACGAGGGCTGTGACGAGCATCCAGCCGCTCGCACGGAAAGCGTCGTCCGGGAAGGGTGACACGGCGAACAGGACCACCACGACCACGGCGATCACGTCGCCGACCGGCGCCGGGATTCGCGGAGGACGGGGTGCCGACATCACACCAGTATTCCCCGCGACGCCGGCACGGGGATCCCCCGACGGGATGAGCTGCGTGTACTGCGCTCGCAGTACACGAGTGTCCGCGGCAGGGCGACGCGACGGCGGATGCCGGACGGCACGCTGGAACGAGGGCGCACAGGGCGTGCGCCGAGAGGGGTCGGCATGAAGAAGCCTGTCAAGAGAGTGCTCGTCGCGCTCACATCCGTCGTCGCGGTGATCGCGCTCGGTCTGACGGCCACCACCGTCGGCAATGCGGTGGCCACCACGATCGAACAGGATCGCATCGAGCCCTACGGCCAGAAGGTCACCGTGGACGGGCACGACATGAACGTCATGATCACCGGCGAGGGTTCAGAGGACATCGTGCTCCTGCCGGGGTTCGGTACCGCATCGCCCGTGCTCGACTTCGAGCCGCTCGTCGCCGAGCTGGCGCGGGATCATCGCGTCATCGTGGTGGAGCCGTTCGGCTACGGGCTGAGCGACGGCACGGACCGCGCCCGCACCACCGACAACATCGTGACGGAGACGCACGCCGCCCTGCAGGAGCTCGGCGTCGACGACTACGTCCTGATGGGACACTCCATCGCCGGCATCTACGGCATCCAGTTCGCGAACCGCTATCCCGATGAGGTCAGGGCGTTCGTGGGCATCGACAGCAGCGTGCCCGGCCAACCCGGCTCGGACACCGAGCTGCCGGTCGGACTGTTCGGTGCCGCGAAGACCCTCGGACTGGTCCGACTCATCGCGTCCTTCCGTGGCACGGGCTACGACGAATCCGTCTACTCCGCGAAGGCACGGGAGCAGATCGCCCTGCTCACCGACCGGAACACGTTGAGCCCCACCTACCTGAATGCGATGTCTCTGCTTCCGGCGAACTTCGAGGATGCACTCGGCACGAGCTTTCCCGAGGACCTCCCCCTGCTGCTGTTCGTCGTCGCCGACAATCCGTCCGTCCCCACGTGGGTGCGGTTGCACGAGGAGCAGGCCGAGGCGGTCGCTGACGGCACGGTCGTGCCGCTCGACGGGGAGCACTACCTCCATCACACGCACACGCCGAGGATCGTCGACGAGTTCCGCTCCTGGGAGCGCACGCGGATGTCCGCCCCGCAGTGACGTGTCACAGCGCATTGAGGCGGCGGGAGCGGCGAGCAGTCGAACATCACGTAGCGTGAACGGATGGACAGAGCAGTCGCACGATGGATACTGGCGCTCGCGCTCGGCGCGATCGGGGTCGGCCACTTCCTGAGCACACGGGGATTCCGTGTGGTGGTGCCGGACTGGGCCACGCGCCTCACCAGGCTCGACAAGGACACGATCGTGATCGCATCCGGTGCCGCCGAAGTCGCGCTCGCCGCCGGACTGCTCGCGCTGCCGAAGGAGCGCCGCCGCATCGGCTGGGCGACCGCGGCCTTCTTTGTCGCCGTGATGCCGGGGAACATCCACCAGTGGCAGACCCGGCGCTCGACGCCGGGACTCGACACGGATGCCCGGCGTTTCGGCAGGCTGTTCCTGCAGCCGCTCCTCGTACTGTGGGCGCTGTGGTCGACGAGCGGCGAGGCCCCTCGTCGTCGCAACCGCCGTCGCGGCTGAGCGACGAACCATGACCACGCGTTCCAGGAGAATGGTCCCATGACGTCTCCCTCGATCGTGTGGTTCCGCGATGACCTCCGACTCGCAGACAACCCCGCGCTGCGGGCAGCGATCGACCGAGGAGAACCGGTCATCGCCCTGTACGTGTTCGACGAGGAGTCGCCGGGCATCCGTGCCATCGGTGGCGCAGCCCGCTGGTGGCTGCACCACTCGCTGGCGTCTCTCGACGAGCGTCTCCGCGACCGTGGTGGTGCCCTCGTGCTGCGTCGCGGCCCTGCAGAGCGCATCGTCCGCGAAATGGTGACCGAAGTCGGAGCGGGCGCCGTGTTCTGGAACCGCCGGTACGGGGGTCCCGGGCGCGAAGTCGACTCGGCGCTGAAAAGCTCGCTCCGGGCCGATGGACTCGAGGTCGCCTCCTTCGCCGGCTCGCTTCTCCACGAGCCCTGGACGGTCAGAACCGGAAGCGGCACGCACTACTCGGTGTTCACGCCCTTCTGGCGGGCCTGCCTCGCGCTGCCGGCGCCGCGTTCCCCTCTGCCGGAGCCTCGGTCGGTCCCCGGCCCGACGCACATGCCGCCATCGGACACGCTCGACGACTGGAATCTCCTGCCCACGACCCCGGACTGGGCCGAGGGGCTGCGCGAGACGTGGGAGCCGGGAGAACCCGCCGCGCGACAGCGGCTGAAGGATTTCCTCGAGCGTGACCTCCCCTCATACGACCGCGCACGGGACGAACCGTCAGCCGGGGCCACCTCGTTGCTCTCCCCCCACCTCCGATGGGGAGAGATCAGCCCGTTCACCGTCTGGCACGAGGCGGTCGGCGTCGACGGCGCCGGTGGATTCCTCTCCGAGGTGGGCTGGCGCGAGTTCGCCTGGCACACGCTGTACCACTCCCCCGACCTCGCCAGCGAGAATCTGCGGCCGGAGTTCGACGCCTTCCCCTGGCCGCCGTTGAACCCCGCCCACCTCGACGCGTGGCAGCACGGAGAGACGGGCGTTCCCCTCGTGGATGCCGGCATGCGTGAGCTCTGGCGCACGGGCTACATGCACAACCGGGTCCGGATGGTCGTGGCATCCTTCCTCGTGAAGAACCTGCTCATCGACTGGCGCCTGGGAGAAGAGTGGTTCTGGGACACGCTCGTCGACGCCGACGAGGCCAACAACCCCTTCAACTGGCAGTGGGTCGCCGGCTCCGGAGCCGATGCGGCGCCCTACTTCCGCGTGTTCAACCCCGAACTCCAGGCGAAGAAGTTCGACCCGCAGAGCCTCTACATCTCGCGCTGGGCCGCCGACGCCCCCACCGAGCCGATCGTGGACCTGGCCGAGACGCGGAAGATCGCGCTCGCCGCCTACGAGCAGGTCAAGCGCGCACCGCGCACAGGACGCGACTGACGAGAGCGGCACCCACGATCGGGTGGGCGAATCGAGTCGCCGACGCCGTCCATGCCAGACTGGAGCCGTGACCGAATCCAGGAAGCCAGCCGTCGTCCGCGGCTTCGCTGCTTCGTCACTGGCGATCTTCGTCGCTCTCGCAGGTCACGTCTCGGGCGGCGGGCAGATGCCCGGAGCGCTCGGCATCGCCGTGCCGTGGGTGTTCTCGTTCATGATCTGCGTGCTGCTCGCCGGTCGTTCTCTGTCGCTGATCCGATTGAGCATCTCCGTCGCGGTCAGCCAGCTCCTGTTCCACACGCTGTTCGTGCTCGGCACCGTCACGCCGTCCGGCGTCGCCACCCCGCACGTGCATGGGGCGCCCCTGGTGATCCCGGCGACGGCCGGTGTCCCCGAGGCCGTCGCCGCCGATGCGTCCATGTGGCTGGGACACGCGATCGCCGCACTTCTGACGGTGGCCGCGCTTCATCGGGGCGAGCGCCTGGTCCTCGCCCTCCGCGATCTCGCCGTGCAGGTGGTCCGCTGGCTGCGTCGCCGTGTCGATCATGTCCTCGTGCTTCCGGTCGCCCCGGTCGCCGGCGGCTTGCGTGGTCGGTTCGATCTCGAGCGGGCCGTAGGCCTCGTCCTCCTCGCCACCCTCAGGGGTCGCGCTCCGCCTCTCTTCGCTGCGATCTGATCCGCGCCCTGTACCGGCCCGACCGGTCCTGTGGTGCGTCACCGCCGTGCGCCATCTATGCGCGCGGGTTCTGAACGCTTGCATGAACGTCGCGCACGCGACGTCTGATGAGAGGCCATTCCCATGTCCCCTGTCCGCAGGATTGCGGCCGGGTTGGCGTTGGCGACGGTCGCGACCCTCGCGATCGCCACGCCCGCGTCCGCCCACGACCAACTGATCTCCAGCACGCCTGCCGCCGATGAGCAGTTGGCTGCAGCGCCGGAGAGCATCACGATGACGTTCTCCGGCGAGCTCCTGGTGCTCGATGAGTCGCTGACCGGGGCCGTCGTCCTGGTCGTGGACGCGTCGGGGAAGGACTGGGTCTCCGGCGATGCGACAGTCGCCGGGCGCACGGTCACCGCCGCGCTCGAACCGGGAATGCCGACCGCCGGCTACCAGGTGCGCTGGCAGGTCGTGTCGGAAGACGGTCATCCGATCGCCGGGGTCATCCCCTTCACGATCGGCGACGCCGAACCGCTGCAGAGCCCCACCTCCGGCGGCTCGACAGCGACACCTCCGGCCTCCGCAGAACAGCCGGATCAGACCGCAGCAGATTCGGGCAGCGCCCTCAGGGTGCTGCTCATCGGCGCGGGCGGAGCGGCCGTGGCCGTCCTCGCCCTCGTCCTCATTCGATTCCTTCGTCGTCCTCGGACGGCAGCCGCTCCGCCGCACGACGGCGGATCCGCGGCAGATGACCTGTGAAAGGCACCATTGTGAACACCACCAAGAACCTCCCCCGCCTCGCCGCTGTGATCGCGGTCTCCCTGCTCGCGCTCACCGGCTGCACGCCGGAGAGCAGCACCTCCGAGTCCGCTTCCCGCCCGGGAGGCGAGACCGTCACCATCGAGGATGCCTGGGTGAAGTCGGCGGACGAGGGCATGTCCGCCGCCTTCGGCACCCTCCTCAACAGCGGTGACGACGACGTGACGGTCGTCTCCGTCACGTCCGAGGCCTCCGACATGATCGAGCTGCACGAGACGGTCGAGAACGAGGCCGGCGAGATGGTGATGCGCGAGAAGGACGGCGGATTCGTCATCCCCGCCGGCGGGAAGCTCGCCCTGGAGCCGGGAGCGAACCACATCATGCTGATGGGCCTCTCCGGTCCTCTCACCGCGGGCAGTGACGTCACCTTCACTCTCACGTTCTCCGACGACTCCACGTATGAGTTCACCGCTCCCGTCAAGGACTACTCCGGCGCGAACGAGAACTACGAGGGCGGCGAAGAGCACGAGGGTATGGATCACTGATGTCGGCGCCCCTTGAGGGCGCCCGCTCCCGCCGCGCCGGGTCGACCCGGCGGCAGTTCCTCCTCGGAGGCGCTGTCGCCGGAGTCGGCGCGGTCGCGGCCGTGGGAGTGGACCTCGCCCTGAACCGCCAGGAGAGCGCAGCGAAACCGGTCTCCGCCCCGATGAACGGTGAGCTCACAGTGCCGTTCTTCGGAGTCCACCAGGCCGGTGTCGATACCGCAGCGCAGGCACACGGCATCTTCCTCGGCCTCGATCTCCGCGAGGATGTCGACCGAGAAGGTCTCACCCGCCTGATGCGCATCCTGACGGATGACGCGGCTCGTCTGACGCAGGGGCTGCCTGCCCTCGCCGACTCCGAGCCGGAGCTCGCGCTCTCCCCGGCGCGGCTCACGATCACCTTCGGGTTCGGTCCAGGGCTCGTCGCACGAGCCGCCGGAGCGGGGCCCTCCTGGCTCGCTCCCCTTCCGGCTTTCAGGGTGGATCAGCTGCGGCCCGAGTTCTCGGACGGCGACCTTCTCGTGCAGGTCGCCGGAGACGATCCGCTGACCGTCGCCCACGCGACGCGGATGCTCCTCAAGGACGCCCGCGGCTTCGCGAGCATCCGATGGACACAGCAGGGCTTCCGCCGGGCCCATGGCACGGAACGCCCCGGCACGACGATGCGCAACCTCTTCGGGCAGGTGGACGGCACGACCAACCCGGAACCGGGCACGGAGCAGTTCGACGAGGTCGTGTGGAGCGCAGACGGATGGCTCGCCGGAGGCACCGGGATGGTGATCCGCCGCATCCGCATGGATCTCGACAAGTGGGACCGTCTGGACCGCAGCGGACGCGACGCATCCGTGGGGAGGACGCTCGCCAACGGTGCCCCGCTGACCGGGACCGAGGAGTTCGACGAACCCGATTTCGAGGCGACGACGGCGATCGGCTTCCCCGTGATCGCGCCGTTCGCACACATCAGACGCGCCCGCGGCGAGGGGAAGGAACACATCTTCCGCCGCGCGTACAACTACGACGAGCGACCGGCCGGCACCGAAGTGTCCGAATCCGGCCTGATCTTCGTCTCGTTCCAAGCCGATGTCGAGCGGCAGTTCGTCCCGATGCAGCGCAGACTCGATGAACTCGACCTGCTCAACGAGTGGACGGTTCCGATCGGGTCGGCCGTCTTCGCGATCCCACCCGGGTGCGCTGAGGGCGGATTCATCGGCGAGACCCTCCTCGCCTGAGACTCCGACCGTGCCCGGCGACGGCCGGGCACGGTCGGACACCCACCCGCGGCGCACGAGCGGTCACCGCACCTGCTCCCGCACGGGTCGATATCGCAGGGCGAACGAGCCGGAACGGAACTCCTGGCGGCCGATGAGCTCGAGAGGGATGCGCTCGCGCAGACCGGAGAGGAGCGCGGGCCCGTGTCCGGCGAGCACCGGCTGAACGACGAACTCGTACTCGTCGATCAATCCCAGATCGGCCAACGCCACGGGAAGCGTGACGCCGCCCACCCACACCGTTCCGCGGGACTCGAGGATGAGACGTCGAACCGCACGCTCGAGGTCGCCGCGAACAAGCTCCGCGTTCCAGTCGACCTCGCTCAGCGTGCTCGACACGACGTACTTCTTCGCCCCGTGGATGGCCTCGGCGAAGGGGATCTCCCACGCGCTCATCCCGTCCGGCCACACACCCGTCGCGGGCTTGCGCCACGCGGATTCCATCATCTCGTAGGTCACCCGGCCGAAGAGCAGGGCGTCGGCGCGCTCCATCTCCGCGGTCCAGTACTGCATCGACTCCTCATCCGGCGCGGCGCCGGCCTCGTGATCGCAGCAGCCGTCGAGCGTGACGTTGATCGAGTATCGAAGCGATCCCATGATCGATCTCCTTGGCGTGGGTCCGCATCTTCGCGGATCGCCCCACCGTAACCCCCGCCGAGACGGATCGCATCCTCCCGGTCGCACTCCGGGCACGAAAAAACCCCCGGAGAACCGGGGGTTTCTGTCTGTGCGCGATACTGGGATCGAACCAGTGACCTCTTCCGTGTCAGGGAAGCGCGCTACCGCTGCGCCAATCGCGCCCGTTGGGGCTATTCAGTTTTCCCGTGAGGTGGCGACGGGATTCGAACCCGTGTAAACGGCTTTGCAGGCCGGTGCCTAGCCGCTCGGCCACGCCACCGTGTGGATTGACCCCACGTGCGGAAGATCTTCCGAAGAAGATCTCCTGCACTCGAGCGGATGACGAGACTCGAACTCGCGACCCCAACCTTGGCAAGGTTGTGCGCTACCAACTGCGCTACATCCGCATTTCGTTCCCGGTTGTCCCGGGCACTCATGAAACATTAGCCGAAGATCCGCACTCCGCCAAACCGGCAGCGAATCTCGCGCGTGTCTCGCCGAGTGGTCCACAGGGCCTCTGAGCGTCCGGTAGTATCGGTTGACGTACCCCGCGGGTATGGGCGATTGGCGCAGTTGGTAGCGCGCTTCCTTCACACGGAAGAGGTCATCGGTTCGAGTCCGGTATCGCCCACCACAGAACCTCCGATCCACTCGGGGGTTCTTTTCGTTTCCCCACAGGCCTGGGCCGCAGACCTCCCGGTTCCCTCACGCGCGTCCGCCGGTCGACCTGCCGTCGCGCTACCCGACGGGGATACGCACGACGCGGTCGTCGCCTTCGTCCGGATCTCCCCGACCGTCGGTGTTGTTCGTCAGCACCCACAGCGCCCCGTCCGGTGCGACCGCGACGTCCCGAAGCCTCCCGAGCGACTCGACGAGGAACTCGCCGGAGGCACGGAGGTCGGTGAGCGGCACCTGTCGGATCCGCTCTCCGCGGAGGTTCGCGATGAAGATCGACCCCGCGGTGATCGCGATGCCACTCGGACTCGCGATGCCGGGAGCCCACTGCTGCACCGGATCGATGAAATCCGCACGGTCAGAGATGCCCTCCGCCCTCGGCCATCCGTAGTTGCCGCCCGGTTCGATCACGTTGAGTTCATCCCAGGTGTCCTGACCGAACTCGCTCGCGTAGAGCGTTCCGTCTTCGTCCCACGCCAGCCCCTGCGGGTTGCGGTGGCCCAGGCTGTAGAGGGGCGAGCCCTCGAAGGGGTTGTCCTCCGGCACGCGCCCATCCGGTGTGACGCGGAGGATCTTCCCCGCGAGAGATCCGAGATCCTGAGCGCCTTCACGATCGCCGGCGTCGCCGACCGTCACGTAGAGCATCCCGTCGGGGCCGAAAGCGATGCGGCCGCCGTTGTGGTTACCGGCGGCGGGGAGGCCGGAGAGGATCGTCTCGGGCTCACCGATCTTCATCGACCCCGGCGCGCCCGACAGGGCGAATCGTTGCACCCTGTTCTCATCGGCGGCCGTCGAGTACGCGTACAGGTCGCCCTCGTGCACGGCGATACCGAGCAGCCCACCTTCGCCGCGCGGCTCGACGCCCTCGATCACGCCCACCTCGCGTGTCTCACCCGCATCCGAGACCTCGACGATGCGGGCGGTGTCGCGTTCACTGAGCAACGCGGTGCTCTCGGAGAACGCGATGGACCAGGGGGCTCCCAGGCCCTGCACGATCGTCTCCCTCTGCTCCGGGGAGATGCTGACGGACCCCGCGGACAGCGTCGGCGAAGGCGGAGCAGGTGGTGTCGGCGCGCATGCGACGAGAGCGATCCCGGCGGCGCACAACGCGGCCGATGCCCTCAGCCCTCGACGCGTCGCCCTCATCACCGTTCCCTCGCCTCCGGTTCGACACTAGACGCGCTGCGCGCGGCGCAGAAGAGTCGTGTGTCCGAGGGGCCGCGTAGCCTGCCACTGTGTCGACGAATCAGCTTCTCCCCGGCCCCTGCGCGCTCTGTGGAGGCACACGGGGAGTACGCACGGAGGGCGCGTGGTGCTGCGTCTCCTGCGGATGGCGCGTCGGCGACGCCCCCGATCCCGACCTCCCCCTCCCCCGTGTCGACGTCGTCTACTACATCCGATTCGACCGTCGCGTGAAGATCGGCACGAGCCGGCGTCCGCGACAGCGGCTGGCCAGCATCAGGCACGACGAGCTCCTGGCCTTCGAGCGCGGCGGTCGCGCCGTCGAACAGCAGCGACATCGCGAATTCGCCGCGATCCGTGAGGGCGGCGAGTGGTTCACCTGGACAGACGAGCTGCGGGCGCACGTCGCCGCCCTCCAGGAAGAGGGCGAGCCATGGCCGCTGTACGGACGCTGGTTGAGCGGAGCATTGCGCGGTATCGACGCCGCGACACCCGAGCTGTGACATGACGGTGCCGGGCGACTGCTTCGAGAAGTCCAGTCACCCGGCACCGCGTCTCGGGAAGGATCAGGCTGTGGCGGCCCGACCCCGGGCGGTCGCAGGCTGCGGCTGCGAGAACAGCACCACGACGATGACCGCGGCGCCCACCACGACGTGCGGAAGCCAGACGTTCGGCGTCTCACCCGCGAATCCGAAGATCCACGGCGAGAGTGCGAGGAAGAGGCTGGCGACGATGTCGAAGACCAAGTGGACGGGCATCGGGATGAATCCGAAGGGACCCCATTCGTACTTCGTGAACAGGCTGTACACGATGAGACCGATGCCGAGGACGATCGGGATGATCACCGCTGCTCCCCCCATGCCGGCGAAGCCGAACAGCCAGGGCGCGGCGATCAGGGCGACGCCGACGATGTAGTCGAGAACTCCGTGGACCTTGGTGGGGATGAAACGCATGATTCCTCCTTGTGTGGCGCCGCGGTGCGCGACTCACCACTGGTTCGAAGCCCGATGCGGATCGGATTGCTCCTCACGCGCCTCCCGGCGGCCCACCGAGCACCGGGGGGGGGACACCGCGGTCGATCGCCCCGGATCTTCGCGGCCCGGTCCCAGACACCACTGCTACGGTGAGGGTGCCGGTATCTTGCCGGCATCAGGGAAGACTTCTCGTCGACCAACGGGCCTCATCGGTCATTTCGTTCTCCGTCGCCTCCTCTGTGCGAGCCCGAGGAGCATCATGCCCACCCCGTCCGTTCCCTCTTTCATCGACCCCGCGCACGCCTGGGCCGCCCCGATCAGCCTCCCCTCGGGGACGACCGCGATCGTGTACTGCGAAGGCCAGTTCGGCGAGCAGGACGGCAAGACCGCCAACGGCCTGGTCCGCCACTCCGAGAAGTACGAGATCCTCAGCGTCATCGACAGCACCCACGCGGGCGCGGATGCCGGGATGCTTCTGGACGGACGGGTGAACGACATCCCGATCCTCGACGGCCTCCCCACCGCGATCGCGCACGCCGGGCACGTCCCCGATTACCTGATCTGCGGCGTCGCTCCCGCCGACGGCTTGCTCTCAGCCGATCAGCGCACCGTGCTTTTGGACGGCATCGCCCGCGGAATGCACATCATCAACGGCCTGCACGAGTTCCTCACCGACGACGCCGAGTTCGTCGCCGCGGCGCTTCTCGCCCAGGTCACGATCACCGACATCCGTCGCCCGCGGGACAAGAAGGATCTCCACCTCTTCTCCGGTCGCATCTTCGACGTGACCTGCCCGCGCATCACGATCCTGGGCACCGACGGAGCGATCGGCAAGCGCACCACGGCGACGATCCTCGTGCGGGCGCTCAATGAGCGCGGCGTGCACGCTGTGATGGTCGGCACCGGACAGACCACGATCATCCAGGGCGGGCGCTACGGTGTCGCCCTCGACGCCCTCGTTCCGCAGTTCTGCTCCGGCGAGGTGGAGAATCAGGTCGTCGCGGCGTTCGAGGGCGAGAACCCGGATGTGATCATCGTGGAAGGACAAGGCGCACTCAGCCATCCCGCCTACATCACCTCCGCGCACATCCTCCGCGGCAGCCAGCCCGCAGGCGTGATCGTGCAGCACGCCCCCGGACGCAAGGTCCTCGGCGACTTCCCCATGGTCGCGATGCCCACCGTGACGAGCGAGATCGCCCTGATCGAGGCGTTCGCCGACACGACGGTGATCGGTGTGACCGTCAACCACGAGAACCTCTCGACAGAGCAGCTGGCCACCGCGATCGACGAGATCGAGCTGCGCACCGGGCTCCCCGCGACCGACCCGCTCACACGCCCACTGGCCGAGCTCGTCGATATGGTGCTGCAGGCTTTCCCGATGCTCAGCCCGCGACGGACCAGCCGTAGCGCCGCGTGAGAGCCGTTCCGACGCGGTCGTAGCGGCCGCGATCGAGGACCGCCGCTTCCCGTCGCAGTCCGCGTTCGTGGACGCTGTACAGCTGCTCGATGTCGACCCAGGACTCGCGACCCTGAGAGTCCCAGGCCCCGGTCCCGATCGAGAGGTAGTCCTGCTCCCCGTCGTGCGGCTTGCTGGTCATCCGCACCGCGTACACGCGATCCGCTGACTGCCGGCCGATCACGAGCACGGGACGGTCTTTGCCGCGCCCGTCGTTCTCCTCGTAGGGCACCCAGGTCCAGACGATCTCGCCGGCATCCGGGGCACCGTCCCGCTGCGGCGCATAGGCGACCCGCAGATCCCTGATCCGGTCCGGATCGATGCGGGCGGTCTCGGTGCCGGCGGGGGCGGAGGTCTCCTGCGGGGTGCGCAGACGCGCGTCCGGGCGTCTCGGATCTGTTGTCCGAGACGCCCGGCCGGAGCCCACTGCCTTGAGCAGAATCTCCGCGAGTGCTGCCAGGATGCCGTTGGTCTTGCTCACACGGTCACCCTAACCGCAGATCACGCGTCGGCGAGTGCGTAGCCCTCCTCGCCGTGCACGACCTGGTCGACACCGGCGATCTCGTCCTCGTTCGTGACACGGAATCCGATCGTCTTCTCGATCGCGAATCCGATGATGAAGGCGACCACGAAGGAGTAGATCAGCACTCCGAGCGCGGCGATCAGCTGCACGGCGAGCTGGCGGGCGTCGCCGCCGACGAAGAGGCCGGTCTCGGTGGCGAAGAAGCCGAGGTACACCGTTCCGATGAGACCACCGACGAGGTGGATGCCGACGACGTCGAGGGAGTCGTCGAAGCCGAGACGGAACTTCAGTTCGATCGCGAGTGCGCACACGACTCCGGCGAGTGCACCCAGCAGCAGAGCCCAGCCCGGCGTCAGGTTGGCGCACGCCGGGGTGATCGCGACCAGACCGGCGACCGCACCGGACGCGGCACCGACCGAGGTGGGCTTGCCGTCTTTGATCTTCTCGACGAGGATCCAGCCGAGGATGGCGGCAGCGGTCGCGCCCAGGGTGTTCAGACCGATGAGGCCGACCCCGCCCATGTCCTCCGCGAGCCACTCCGCGCCGGCGTTGAAGCCGAACCAGCCGAACCACAGCAGCGCGGCGCCGAGGAGCGTCAGAGGCACGTTGTGGGGCTTCAGGATGCCCTTCTGGAAGCCGATGCGCTTGCCGAGCACCAGCGCGAGAGCGAGGGCCGCGGCGCCCGCGTTGATGTGCACGGCGGTACCACCGGCGTAGTCGATCACACCGATGCCGCTGTCCTCGCCGAACAGCGTGGTGCCGAGGTTCATGATCCAGCCACCGCCCCAGACCCATGCGGCGACCGGGAAGTAGCCGACGGTCGCGAAGATGCCGGCGAAGATCAGCCAGCTGCCGAACTTCGCACGATCCGCGATCGCTCCGGAGATCAGCGCCACAGTGATGATGGCGAAGGTGGCGCCGTAGGCGACTCCCAGGAGCGCGACGTTCGAGCCCTCACCCTCAGCCAGGCTCGAGAGCCCGATGTCGGCGAAGGGGTTACCCGCGAAAGCGGTCGGGCTGTCGACGGCGCTCATCGAGAAGCCGAAGAGAATCCACAGCACGGCGACGAGTCCGATGGAGCCGAAGCTCATCATCATCATGCTGACGACGCTCTTCGCCTTGACGAGACCGCCATAGAAGAAGGCGACGCCGGGCGTCATGAGCAGAACCAGCGCTGTCGCGGTGATCGCCCACGAGATGTTGCCGGGAGCATCCATAGGAAAACCTCACATCCGAAGTAATTGAGAGCTTCAGTGTGACGACCTGCGGTTTCGTCAATGCGTGAGGTTTGTTTCCCCGCGGTTACAGCGCGGCTCCGCCCGTGAACATCGCGTTACGCGATTCTGCGGGCTTACGCAGAATGTGTGAGGGCGTTGAGTCGAGAGATGGCGCGCAGGTACTTCTTGCGGTACCCGCCGGCGAGCATCTCGTCGGAGAAGACGGAGTCGAGCCCGAGCCCCGTGGCGAGGATCGGGATCTGCGCGTCGTACACGCGGTCGACGAACGCCACGAAGCGCAGCGCCTCCGACTGATCGGTGAGCTGGCGCACCCCGCGCAGACCCACACCGGCGACGCCGTCGATGAGTCTGATGTAGCGCGACGGATGCACCTGTGCGAGGTGGCGGATCAGGTCGTCGAACCGGTCGTCGGATGTCGCACCGGCGGCGCCCGCCTTCTCGACCGCGTCGGCGTACGCCGCGTCGTCGAGCACGACCGCGTGCCCGTCGAGGGCGCGCTGGCGGAAGTCGACGCCGTCGATGCGCAGCGTCTGGAAGCTGTCCGACATGGCGTGGATCTCGCGCAGGAAATCCTGTGCGGCGAAGCGTCCCTCGCCGAGCGCGTTCGGCGGGGTGTTCGAGGTCGCGGCGAGCCGGGTGCCGGTCGGCACGAGCTCCCCCAGCAGACGGGTCATCACCATCGTGTCGCCCGGATCGTCGAGCTCGAACTCATCGATGCACAGCAGGTCGGCGCCTTTGAGCAGATCGACGGTGTTCTTGTAACCGAGCGCGCCGACGAGCGCGGTGTACTCGATGAACGAGCCGAAGTACTTCCGACGCGCAGGCATCGCGTGGTAGATCGACGCCAGAAGGTGCGTCTTGCCCACGCCGAACCCGCCGTCCAGGTAGACGCCGGGCTTGAGCTCCGGCTCCTTCTTCGCGCGGCTGAACAGACCGCCGCGCTTCGCAGGCGTGCCGCGCCCGGCGAAGCGCATCAGCGTCTCCTTGGCCTCCTCCTGCGAGGGATAGGCCGGATCAGCGCGGTAGCTGTCGAACGTCGCGGAGTCGAACTGCGGCGGCGGCACCAGGCTCGCCAGCATCTCGGGTCCGCTGACAGTCGGCTGACGCTCGGTGAGGTGCACGATTCCCGTGCGGCTGGTCTGGTCGGTCATCACAGTCCTGAATCAGGTGCTCACCTGTGTCGAAGTCTTACGAATCGGGCGCAGGGTGCTCGGCGGGGATCTATCGTCGAAGGGACGGATCAACACTACGCCGTCTGCCACCGCCCCCTCGTCCGCTCAACGCTTCGGAGATCCCATGGCCATCGAGTTCGATTCCTCATCCCCCAAGTTCGCCGAGTATGCCGAACCGGGCCGCCTCGTGACCACGCAGTGGCTCGCGGAACGGCTGGGAGCGCCGGGTCTGGTGGTCGTCGAGTCCGATGAAGACGTCCTGCTCTACGAGACCGGCCACATCCCGGGAGCGGTGAAGGTCGACTGGCACACCGAGCTCAACGACCCCGTGGTGCGCGACTACGTCGACGGCGAGGGCTTCGCCGAGCTGCTGAGCCGCAAGGGCATCGATCGCTCGGACACGGTCGTCATCTACGGCGACAAGAACAACTGGTGGGCCGCCTACGCCCTCTGGGTCTTCTCCCTCTTCGGTCACGAGGACGTGCGTCTGCTCGACGGCGGACGCGACCGCTGGATCGCGGAGGGGCGCGAGCTCACGCGTGAGGCGACCAGCCGTCCGGCCACGGAGTATCCGGTCGTCGAGCGCGACGACTCCCTCATCCGCGCGTACAAGGATGACGTTCTCGCCCATATCGGCAGCCCTCTGATCGACGTCCGCTCTCCCGAGGAGTACACCGGTGAGCGCACCACGGCGCCCGCGTACCCCGACGAGGGCGCGCTGCGTGCCGGCCACATCCCCACCGCGCAGAGCGTGCCGTGGGCCAAGGCGGTCGCCGAGGACGGCGGCTTCCGCAGCCGTGCCGAGCTCGACGCGATCTACCGCGACGGGGCCGGGCTGAAGGACGGGGACGATGTCGTCGCCTACTGCCGCATCGGGGAGCGCTCGAGCCACACCTGGTTCGTGCTCACCCACCTTCTGGGCTTCGAGAACGTGCGCAACTACGACGGGTCCTGGACCGAGTGGGGCAGCGCGGTGCGTGTGCCGATCGTCACCGGCTCAGAGCCCGGCACGCTCTGAACATGTGACAATGACAGGGATGACCACAAGCGACGTTCCTGACGCCCTCGCCGAGATCCGCGACGGTTTCCTGGAGACCCCCGAGTCCGATCGTCTTCTCCTGCTGCTCGAGTTCTCCGACGAGCTCCCTGACGTGTCCGACGAGGTCGCGGCCCACCCGGAGATGTATGAGCGCGTCGCTGAGTGCCAGTCGCCGGTGTACATCCACGTCGAGGTGAACGACGACATCGTGACCATGCACGCCACGGCGCCGCCCGAGGCTCCGACCACCCGCGGTTTCGCGAGCATCCTGGTACAGGGCCTCACCGGCCTGACCGCCGACGAGGTGCTCGCGATCCCGAACGACTATCCGCAGTCGATCGGGCTCACCAAGGCGGTGTCGCCTCTGCGCATCGGAGGCATGACCGGGATGCTGATGCGGGCGAAGAACCAGGTCACGCAGAAGCGCTGAAGCCCTGGGCCTCGAGCCAGTCGGTGATCGCGGTGGTCCAGCCCGTCTGGTCGTAGTTCCAGAGCTTGGTGTGGCGCGCGACCGTGAATCTGGGCATCGTCACGAGATCCGGACGCGCCTCCTGCAACGCGTGCGATGAGTCGGCAGGGACGAAGCCGTCGTCGTCGCTGTGCAGGATCAGGATGGGCGCTGTCAGCTCGTCGGCGCGGGCGACCATGTCCAGGCGATCGAACGCGATCGGCTCGTCGGCTCCGCTGAGGCGCGCGGTGAGCGGCATCTGGAGCGCGCCCATGGCGAGTTCGGGCAGCGGTGCCCGAACTCCGGCCATCTTCGCCTGGAATCGCAGCACGGTGCGCCAGTCGACGACGGGAGATTCGAGGATGATCCCGGCGATGCGATCGCGGTGCTCCGACGTCACCGCAGCCTGCAGCGAGACCGCTCCCCCCATCGACCACCCCATCAGGATGACCTGTTCGGCGCCGTGTCGGAGTGCGTAGGCGATCGCGGCGTCCACGTCACGCCATTCCGAGGCTCCAAGGGCGTAGGCACCCGCCCTGGTGCGGGGGGCCTCGCCGTCGTTGCGGTAGGAGACGACGAGGTTGGGCAGGCCCGCGGCGGAGAGCACCGGAACGGCCCGCAGGCACTCGGCGCGCGTCGCCCCGCGTCCGTGGACCTGGATCACCCAGGTCGAGGACGACGCCGGGAAGTACCAGGCAGGGCACGGACCGGCCGGAGTGCCGATCAGTAGGTTCTCCCAGCGCAGGTGGAGCTCGCTCGGGGATGAGTAGTAGTAGCCGCTGAAGGCCGCGGCACGATCGACGCGGGCGCCGGGCTCGATCTGCGTGAGGAGCTTGCGGCGCACGGTGGAGCCGTCTGCGCTGAGCACGGCACCGAGCTTCACATAGCCGTAGGTTCCGGTCGTGAACAGGCCGTACCTTCCGGGGAGCTCGGTGTCGAGGGTGCGCTGCAACTCGATGGTCTGCGCACCGGTGTCGACGGCGAGGATCTCGGTGTCGGTGGCACGACGCATGGGAGTGACGACCCGACGGGCGACGGCGAACACGACGAGAGCGAGCGCCGCCCCGAAAGCGAACAGGGCAGGGACAAGGAGCGTAACGGCGTGCCTGAGACTCTTCATCGCTTCCTGACTCTAGCCTGTTGCCGTGACCGCACACCCCGAGGCCGGGACGCCTTTCGAGAGCGCCGTGGCCGAACTGCGCGAGACCGAGTTCCGTGATGACATCGCGGTGCGCGAGATCGCCACCCCGCAGGGCCTCGCGCCCTTCGCCATCGCCCTCGCCGCCGACGTGCGCCCGGAGGGTGACGGCGAGTCGGTGTACGGCACCGGTCGGTTCGTCCTGCTGCACGATCCGGAAGAGCCCGGCGCGTGGGGAGGCTCGTGGCGTATCGTGCTGTTCGCCCAGGCGCCGTTGGAGACGGAGATCGGCACCGACCCGCTTCTCGCCGACGTGACCTGGTCGTGGCTGGTCGACGCGCTCGACTCCCGCGACGCGATCTATCACTCGGAGTCGGGCACCTCGACCAAGACGCTCTCGAAGGGATTCGGTGGGCTCGCCATCGAAGGAGACGGCGCCCAGATAGAATTGCGGGCGTCCTGGACTCCGGAGGGCCCGTTCCGACCGCACGTCGAAGCATGGGCCGAACTGGTCGGAATGCTGGCGGGGCTTCCGCCCGGCTCCGAGGGCATCGCCGTGATCGGCGCGCGAAAGGCTGTACGTGACTGAATACTCCGTGATCTCGGATGTCGAGGAGTTCCGCGCAGCCTGCGCCGTGCTCGCCGCAGGAACCGGCCCCGTGGCCGTGGACGTGGAGCGGGCATCCGGTTTCCGGTACTCGCAGCGCGCCTATCTGGTGCAGGTGTTCCGCCGCGACGCAGGAGTCTTCCTGTTCGACCCGCCGGCCATCGGCGACTTCGCACCTCTGCAGGATGCGATCGGAGACGTGGAATGGGTGCTGCACGCCGCGAGCCAGGATCTGCCTTCACTCCGGGAGCTGCACCTCGAGCCGCCGGTGATCTTCGACACCGAGCTGGCATCGCGCCTCCTGGGGCATGAACGCGTCGGACTCGGTGCCGTCGTCGAGGACACCCTGGGCATCACGCTCAAGAAGGAGCACTCCGCGGCCGACTGGTCGACGCGGCCGCTGCCAGACTCCTGGCTCGAGTACGCCGCCCTCGATGTTCTGCACCTGATCGACGTGCGTGACGTGCTGGTGCTCGAGCTCGAGGAGCAGGGGAAGACGGAGTTCGCCGCGCAGGAGTTCGCCGCCACGCTCTCTCGCGCCCCCAAACCACCGCGCGAGGACCCCTGGCGCCGGCTCAGCGGCCTGCACCAGGTGCGCGGAGCCCGTAACCTCGCCGTCGCCCGCTCCCTCTGGCAGGCTCGCGAGGCGTTCGCGCAGGATCAGGACGTCTCCCCCGGACGTCTCGTCCCCGACCGTTCCCTCGTGGCGGCGGTCATGGCGAATCCCACGTCGAAACAGGCACTGGCAGGCATCAAGGAGTTCCAGGGGCGCGCGAGTCGCACGCAGCTCGATCGGTGGTGGCAGGCGATCGTCGATGGCCGGGCGTCGGAGGAGCTCCCTCGCGAACGCGTCCCGAGCGACACTCTTCCTCCGCCGCGCGCCTGGGCTGATCGGAACCCCGAGGCGGATGCGCGTCTGAAGGCCGCCCGCCCCGTCGTCGAGGCCTTGGCCGAGGAGCTGGGGATGCCGACGGAGAACCTCCTCACTCCGGAGTACCTCCGTCGCGTGGCCTGGGATCTGCCCGGCGAGACCGCGGAGGAGATCGGCGCTGCTCTGGCCGCCCTGGGCGCGCGACCCTGGCAGATTGCACAGACCGCACAGAAGATCGCCACCGCCTTTGTAGAGGCGGCGCAAACGCCCGACACGACCCCCGCACCCGCTTCGTAGGTTCGACCCAACCGATTCCTCCCCGTTTCGCGGGCTTCATAGACTGAGGCCACGCACTAACTTGGAGGCAGAGTGGCCGAGATCTCGGACGTCTTCTTCGTCGATGGAGTACGCACCCCCTTCGGGCGCGCCGGCGAAAAAGGCATGTACTGGAACACCCGCGCAGATGACCTGGCCGTCAAGGCGACCATCGGCCTGCTGGAGCGGAACGCGGCGGTCCCCACCGACCGCATCGATGACGTCGCGATCGCCGCGACGTCGCAGACGGGAGATCAGGGCCTCACGCTCGGCCGCTCCGTGGCGATCCTGGCCGGGCTGCCCCAGACGGTCCCCGGCCTCGCCGTCGAGCGCATGTGCGCCGGCGCGATGACGAGCGTCACGACGATGGGCGCCTCGATCGGCGTCGGCATGTACGACTTCGCCCTCGCCGGCGGCGTCGAGCACATGGGCCATCACCCCATCGGGGCGAACGCCGACCCGAACCCCCGCTTCGTGGCCGAGAAGATGGTCGACCCCGGCGCGCTCAACATGGGCGTCACGGCGGAGCGCATCTTCGATCGCTTCCCGCACCTGACCAAGGAGCGCTCGGACCGCTTCGGCATGCTGAGCCAGCACAAGGTGCAGGCCGCGTACGACGCCGGCAAGATCCAGCCCGACCTCGTTCCCGTGGCCACCAAGGGGCCCGACGGCGCCTGGGGTCTCGCCACCGAAGACGAGGGCCGTCGCCCGCAGACCACCATGGAGGACCTCGCGGCCCTCAAGACGCCGTTCCGCCCGCACGGCCGCGTCACCGCCGGTACCTCTTCGCCTCTCACCGACGGCGCGACGATGTCGCTGCTCGCCGGCGGCGGTGCGGTCAAGGAGTTCGGACTCGCGCCGAAGATGCGGATGGTCTCGTTCGCGTTCGCCGGAGTGCAGCCGGAGATCATGGGCATCGGACCGATCCCGTCGACCGAGAAGGCCCTGAAGAAGGCCGGCCTCACGATCGCCGACATCGGCCTGTTCGAGCTCAACGAGGCGTTCGCCATCCAGGTGATCTCGCTGCTCGACCACTTCGGCATCGCCGACGACGATCCCCGAGTGAACCAGTGGGGCGGCGCCATCGCGTTGGGCCACCCGCTCGCGGCATCCGGCGTGCGTCTCATGATCCAGCTCGCGGCACAGTTCGCCGAGCGCCCCGACGTCCGTTACGGCCTGACCGCCATGTGCGTCGGCCTCGGCCAGGGCGGATCGGTCATCTGGGAGAACCCGCACTACGACGGCAAGAAGAAGAAGTGAGCGCCACCGTGACGAACTACGACGAGATCGACTTCTCCCCCATCCAGGCGCTCACCGAGGGCGAGGTCATCACCCAGTCCCCGGTGCGCGACATCCGTCTCCCCTCGGGCAAGGTGCTGGCCCTGATCACGCTCGACAACGGTCGTGACCACACCCGTCCGAACACGCTGGGCCCTGCGACGCTCACGCAGCTGGGTGAGACGCTCGACGGTCTCAAGGCGCGAGCCGCCGCCGGCGAGATCCAGGCCGTCGGCATCACGGGAAAGCAGTACATCCTCGCCGCGGGTGCCGACCTGTCCGACATCAGCAAGGTCGGCTCGCGCGACAACGCACGCCTCATCGCGCAGCTCGGCCACAAGGTGCTCGGCAAGCTGGGCGATCTCGGCGTGCCGTCGTTCGCCTTCGTGAACGGCCTCGCCCTGGGCGGCGGCCTGGAGATCGCACTGAACTCCAGCTACCGCACGGTCGACGCGTCTGCGGCAGCGGTCGCACTCCCCGAGGTCTTCCTCGGCATCATCCCCGGTTGGGGCGGCGCCTATCTGCTGCCGAACCTGATCGGCATCGAGAACGCCCTCGAGGTCGTCATCTCGAACCCGCTCAAGCAGAACCGGATGCTGAAGCCCCAGCAGGCGTTCGATCTCGGCATCTTCGACGCGATCTTCCCCGCCGCGAACTATCTGGAGAACTCGCTCTCCTGGGCGGACGCCGTACTCGGCGGCAAGAAGGTCGAGCGCAAGAACGAACCAGGGAAGATCGAGCGGCTCACCAAGTGGCCGATCGCGATCAAGATGGCGCGCGGCATGCTCGAATCGAAGATCGGAACGGTACCGAAGTCTCCGTATGCGGCGCTCGACCTGCTCGACAAGGCGAAGAGCGGCACCAAGGCCGAGGGCTTCGCCCGCGAGGACGAGGCGCTCGCCGACCTCGTCACCGGCGACCAGTTCGCCGCGTCGATGTATGCCTTCGACCTCGTGCAGAAGCGCGCGAAGCGGCCTGTCGGTGCTCCTGACAAGGAGCTCGCGAAGAAGGTCACCAAGGTGGGCATCATCGGTGCCGGACTCATGGCCAGCCAGTTCGCGCTGCTGTTCGTGCGCAAGCTCCAGGTGCCCGTGCTCATCACGGACCTCGACCAGGCACGCGTCGACAAGGGCGTCGCCTACATCCACGAGGAGATCGGCAAGCTCGAGGCCAAGGGGCGTCTGGACGCCGACTCTGCGAACAAGCTGCGCGCGCTCGTGACCGGCACCACCGACAAGAGCCTCTACGCGGACTGCGACTTCGTGATCGAGGCCGTGTTCGAAGAGGTCGGCGTCAAGCAGCAGGTGTTCGGAGAGATCGAGAAGATCATCGCCGAGGACGCGATCCTCGCGACCAACACCTCGTCGCTGTCGGTCGAAGAGATCGGTGCGAAGCTCGCTCACCCCGAGCGCCTGGTCGGTTTCCACTTCTTCAACCCGGTCGCGGTGATGCCGCTGATCGAGATCGTGAAGACGCCGGACACCGCCGATGCGGCGCTGTCGACGGCCTTCGTCGTCGCGAAGAACCTCGGAAAGAACGCGGTTCTCACCGCCGACGCCCCGGGCTTCGTCGTGAACCGGCTGCTCGCGAAGGTCATGGGAGAGGCTGCACGTGCCGTCTACGAGGGCACGCCGATCGCCGACGTAGAGAAGGCCTTCGGCCCGCTCGGCCTGCCGATGGGACCCTTCCAGCTGATCGACCTGGTCGGTTGGAAGGTCGCAGCCCATGTGCAGGACACGATGGTGCAGGCCTCCCCCGAGCGGTTCTACGCGAACGAGAACTTCCATGCCCTCGCCGAGCTCGACGCGGTCGTGGAGAAGGACAAGGGCGGACGCGTCGTCGGCTGGAGCAAGCAGGCCGAGAAGGTCCTGAAGCCCGCTGTCGGGAAGACTCCGGCGACGGCTGCGACGATCCTCCAGCGTGTGCAGGACGGTCTCGCGCAGGAGATCAAGCTGATGCTCGACGAGGGCGTGGTCCCCGAGGTCGAGGACATCGACCTGTGCCTGATCCTCGGCGCCGGCTGGCCCTTCATCGACGGCGGCGCTTCGCCGTACCTCGACCGCGAGGGTGCTTCCGAGCGGGCGTTCGGCGGTTCGTTCCACACTCCGCAGATCCGCGGCATCGAGAGCCGCTGATCACCGCCGAAGGGGTCGCATCGAAAGATGCGGCCCCTTCGTCGTCTCCTGCGCGGTCGTCTACTGCGAGGGCCGCTGATCCGTCTCGTCGGTCTTCGGCCAGTACGACAGCGCCCGTTCGGCCAGAGCGGTGATCGTGAGAGACGGGTTGACGCCGGGGTTCGCGGGCACGGCCGAGCCGTCGACGACGTGCAGCCCCGGGTGTCCCCAGACGCGGTGATAGGGATCGATCACTCCGTCTTCAGGCGACGCCGAGATCACCGCACCGCCGAGGAAGTGCGCGGTCAGCGGGATCCCGAAGACCTCGGGCCACGAGCCGCGGGCTTCCGCGGACACTCCGCCTTCCTGCTCGACGCGCCTCGCGATCGCCGCAGCGGCCGTGTGCGCCTGCGGGAGATGACTCGGGTTCGGTTCACCGTGTCCCTGTGCACTGGTCATCACGAGGCGGCCGAAGCGGCGTCGCAGGGACAGGGTGAGCGAGTTGTCGGCGGTCTGCATCACGAGCGCGATGATTCCCCGTTCGCTCCACCGGCGGAGGTTCCCGAGACGGAACTGCCGCACCGGCGATCGGAGCACTTGTCTGATGAGGCTGCCCAGTCGTGCGCCCAGACCACGGTCGCCCGGCACGAGGACGGTCGCGAGCGCACCCATCAGGTTCGAGCCGGGACCGTAGCGCACGTTCTCCACATGAGTGCGGTCGTCGACGTGGAAGGAGGTGGTGATCGCGATTCCCCGCGCCAGCTCCAGAGACTCCGGAACCGCGGTCGCCACCGCGCCGTCGAGGGCCTCGGAGTTGGTTCGGGTGAGCCGCCCCAGGGCATCGGAGACCCGTGGCAGCGCACCAGAGGCCTTCATCCGGTGCAGCAGCTGCTGAGTGCCCCAGGTGCCGCCGGCGAGCACGACCTGCTCTGCCGTCACCGTGCGACGTCCGTGCCGGAACCAGGCACCGCTGCGCTGCGTGGTCACCGCGAATCCGCCGCCGGGGAGTTCACGCACCTCGCTCACCGTGCGCAGCGCCTCGATCGAGACACCTCGACGTTCCGCGAGGGCGAGGTAGTTCTTCATGAGGGTGTTCTTCGCACCCACACGGCAGCCCACCATGCAGTTGCCGCAGAGCGTGCAGCCGGTGCGGTCCGGTCCTTCACCGCCGAAGAAGGGATCGGTCGTGCGCTCCCCCGGCTTCCCGAACCAGACGCCGACGGGGGCGCGACGAAACGTCGACCCGACGCCCAGGTCGTCGGCCGCACCGGCCATGATCCGTTCGACAGGCCCCGTGTGCGGATAGTGCTCCACCACGCCGAGCATCCGCTTCGCGGTGGCGTAATGCGGCGACAGCTCCGACTCCCACTCGGCGATGCCTCGCCACTGCGGATCCTGGAAGAACGCGGGACCCGGCTGATAGAGCGTGTTCGCGTAGTTGAGCGAGCCTCCGCCGACCCCCGCGCCCGCCAGGATCATCACGTGCGGAAGCCGATGGATGCGCTGCACGCCGTAGCACCCGAGCATCGGCGCCCAGAGGTAGCGGCGAAGATTCCAGCTCGTCTTCGCGAAGTCGTCATCCTCGAAGCGACGGCCGGCCTCGTAGACGCGGACCCGGTAGCCCTTCTCCGCCAGTCGCAGCGCGGCCACGGACCCGCCGAACCCGGAGCCGACGATCACGACGTCTTCATCGAACCTCGTCATCGCACACCCTCCGACCGCATCGTCGCCTCCGGCACCATCATCGTCAGCGCCGCAGGGAGCACCGCGACGGTGCACACATTCTCGCCGATACGCTCGCCATCGGCGTACACCACCAGGCCAGGGGCCGAGACCGTCACGGTCCGCGCTCGGCGGTGAGAGACCTCCGGTCGACGCAGGTGCGATCCTCGCAGCAGCAGCGGGAAGAGACGCAGCAGCCGCAGTCGGCCCAGAGGTGCGACATGAACGATGTCGAGCAGTCCGTCGTCGGGAACCGCCCCGGCGCAGATCGGCATCCCCCCGCCGTAGCTCGATGTGCTGCCGGCGGCGATCAGCGTACCCGGAGCCCTCCGCGCGGGTTCGCCGTCGATGGCGAGCGAGAAGTCCATCGCACGCAGACGCACGAGTTCGATGAGTAGCGCCAGATAGTAGCGCGGTGCCCCGTGCGGCCAGCGGAGCCGGTTGGTGCGGTCACTGACCTTCGCGTCGAACCCGAACGCCGCGATCGTGAGGAACTTCCGCGTCCCGGCCGCCGTGCTGACCTCACCGACATCGACCGGTCGCGGCACACCGGTGAGTGCCAGCTCCGCTGCGGCCGCGGCGTCACCTCGGGGCAGGCCGAGGGCACGCGCGAGGTCGTTCCCCGTTCCGGCCGGCACCAGGACGACCGGGGCGGCGGCTGCACACACCGTGTCGAGAATGCCCGACAGCGTGCCGTCTCCGCCGACGACCACGAGCGCTCGTGGATCGTCGGCCAGGGCTGCGACCGCGAGCCGGGCCGTGTCGGCCGCGGAGCCGCCCGCATAAGCGCGCACCTCGGCCCCGCGACTCCTGAGGTGCAGGACAGCGGCTTCGGCTGCCCTTCCGCCCCGCCCCTTGCCGGAGGACGGGTTCGCGAGCACCGCGATGTGCTCGGCCACGTCAGCGCGACCGCTCGATCGGGATCACGGCGCCGGGGTTGAGCACGCCGGCAGGATCGAGTTCACGCTTGATGGCGGCGAGGATCCGGATGCCGGTCTCGCCGATCTCCTCACGGAGCCAGGGCGCATGATCCCTGCCGACCGCGTGGTGGTGGCTGATGGTTCCGCCCGACGCGATGATCGCATCATTGACGCGCGACTTCACGGGCTCCCACACCCCGAGCGGATCGGAGCGGATACCGGCGAGGACGGTGAAGTAGAGCGACGCCCCCGTCGGGTAGATGTGGGACACGTGGCACATGACGTACGACTTCGCCCCGGCATCCGCGAAGCCGTCCTTGAGAGCCGCTTCGACGGCCGATCGCAGCCTCTGCAGGTTCGACCACGTGGTCGCGGTCTCCAGTGTCTCGCAGAAGACTCCGGCGTCGAGCAGTGAATCCCTCAGGTAAGGACCGTCGAAGCGGCCCTTCAGCCAGTCCTCCGCCGCCCCCTCCCCTGCCGAGATGCCGCCGGCGGCAGCCAGCTGAGCGCTGGTACGAGCCCGTCGTTCGGCGATGCCATCGCCCTCGTACACGGTCACCACGCTCGCGCCCTTCGAAAGAGCCTTACCGATCTTGCCGACCTGCGCGAGGCTCACCGCCGTCTCCGCTTCGTCGGACAGTCGGATGACGGTGGGTCCGTTGCCCTGCTGTGCGACGCGTCGAAGCCCCTCGGCGCCGCTGGCGAAATCGGGGAAGGACCAGGACTCGAAGACACGCTCGCGGGGGATCGGATGCACCCGCACCCGCACCTCGGTGATGACGCCGAAGATGCCCTCCGACCCGAGGAACACCCTGATCAGGTCGGGACCCGCCGCCGAGCCGGGCGACCGTCCGAGCTCGATGTCGCCGGTCGGCGTCGCCACGCGGATTCCCGTCACCATCGAGTCGAAGCGCCCGTTGCCCGCCGAGTTCTGTCCCGACGACCGCGCTGCGGCGAAGCCGCCGATCGTCGCGTAGCGGAAGCTCTGCGGGTAGTGGCCGAGTTCGAATCCGTGCGCGGACAGCAGTGCCTCCGCCTCGGGCCCCGTGGTGCCGGCGGCGAGCACGGCCTCGCCGCTGATCTCATCCAGCCGGACCACACCGCTGAGACGTCGCAGGTCGAGGCTCACCACCGCGTGATGCGCGCCCCGCTGCGGGTCGAGTGCACCGACGACGCTCGTGCCGCCGCCGAAGGGGATGACTGCGATTCCACGCGCGACGGCGACGTCGAGACACGCGCGCACCTCGTCGTGGTCGGCGGGACTCACGACGGCGTCCGGCGCGTCCTGCCGGGTCTCGCGACGACGCAGGAGGTCGGGCGTCGAACGCCCTCCGGCATGGCGGATACGCGCCTCAGCGGTGCCGTCGACGTGGGCGGGGCCGACAGCGGCGGAGAGGGCCGCATGGTCTTCGTCGGACAACCGTGAAGGCGCCAGCTGCACCTCGGCAAGCGTGGCTGCCGGCTCGGGCCTGCGCACACGCCCCAGCAGCATCGGGAGCAGCGCGCGCACCGGCAGGGGCAGGTCCTTCGCCTTGGCCGGGTCACCCCAGCCGTTCCACCTCATCGACGGGTCCGCATCGACCCTGCCATTGTCTGGGTTCATGCGTTACAGTGTGACACATCATGGAAGAACGTCAACCTCTGTGGGACGCGACGCAGACGAGGATCCTCGATGCCGCCGACGCGCTGATCGAGCGCCGTGGCGTGCACGGGGTCACCATCGCCGAGCTCGCCCGCCGCGCCGACCTCAGCCGTCCGACGATCTACCGCAACTGGAGCGATGCCGATGACGTCGTCCGCGCCGCGCTGCTGCGCCGCGTGGACGGCATCCTGAGCACCTTCTCGGCGGACGCGCGCACGAGGACCGCTCTCGTGGACGACGTGCTGCGCTTCACGACGCTGTTTCGGAGCGACCCTCTCTACGGGCGGCTGCTCGCCGACGAACCCGAGGCCTTCACGCGGTACACCCTGCAGCGCGTGGGCTCGAGCCAACGCATGATCCTGCGCTGGCTCGCCAGGGCCATCAGTTCCGCACAGGGTGACGGATCGGTCAGGCCCGGCGAGCCGCAGGAGATCGCGGTCATGCTGCTTCTCATCGCGCAGTCCGCTGTCCTCTCGCACGGCACGGTGGCCGACCTCATCTCCGAAGCCGGGTGGGAACGCGAACTGCGCGCCGCACTCGACGGGCTGCTGAGACCGTGAACGGGGCATCATCCGCGCTCAACGTCGCGCGACGGAGGATCGATCTCGCACTCGCGGCCGATGAGCGCGCCGACGTTCTCGTCGTGGGAGGCGGTATCACCGGTGCGGGAGTCGCGCTCGATGCCGCATCTCGCGGCCTCCGCGTGACGCTGATCGAAGCGGATGACCTCGCTTTCGGAACCAGCCGGTTCAGCTCGAAGCTGGTGCACGGCGGCCTGCGCTACCTCGCAACGGGCGACATCGCGACCGCGAGAGAGAGCGCACACGAGCGTCATCTCCTCATGACGACGATCGCCCCGCATCTGATCCGCCCGCTCGGGCAGCTGCTGCCGTTCTCACACGGCGTCACACTCCGCCAGCGTACGGCAGGCGCGGTCGGGATGGCGCTGGGTGATCTGCTGCGGATGCGCGCGCACACGCCTCGCAGCGTGCTGCCGGCCCCGGTGCTCGTGTCGGCGCGCACCGCTGCTCGGCTGGCGCCCGCTCTCGATCCGCACGGTCTGCGCGGGGGCGTGCTGTCCTACGACGGCCAGCTCGTCGACGACGCACGACTCGTGGCGACAGTGGCGCGGACCGCAGCGGGCCTGGGCGCCCGCATACTCACCCGGGTCCGTGCGGTGGCGC
Source organism: Microbacterium sp. Root322 (assembly GCF_001425645.1). Lineage (NCBI taxonomy): Bacteria > Bacillati > Actinomycetota > Actinomycetes > Micrococcales > Microbacteriaceae > Microbacterium > Microbacterium sp. Root322. Next base: position 368,263 of record NZ_LMCS01000001.1, on the reverse strand, counting down.
TGCGTGCGGACGGTGCCACCGTCGAGGAGACGACGACGGGTGAGCGATTCGACATCAGCGCACGTGCCGTCATCAACGCGACCGGGGTGTGGGCGGGCACGCTCGACCAGGCGATCGGGGTGCGACCGAGCCGAGGCACCCATATCGTGCTCGATGCCGCCGACCTCGGTACTCCTTCGACGGCCCTCACGATCCCCCACGAGGGCTCGATCAGCCGCTATGTGTTCGCGCTGCCGCAGGCATACGGTCGCGTGATCGTGGGGCTCACCGACGAGGACTCTCCCGGTGCCGTGCCACGCGTGGCGCAGCCGACGGAGCCGGAGATCGACTTCCTCCTGCGGAGCCTCAACCGGGTGATCGCCGCACCGATCGGTCGCGATCAGGTGCGAGGGGCCTTCGCGGGCTTGCGGCCGCTGGTCGACAGCGGTACGGACTCGAGCGCCGACGTCTCGCGCAGGCACCTGGTGGCGATGTCAGAGGCCGGGTTCGTCACTGTTCTCGGGGGAAAGCTGACGACGTATCGGCGGATGGCCGAGGATGCGGTCGATCTCGCAGCTCGGACACGGGGCCTGCAGGCGACATCGAGTCGGACGGCATCGTTGCGACTCGTCGATCGCGTGATCCCCTCCTCACCGGAGCTGCTGGACGAGACGACGGGGTTGACCGCAGCCGAGGTCGAGTACGCCGTCCGTGTCGAGGGGGCGATGACCGTCGACGACGTGCTCGACCGCCGCACACGCGTCGGTCTCGTCGACGCGGATCGCGAACGCTGCCGAGGGGCGGTGGAGACGATCGTCGCTCGCACCGTCGCCGACCTCGTCTGAGCCCGTCCCAGGGCGGATCGGGACCGGGGCGTATCCACCGAGAAGCATCGCGGAGAACGCGCGGGGAACAGCGCATGAACTCCCCCGAACCGGGCGTCTCCCCGGTACTCCCGCGCGCTGCGACCCTGCACAGTGGTGTCATGGACATGCTCTTCACGATGCTGGGCGGCAAGGGGATGTCGGGGCTGCTGAAGACCGGCACGGCGATCCTCACCACGCTCCTGGTCCTGCCCGCCCTCCTCAAGCTCTTCATCGTCACGGTCGATGAGGGCTGGGCAGCGATCCGGACCCGCAACGGCAAGCCGATCATCCGGAACCGTCCACAGCGACGCCCGTCCGCTCGCGCAGGCGCGGTCGGCGAGGTCGTGGTCCTGCACCCGGGGTCCCACGGCGCCTTCCCGCTGTTCTACTGGTACAAGCTCATCGATGTCCGCTGCCGCGCGACGGATCTACCCGCGCGCGAGATGACCGGATCCAGCGGCCATCAGCATCGGGTCCACGCCTCGTTCGAGTGGCGCCCCATACCGACGGGAAGCGACCTGCGGGTCTTCGAGCTCGATGTGGTCAACGTCAAGGAACGCGCATCGAACATCGTCGGCGCGGCACTGAGGGATGCGATCCGTGGGCTCGAGGGGGCCGAGCTCCCGCACAACGACGAGATCAACACCCGCGTCATCGCCGCCAGCGCCGAGGAGGTGCGCCGTGCTTGCGGCGTCGAGCTCGTGCGCGTCATGGTCACCGGCGACGCGCTCACCGACGGCTATCTGCTCTCGACGGCGCTCCGTGACGTCGACCGAGGCGCACAGGCCGTCGCGGCACTGCACGCGCTGAACTGACGGCGGCGGCGCCGACATCCGATCGGGCGTCAGTGCCGCTCGTGCAGCGGGATGTCGATGGTTCCGCTCTCCCCCGCGTGACGCGCCTTCGGAATGCGCGTCCCGAGCACCTGCGAGACGATGTCCTGCGCGATCTTCGGTGCCGTGAGACCGGCGTCGGAGAGGATCTGATCACGCGAGGCATGGTCGATGAACTCGTCCGGCAGCCCCAGCTCGTCCACCGCGGTGTCGATCCCGGCCTCCCGGAGAACCTGGCGCACACGAGTGCCGACGCCACCGACGCGGATGCCGTCCTCGAGCGTGATCACGAGGCGATGATGCTCCGCGAGCTCGACGATCGAGGGCTGCACGGGGATGGCCCAGCGCGGATCGATGACCGTCGCACCGATCCCCTGCGCACGGAGCCGCTCGGCGACGTCGAGAGCGAGTTCGGCGAACGGGCCGATGGCGACGATGAGAACGTCTTCGGACTCGCCGCGGGCGAGCACGTCGACACCGTCGCTCAGTCGTTCGATCGCCGGCAGATCGGCGGCGACCTCCCCCTTCGGGAACCGGATGACGGTGGGGGCGTCCTCGACATCGACGGCCTCGCCGAGGGCTTCCGTCAGACGCGCACCGTCGCGAGGCGCGGCGATACGGATGTGCGGGACGATCTGCAGCATCGCGAGATCCCACATGCCGTGATGGCTGGGACCGTCGGGACCTGTGACGCCGGCGCGATCGAGGACGAAGGTCACCCCGGCGCGGTGCAGGGCGACATCCATCAGCACCTGATCGAAGGCGCGCCCCATGAAGGTGGCGTAGAGGGCCACGACGGGGTGCAGGCCCCCGTACGCCAGGCCAGCGGCGGACGCGACGGCGTGCTGCTCGGCGATGCCCACGTCGTAGACCCGATCGGGGAAGCGCTCGGCGAACGGCGCCAGCCCGGTCGGGCGCAGCATCGCAGCCGTCATCGCGATCACGTCGCTGCGCTGCTCGCCGATGGACACGAGCGCGTCGGAGAACACATCCGTCCAGCCTCGCCCGCCGGAGGAGAGCGTCTCGCCGGTCGTCGGATCGATCTTGCCGACGGCGTGGAACTGATCGGCCTCGTCATCCCGAGCCGGCTGGTAGCCCCGCCCCTTCTCGGTGATCGTGTGGACGATGACAGGGGCCCCGTAGGACTTCGCCAGCTCCAGCGTCTCCAGGAGCGCAGGCAGGTCGTGTCCGTCCACCGGGCCGAGATACTTGATGTCGAGGTTCGAGTAGAGGGCCTCGTTGTTCGTGAAACGTGAGAGGAAGCCGTGCGTGCCCCCACGGACGCCGCGGAAGACCGCACGCCCTACGGGACCGAACGCCCGGAACAGGCGGTCGGAGCGCTGGTGGAGGTCCTTGTAGGCCGCTGCCGTGCGCACGCGGTTGAGGTACCGCGACATGCCGCCGATCGTCGGTGCATACGAGCGCCCGTTGTCGTTGACGACGATGACCAGGTTGCGGTCGTTGTCGTCGGAGATGTTGTTCAACGCCTCCCAGGTCATGCCGCCGGTGAGTGCGCCGTCGCCGACGACCGCGACCACGTGCCGGTCCGCGCGTCCGGTCGCCGTCAGCGCCCGCGAGATGCCGTCGGCCCAGCTGAGCGAGCTGGAGGCGTGCGAGGACTCCACGACGTCGTGGGGGCTCTCCCCCCGCTGCGGATAGCCGGCGAGGCCGCCTCGGAGACGCAGCGCGGAGAAGTCCTGGCGCCCGGTGAGGAGCTTGTGCACGTAGGACTGATGTCCGGTGTCGAAGATGAAGGGATCGTCCGGGGAGGAGAACACGCGGTGCAGAGCGATCGTCAGCTCGACGACACCGAGGTTGGGCCCCAGATGGCCACCCGTACGGGACACGTTCTCGACCAGGAACTCGCGGATCTCCGCGGCGAGCTCCGCCAGCTGCTCTGTCGAGAGCGCATCCAGATCACGGGGTCCTGAGATGCTCGGAAGAATGGGCATCTGCACCTCCTCACAGGCTCCGTCACAAGCGCCCGACGAGGGTGCGGACGTCTCTAGATCCTACCCCGAGACTCCGGGAAAACCCGGAGGGCGCCGCCCCCTTGACAGGAAGGGATGACGCGATGAGGGGGCTCGGATCCGAAGATCCGAGCCCCCTCATCTGTGCGATCAGACCAGCGAACGCAGCACGTACTGCAGGATGCCGCCGTTGCGGTAGTAGTCGGCCTCGCCGGGGGTGTCGATGCGGACGACCGCGTCGAACTCGACCGGCTGCTTACCCTCGGGCGAGTTCTCGCTCGGGATCGCCGTGACCTTGACCGTCTTGGGTGTGACGCCGTTGTTGAGCTCTTCCAGACCCGAGATCGAGACGATCTCGGTGCCGTCGAGGCCCAGCGACTCCCAGCTCTCGCCGGCGGGGAACTGCAGCGGGACGACGCCCATGCCGATCAGGTTCGAGCGGTGGATGCGCTCGAAGCTCTCGGTGATGACCGCCTTGACGCCCAGCAGGCTCGTGCCCTTGGCCGCCCAGTCACGCGACGAACCGGAGCCGTACTCCTTGCCGCCGAAGATGACCAGGGGCGTGCCCTCTGCCTGGTAGTTCATGCTCGCGTCGTAGATGTACGACTGCGGGCCGCCCGGCAGAGTGAAGTCACGCGTGTAGCCGCCCTCGACCACCTGTCCGTCGTTGACGGCCGCGACCATCGCGTTCTTCAGACGGATGTTGGCGAAGGTTCCGCGGATCATGACCTCGTGGTTGCCTCGACGCGAGCCGAAGGAGTTGAAGTCCTTGCGGTCGACGCCGTGCTCCGTGAGGTACTGGGCCGCAGGCGTGCCGGCCTTGATGTTGCCGGCGGGCGAGATGTGGTCGGTGGTCACCGAGTCGCCGAGGGTCGCCATGACGCGTGCACCCTCGATGTCCTTCACCGGGGTGAGCTCCATCGTCATGCCCTCGAAGTACGGCGCCTTGCGCACGTAGGTCGAGTTCTCGTCCCACTGGAAGATGTCGTCGTCCGGAGTGGGCAGGCTGCGCCAGCGCTCGTCGCCGTCGAAGACCGTCGCGTACTGCTTGATGAACTGCTCACGCGAGATCGAGGAGTCGACGAGCTCCTGCACCTCTGCCGGAGTCGGCCAGATGTCCTTGAGGAAGACGTCTTCCCCGTCGGTGCCCTTGCCGAGCGCGTCGTTCTCGAAGTCGAAATGCATCGACCCGGCCAGCGCGTACGCGATGACCAGCGGCGGGCTGGCGAGGTAGTTCATCTTCACGTCGGGGCTGATGCGCCCCTCGAAGTTGCGGTTGCCCGAGAGGACGGCCGTGACGGCGAGGTCGTGCGAGTTGATCGCCTCGGACACCTCTTCGATCAGCGGACCCGAGTTGCCGATGCAGATCGTGCAGCCGTAGCCGACGGTGTAGAACCCGAGGCCCTCGAGGTCCTTGTCGAGTCCGGACTTCTCGTAGTAGTCGGTGACGACCTTCGAGCCGGGGCCGAGCGTGGTCTTGACCCACGGCTTCTGCTTCAGGCCCTTCGCGAGCGCCTTGCGTGCGACGAGACCGGCGGCGATCATCACCGAGGGGTTCGACGTGTTGGTGCACGAGGTGATGGCCGCGAGCGTGACGGCGCCGTTGTCGAGGATGTACTTCTCCCCCGACGGCGTCGTGACCGGCACGGGCTTCGAGGCGTTCGCCGGGGCGCCGCTGTTGATGTGCACCGGACGCGTGGTCGGCTCCTCGTCGCCGGGGGCCTGACCGGGGTCGGACGCCGGGAACGAGTGCTTCGACTCGAGGTCGACGATCGAATCCGAGGTGGACGGCGAGGCGTAGCTCAGGATGTCCTGCTCGAACTGCGACTTCGCCTCGGAGAGGAGGATGCGGTCCTGCGGGCGCTTCGGGCCGGCGATCGACGGCACGACGGTGCCGAGATCGAGCTCGAGGTACTCGCTGAAGGTGGGCTCGTGCGCGGCGTCGTGCCAGAGCTTCTGCTCCTTGGCGTACGCCTCGACCAGCGCGACGGCCTCTTCGCTGCGGCCGGTGAGGCGCAGGTACTCGAGGGTGACGTCGTCGATCGGGAAGATCGCGGCGGTGGAGCCGAACTCCGGGGACATGTTGCCGATGGTCGCGCGGTTGGCGAGCGGCACCGAGGCGACGCCCTCACCGTAGAACTCGACGAACTTGCCGACCACACCGTGCTTGCGCAGCAGGTCGGTGATCGTGAGCACGACGTCCGTCGCGGTGACCCCGGCGGGGATCTCGCCGGAGAGCTTGAAGCCGACGACGCGCGGGATGAGCATCGACACGGGCTGGCCGAGCATGGCCGCCTCGGCCTCGATACCGCCGACGCCCCAGCCCAGCACACCGAGGCCGTTGACCATGGTGGTGTGCGAGTCGGTGCCGACACAGGTGTCGGGGTATGCGCGGAGCACGCCGTCGACGTTGCGGTCGTAGATGACCTTGGCCAGGTGCTCGATGTTCACCTGGTGGACGATGCCGGTCCCGGGCGGGACGACCTTGAAGTCGCTGAACGCCGTCTGACCCCAGCGCAGGAACTGGTAGCGCTCGCCGTTGCGCTCGTACTCGATCTCGACGTTGCGCTCGAGCGCGTTCTCCGAGCCGAACAGGTCGGCGATCACGGAGTGGTCGATGACCATCTCAGCGGGCGAGAGCGGGTTGATCTTGTTCGCGTCACCGCCGAGCGCCGTCACGGCCTCACGCATGGTGGCGAGGTCGACGATGCAGGGCACACCGGTGAAGTCCTGCATGACCACACGGGCCGGCGTGAACTGGATCTCGGTGTTCGGCTCGGCCGCGGCATCCCACGAACCCAGCGCCTCGATCTGCGCCTTCGTCACATTCGCGCCGTCCTCGGTGCGAAGCAGGTTCTCGAGGAGAACCTTGAGACTGAAGGGGAGCTTCTCGAAACCGGGCACCGTGTCGATGCGGAAGATCTCGTAGTCGGTGCTGCCGACTGTCAGGGTGCTCTTGGCACCGAAGCTGTTCACCGTGGACACGGATCCGTCTCCTTCTATTCGGATGGGAGCGACAGGCGCCTCCATCTTGCTCGCCAGCGAGCCCCTGCGGCTAGCAAGGCGGCCCTAACCAGTCTGCTCCGCGCAGCTCACCGGCGAAAGCCTGCGATTTATCTTGATGTCAAGATAAATCTATCACGCCTCCGGAGCATCCTCGCTCGCGGGCTCGCGCGGGTGGAGAGCGCGAACGACGAGCCAGGTGACGGCGATCAGCGGCGCGAAGAGGGGCAGGCCCATGATGAGCTTGAGAGTGCCGAGCGCTGTGACATCTCCGGCGAGATAAAGAGGCAGCTGCACGGCCAGACGCGCGAAGAACAGCGCGGCCCAGGCGATCCCGAGCCAGAAGTAGGCACGACGCTTGCGGCGATCATTGCGCCAGGTGGTGCCCTCCCCCATCAGGAATCCGACCGCGAGGCCGATCAGCGACCACCCGATCAGAGCGGAGACCAGGATCACCGATCCGTAGACCGCGTTCGTGATGAGTCCGGGGACGAAGTTGTCAGCGCCGCGTCCGGTCCACAGCGCCAGCGCCGCAGCCGCACCCGCGGCGACGAGACCGCCGAGGGCTGCCGAGGGCGGTGACTTCTGAGCGAGCCGGATGATCGTGAAGACCGCCGCGAGACCGACCGAGATCCCGAGCGAGAGGATCAGCGGCTCCGGGCGGATCGTGAAGATGACCACGAACGCGAGGCTGGGCAGCACCGACTCGAGGATGCCGCGCCACCCGCCCATCGCGGACCAGACCACCTTGTGCGTGCTCGAGCTCTCGGCGGGGTCGAGGCCGGCGCGACGCGCAGCGCCTCCGAGAGCCTGCCCGAGAATCTCGGAGGTGCTCTTGTCTCGTTCGGGTCCGGGCTCGGGAGCGCTCACGCGGAACCCGGGGTCGCCGGCATCTTGAGCGGGATCAGGTCGCGCGGAGGCATGGGGGATCCGCCACGGACGACCACGATCGAACGGAAGAGGTCTTCGACCTTCGCGGCCGCATCCGGGTCGGAGGCGCCGGCGCCACCGATCACACCGCGGAGGAACCAGCGAGGACCGTCGATGCCGATGAAGCGCGCGAGGCGCAGCCCGGATCCCTCCGCCGCCGTGGCGGGCACCTCGGCGAGGAGCTCCTTGCCCAGCGGGCCTTCCCTCTCCTCCACTCGGCCGCCCTGCGCCTTGACCTGGTCGCGCAGCTGCACGCGCGTCTCGTCCCACAGCCCACCGGTGCGCGGCGCCGCGAACGGCTGCACCTGCAGCGAGGAGTCCGCGTAGTCGAGACCGACCGCCACGATGCGCTTCGACTGCTCCTCGACCTCGAGACGGAGGTTCAGGCCCTCCCGCGGAAGGATCTTGATCCCGCCGAGGTCGATGTACGGGCGGACGGGGTTCGCCTCGGAGTCATCGAAGGGACCGTCGGTGGCACGATTCAGCGGTGCCGACTTCGAAGGGGTCTCGTTGTTGTCAGTCATTGGCCTGTCCTGCTTCGTTCTGGTGGGTCGCTGCCTGATAGCCGGTGGATCCGAATCCTCCGGCGCCGCGGACGCTGTCCGGCAGCTCGTCGACCGGGATGAACGTGGCGCGCGTGACGGGCATGATGATCAGCTGCGCGATACGATCGCCGACGGCCACATCGTACGCGCTCCGGGTATCGGTGTTGATCAGGCTCACCTTGATCTCGCCGCGATAGCCCGCGTCGACAGTTCCGGGCGAGTTCACGATCGAGATCCCGTGCTTCGCCGCCAGCCCGCTGCGCGGAACCACGAACGCTGCGTACCCCTCGGGGAGGGCGATACGCACGCCCGTCGGCACGAGTGCGCGCTCCCCCGGCTCGAGGTGCACGGCTTCCGCCGCGATCAGATCGGCACCGGCATCGCCCGGATGCGCGTACCCGGGCACCACTGCAGCGATAATGGGGATATCAACGGAATCGGTCACCCCATGAGGCTAATGCAGAACCCCGCCACAGACACACGCCCCCGCTACCGCGAAAGGCTCTCGCCGAGCCTCTGGTTGCTCGTGACCGTCGCAGTCGCCGGCCCGATGGTCTCGCTCGTCTTCGTGCCGATCGGCTCGACCGTCGCGCTCGTGCTCGGCGCGGCCGTGTCGGCTCTGCTGGTGCTGGGCTTCATCGCCGCCGCCCCGGTCGTCTCCGTCGTCGGCTCCGTCTTGCACGCAGGCCGCGCACACATCGACACCAGGCATCTCGGCGACCCCGTGGCCCTGACGGGCGAAGAAGCTCGTCACGCCCGCGGCCCGGGGCTGCCGGCACGTGGGTGGCACCTGATCCGCGGCGGCATCGACGGCATCGTCGTCGTTCCGAACCTCGACCAGGACGACCCGGTCGACGCCTGGACGATCTCGACCCGCACGCCCGACCGCCTGGCCGCGGCGATCCGCGCTTCGCGCGACTGAGACGCTTCCCACAGACGACAGCGCGCCCCTGACCGGTGTGGTCGGGGGCGCGTGATACGTCGCTCGGAGGACTGCTTACGCAGCGCACTCCTTGCAGATGGGCCCGGATGCGCCCTCGTGGTCGAGCTGTGAGCGGTGCTTCACGAGGAAGCAGCTCATGCACGTGAACTCGTCCTGCTGCGCGGGCAGCACGACGACGTCGAGCTCGAGGTCGGAGAGGTCGGCACCCGGAAGGTCGAAGCTCGACGGGTTGTCGGAGTCTTCGTCCCCGCTTGAGCCGGAGAGCTTGTCCGGCACACGCTCCTTCAGGGCTTCGATCGACTCGGAGTCGTCTTCGCTCTTTCGGGGGGCGTCGTAATCGGTTGCCATGCGGTAGATCTCCACTTTCATGGTGCGAGTGGGTGGTGCGCCGTCGGGTATTCGGCGGCCATAGTTTGCACGACCAAACGACATAACGCAAATGCTCGTCCGTGCGACGGAGGAAACTCACGGCACGCCCAGGGTATTCCCGGGCCTGACGCCTCGCACGTGACACCATGAACGGACACCCATCAGAGGGGCATTCGCATGGAAAACGTCACCATCGTCGGCACAGAAGCAGGAGTCCTCGTACTCGCGACCGAGTCGGGCGAGCGGTTCGCGCTGCCCATCGACGACATGCTGCAGCGCGAGATCCGTCGCGCCACGCGTCAGAGCGAGCCGACGGCTCAGAAGCTCGCCGCGAGCCCGCGCGACATCCAGGCGCAGATCCGTGCCGGCCTCACGGCCACGGAGGTCGCAGAACTGCTCGGCATCGGCGTCGACGACGTCGCACGGTTCGAAGGCCCGGTCCTCGCCGAGCGCGAGCATGTGATCGGGCAGGCGCTCGCCGTTCCCGTGCTCATCGGCAGCGAGGTCGAACCCGATGCGCAGCCGACCTTCGGCGTCGCCGTGCGGGCCAAGCTCGCCGAGATCGAGGCCACGTCCGAGCGTTGGGCGAGCTGGAAGGACGAGTCCGGCTGGATCATCAAGCTCGAGTTCACGGCCAACGACGTCGATCACGATGCGCGCTGGAGTTTCGACCCTCGCCGCAGCGCTCTCTCGCCGCTCAACGCCGACGCCACGCAGCTGTCGCGGCAGGGTTCGCTTCCTGAGGGCCTCATCCCCCGCCTGCGGGCCGTGGACGCCGACCGGATCACCTCGCCGTACAAGGACGAGAGCCGCTTCGACTCCGGCGCCTTCGGGCCACGCCTGCTGCCGGCGCCCGATGCGGAGATCGAGGACCCGTCGTTCCCTGAGCGCTCCGACGCCGCCGCGCAGGACGCGGCGATCAAGCGCGCGCCCGCAGCGCAGACGACGAGTCCGGAGACCGCCGATCTCCTGGAGGCGCTTCGTCGACGACGCGGCCAGCGGGAGACGGCGCCGCTGCTCGACGATGTCGAGGACGCAGAGCGCCCCGAGCCGAGCCCGATCTCCCTGTTCGAGGCTCTGGAGCAGCCGGATGACGAGCCGGAGCCGCAGCAGCCTGCACCGCGTCCGTCAGGTTCGGACTCCGGTGATTCCAACGGCCGACGACGGCGCCGGAACGCGATGCCCTCCTGGGACGAGATCGTCTTCGGCGCCCGCACCGACGAGTGAGACCCGTCTGATCGCGGCTTCCGCGATCGGCGTCAGCGCGAGAACGCGCCGAGCCTGATCACCGGCACCTGCCGCTCCTCGGGTGTGAGCGCTCCGTGCTGACCGACCATCCCTCGTCCGCGCTGGTCGGCAGCCGTGCCGTCGTAGATGGCCCAGATTCCGCGGGCGATCGCGAGCACATCGCCGATCCGCGACGAGGCCGCCTCGGTGACCGTCGGTCCGAAGAGCCCCGCGTGCACAGCTTCGTCACGGGTCACGACGTCGGCTACGCCTTCGAGGTCGGCGCGCCATCGTGCGGTCACCGCGGCGGCGTCCGCCGCGGGCTCCAGGTAGGCGTGCAGCATGCGCGGCTCTCCCCCGACGTGACGAATCCCCTCGAGATGCGTCTCCTCCAGAACCACCTGTCGATTCGGCGCCACGTCGACCATCCCGTGATCCGATGTGACCACCACGCCGACGCCGGGGGGCACGCGTGACGACAGGGCGGCGTCGACGTCCTCCAATGCAGCGACCCATTCCGCTGAGGCGATGCCGTGCTTGTGCCCGGCCTTGTCGACCTCGGGAAGATAGCAGTAGACGAGAGAGCCCGGATGAGTCTGCGCGAGCTCGTACGCCGCTTCGATGCGAGCGCGCGCTGTGGTCGCCGCGACGAACTCGGCCCCGCGGAGCGTGGCCTTGGTGAAACCGCTGTGGGCGTACCCGGCGAATCCGACGGCGAAACTCGCATGACCGCCGCGGGCCGCTCGCTCGAAGATCGTGGGCGCCGCTTGCCACGTGAGGGGATCGATCCCGTCGGTCTCCCAGCCGCTGAGCTGGTTCACGAGCACATCGCGGCTCGGATCGAGCACGCGATAGCCCACGAGACCGTGCTCCCCCGGCCACACGCCCGTGACGATGCTAGTGAGCGCCGCCGCCGTGGTGGAGGGGAACACCGACTGCGCGACGTCCTTCTTCGCCATCCCCGACGTCAGAGCCCGTGCGTGCCCGGCATGCCCGCGCAGACTGATCGCGCCGAGGCCGTCGATCACGACGAGGACCACCGAATCCGCGCGCGGCAGCACCTCGGACTCACCGCGCAGAGCGGCGAACAGGTCGTCCGCCACCCCGACGACACTCCGGGAACTCGGCGGCGCGGACGGTAGCATGAAGGACATCCGAGCCAGTCTGACACAGGCTCCCGTATGCCCTCAGGAAGTCCATGCCGAAAACCCCGCCGCCCGAGCCTGTCGAGGAGCGCATCCAGGACATCGACCTCTCCACCGAGATGCAGGGCTCGTTCCTCGAGTACGCATATTCGGTGATCTACTCGCGCGCTCTGCCCGACGCGCGCGATGGTCTGAAGCCCGTGCAACGCCGCATCCTCTACCAGATGGCGGAGATGGGCCTGCGCCCCGACCGCGGGCACGTCAAGAGCGCGCGCGTCGTCGGCGAGGTGATGGGAAAGCTGCACCCCCACGGCGACTCCGCGATCTACGACGCCCTGGTGCGTCTCGCTCAAGAGTGGGCCCTGCGCGTTCCCCTGGTCGACGGGCACGGAAACTTCGGATCCCTCGACGACGGGCCCGCCGCGGCCCGCTACACCGAGGCACGGCTCGCCGCCGCTGCCCTGGCGCTCACCGAGAACCTCGACGAGGATGTCGTCGACTTCATCCCGAACTACGACGGCCAGTTCCAGCAGCCCGCCGTGCTGCCGGCGGCCTTCCCCAATCTCCTGGTCAACGGTGCGAGCGGTATCGCCGTGGGTATGGCCACCAACATGGCGCCGCACAACCTCATCGAGGTGGTCGCGGCGGCCACGCACCTGCTCGAGCACCCGGATGCGACCACTGAGGAGTTGATGGAGTTCGTTCCCGGTCCCGACTTCCCCTCCGGCGGAATCCTGATGGGACTCGACGGCGTCAAAGACGCCTACACGAACGGACGCGGGGCTCTGAAGGTCCGGGGCAAGACGTCGATCGAGCCTCTCGGTCCCCGGCGCACCGGCATCATCGTGTCGGAGCTGCCGTACATGGTCGGTCCGGAACGACTGCTCGAGAAGATCCGCGACGCGGTGCAGGCGAAGAAGCTGCAGGGCATCAGCGACGTCACCGACCTCACCGACCGCAATCACGGACTGCGCGTCGCGATCGGCATCAAGACCGGCTTCGACCCGAACGCGGTGCTCGAACAGCTCTACCGCCTGACCCCGTTGGAAGATTCCTTCAGCATCAACAACGTCGCCCTGGTCGAGGGCCAGCCGCGCACGCTCGGGCTCAAGGAGATGCTGAGCGTCTACGTCGGCCACCGCCTCGAGGTCATCACCCGTCGCAGCCGCTACCGCCTGAAGCGTCGCGAGGAGCGTCTGCACCTCGTGGAGGGTCTGCTCATCGCGATTCTCGACATCGATGAGGTCATCCAGGTCATCCGCTCGTCCGACGACTCGGAGCAGGCCCGCGCGCGGCTGCGATCGGTCTTCGATCTGAGCGAGCTCCAGGCGGAGTACATCCTCGAGCTGCGTCTGCGCCGCCTGACGAAGTTCTCCCGGATCGAGCTCGAGACCGAACGCGATGCGTTGCTGGCCGAGATCGCTGCTCTCCGCGAACTCCTCGGCAGCCCCGTGCTGCTGCGCGCCGCTGTGGCCAAGGAACTCGACGCCGCAGCCGAGGCGTACGGCACCCCCCGGCGCACGCTGCTGATGAACGCCGCTCCTCCCAAGCCCCGCGCCACCAAGGGCGCGGTCGACCTGCAGATCGCCGACGCACCGACCGTGCTGGTGCTCTCCACCACAGGTCGCACGGTCCGCGTCGACCTCGGCGAAGGCCAGGAGCTCTCCGTCCCCGCCAGGCGCAGCAAGCACGACGCGATCCTGACGACGGTCGAGACCACGGTCAGAGCCGAACTCGGAGCACTCACAAGCCTCGGCCGCGTCGTGCGCTTCTCCCCCGTCGACCTCCCGTCCGTGCCCGCCACCTCCGTGCAGCTCGCCGCCGGCACCCCGCTGCGCGACTACCTCGGCATCACGACCAAGGGTGAACGCGTGGTCGGGTTCGTGCGTTTCGACAGTGAGACGCCGATCGCACTCGGCACGGCGCAGGGCACGGTCAAGCGCATCGTTCCCTCGAGCCTGCCTGTGCGTCCCGACCTCGAGGTCATCGGCATGAAGCCGGGAGACACGGTCGTGGGAGCGGCTGAGGCCCCGGACGACGCCGAGCTGGTGTTCGTGACGACCGACGCCCAGCTGCTGCACTTCCCGGCGTCGGCGGTGCGCCCGCAGGGAGCACCGGCCGGCGGAATGGCGGGAGTCAAGCTCGGCTCGGGGGCATCCGTGCTCTTCTTCGGTGTGGTCGATCCGTCTGCGGATGCCGTCGTCGCCACGGTGTCGGGTGGAGAGAGCATCCTCCCCGGTACCGACCCCGGCCGGGCCAAGGTGTCGTCGTTCGCGGAGTACCCCGCCAAGGGCCGCGCGACCGGTGGCGTCCGCGCGCATTCCTTCTTGAAGGGCGAGGACCGGTTGACGGTCGCCTGGGTGGGCCCGAACCCTCCGCAGGCGGTCGATCCGACCGGTGCCGTGCGCAAGCTCCCCGAAGCGGGAGCACGCCGCGACGCCTCTGGTCAGCCCATCGACGGCGTCATCGGCAGCATCGGCCGCACACTCGTCTGAGCGATCCGGAGGCTGCGGGTCACCGCCGGCCTCCGGATCTCCTCACGCGTCGATCGACTCGCGCGACAGCCGGTCGGAAGAGTCGATGATGAACTCGCGACGCGGAGCGACCTCGTTGCCCATCAGGAGCTCGAACACGCGCCCCGCGGCCTCCGCATCCTCCATGCGCACACGACGCAGAAGACGACCGGAGCGGTCCATGGTGGTGTTCGCCAGCTGCTCGGCGTCCATCTCGCCGAGACCCTTGTAGCGCTGGATCGGCTCGTGCCAGCGCTTGCCCGCCTTGCGGAGCTTCGCCAGCAGCGTGTGCATCTCCTGCTCGCTGTAGGTGTAGATCGTCTCGTTCGGCTTCGATCCGGGGTTCATCACGATGATTCGATGCAACGGCGGTACGGCGGCGAACACGCGGCCGTGCTCGATCAGCGGTCGCATGTAGCGGAAGAACAGGGTGAGCAGCAGGGTGCGGATGTGGGCACCGTCGACGTCGGCATCGCTCATCAGGATGATCTTGCCGTAGCGCGCCGCGTCGATGTCGAAGGTCCGCCCTGAGCCGGCCCCGATGACCTGGATGATCGATGCGCACTCGGTGTTCGAGAGCATGTCGCCCACGGAGGCCTTCTGCACGTTGAGGATCTTCCCTCGAATCGGCAGCAGGGCCTGGAACTCGCTGTTGCGCGCATTCTTGGCAGTGCCGAGCGCCGAGTCGCCCTCGACGATGAAGAGCTCGCTGCGCTCGACCTCGTTGGTGCGGCAGTCGACGAGCTTCGTCGGAAGAGTCGACGACTCCAGTGCGTTCTTCCGACGCTGGGTCTCCTTGTGCGCACGCGCCGAGACGCGTGCCTTCATCTCGGAGACGACCTTGTCCAGCAGCTGGGACGCCTGGTTCTTGTCGTCGCGCTTGGTGGAGCTGAAGCGCTGTGCCAGGTCCTTGCGGATCACCTGAGCCACGATCTGCCGGACCGCAGGGGTGCCGAGGATCTCCTTGGTCTGCCCCTCGAACTGCGGTTCGGGCACGTTGACCGTGAGCACGGCCGTCAATCCGGCGAGGACGTCGTCCTTCTCGAGCTTGTCGTTGCCGACCTTGAGACGGCGGGCGTTCTGCTCGACCTGCGCGCGGAGCACCTTGAGGAGCTCCTGCTCGAAGCCCTGCTGATGGGTTCCACCCTTGGGCGTCGCGATGATGTTGACGAAGGAGCGCACCTTGGTGTCGTAGCCCGTGCCCCACCGCATTGCGATGTCGACGGCGCACACACGCTCCACCTCGGTGGCGATCATGTGTCCGTCGGCCTGCAGGACCGGAACCGTCTCCTTGAACGTTCCCTCGCCCTGGATGCGCCAGTTGTCGGTGATCGGCGGGTCGACGGCGAGGTAGTCGACGAACTCCGAGATACCGCCTTCATAGAGGTAGGAGGTCACGGTTCCGGGGGAATCCGCGTCCTCGGAACCGAGTTCCGGGGCGTCCGGACGATTCGTGCGCTTGTCGGCGACCTCGATCTCGAGCCCCGGCACCAGGAAGGCGGTCTGACGGGCGCGGGTCTCCAGCTCGGACAGCTGGAAGGCCGCATCCTTGGTGAAGATCTGCCGATCGGCCCAGTAGCGCACCCGGGTGCCGGTCACGCCGCGGGGCGCCTTGCCGATCACCCGCAGTTCGCTCTTCTCCTGGAACGGTGTGAAAGGAGCGTCCGGGCGCTTCTCCCCCGAGTCCGCGAAGATGCCGGGCTCGCCGCGATGGAACGACATCGCATAGGTCTTGCCTCCGCGGTCGACCTCGACGTCGAGGCGCTCGGAGAGCGCGTTCACCACGGAAGCGCCCACGCCGTGCAGACCACCGGATGCCGCGTAGGATCCCCCACCGAACTTGCCGCCGGCGTGCAGCTTCGTGTAGACCACCTCGACACCGGTCAACCCGGTGCGCGGTTCCACATCGACCGGGATGCCGCGCCCACGGTCGTGCACCTCGACGCTGCCGTCGGCATGCAGGATGATGTCGATCTTCGTGCCGTTGCCGGCGACCGCCTCGTCGACGGAGTTGTCGATGATCTCCCAGAGGCAGTGCATGAGCCCGGGCGAGCCGTTGGACCCGATGTACATCCCTGGGCGCTTGCGGACGGCCTCGAGGCCTTCAAGCACCTGGAGATGATGGGCGGAGTACTCGGCATTCACAATCTCCGAGTCTAATCTCGTGAGCTCCCCCGACTCCGCAGACACTCCCCGCGGGAGGCTACTCGGCGGGGGTCGCGTACGCGCTGAGCGAAACACGCCGCAAACCGGGCATGCGTACAGGTGGAGCGTGGTTGTATTGACCAAATCCCCCAGCGAAGCCGACACCCGAGGAGGCACCGAGATGAACGCAACGACCGAACGTGACACCTCCACCGTCGAGTTCCGCCTGACAGCCATGGATCGTTGTGATTCCTGCGGCGCTCAGGCGTACATCGCCGCTGAGGTCAACGGGTCCGAGCTCCTGTTCTGCGCCCACCATGGTCGCAAGTACGAAGAGAAGCTCCGCAGCATCGCCACCAGCTGGCACGACGAGACGGCCCGCCTCGTCGAGACGGTCTGATCGCATCCTGACTCCCCTCGGCTGACCGTGGTCAGCCGAGGCAGATCAGTCGGCGACGACTCTGCGCACGCGCGGCGTGAGCCGGGTGAGGATCTCTTCTCCCACGGTGTCGATGCGCTCGGCGAGAGTCGTCGCCGACGTCTCTCCGCGCTCACCAGCGCCGAACACGACGACCTCGTCACCGACCCGCGCTCCCGGCCACCCCTCGACGACCGATGAGGTGTGTCCCACCGACACGAGCGTCCGTGCTCCGCCGGCGGTTCCGACGCGGCTTCCGGAGAGTGTGGAGGGGAGGCCGTCGAAGCTGCCGATCCCGATCGATACCCGATCCCCGTCGAGGTCGACGACCGTCGCGACGAGGCTCGCGGCCGGGCGGACGCCGTCGAGTTCCGGTCCCTCCGCTGATCGGATGCCGTAGCAGAACGCTCCGATGCGTGAGACCGTCCCCCGCAGCTCGGGACGCCACCACGAAGCCGCCGAGGCGGTCAGGTGAAGCGCCGCGGGGCTCGCGCCCGACTCCCGGACGACGCGGACCGCGTCGAGGAACGCCTCGTGGGCGATGTCGTCGTCGGCGTCACTCGCCTCCGCGATATGGCTCCACACGCCAGCGAACTCCAGGAGCCCCGCCTGCTCGGCTCCGCGCGCTTCCGCCACAGCCACCGCCCAGTCCTCCGGGAGGATGCCGTTGCGGTGCAAACCCGTGTCGATCTTGAGGTGCACGCGTGCAGATCGTCCGAGCGCCTCAGCGCGCGCGATGATCCGCCGCAGATAGTCGATCGTGCCGACGCCGAGGTCGATACTCTGCATCAGCGCATGGTCGATCTCTTCATCCGTCGATGTGACCCAGGCGAAGATCCTGGCATCGCCGCCGGCGATCCTGCGGACGGAGAGACCGGTGCGGATGTCGTAGCTTCCGAACCACTCGATTCCCGCGTGCACCGCGGCATCCACCGCCCAGGAGAGACCGTGACCGTACGCATCGTCCTTGAGCACGAGCATCAACGTCGACGGGTCGACACGGGCGCGCACCGCATCGATGTTCGCTCGGAAGACGCTGCTGCTCAGACGCAGTTCGGGGCGACTCATGCCTCCCACCCCCGCACGGCATGAGCGCCGGCGACGGTGATGAGCTCGGCCGCACTCATTCCGGTGACGGCGGCCCACCGCGAGATCCCCGACGACGCCGGCCCCTCGCCGCCGAAGTAGGTGACTTCCGTGCCTGCCGCGACATCGGCGCCCTGGAGGTCGACGACGCAGACGTCCATGGCGACGCGCCCGACGATGGGCCTGCTCACACCATCGATCTCCACCTCGGCGTGATTGCCGAGCGCGCGCACGATGCCCTGTGCGTAGCCGCCGGTCACGAGCGCCACCACGGTGTCCCGGGACGCACGGTAGGTGTAGCCGTAGGAGACGGCGTCTCCCGGCCGAAGGCGCTTGGTCGACAGGACTCGGCCGGTCAACCGCATGACCGGTCGTGTCGCGAGCTCTCGGTCCGAATCGGGGATGCCGTAGAGGAGAGACGCGTCGATATCGGGCCGTCCGGTCGTGACACCGTGGATTCCCTCGAGCTGCAGTGCCTCGACCTCGCCCTGGGCATCGACGAGCACATGTTCGGCACCGGCCGCAGTCACGACCTGGGCGACGGCGAGGACGCCGTGACCCCACGCGTCGCGGCGCAGATCGGCCACGCGACCACCGGCTGCCACCGCCGCCGACGCTCCTGCCGCCAAGGCGGAGCGGGAGATCATCGCACGCGGCAGGGAGCTGGAAGTCGTGTCACACACGTGTTCCAGCCTAGCTTCCGGCTCCCAGGTCGGCCTCCCCGGCCCCCGTAGACTGGTGGGGACCCCGACCCTGGAGCCTCATGTCTCGTCTTTCCCTCACGCCCCGCATCCGCTATCTGATGGGACGTGCCCGCCGCATCGACGTCGGATCGGTGGTGGAACGCGCCAAAGAGGCCTCCGAGCAGCACCACAAGGCGGTCCCCGCGATCGTCGTCGACATGCTCTGGTCGGCCGCGCGCCACAACGTCGGGTTCCAGGACTACATCGACTACGACTTCGCGATGCTGACGAAGGCCGAGCGCGCGACGTACATGACGCATCCGGTCTCGAACCAGCTCTCCCAGCGGTACGACCACCCGGACTATCGCTGGATCTTCCAGGACAAGGTCGAGTTCGACAAGCAGTTCTCCGACCATCTGCATCGTGAGTGGATGGTCGTCGAGGAGGGCAACGCCGACGCTGTTCGCGAGCTCACCCAGCGCCTCGGAACGATCGTCACGAAGGAGCCGGTGGGCCAGGCGGGCACGGGAGTGCACCGCTATCACGCCGCCGACATCGACGACTGGGACGATTTCCACCGTGGGCTGCTGGCCCGCGGCGAACTCCTGATCGAGGAAGTCATCCGTCAGCACGACGCCCTCGCAGCCGTGTGCCCCGGCACGGTGAACACCACCCGGATCACGGCGTTCTTCGACGGCGAGAAGGCCCATATCCTCGCGATGGCCCAGAAGTTCGGGCGTGGTGCCGTGAGCGACCAGATGACGTTCGGCGGCTTCTACACGATGCTTGACGAGAACGGTCATGCCGTCGGCGCAGGGTACGACTCGCACGGCCACGTGCACGAGACACATCCGGACTCAGGCTTCCGCATCGCCGACTTCCAGCTTCCCTACATGGACGAGGTGCGCGCGTTCATCGACGAGGTCGCCCGCGTCGTGCCGCAGGTGCAGTACGTCGGCTGGGACATCGTGGTCTCCCCGGACGGGCCCGTGCTCGTCGAGGGCAACTGGGGAGCCGGCGTGTACGAGAACAAGCCCAGCGTCACCGGCATCCGCACGGGGCACAAGCCTCGCTACCGCGAGGTCATCGGCTTCTGAGAGATACGAAGAAGGCCCCGGATGCTGAGCATCCGGGGCCTTCTTCGTGGATCTGAGCGGATCAGACCGCGCGGACGATACCGAGCGGCGTCGACTCCAGGCCCTGTCCGAGCGGGTTGTCGCCGAGGATCTTGACGAGGCGACGCTCTGCGTCCTTGTCGAGCGTCGAACCGAGGATGTTGCCGCCGAGATCGTTGATGTCGACCACCGCCACCTCCGCCTGACCGCCGATCAGCGCCTTCACGCGTGCGGCCACGCCGTCGGGATCCTTGGGTCCGAGCACGACGGCCTCGTTGTAGGGAGGGATGGTGTGCTTGGTCGGACCGTCGATCGCGCGTGCCTTGTCTCCGGCGATGCGGTAGAAGTCACCACGACGGCCGAAAGCCTTGGTCACCGCCGCCACGGCGGACGCGAACAGGATACGCGGGGTGCCGCACTCCCGCAGCGCCATCTCCATCGTCTCGGGCATGCCGAGTCCGATGCCGTACGGCGTGCGGGTGACGTACTTAGAGAGGAAGAGCGCGAGCTTGCGCGGCTTGATCTCATCGAGACGGTATGACCGCCCCTGGGTGATCGCCACGATCTTCTCGGTCACGAACAGCAGGTCGCCCGGCTGCACGGCGTCCTTGGCGTACTCCGTGATGATCGCATCGAGGTCGTCCTCGGGCATGACCACGCGGGTGCGCAGCGGGATGCGTGCGTAGCTCTTGCCGTCGACGCTGGTCTCGAGCGCCTTGCCTTCGTTCGCCTGACTCATTCGAGGTAGTCCCGCAGGGACTGCGAGCGGCTCGGGTGACGCAGCTTCGCCATCGTCTTGGACTCGATCTGGCGGATGCGCTCACGCGTCACACCGAACGTGTCGCCGATCTGGTCGAGCGTCTTCGGCTGACCGTCGCCCAGGCCGAAGCGCATGCGGATGACACCCGCCTCACGCTCGGACAGCGAGTCGAGCAGCTGCTCCAGCTGACGCTGCAGCATGGTGAAGCCCACGGCGTCGGCGGGGACCACGGCCTCGGTGTCCTCGATGAGATCACCGAACTCGCTGTCGCCGTCTTCACCCAGCGGAGTGTGCAGCGAGATCGGCTCACGGCCGTACTTCTGCACCTCGACGACCTTCTCGGGCGTCATGTCGAGCTCACGGCTGAGCTCTTCCGGAGTGGGTTCGCGGCCGAGGTCCTGCAGCATCTGACGCTGCACTCGCGCGAGCTTGTTGATGACCTCGACCATGTGCACCGGGATGCGGATGGTACGGGCCTGGTCGGCCATGGCGCGGGTGATCGCCTGACGGATCCACCAGGTGGCGTAGGTCGAGAACTTGAAGCCCTTGGTGTAGTCGAACTTCTCGACAGCGCGGATCAGACCGAGGTTGCCCTCCTGGATCAGATCCAGGAACTGCATGCCGCGGCCGGTGTAGCGCTTGGCGAGCGAGACGACGAGTCGCAGGTTCGCACCCAGCAGGTGGCTCTTGGCACGCTGACCGTCGCGGGCGACCCACTGCAGGTCGAGACCGAGCTGGCTCGTCTTCTCGGCCGCGGTCATCGCCGACAGCTTCTCCTCGGCGAACAGACCCGCCTCGATGCGCATCGCGAGCTCGACCTCTTCGGCCGCGTTCAGGAGCGCGACCTTTCCGATCTGCTTCAGGTAGTCCTTGACAGGGTCGGCCGTCGCACCGGTGATCTGCGTCGAGTAGACGGGGACGTCTTCGTCGTCGTTCGATGAGATGACGATCGCGCCGGTCGGCAGCGGCTCGGTGAACTTCGGCTTGGCGTCCTCGTCCTCGTCATCCTCTACAGCGGCAGCTGCGGGAGCCTCGTCTTCTTCGACGACGTCCTCGGACTTCTTCTTCTTGACGGGGGCGCGCTTTGCTGCCGCACGCTTCGCCGCGCTCAGGGGCGCGGGCTTCTCGGGCGCATCGGCCTCGACCGGAGCGTCGGCGGTCGTCTCTTCGGCAGCCTTCTTCGTCCGGGTGTTCTTCGTCGTGGCAGGAGTCACGTTTCGCCTTTCACGGAGCTGCTGTGTAGCCCCGGGACATTTCGGACACTAGTAAGACCCTTGTCAAGTCCAGCGCTCGAAAACACTGATTGACAACGGGTCAGAGTCCTAGTATCGCACACGTGTGGCGATGCGGACGCATTCCGACGAAGTTCTCGCGGATCCGCCTCAACCGCGACCGGGCTTGTCCTCGTCGCCGGACGGGCGCGAGGCCAGGTAGCGCTCCAGCTCCGCGGCCAGCTCATCGGCACTGGGAAGGTCGCGCTCGCTGAAACCGCCCTCGTCGTAGGAGTCGTCGTCGGGGTTTCGTCCCGCCATGTACGCGTCGTAGCGGCGCTCGAGATTGTGGACCATCTGCTGCAGTTCGTCGTTCCCGGCGACCTGCTCGTCGACCCGCGTCAGATAGTCCTCGCGGCGCTCCTGGACGGCGTCCAGCATGAGCACGAGTCCGGTCGACGCCATCAGCCGCTCCGCCGCCGCGATGACCGCGTCGGGATTCTCGGTCTCGGCGAGGTAGTGAGGAACCAACAGAACGAAGCCGACGGCTCGATCGCCGCGCTCGACGAAGCGGAATTCGAGCAGGTGCCCCGCTGTCGCCGGGACCTGCGTGCGCGGACGCCACACGGAGTGCGCCACGGTGAGCTCTCGGCGATTGCCGCTGACCGTCGTGCCGATCGGGCGCGTGTGGGGTACCGGCATCGCGATCGAATGCACCCAGTGCAGGCCCGAGACCTCGAACTCCGCCGCCAGCGCGAGAACCGTTTTCGCGAAGAGGTTCCACGCGAAGTCGGGCTCGTATCCGGCGAGGAGCAGGAACGGACGACCGAGTGCATCGGTCGCCAGCGACAGCTCGAGTCGCGGTGGCGTGAACTCCGTGAGATGGTCCTGGTCGAACGAGATCACCGGACGACGCGCACGGTAGTCCAGCAGCGCGTCGTTCTCGAACACCACGACCGGCTGTGGCGATGCGGTCTCGCGCAAGTGGTCGATCAGACCGGAGACCGCGCTGCCCGCATCCGTGAAACCGGTGAGAAGCAGCACCAACGGCAGGCCATGCGGCACTGCGGGCGCATTCGCGACGCGTTCGTGGATCTCACCGGAGAAGGGCATGTCTCCATGCTACGAGCAGGTCCGGATGCCGGGGCGCGGAGCGTCATGCTGAGAGCGAACACGCGCACGGACGGCGCGCGACCATGCCGCGGCGAAGATCCTAGGATGGAGGTATGACGCTTCCCGTGCTCTCGCACACCACCGCTCAGTTCCCCGGAAGCGCTGCAGATGCCGCAGTGCTCGTCGTCGCCGCTCTCCCCGATTCGGCGGATTCCCTGGCCGGTTACCCCGGCCTCGCCGACACGTTGGCCGGCATCGGATTCACCGGCTCCGCCGGATCCTTCGCCCGCGTGTACGCCCCTGATGTGACGTCTCTGCCGTTCGCCGTCGTCGGCGCCGGCGCCAAGCCCGACGCCGCAGCGGTGCGCAACGCGGCCGGTACGGCGCTGCGCACGCTCACCGGCTTCGAGCACGTCGCGCTGGCCCTTGCCGAAGGCCTCGAGCCCTTCGCCGCGGCAGCGGCCGAGGGAGCGGTGCTCGGCGGGCACAAGTTCGACGGATACCGCACAGAGAAGGGCAAGGCGCGCGCCACTGCGGTCACCCTGCACGCCGAACTCGACGACGAAGACGCAGAGTACGCCCAGGTCATCGGCGACGCGGTCGCCCTGATCAAGGACCTCGTGAACGTTCCCGCCGAGTGGCAGAGCCCCGCACAGCTCGCGCAGAGCGCGGCCGACAGTGTCGCCGACCTCGACGTCACCGTCGAGATCCTCGACGAGAAGGCCCTCGCCGAGCAGGGCTTCGGCGGCATCCTGGGCGTGGGGCAGGGCTCGGATCGTCCCCCGCGTCTCGTGCGCCTCGACTACTCCCCCGCCGACGCTTCGCGACACATCGCCCTTGTCGGCAAGGGCATCACGTTCGACACCGGCGGCCTGTCGCTCAAGCCCGCTGCGTCCATGGTCGGCATGAAGTTCGACATGGCGGGTGCCGCGACGTCGCTCGCCGCGATCCGTGCGATCGCTTCGCTCGGCCTCCCGGTCCACGTGACGGCGTGGCTCTGCATCACCGACAACATGCCGTCGGGCAGGGCGCTGCGCCCCGGCGACGTCATCCGCATCCTCGACGGCACCACGGTCGAGGTCCAGAACACCGATGCCGAGGGTCGACTCGTGCTCGCAGACGGCCTCGTGGCCGCGAGTCGCGAGAACCCGGACGTCATCATCGACGTGGCCACTCTCACGGGCGCCATCGTCGCCGCACTGGGCCACCGGCACACCGGCGTCTTCGGCGACGTCGAGACCGTGTCCTCGTTCATCTCCGCGACCGCTCAGGTCGACGAGCCCGCATGGCACATGCCGCTGCCGGAGTACATGGAGGAGTCGCTCGAATCCCCCATCGCCGACCTGCAGAACGCGAACATGGGCGACCGGATGGGCGGCGCCTCCTACGCCGGCCTGTTCCTGCGCCGCTTCGTCGGTCGTACGTCGGATGCCGACGACGCTCCGCGCATCCCCTGGGTGCACCTCGACATCGCGGGATCCGGCGAACACGCCGGCGCCCCGTACGGCTTCACTGAGAAGGGCCCCACCGGGGCGATGGTCCGATCGATCGTCGCCTTCGCCGCAGCATCCCACACGGAGGCATGACATATGACAACCCACACCTTCGACATCGTCGTCCTGGGCGGCGGCAGCGGCGGTTATGCCGCGGCACTGCGGGCGAGTGAGCTCGGCAAGTCCGTCGCGCTGATCGAGAAGGACAAGGTCGGAGGGACCTGCCTGCACCGCGGGTGCATCCCGACCAAGGCGCTGCTGCATGCCGCAGAGGTCGCCGACCATGTGCGCGATGCCGCGTCCGTGGGCGTGACCGCAGCACTGCAGGGCATCGACACCGCCGGGGTCCGCGCCTACCGCGAAGGGATCGTCGCCAAGAAGTTCAAGGGCCTCGAGGGACTCGTCAAGGCCCGCGGGATCACCACGGTCGCCGGACTCGGCCGCCTGAACGCGGATCGCAGCGTCAGCGTCGGCGACGACGTCTACGTGGGGACGGATGTGGTGCTCGCCACCGGCTCCTACAGCCGCTCCCTCCCCGGCCTCGAGATCGGCGGCCGGATCCTCACCAGCGAGCAGGCTCTCGCTCTGGACGTCGTGCCCGACCACGTGCTCATCCTCGGAGGGGGTGTGATCGGTGTCGAGTTCGCGAGCGTCTGGCGCTCCTTCGGATCCGAGGTCACCATCATCGAGGCGCTCCCGCACCTCGTCCCGAACGAGGACATCGCCCTCAGCAAGGGGCTGGAGCGCGCATTCCGTCGTCGCGGCATCAAGTACTCCCTCGGCACCCGCTTCCAGAGCGTCGTGCAGGACGAGTCCTCCGTCACGCTGACGCTCGAAGACGGCACGCAGTTCACCGCCGACTACCTCCTCGTCGCCGTCGGTCGCGGTCCCGTCACGGCCGATCTCGGTTTCGAAGAGGCAGGTGTGACCCTCGATCGTGGATTCGTGATCGTCGACGAAGATCTGCGCACCGGTGTACCGGGCCTCTGGGCCGTCGGTGACATCGTGCCCGGCCTCCAACTCGCGCACCGTGGATTCCAGCAGGGCATCGCGGTCGCCGAACGGATCGCCGGACTCTCGCCTGCCAACATCCCGGATGCGCAGATCCCCAAGGTCACGTATTCGAGCCCCGAGGTCGCCTCGGTCGGTGTGACCGAGGCCGCCGCCGCCGCCGAGCACGGCGCGGACGCGATCGTCGCCTACGAGTACAACCTCGCCGGCAACGGCAAGAGCGAGATCATCGGAACCGGTGGTCTCGTGAAGGTCGTCCGTCTCAAGGACGGGCCCGTCATCGGTGTGCACCTGCTCGGCGATCGTGTCGGCGAGCTCATCACCGAGGGGCAGCTCGCCGTCGCCTGGGAGGCGCACCCGGAGGACATCGCTCCTCTGATCCACGCGCACCCTACCCAGAGCGAGGCGCTCGGCGAGGCCTTCCTGGCTCTGGCCGGCAAGCCCCTGCACGCCCTCTGAGCACCAACCGGTGCCCGAGTCACTAAGCTAGACAAGCGTCATACAACTTCCTGAAGGAGACTCAGTCATGAGCACATCCGTCGTCCTCCCCGCTCTCGGCGAGAGCGTCACAGAGGGTACGGTCACCCGCTGGCTCAAGCAGGTGGGAGACACCGTGCAGGCGGACGAGGGCCTGCTCGAGATCTCGACCGACAAGGTCGACACCGAGATCCCCTCCCCCGTCAGCGGCGTGATCGAGGAGATCCTCGTGGCCGAGGACGAGACCGTCGAGGTCGGCGCTCTCCTCGCGCGCATCGGTGATGGCAGCGCTGCGGCCCCGGCTGCAGATGCCCCCGCCGCCGCGGCCCCCGCCGCAGAAGAGGCACCGGCCCCCGCCGCTGAGGCTCCCGCTGCCGAAGCACCGGCCGCAGAGGCTGCACCCGCGGCACCCGCCGGCGATGCGACCGACATCGTTCTTCCCGAGCTGGGTGAGAGCGTCACCGAGGGCACCGTCACCCGCTGGCTCAAGCAGGTGGGTGACAGCATCGCCGTCGACGAGGCTCTTCTGGAGATCTCCACCGACAAGGTCGACACCGAGATCCCCTCGCCGGTCGCCGGCGTGCTGCAGGAGAT
The DNA here is from genome assembly GCF_001425645.1 of Microbacterium sp. Root322. Taxonomy (NCBI): domain Bacteria; kingdom Bacillati; phylum Actinomycetota; class Actinomycetes; order Micrococcales; family Microbacteriaceae; genus Microbacterium; species Microbacterium sp. Root322. The sequence continues at coordinate 341,834 of NZ_LMCS01000001.1, read as the reverse complement.
CGTCGCCGGCGAAGACGAGACCGTCGCTGTCGGCGCCGTGCTGGCACGTGTCGGCTCTGGTGCCGCACCCGCCGCCGAAGCACCCGCGGCCCCGGCACCCGCTGCCGCTCCGGCACCCGCCGCTGCCCCGGCACCCGCTGCTGCTCCGGCACCTGCTGCTGCAGCCCCGGCACCCGCCGCTGCTCCGGCACCTGCTGCAGCTCCGGCACCTGCTGCTGCAGCTCCGGCACCCGCGGCTCCGGCACCTGCTGCTGCAGCCCCGGCTCCCGCCGCGACGAAGCTCGCACTCCCGACAGAGAACGACAACCTCTACGTGACCCCGCTCGTGCGCCGTCTGGCGTCGCAGCAGGGCGTGGACCTGGCTTCGGTCACCGGCACCGGTGTGGGTGGTCGTATCCGTAAGGAAGACGTGCTGAAGGCCGCGGAGACCGCGACGGCGGCACCTGCTGCTGCAGCCCCGGCTCCCGCTCCGCTCGAGGTCTCGCCCCTGCGCGGCACGACGCAGCCGATGTCGCGTCTGCGCAAGGTGCTCGCCAAGCGTGCTGTCGAGTCGATGCAGCAGACGGCTCAGCTGACCACGGTCGTCGAGGTCGATGTCACTGCCCTCGCCGACTACCGCGACAGCGTGAAGGCGTCGTTCCTGGAGAAGACGGGCGACAAGCTCTCCTTCCTGCCGTTCTTCGCTCTCGCCACGGCTGAGGCGCTGCAGGCGTTCCCGATCGTCAACGCGACCGTCGACGGCGAGAACATCGTCTACCCCGCCAGCGAGAACGTGTCGATCGCCGTCGACACCGAGCGCGGTCTGCTCACGCCGGTGCTGCGCGACGCCGCTTCGAAGAACATCGCGCAGATCGCACACGAGATCGCCGATCTCGCCGCGCGTACCCGCGACAACAAGCTGAAGCCCGATGAGCTTGCCGGCGGCACGTTCACGCTGACCAACACCGGTTCGCGTGGCGCCCTGTTCGACACTCCTGTCGTGTTCCTGCCCCAGTCGGCGATCCTGGGTACCGGCACGGTCGTCAAGCGTCCGGGTCTCGTGAAGGTCGGGGGTGCTGATGCGATCGCCGTCCGGTCGTACGTGTACCTCGCGCTCTCCTACGACCACCGGATCATCGACGGCGCCGACGCAGCCCGATTCCTGGGCGCGGTGAAGGCCCGCCTCGAGTCGGCGCAGTTCGCCGCTCAGCTCGGCGCCTGACCGCACGAGTCATCCTGGCTGGTCCGCGACGTCATAGACGTCGCGGACCAGCCATTTCTCTTCTGTGCGGATGAGGACGACGATCGTCTGATCGGTCCCTTGGCCCTCCGCGTCTCCCTCCGCGTCATCCACCCCACTCGTCCGAAGGCGTACCACCGCGACGTCCCCGTACTCGTCCACGAGTTCGGGGCTCGGCTTCACCGGATCCACACTGCCAAGAGCCCCCATGACGTTCTCGGCGTCGCCGGCCACGGCATCCGTGCAGGAGGTATCGCCCTGGGCGCGGCAGTCCGCGATCGCACGCAGGAGAGATGGCACGGCGCCGAGGGGATCCTCCTCGGCGGAGGAGGACTCCGACCTCGAGGCCTCTCCGCCCGCGGGAGCTGCTCTCGGGGGCGGTGTGCTCGCCGACGCTGCATCTCCCCCCGGCGCCGACGACCGCGTCTGAGAGCTGCCATCTGCTGCCCCGTCGGCCTTCCCTGCTTCTTCGCCGTCAGGCCAGAGAAGCCCTCCGGCGAGCACCAGAGCCGCGGCCACCCCCGCCACCAGCACTGATCTCTTCCGCCGGTCTGCTGTCGTCTCAGACTGCCCTGCCCCGCTGTTCCGAGGTCGTGTGCGAACGGGACGGGTTCGTCGTCTGTCCTCCAGTCGCGCATGGATCGCCTCGACGAACACGCGGAGAGCATCGCGGATCGCGTCCCGTCTGCGGCTCCCCCGATGCGGTTCACTGGTGCGGACGCGATCCGCACGCAGACGGAGCGCACCCTGACGGTCCTGGGGAACACCTGGCGCGGTCGCGCGAGCGAGGTCTCGTGCGCGCTCGGGAGCGTGGAGTTCGCGCTCGAGCGGCTGCGGAGCCGCGATGTCGAGCATCGACCGCTCCCACGAATCGATGAGCGTGCGAGGAAGTCGCGGATGGGTGAGAGTCTTCTCCAATCCGTCCTCGACAGCACCCAGCACGCGCGTGAGCGCCTTGTCGGGAGTCTGCTCCCTCAGGCTCTCGAGGATCTCCATGACTCCTGCTCTGGCGTCAGGACCATCTCCGAGCACGAAGACAGGACGCCCTCCGTCTGTCAGCCACCACGTGCCGGTGCGTGCGCCGCCGGCCCCCTCTCCCAACTCGTCGAGACCCCGCAGAAGGCTGACGACGAGCGTGCTGGATTCACCGGGGGTGATGTTCCCTCCCGCCGCGGATCGCCGGCCCAGGAACCCCCGCACCCGCTCCGTGCACCACGGAAGCAACGCATCGTGCCCTCCCCTACGACGACTGACATCGATGGGCGCCGCGATGTGCTCGGCTCCCGCGAACCGCCATCCGTCCCAGCCGCGGAGGATCGCTGCGTCCATCCGCACAGCGACGCCTTCCCCCTGGGTCACCAGCGTGCCCGAGAACGGCCCCTCGGTCGGATCGAGCGTCCTCACCACGCGATGCGCCCCTGGTACGAGTGGCGCCCCACGGCCGTCGTCGATCGCGATGTCGTTCATCTCCCCATCACAGCGCAGGAGGCGCTTTCGTCACCGGGTTCGGAGGCGACCCGGGCGGATTCCGGCTGAGCCCCCGATGTGCAGGAGGAGTGAGAGGCGCCCGCTCCGCTTCGCGCGAACGTCGACATCACGAGGCCGTCGGACTCGGTAGGCTGGTCCTCATGGCAAAGAGTGCTCCTGAACCCGAAAAGCGTCCTGGGTTCTTCTCCCAGATCAAGTCCCTCTTCCGGTTCACACGTGAGGCCTACTCATGGCTTCCGTGGGCGCAGGCCGCGATCCTCATCGGCGGCGTGCTGCTCGGCCTCGTCGCCGGCTATCTCATCCCGCCCTTCCAGATCTGGACGCTCGTCCTCTGGGGCATCACCGGTCTCATGCTCGGCATCCTCGGCGCCCTGTTCCTGATGACGCGCCTGTCGACCTCGGCCATGTACAGCAAGATCGACGGCATGCCCGGCGCCACCGGTCATGTGCTCAGCACCAGCCTGGGTCGCAGCTGGCAGGCGTCCGAGACGCCCGTCGGCATCAACCCGAAGACGCAGGAAGCCGTCTACCGCACCATCGGCCGCGGTGGCATCGTGGTCGTCGGCGAAGGCGCACGCGGTCGGCTGACCCGCCTCGTGAACGAAGAGCGCAGCAAGGCCCAGCGCGTCGCGCACGGCGTTCCCGTCACGGTTCTCTACGTCGGTCACGGCGATGACGAGGTGGCGATCGCCGATCTCTCAAAGACGATCAAGAAGCTCCCGAAGGTGATCGACAAGGCCACGATGGCCGCCGTCATCCGCCGCGTGGACTCCGTGTCGCAGTCGCTGTCGTCGCTGCCGATCCCGAAGGGCATCGACCCGACCAAGGTGCGCTCCCAGCGTCCTCGTTGAGCTCGCGCACACGAGCCTCGAGCGCGGCCGTCCTCCTATGAGGGCGGCCGCGCTCTGTTTCACTCGGAGAGCGGCTGCCGCGGCAGACGACGGACCTTCGCACGACGGCGACGACGCTCCGGGACCATCGAGCGCATCTCGTCGAGCTTGCCGAAGCAGAACAGGCGGTCATCCGCTTCCAGCACGACGTGCTTGCGCGGGTTGGGGATCACGCTGACACCGCGGTGCAGCGTGAGAACCGTGATGTCCCGTTCCCACAGACCTGCTTCGCCCAGGGTCTTCCCGACCAGGTCGACCGCGCCGTGCACCATGAGTTCGGCGACGCCGTAGCCCGTCGAGACCGTCAGGCGCTGGCGCACGTCGATCTCGGGGAACGCCACCTGACCGGCGATGTAGTCGATGATGGCGCCCGCGACGTCGAGCTTCGTCGCCGTCTCGATGCCCTGCAGCCCTGGAGAGGAGTTGACCTCCATCACCAGCGGACCGTCATCGCCTTCGAGCATGTCGACGCCGGCCACGCGCAGGCCCATGATCTGGGCGGAGCGCACGGCTGCGCGCTCGTAGACGGGGTCGAGCTCGATGGCCTCCACCGAACCGCCGCGGTGCACGTTCGATCGGAACTCGTCTCCTGCCGCCGATCGTCGCATGGCGGCGACGACGCGATCGCCGACGACCAGCGCTCTGATGTCCCGGCCACGGCTCTCGGAGATGAACTTCTGGATGAGCACGTTCTGCTTGGTGGAGTGCAGGGTCTCGATGATCGCCTCGGCGACCTTCACCTGTGGTGCGAGGATGACCCCGATCCCCTGCGTGCCCTCCAGGAGCTTGATGACCACGGGCGCTCCACCAACACGCTCGATCGCAGGGCGCACGTCCGCACGGTTGCGCACGAATGCCGTGGGCGGCATCGCGATGTTGTGGCGGGAGAGGATCTGGTTCGCGCGCAGCTTGTCGCGGGCGCTCGAGATCCCGTTCGCGGTGTTCGGCGTGTAGACGTCCATCTGCTCGAACTGTCGCACGACGGCCGTGCCGAAGTATGTGATCGAGTTGCCGATGCGCGGCAGGATCGCGTCGTAGTCGCTGAGCTGACGACCTCGATAGTGCAGGTCCGGTTCCTCGGCGGTGAGGTCGATCGCGAAGCGCAACGTATTGAGCACCTTGACGTTGTGCCCGCGCTGAAGCGCGGCTGCACGCAGCCGCTGGGTGGAGTACGCCTGCGGCGCGCGGGAGAGCACTGCGATCTTCACGGGGATTTCCTGCCAGGATGTATCAGGTGAGTAGGTCTACCCATTCAAACACCCTTACGGGGTGGCGAGAGTGGGTGAGCCTGCCCGATCTCGGCGTCGACTGGCTCAAAGCCAAGATCGACACCGGTGCGCGCACCTCGTCGCTGCACGCTTTCGACATCGTCGAGTTCGAACAGGACGAGCAGCCCTGGGTCCGTTTCAAGGTCAAACCCTGGCAGGACAGCCAAGAGGACGCGGTCGTCGTCGAGTTGCCGGTCCACGATCGTCGCGCGGTACGGAGCTCTTCCGGTCATGCCCAGGAGCGACTCGTCGTCGAACTGCTCATCCGTCTCGTGGACCGCGAGGTGCTGGCCGAGGTGACTCTGAGCAATCGCGACGAGATGGGTTTCCGGATGCTCATCGGACGTGAGGCTCTGCGCCGCGGGTACATCGTCGATCCTGCGCGCTCGTTCCTCGGTGGAAGGGCGCCGCGCGAGGCACGCCGGCGCAACCGCGGGCGCGCCTGAATCCGCCCGACCGCGTGGTCAGGTGCGGATCAGAACCGTGCCGACCGCCTTGTCGTGCAGACCGCGCTGATCGGCGTCCCAGATCACGGCCGGCACGACCACCACGAGCAGGAGCGTGCGCACGATCGGACGCCACAGTCCGACCCAGCTGCCGTCCATGCGCGCCAGACGCATGCCGAGGATACGGTGCCCCGGGCTGCCGCCCGCGGTCGGGATGAAGACGATCTGCAGCACCGCGAACACCAGCATCGGAGCGAACTGGCTCAGGCCGGCTTCCGTCGGCAGCGCGAACTGGTTGAATCCGAGGAATCCGGTGGCGATGATCGTCGCCGCCGCGTAGTCGATCAGGAGGGCACCGATGCGGCGTCCGGGGCGGGCGATGCTCCCGGAGCCGGATTCGGGGAGTCCGAGTCGTTCACCGGGGTACGCGTTCACAGCATCCGTCACTCCCCCAGCCTACCCAGCGCGATATGCCGCGCTGACGCCGTCGCGCCTGTAACACGCCCGAAACAAAGCGGATACCGTAGAGAAATCCCCCGTCCGTACTCTGCAGAGTGGCCGTGAAGCCATCGATCCGCATTACAGGAGTCGTACATGTTCAAAGATTCGTCCGAGGTACTGACCTACATCAAGGAGAACGACGTCAAGTTCCTTGACATCCGTTTCACCGATCTCCCGGGTGTTCAGCAGCACTTCAACATTCCTGCATCGACGGTCGACGAGGCTTTCTTCACCGACGGCCAGCTGTTCGACGGCTCCTCGATCCGTGGCTTCGCCAGCATCCACGAGTCCGACATGCAGCTCATCCCCGACGTCACGACGGCGTACGTCGACCCGTTCCGCGAGGCGAGCACACTCGTCATGCTGTTCGACATCTACAACCCGCGCACGGGCGAGATCTACTCGAAGGACCCGCGTCAGGTCGCCAAGAAGGCCGAGAAGTACCTGACCTCGACCGGCATCGCCGACACCGCGTTCTTCGCCCCCGAGGCGGAGTTCTACATCTTCGACGACGTCCGCTACAACGTCACCTCGAACTCGAGCTTCTACAGCGTCGACTCGGAAGAGGGCGCCTGGAACACCGGCCGCGAAGAAGAGGGCGGAAACCTCGCCAACAAGACGCCCTACAAGGGCGGCTACTTCCCGGTCAGCCCGGTCGACAAGACCGCTGACCTGCGCGACGACATCACCCTCAAGCTGATCGACGCCGGATTCATCCTCGAGCGCTCGCACCACGAGGTCGGCACCGGCGGCCAGCAGGAGATCAACTACCGCTTCGACACCATGGTCCACGCGGCAGACGACATCCTCAAGTTCAAGTACATCGTCAAGAACACCGCCGAGGAGTGGGGCAAGGTCGCGACCTTCATGCCCAAGCCCCTCTACGGCGACAACGGCTCGGGCATGCACACCCACCAGTCGCTGTGGAGCGACGGCAAGCCGCTGTTCTACGATGAGGCCGGCTACGGACAGCTCAGCGACATCGCGCGCTGGTACATCGGCGGCATCCTGGCGCACGCGCCCGCGCTGCTCGCCTTCACCAACCCGACGCTGAACAGCTACCACCGTCTGGTCAAGGGCTTCGAGGCTCCGGTCAACCTGGTCTACTCGGCCGGAAACCGCTCCGCCGCGATCCGCATCCCGATCACGGGCTCGAACCCGAAGGCCAAGCGCATCGAGTTCCGTGCGCCCGACGCGTCCGGCAACCCGTACCTCGCCTTCGCCGCACAGCTCATGGCCGGCCTCGACGGCATCAAGAACCGCATCGAGCCGCATGAGCCGGTCGACAAGGACCTCTACGAGCTTCCCCCCGAGGAGGCCAAGGACATCCCGCAGGTCCCGAACTCCCTGCTCGACTCGCTCGACGCGCTGGCGGCCGACCACCAGTTCCTCCTCGAGGGCGGCGTGTTCACCAAGGAGCTCATCGAGACCTGGATCTCCTACAAGTACGAGAACGAGATCCTGCCGATGGCGCAGCGTCCGCACCCGTTCGAGTACGAGCTGTACTTCGGCGTCTGACGACCAGAACATCGCGAAGAGCCCGTCTCAGCTTCCGCTGGGCGGGCTCTTCCGCATTGTCGAGCGATGTCGGATCGACGCTCGAGTGACGTCGCGAACACCGGAGGTCGCCACACCGCGTCATCGGCTTGACCGCGCGGCATCCCGGGTGGTCAACTGGTGAGTCTGACCATCGACCGGGGGAATCATGCGCCGTAGAAGAGTGACCGCGAACACCGAGCTGCGCACCCCGGCCGACCCCCGGCCCTCGCAGCCCTCGAATGCGGTCGCCGCATACGCCAGGACCAACCCGTTCATGTTCGGGCTGCTGGGTGCCCTCGGCGTGCTGGTGGCTCTGGGTATCGGAAGCGTCGTCGGCCAGCTCGCGACCGTGCTCGTCTACATTGGCGTCGCGGTGTTCCTCGCGCTCGGCCTCGATCCGATCGTCACCTTCATCGAGAAGAAGCTCCCCCGCCCCGCCGCCGTCACGATCGTGGTGGCCGGGGTCATCCTCGCTTTCGCCGGCATCATCCTCGCCATCGTCCCGATCCTCGTCGAGCAGATCAGCAATCTGATCAAGGACGGCCCGCGGATGATCGAGGACTTCATGGCCAGCGCCTGGTTCAAGGACGTCAGCGGTCAGTTCGGCTCCACGATCGACGATGCCGTGCAGGGCGTCCTCAGCTTCGTGAAGGACCCGAACAACTTCCTCGACATCGGCGGCGGCGTGTTCGCGGTGGGTGCGGGAATCGCCGGCGGCTTCACCGGGATCACGATCGTCCTGATCCTGACGCTCTACTTCATGGCGTCGCTGCGCAGCATGAAGCACGTCGCCGCCCGCTTCGTCCCGGCCTACCAGCGCGACACCTTCAGCAGCCTCCTCGAAGACGTCTCCGGCGCCGTCGGTCGCTACGTCATCGGTCAGGTGAGCCTCGCGCTCGTCAACGGAATCCTGAGTCTCATCTTCCTCAGCATCATCGGCGCCCCGGTGCCGGCCCTGCTCGCGCTCATCGCGTTCATCGGCTCGATGATCCCGTTGGTCGGAACGCTGACCGCGTCGATCATCAACTCGCTGATCTGCCTCTTCGTCTCTCCGCTGACGGCGCTGATCGCGATCATCTACTACCTCATCTACATGCAGATCGAGGCCTACGTGCTCTCGCCGCGCATCATGAGCAAGGCCGTCGCCGTGCCCGGCGCCCTCGTGGTGATCGCCGCGGTCGCCGGTGCCGCGCTGGGCGGCATTCTGGGCGCACTCGTCGCGATCCCCGTCGCCGCGAGCATCATCATCATCATTCAGAAGGTGACCTTCCCCGCGCAGGATCGGAAGATCGTCCCGCCGCCCGTCACCCGCTGAGAGGACGGCGCCGGGACGGCGAGCTCGATGATCCTCAGCGGACCAGCAGCGCACCAGGCTCGACGCGCACGTCGAACGCGGTGACCTCGCCCATCTCCTCGCCATCGATCTCGAACACGAGCGGCGTCTTCAGCTCGACCGAGATGGTCTCGACGGGCAGATGACGAGCGGAATCGGTGCTGACAGCCTCATCCGTGGCGCCGAAGAGTCGGCGGATACCGTTGTCCCACACGAACGAGCGCAGCGTGTCGAGCCACTGCAGCGCGCCGTCGGCGCTGATCATGAGCACATCGAGCTTGCCGTCGTCGAGAACCGCGTCCGGGAGCAGACGGATGCCGCCCTGCACCATGCCGCAGTTGCCGATGAGCATGGTGTGCCCTCGCACGGCGACAGCCTTCTCGCCGTCGATCCCCAGGGTGATGTCGGTCATCTCGGTGCCGGCCAGTGCACGGCCCATCGCCTCGACGTAGGCCAGCCACCCGGCCTTGGACTTGAGGTCGTCGTCGGTCTCCACCAGCATCTGCGCATCGACGCCGAACCCGACCATCACGGCGAACGCGTGCTCGGTGCCGTCGTACGAGACCCAGCCCAGGTCGATGCGTCGAGGCTCGGCGTCGCGAACACGCTCCAGCGCGGCCTTCACGTTGTTCAGCGGGACCTCGAGGTTGCGCGCGAGGAGGTTGCCCGTCCCCTGCGGCACGATCCCGAGAGCAGTCTCCGATCCCGCCAACGACTCGGCCACAGCCCGCACGGTGCCGTCTCCACCGACCGCGATCACGATGTCGCGGCCTTCCTCGCGGGCCTCGCGAGCCATGCCGCGGCCCGGGTCCTCCGGGGTGGTCTCCCACCAGCGGATGTCGTACTGATCATCGAACACACCGCTCACCGCGGTCTGCAGAACCTCCTGCTCGACCTTCGAAGGGTTCCAGACGATGCCGATTCGCGCGTGGGTCATATCGTCAGCTTGGGACACCTCGTCCGATACCGCAAACTGAGGCTGCTCGATCAGCCGTAGAAGAGCTGCTCGAACGTCTTGCGTGCACGCCGCGTCACACCGAGGTAGTCCTCTTCGAGCTCGGTCGCCGAGCGGTCGGGATACCCGAGCAGTCTCCCGATCGCGTCGAGCTGCCTGCGGTCCGCGGGCAGCACATCGCTGGTCTGACCGGTCAGCAGGGTGATCGCCGACCGGAGACGGCTGGAGAGCAGCCAGGCCTCACGAAGACGTGTGGCATCCTCCTCGGTCACGAAGTCCGCTGCCACCGCGGCCTCGAGCGCACCGAGGGTCGACGTCGTGCGCAGTCCGGGGACGGCGTGCGCGTGCTGCAGCTGCAACAGCTGGACGAGCCATTCCACGTCACTGAGCGAACCGGGCCCGAGCTTCAGGTGACGCCGGGGATCTGCGCCCTGCGGCAACCGCTCCCCCTCGACCCTCGCCTTGATGCGCTTGATCTCGCGTGTGCCCTGCAAGTCGACCGACTCCGGGTAGCGGATCGTGTCGGCCAGTGCCGTGAACCGCGCGATCAGCTTGGCGCTCCCCGCCACGCCGCGGGCCCGGAGCAGCGCCTGGGCCTCCCACGAGAGCGACCAGCGCCGGTAGTACTCCGTGTATGCCTCGATGGACCGCACGACGGGGCCGTTGCGCCCCTCGGGGCGCAGGTCGGCATCGAGGTCCAGCGGCAGGCGGTGGTCGGTGAGATGCTCGCGCAGCCCCGCCACGATCTGCGTCGCGAGTTTCTGCGCGCGCTGCGGATCGACGCCGTTCGCGTCGTAGACGTAGAGGATGTCGGCGTCGGAGCCGAAGCCCAGCTCGGCGCCGCCGAAGCGTCCCATCGCGATGACCGCGAAATCCAGCGCCTCGTCCTCCGGCGGAACGACATCACGGATCACCGCACGCAGGGCCGCCTGGATCGTGGCCTCGGTGATCTCGGTGAGCGCCGTGGCGACCTCCTCGATCGTGAGGACGTCGAGGACAGCCCCCATCGCCGTGCGCAGCAGCTCCCGCCTGCGTAGCGCCCTGACGGCGCGCAGGGCGTCGCCGATCGTCTCGTGGCGCGTCTGTATCGCGCGCGCCTCCTCGTCCAGCGCAGCGGCACCACGAGGCCGCAGGCGTCCCGTGCTGTCCAACCAGGCCACAGATTCCGGGATCCACTCCAGGAGCTCGCCGATGTAGCGCGAGGAGGACAGCAGCCGGGTGAGGCTCTCAGCCGCGCCGGAGGAGTCGCGCAGCATCCGCAGGAACCAGGGGGTGTCCCCGAGACGCTCGCTGATGCGGCGGAAGGCGAGCAGCGCATAATCCGGATCGCTGCCGTCTGCGAACCACCGCACCATGATGGGCATCAGGTGGCGCTGGATCGTCGCCTTGCGACTGAGGCCGCTCGTGAGGGCGCCGATGTGGCGCAGGGCTCCCGCCGGATCGCGGAACCCGATCGCCGCCAGGCGGTCGTGTGCCTGGGCGGCGGAGAGCGTGCGCTCCTCCTCCGGCAGGCCGGCGACGGCGCTCAGCAGCGGACGGTAGAACAGGCGGGTGTGGATCTCACGCACCTCGCGTCGCACGCTCTCCCAGCGCGCCCACACCCGCTCACCGCTCTCGGCGAGTCCGGTGCCCCTCGCCAGGGTCCGCAGGCCGGCGGGAGTGCGCGGCATCAGATGCGTGCGGCTGAGCTCGCGCAACTGGAGGCGATGCTCCATGAGCCGGAGCAGCCGATAGTCGTCGGCGAACGCGGCGGCGTCGACCCGCCCGATGTAGCCGCCCTCGACGAGCGCGTCGAGGCTCTCGAGCGTGCCACGGGTGCGCAGCGACTCATCGGTGAGGCCGTGCACGAGCTGCAGCAGTTGCACGGTGAACTCGATGTCGCGCAGGCCGCCGGCGCCGAGCTTGAGCTGGTACGGGGCGTCCTCGGGATCGATGTGCTCCATCACGCGCTCGCGCATGCGCTGCACGCTCTCGACGAAGTCCTGTCGGGCGGCGCTGGACCAGATCTTCGGCTGCACCGCGGCGATGTACTCGGCGCCGAGCTCGGCGTCGCCGGCGAGCGGGCGTGCCTTGAGCAGGGCCTGGAACTCCCAGCTCTTCGCCCAGCGGTCGTAGTAGGCCAGATGCGACGCGAGCGAGCGGACCAGAGCACCCTGCTTGCCCTCGGGACGCAGCGCGGCATCCACCTCCCACAGCGGGGGCTCCACCTCGATCGCATCGAGGTTGCGCATCGTCTCGCGCGCGAGACGGGTCGCGATGTCGATGGCGCGTGCCTCCGTGACGACCTCTTCATCGTCGCTGCCGCCGACGAAGATCACGTCGACATCGCTGACGTAGTTCAGCTCCCGCGCTCCGGCCTTTCCCATGCCGATGACGGCGAGGCGCGTCGCCGCCACTTCGCCAGGGCCCATCGAGTCCCGCAACCGGGTCCTGGCGACCGCGAGCGATGCTTCGAGCGCGGCACCGGCGATGTCCGCCAGCGCCGCCGACACCGGTGCGATGATCGTCTCCGGTGCAGGATGCGACAGGTCGTAGGCGGCGATGGCTGCGAGATTGCGCCGATATGCGACTCTGATCGCGACGACGGCTTCGTCTCCGGACGACTGCGCGAAACCGTCGTGCGCACCCACCGAAGCCAGCAGACGCTCGCGCAGTTCGTCGGACGACGGCAGAGCAGTGAGGGGGCCTTCCAGGACGGTCAGCTGGTCCGGATGACGGAGGAAGAAGTCGGCGAGCCCTTCGGACGCACCGAACACCCGCCAGACCCGTCGACGCGTCTCCTCGTCGACGAGAAGTCTCCGCAGCGGCGCCTCGTCCCGGCGCGCCACTCTGAGCAGCCCGCGCACGGCGGCATCGGGATCCGCCGCATCCGCCGCTTCGAGCAGCACGGTGCGCGGCTGGTCGAGGATGCTCGCCAGCTCCGACAGGGACGCTGCCGCCTCACTCAGCTCGGCGAAGCCGAGTCTGGCCAGCGCGGAGAGCGAGACGGAATCGTCCGGACGGGCCATGCGCCCCCCTCAGAGAAGCTCGAGGTTGTTCTTCAGCTCGAGCGGGGTGACCTGACCGCGGTAGGCCTCCCACTCCTTGCGCTTGTTGAGCAGCACGTAGTTGAACACCTGCTCCCCGAGCGTCTCGGCGACGAGTTCGGACGCCTCCATGTACTCGAGGGCGTGGTCGAGGCTCGCCGGCAGCGCCGAATAGCCCAGGGCCCGTCGCTCCGCGTCGCTGAGCGCCCAGACGTTGTCCTCGGCCTCCGGCGGCAGCTCGTATCCCTCTTCGATGCCCTTGAGCCCGGCCGCCAGCATGAGCGCGTACGCCAGGTAGGGGTTCGCGGCCGAGTCCAACGCACGGTACTCCACGCGCGACGACTGCCCCTTGTTGGGCTTGTACATCGGCACGCGCACGAGCGCGGAACGGTTGTTGTGGCCCCAGGTGATGAAGCTCGGCGCCTCGTCGCCGCCCCACAGGCGCTTGTAGGAGTTCACGAACTGGTTCGTGACGGCGGAGATCTCGTTCGCGTGCTTGAGCAGGCCCGCGATGAAGTGCCGCCCCGTCTTGGAGAGCTGGTACTTCGCGCCCTCCTCGTAGAACGCGTTCTGATCGCCCTCGAAGAGCGACATGTGCGTGTGCATGCCGCTGCCGGGCTGACCGCTGAGCGGCTTCGGCATGAACGTCGCGTAGACGCCCTGCTCGATCGCCACCTCCTTGATCACCGTGCGGAACGTCATGACGTTGTCGGCTGTGGTCAGCGCATCGGCGTAGCGCAGGTCGATCTCGTTCTGACCGGGGCCGCCCTCGTGATGGCTGAACTCGACGGAGATGCCGAGATCTTCCAGCATGCGCACGGAGCGACGGCGGAAGTCGTGCGCCGTGCCGCCGGGAACGTTGTCGAAGTAGCCGGCGGAGTCGACGGGCACGGGGCCGTCGGGTCCGAACGAGGACGACTTCAGGAGATAGAACTCGATCTCCGGATGCGTGTAGAAGGTGAATCCGGCGTCTGCGGCCTTCGCGAGCGTGCGCTTGAGCACGTGACGTGGGTCGGCGACGGCCGGCTGGCCGTCGGGGGTCGTCAGGTCGCAGAACATGCGCGCGGTCGGGTCGATCTCACCGCGCCAGGGCAGCGTCTGGAACGTCGTCGGATCGGGCTGGGCGAGCAGATCGGATTCGTAGGTGCGTGTCAGCCCCTCGATCGCCGAACCGTCGAATCCGATGCCTTCCGCGAAAGCCCCCTCGACCTCGGCGGGCGCGATGGCCACCGACTTGAGAGTGCCGATCACGTCCGTGAACCACAACCGCACGAACTTGACGCCGCGCTCCTCGATGGTCCGGAGGACGAAGTCCCTCTGCTTGTCCATGGCTACTCTGCGCCCTGGCCCTTTGCGTCGCCCTTGGCGTCCCAGCCCTGCTCGACGGCCTCTTCCTCGGCCCAGGAACGCGCGCGCTCCTTGACGACCTCGGGAGCACGGCGGGCTTCGGCCTCCGTGTCGAACGGACCGATGCGGTCGATGGCGGGCGAGATCATGCCGAACTCGATCTCGCCAGTCGCGGAGTTGTACCAGTACTTGTGGTCGCCGTCAGACATGTCTGCCCCTTCTTCACGTGATGTCATCGATCCTACTGGCGCGCACCGTGGTCGCTAAGCTATCGCCCATGGCAAAAGCGATCGGCGTCGACATCGGCGGCACGGGAATCAAAGCAGGAATCGTCGACCTCGAGCACGGCGTCATGGCATCCGACCGGGTGCGGGTCCCCACTCCCGAGGGCGCATCGCCGCAGGACGTGCTCAACGCCGTGCAGACCGTTCTGAAGACGCTCGACGTGCACGAGTCGACGCTGCCGCTCGGAGTCGCCTTCCCGGCGATCGTCAAGCGCGGCAAGACGCTCTCGGCCGCGAACGTGTCCAAGGAGTGGATCGACTTCGACGCCGAACGATTCTTCCGCGACGGCCTCGGCCGCAACATCGTGTTCGTGAACGACGCCGACGCCGCGGGTGTCGCCGAAGCCCGCCACGGAGCGGCCAGGGATGTGCGCGGCTTCACGCTCCTCACGACCCTCGGCACCGGCATCGGATCCGCATTCCTCTACGACGGGGTGCTGCTGCCGAACACCGAGCTCGGTCACCTCAACTTCCGCGAGTTCGAGTCGGTCGAGACGTACGCCGCGACGTCGGCACGCGAGCGGGAGAACCTCAGCTGGGCGGAGTGGGCCGAGCGCCTGCAGGCGTTCTACTCGCACATCGAGTTCCTGTTCAGCCCCGACCTGTTCGTGGTCGGCGGTGGCGTCTCGAAGAACGCCGGAGACTTCCTTCCGCTTCTCGACCTCAAGACGCCGATCGTCCCGGCGATCCACCGCAACAACTCGGGCATCATCGGCGCCGCATCCCTCGCCGGCGACTGATCCACGCACGTCCCTGACGCGGAAGACCCCGATGACTGCCGTAGTCATCGGGGTCTTCGCGTGTTCGCGAAGGTGCGGGCCGGAGCCTCCTCCCCCGCTCAGTCGATCGGAGGTTCCCGTCGAACGCGGGTCCTCATGGCCAGACCCACCCCGGCGGCGGCGAGCACGACGGCGGCGAGGAGCAACGCGGGGCCGCTTCCGAGCCGGTGCGCCGCGGCACCGACCACCGCGCCTCCCGCGAGGGATCCCCACAGCAGGAGAGGGCGGCGCCAGGCGGATCCGGAGCGCCCGGTGAGCAGCGCCGCGACCGCGAGACCCAGACTGACCAACGTGCCGGTCGCGTACGTGATGGCGACCCGCGCACGTCCGTCCGAGAGGTACAGGGTGTTCAGCGCCCCCATGGCGAAGGCCAGCATCCAGAACCGAGCAGGGCTCGTCGGTACCACCGCAGCGAGGACGGCGCTCAGAGCGACGGCGGACGCGGATGCCGCCACCGCCCAGGCGCGCCGTCTCCCGTTCCCGCCGATCATCGCGCCGGCGGCGACGCCCAGGACGAAAGCCACCACCAGCGTCAAGGGCAGAAGCGACGACGCCAATCCCTGCTCGAGGATGTCCACACCGGCCTGGGTCGAATTGCCGCTCATGAAGGAGACGAAGAAGCCGCCGGTGTCGATGAACCCGATCGCGTCCACATACCCCGCGACGCCGCTGAGCACCAATGACAAGGCCAGACCCCGTCGTGTGACATCTCTCATGGCGTAGACCTCATGGACGTGCCTTTCTGGGTGGCTACTCCGAGCCTAGGCGGTGCGATCCGCCGCGCCCCGGCACGCCCTCCCTGAGAACAGCGCTCTGGGCGCGCTGCCGGGAGTCGGGCGGAAGGAGACCTGATCAGATCTTCTTTATGCGAATGGGCCGACCTGTACGCCGGGTTCTGTTCCGGGGTTCTTCGCCCCTTCGACGGCCATCTCTCTCGGCGACACGTTGCCGTGGCACTCTAGCGGTCTACCCGAGGACTCGGCGAGCCGCGTCAACATCCTCTGTCTGACCTTGCTCCGGACGAGGTTTACCTGGCGGGCCATGTCACCATGGCCCCCGGTGGTCTCTTACACCACCCTTTCACCCTTACCCCTCGCGGGGCGGTCTACTCTCTGTGGCACTTTCTCGCGGATTGCTCCGGGTGGGCGTTACCCACCGTCCTGCCCTGAGGAGCCCGGACGTTCCTCGGTGCGGTTGCCCGCAACGCGGCCGTCCAGTCGACCCATTCGCGTCTCCAGTCTACGTTCTCGGAGACCCGCGGCCTGCGGCTACTTCTGCGCAGACTCCGCGATGCGCAGATCGAGGGGCACGTCGATCGGGAACGAGCCGAACAGTCGCGTCGTCGCCGTGGCCGCCGCCTCGCGCACGGCCTCGGCCGCCGCCTCCGCATGTTCGAGCGGAACGTGCAGGATCACCTCGTCGTGCAGGAAGAACGCCAGGTGCGGGGAGCGTGCGAACGGACCGGAGGCCGCAGCCTCGGCGAAGACCTCGGGGATCTGCTGCAGGCGGTGACGGATCTCGGCCAGCCAGATCAGCGACCACTCCGCAGCCGTGCCCTGAACGACGAAGTTCCGTGTGAACCGCCCCCAGTCGCGCGCCCTGCGCCGAGCGAGGGCCACCACCGCGGGATCGGCATCCGCATCGGTCGCCTCGGATTGCAGTCGCATCCACTCCACGGATGGGCGGGGTGATGATCGACCGAGCCAGGTCGACACGATGCCGCCGTCCTCCCCCGTTCGTGCCGCGGCGTCGACGAGTCCCATGGCGCGCGGGTACACCTTGCGCAGCCGCGGGACCAGTCGGCCGCTGTCGCCCGTCGTGGCACCGTACATCGCACCGAGGACCGCATACTTCGCCTCCTCGCGAGTGGCGACCGCCCCGGAAGCGACGACGCCCGCATAGAGGTCGCTCCCCCTGGCCGCACGAGCCATCGCCTCGTCGGCTGCCATCGCGGCGAGCATCCGCGGCTCGAGCTGCGCGACATCGGCCACGACCAGCGTCCACCCGGGGTCGGCACGCACCGCAGGGCGCAGGCTCCGCGGAAGCTGGAGCGCTCCCCCACCGGCGGAGGCCCATCGCCCGGTGACGACGCCTCCGGGGATGTACACGGGGCGGAACCGGCCGTCATGCACCCATTCCGCCAGCCACGCCCACCCGTTGGCGCTGAGCAGCCGGGAGAGCTTCTTGTACGCCAGCAGCGGTTCGACGACCGGGTGGTCGTGCTCGGCGAGCTCCCACCGGCTCGTTGACTCGACCTGCACCCCGACGCGGTGCAGCGCCCTGAGCAGCTTCTGCTGACTGTCCAGGTGCAGTGAGGCATCGCCGAGTAGCTCGCGCACACGATCTCCGAGTTCGAGCATGCGACTCGGCACGCCGCCGGCGACCGGGCGGGTGCCCAGGGTGTCGGTGAGGATCGCGTCGTGCACGCCCTCGTCCCACGGCAATCCTGCGGCCCGCATCTCTTCCGCGATGAGTCCGCCCGCCGACTCCGCTGCGCACAGGAGCGTGAGACGTCCATCCGGCGCCGCGGCGATCACGCGGCGCTGCGCCCGGTACTGATCCAGAGTCGCGGCGATTGCATCCTCACCGCCCACCTCATCGAACACATCGAAGAGGGACGGTGCCGCCACGGTCGGTTCCCGCCGTTCCCACTCCTGAGAGGCCGGGAGTGGCGTCGGCACCGAGGAGGTGTCGCGCAGGATCGCATGACACAGCACCAGGTCGTGACTGCGAGTGATCCGCACTCCGGCTCCGAGGAGGAGCGCGTAGGTTTCGGCGGCGGTCCGCATGATCCATCGCGGGGCGTCTGATGCCTCGGCGGTGCGGACCCAGTCCGGAAGGTCATCGGTACGCAGCGACGTGCGATCCTGCTCCTCGTCGTTCCCGTCGAGCTCGACGGCGACATATTCGTGAGCGCCGACGGAGATGAGCGCGATGCGTCGTTCGACGCCCGACGCCGGCGCTGTCATCGCCGGTGAGCGGAGGCACCGCTCATGCGAGCCCTGACTCCTCGGTACGCACGAGGATGCACCCGCACTCGGGGCAGGAGACCACGAGGTCGTCCGCCGCGCGGCGGATGTCGTTCAGATCGGTGCTGGGAAGCAGGATGCGGCAGCCTTCGCAGGTGCCACGGGTGAGCAGCGCGGCACCCGCACTGTTCACGGCGCGACGGGCGTACTCCGCCAAGAGCTCGGGCGACACTCCCTCGGCGACGGCCGCACGATCGCGGGCGAGCTGCGCACCCAGGTCTGTGGCGGCAGCGACATCGGCCTTCGCCTGTGCGGTGAGCGCCGAACCCTCGACTGTCGTCGCGTCCAGAAGCGCCTGCTGCGCGGCGAGGGCGGCTTCTGCCTCTTCCAGTCGACCCATGACGTCGAGTTCGGCGTCTTCGAGGTCGCTCTGGCGCCGAGCAAGGCTCGCGAGTTCGTGCTCGAGCGCCTGCGCGTCCTTCGAGTTCGTCGACGCGGCGAGGCGCTCCGCATCGCGATTCCGACGCGCCTCGACGACGGCGACGTCGGACTCCAGACGCTTCAGCTCGGTGCGCACGTCGTCACGGGTGCCGGCGAGAGCGGTCAGCTCGCGCAGCTGCTCCTGACGGATGGCGACGAGCTCGGTGATCCGCCCCGCCTGGCTCGGCTTCGTTCGGGCACGCTCGGCCTGCGCGATGCGCCGGTCGAGGTCGGCGATGTCGAGCAGGGTGCGCTGGTTCTCGGGGCTGGCGTTCACGCTTCCAAATCTAGTCGCTGTCGCGACATCCGCCCATCAACGCACGTCGCCGTCGACGTAGTACCAGTGCCGGTCCTCGCGCACGAAGCGGCTGCGCTCATGGAGCGAGCCCCTCGCAGCACCCTGCCGCCAGAACGCCTCGAACTCCACCACGCCTTCGCGGTCGAAGGGGCCTCCGGCCGCGCGATCGATCACCAGCAGCCGTCGCCACTCGAGGTCCGGCTCGAAATCGATCGTCTCCGGCCTCGTGGTCGAGTGCCAGGTGCGCAGGAGGTGCCCGGCGTCCTGGAGGCCGAACGCGGTGTAACGCGAGCGCATCAGGCGCTCCGCCGTCGGCGCGGGCGCACCTTCGAGCAACGGCCCGCAGCAGCCGCCGAACACGTCCCCGGACGCACACGGGCAGCGATCCTGGTCCTCGATCACGGTGTCATCCGACGCCATCTCCGCCTCCGTCGTCATCCCCTCAGCGTACGCTCGGGGAAAAGGCCAAGAAGGAGCACCGTGACCACTCAGCCCGTCGTCCCCTCGTTCACCGCCCACAACGGGTTCGCCCTTCCGGCCATCGGCCTCGGCACCTACGGACTCCTCGGAGATGCCGGGGCAGACGCAGTCGCCGGAGGCATCGGTGCGGGTTACCGTCTCGTCGACACGGCGTTCAACTACGAGAACGAGGGTTCGGTCGGCCGTGGCGTCGCGGCCGCCGATGTGCCGCGCTCCGAGGTCATCGTCACCACGAAGCTCCCCGGTCGCCATCACCCGTCGGCGAAGGCACGCACCAGTATCGAGGAGAGCCGTTCGCGCCTCGGACTCGATGTGACGGATCTGCACCTGATCCACTGGCCGAATCCCCTCCAGGACGAGTACGTCCAGGCGTGGGCCGCGCTCGTGGACGCCCAGTCCCGCGGCGTGGTCCGACAGATCGGCGTCTCCAACTTCCTTCCGGAGCACCTGGAGCGCCTCGAGCAGGAGACCGGGGTGCGACCCGTCGTCAATCAGATCGAGGTGCATCCGTACTTCCCGCAGGAGGAGCAGCTCACGTATCACCGGGAACACGGCATCCTCACCGAAGCGTGGAGCCCGTTGGGGCGGGCGAGGGAGCTCTTCGACGAGGCCGTGATCCACGAGATCGCTGCGGCCCGCGAGATCACGACCGCCCAGACCGTGCTGGCCTGGCACGTCGCCCGCGGTACGGTGTCGATCCCGAAGGCGTCGTCGCTCGAGCACCAGGTCGCGAACCTCGCGGCGGCGCAGATCGTTCTCGACGATGCCGAGGTGGCGGCGATCACCGCTCTCGGACGTCCGGACGGACGCCTGTTCGACGCCGACCCGAGGACTCACGAGGAGTCCTGACGCAGACCCGCCTCAGAGACCCTGCGTCACCCGCCTGCTCACGGCCGCAATGATGCGGCGGCTGCCGTGAGCGCGTCAGCGGACTGACGCAGCAGCGCCAGCTCACCCTCCGAGAACGAGGTGTTCCGTATCGGCACGGCACCCTTCGCGCTCACGATCGACGGCACCGAGAGCGCCACACCGTCCAGCCCGTGGAAGTCGCGCAGCACGGTGCTGACGGGCATCACGGCATGCTCGTCGCTCAGGATCGCTTCGACGATGCGTGCACTCGACAGTCCGATCGCGTAGTTGGTCGCCCCTTTGCCGAGGATGACCTTGTACGCGGCGTCGCGCACGTCGACGGCGATCTCCTGCAGTTCGTCGAGGGTGAAGCGAGGGTGGCCGGGCGTCTCCCACTCCAGGATCGGCACGGTGCCGATCGTCGCGCGAGACCAGAGAGGGAACTCGGTGTCGCCGTGCTCTCCGATGATGTGCGCGTGGACGCTGGCGGTGGAGACACCGGCTCGCTGGGCGAGCTTCCACCGCAGCCGCGAGGTGTCGAGCACTGTTCCGGAGGCGAAGATCCGCTCGGGAGGAAGCCCGGTCTCCTCCTGCGCGATGACCGTGAGCACATCGCACGGGTTCGTGACGATCACATAGATCGCGTTCGGGGCGACCTCGAGCAGGTCGGGCATCATGCTGCGGATGATTCCCGCGTTGACCTCGGCGAGCTCGATGCGGGTCTGACCGGGCTTCTGCTTCGCGCCCGCGGTGATCACCACGACGTGCGAGCCGGCGGCGACCGAGATGTCGCTGCCGCCGATGATGTCGCTGGAGCCCGTGAACTGCGTGCCGTGGGCGAGGTCGAGCACCTCTGCCTCGACCTTCTCGGTGGCGATGTCGTACAGCGCGACATGACGGGCGGAACCCCGGATCAGTGCCGCGTAGGCGACACTCGACCCGACGCTTCCCGCGCCGACGACCGTGAGCTTCGAGTTCTCGATGATCTCCATGCGCTCAGTCTCGCAGTGGTGAACCCCGATCAGCGAGCGATCTCGCCGGATCAATGTGTCCCACAGAGAAGGTCACAGAGCGGCGGCGACCGCCTCCGTCGCGGTCGCGTGCGTGAACCGGAACCCCGAGCGCTCCAGCACCAGCGGCCGCACGTCGGCATCGGGAAGCAGCAGCGAATCGGCCGCGTCGCCGAGGGCGAAACGCAGCGCCCACGCCGGCGCCGGCACCCAGAACGGCCTGTGCATCCGAGCGGCCAGGGCTCGGCCGATGTCGTTCGCAGACGCCGGTGTCGGTCCCGTGAGGTTGACCGGGCCCGCGATCTTCTTGTCCAGGATGTGGCGGATCGCCCGCACCTCATCGTCGAGCGAGATCCAGGGCCAGATCTGCGTCCCGCGCCCGAGCGGCCCGGAGACGCCGAAACGGGTCAGCTGGATGAGCGGCTTGAGCACTCCGCGCCGGTGGATGACCGGCGCGGTGCGCAGCAGCGCGACCCGGGTGTGATCTTCGGCCTGACGCGCCTCGGCCTCCCAACGCACGGTCAGATCGGCCAAGAAGGTCTGCCCCGCAGCGGAGTCCTCGGTGAGTACCTCGCCGGGCGCAGAGCCGTAGTAGCCGACGGCCGATGCCGAGATGAGGGCCGGAGCGTCGGAGCGCAGTGCACGAAGCGCGGTGGTCAGGGTGCGCGTCGCTCCCAGGCGCGAGTCGATGAGCTCCTGACGGTAGCCACGCGTCCACGGGAGTCGTCCGACGCTGGCACCGCCGAGCGCGACGACCGCATCTGCTCCCGCCAGCACCTCCGGATCGAGCGCGCTCTCCCCCGGCTCCCACTGCGCCTCGTCCTCCGACCGCGGCGGGCGGCGGACGAGGGAGGTGACCTCGATGCCGTCGGCGCGCAGGGATGACGCGAGTGCGGAGCCGATGAGGCCCGATGCCCCGCTGATGACGATTCGTCCTGCCATCGGAAGGCGTCCTCTTCTCGGTCGTCGAGTGGTGCTTCGCTCCAGCGTACGCGCCTCGGATCCCGTGCACGGTCGGACCTGCACGTGTCGCTTCGGTCGTGCCGTCAATCCACGCCGCGCAAGAACGTGGCATACGCATCGACGACGCCAGCGGCGAGAAGCGCTCGGGGCCAGAAGATGCCGACCGAGGCTCCGATGAACTCGTTGTCGTCGACGACGGGTCGCGCAAGGGAGTGAACGGCGTCGAAGTGCTCGACGGTGAGGTTCTCACCGAAAACCCGCTCGTAGACGATCTCCGTCTCACGCATGTCGACGTTGCGATCGCGTTCGCCGGCCATCAGCAGAACAGGGATGTTCGCTTCGGCCGCATCACGCAGATCGAGGGTGGCGTCGGCATCGAAGTTCTGCGCGACGAACATCCAGCGTGCCCTGGTCATCGGCGACTCCTCGGTCGTGACGGCGAGGTAGTCCTCGTAGCCCGCGCGGCGCTCCAGAATTCCGCGTATCTCGTCGCTTTCGGCAAGGGCGTGCGACCGCTCCGAATCGGTTGCTCCGTCGTGATCAAGCTCCGCCAGCAGGTTGTATCGACCTTGCGAGAGCCAGTTGATCGCCGTGCCCACCGCGACGACGGCATCGATGTCCTCCCGCTGGGCGACCACTTTCGGAAGCACCCACCCTGCCTGACTGGCGCCCCACAAGACGATGCGGTCGGTCGGGAGCCCGGGCTGCGCGAGAGCCCAATCGACGACCGCGGACACCTCATCAGCACGATCGTCCATGGTCTGAGCCAGCCAATCCCCCGTGGATCCACCCACCCCTGGCTTGTTCCATGACAGCGTCGCGAACCCGGCATCCGCCGCGCCCTCAAACCACGGCGAGTACAGCCCGCCCTGCGTCGCGTCGACGGCAGCGTCCCCATGAACCATGATCACGACGCCACGTGCGCCGACACCGGGCGGCGTCGTGAGAACCCCATCGAGTTCACCGTTGGCGGTCGGGATGCGAACCGCCGTCTGCTCGTACCTGTAGTCGTTGCCCACGACGATCACGCCCACCGCAACCAGTGCCAGCACCGCGGCGGAGCCGACCCACATACGGATGCCGCGATTAACTTTCATTCTTTTCACGTTCGTAGCCTACGTGATAGTTTTGGCCTATGGGTGCTCGAGATATTGCCATCGGATTCGACGATTCGGAACGCATCCGTGTCGGTTCGCTCTACTGGGAGGCCTTCCACCGCAAGCTCCAGCCCGCCTTCGCCGACGAGGAGACAGGTCTTCGAATCGTTCGGGCTTCTCTGCGCGCAGAACAGATGCTCGTCGCTCGCGTGGAGGACGTCGTGGTCGGGGTGTGCGGGTTCATGGACCAGGACATCGGGGCTACGCGTCTCTCCTGGGTGGCTCTCAAGTCGGCACTTCCCCTTCATCAGGCCGTGCGTGCCGCTCTCGCGATGAGCGTGCTCGCTCGGAGCGAGGCAGGTGACCGGCTGGTACTCGACGGCATCTGCGTCGACCGGGCGCATCGCGGAGGCGGGATCGGCACGGCACTCCTCGGCGCGGCCGAACAGCATGCGCGCGAACGTGGACTCCACGCGGTGCGGCTGTCGGTGGTCGACAGCAACCCACGCGCCGAGGCGCTCTATCGCCGTCGTGGATTCACGACGGTCGACGGCGGGTCCCTCGGGCTGCTCGGCTACGTGTACGGGTTCGACCGATATACCGTGATGGAGAAGGAGGTGTCCCGTTGAACACGCAGATCTCGCCCCGGACCATCATCGAGGCGCTCCTCCCTTTCGATGGCGCTGCCAACCTGGGCATCATCTACGACACGGCGAATCGACTGCAGGTCGGCGACCAGCCCGTGCGCCTGGCGCTGCGACGCCTCATCTCGACCGGAGACATCACCCAGCACGGCCGCGGACGCAACGGCACCATCGAACTCACCGAAGCCGGAAGAGCACGCCTCGAACGAGAGCGGATCGGACTCCGCCTCGCGTTCGCCCAGGATGCCGATCAGGCACCGTGGGACGGCTACTGGCATCTCCTCGCACTCAGCGCCCCCGAGAGCGAGCGCGCGGTTCGCGACACATTTCGTCGGGAGATGCACGCACTGGGCGCCGTGTCGATCTCCACGGGTCTCTACCTCACCCCCCACGCCATCGACGCCGCCCTCACCCCGGAGCTCGACCCGTACCTGGTCACCGCGAGCGTCACCGCGCTGACCGTCCGGGGGACCGACAGGAACGAAGACATCGCCGAAACACTCTGGCCTGCCCGCGACACCGTCATAGCGTATGAAGCACTGGAGGCGGCCCTCAGCGTCGACATCAGCGACCAGGAACCGGTCGCGCGCCAGCTCATACTCGCGGAATCGCTGGATGCGGCATTGCGGGACGACCCCCTCGTCCCCGTCGAACTCCGCCCGACGCCGTGGCCGCCGACCGCTGTTCGCCGCCGCTGGCTCGACCGGTGGCGAGAGGCGACGGCGTCTGCTCCCGACCTTCACGTCTACCAGGGGTGGCTCTCTCGCGACGCCTGAGCACGCACAGTGATCGCGCGGGCGCTCCGCGAGCGAGTATCGCCCGCGGCGAGCGGGCGGGGTGTGGTGTGGGCCCTGCCGGGATCGAACCGACGACATCCACGGTGTAAACGTGGCGCTCTACCAGCTGAGCTAAAGGCCCTGGTGTCGTCAGTCTATCGGGAGGCCGATGCGCACCCGTGTCGTAGAAGAGGGATAGGCTGAATCCGGCGCGCGTTGTGCACAGCTGACAAGGCTGCCCGTGTCGCTTCCCGTTTCCTTGGCATGACCTGCCAGCTTGACGAAAGGTTCCCCCGTGACCGTGCACGACCAGGATCCGTACTCCCAGGGCCCCCTCGACAGCGATCCGGAGGAGACCGGCGAGTGGCAGCAGTCCCTCGATGAGCTGGTGGATGCCAAGGGCCACGGCCGCGGCCGCGAGATCATGCTCAGCCTGCTCAAGCGCTCGAAGGAGCTGCACCTGGGCGTGCCGATGGTCCCGACGACGGACTACATCAACACCATCGCCTCGGAGAACGAGCCCGAGTTCCCCGGTGATGAGGAGATCGAGCGCCGCTACCGCGCCTGGATCCGCTGGAACGCCGCGATCACGGTGCACCGCGCTCAGCGACCCGGCATCGGCGTCGGCGGCCACATCTCGACCTACGCCTCCTCGGCTGCTCTGTACGAGGTGGGCTTCAACCACTTCTTCAAGGGTGCGGACAACCCCGGTGGTGCAGACCAGATCTTCATCCAGGGTCACGCCTCCCCCGGTACCTATGCCCGGTCGTACCTCGAAGGACGCCTGACCGAGGACCAGCTCGACGGATTCCGCCAGGAGAAGTCGCACGCCCCCTACGGCATCCCGTCCTACCCGCACCCGCGCCTTATGCCGGAGTACTGGCAGTTCCCGACCGTGTCGATGGGCCTCGGCCCGATCAACGCGATCTACCAGGCGATGTCGAACAAGTACCTCGAGAACCGCGGCATCAAGGACACGTCCCAGTCGCGTGTCTGGGCCTTCCTGGGCGACGGCGAGATGGACGAGGTCGAGAGCCGCGGACAGCTGCAGGTCGCCGCCAACGAGGGCCTCGACAACCTGACGTTCGTCGTGAACTGCAACCTGCAGCGTCTCGACGGGCCCGTGCGAGGCAACGGCAAGATCATCCAGGAGCTCGAGTCGTTCTTCCGCGGTGCGGGCTGGAACGTCATCAAGGTCGTCTGGGGTCGCGAGTGGGACGACCTGCTCGCCCGCGACACCGAGGGCGCGCTGCTCAACCTGATGAACGTCACCCCCGACGGCGACTACCAGACGTACAAGGCCGAGTCCGGCGCGTACGTCCGTGAGCACTTCTTCGGCCGCGACGAGCGCGCCGCAGCCCTCGTCAAGGACTACTCCGACGACGACATCTGGAACCTCAAGCGCGGTGGCCACGACTACCGCAAGGTCTACGCCGCGTTCAAGGCAGCGACCGAGCACAAGGGCAAGCCCACCGTCATCCTCGCGAAGACCGTCAAGGGCTACGGCCTCGGTCCGCACTTCGAGGGCCGCAACGCGACCCACCAGATGAAGAAGATGACGCTGGACAACCTCAAGACGTTCCGCGACGCGATGCACATCCCGATCACGGATTCGCAGCTCGAGGAGAACCCGTACCTGCCCCCGTACTACAACCCGGGCCCCCAGGACGAGACGATCCAGTACATGCTCGAGCGTCGAAACGCGCTCGGCGGCTTCCTGCCGGAACGTCGCTCTACCCATGTCGGCCTCTCGCTGCCGGATGACACCGCCTACGCCCTGCCCAAGAAGGGCTCTGGCACGCAGGAGATCGCCACGACCATGGCGTTCGTCCGTCTGCTGAAGGACCTGCTGCGTTCCAAGGACTTCGGTCACCGCATCGTCCCGATCATCCCGGATGAGGCACGTACCTTCGGAATGGACGCCTACTTCCCTTCGGCGAAGATCTACAACCCGAACGGCCAGCACTACACCTCGGTCGACCGCGAACTTCTCCTCGCCTACAAGGAGAGCCCGCAGGGCCAGATCGTCCACGTCGGCATCAACGAGGCAGGCGCCCTTGCGGCGTTCACCGCGGCCGGCACGTCGTACGCCACGCACGGCGAGCCGCTGATCCCGATCTACCTCTTCTACTCGATGTTCGGATTCCAGCGCACGGGCGACGCCCAGTGGGCAGCCGGCGACCAGATGGCCCGCGGGTTCATCATGGGCGCGACGGCAGGGCGCACCACCCTCACGGGTGAGGGTCTGCAGCACGCCGACGGCCACTCGCACCTGCTCGCCGCCACCAACCCGGCGACGGTCTCGTACGACCCGGCGTACGGCTACGAGATCGCGCACATCATGCGCTCCGGTCTCGAGCGCATGTACGGCGGCAACCACGAAGACCCGAACGTCATGTACTACATCACGCTCTACAACGAGCCGATGGTGATGCCGGCGGAGCCGGAGAACGTGGACGTCGACGGCATCGTGCGCGGCATCCACCGCGTCTCGGTCGGCGAGGGCGAAGGCCCCCGTGCCCAGCTCTTCGCCTCGGGCGTCGGACTCCCCTGGGCCCTCGAGGCACAGCAGCTGCTGAAGAACGACTGGGGTGTGATCGCCGACGTCTGGTCGGTCACCTCGTGGACCGAGCTGCGCCGCGACGGCCTCGCCGCCGACGAGCACAACTTCCTGCACCCGGAGGAAGAGCCTCACACCGCGTACCTCACCCAGAAGCTGCAGGGCGCCGAAGGCCCCGTGGTCGCCGTCAGCGACTTCATGCACGCCGTGCAGGACCAGATCCGTCCGTGGGTGCCGAACCGCTTCGCCACGCTCGGCGCCGACGGTTTCGGCTTCTCGGACACCCGTGCCGCTGCCCGTCGCTTCTTCAAGATCGACGGCCCGTCGATCGTGGTGCGCACCCTGCAGTCGCTCGCCGAAGACGGGGTCGTCGACCGCTCGCTCGCCGCGCAGGCCATCCAGAAGTACAGCCTGCACGATGTGAACGCCGGCACCAGCGGCAACGCGGGCGGCGAAAGCTGAGCCCTCGGTGACAGGTTCTCCTCCTTCCGGCATGGACAAGGCCGCGACACTCACTTGGCTGCGCCGGATCTCCGGTGACATCGCCTCGGTGACGATCAAGCGCCTGGAGGACACCCTCCCGTGGTACGCCGACATGCCACCAGCCCGCCGCTCTGCGGTCGGGCTGGTGGCCCAGGCGGGTATCACGTCGTTCATCCAGTGGTACGAGGACCCCACCTCCACTCCGTGGATCGCGGCGGACATCTTCGCGGCGGCTCCTCGCGAGCTGCTGCGAAGCGTGAGCCTCCAGCAGACTCTGCAGCTCATCCGCGTGACCGTCGAGGTCACCGAGGAGCGGGTCGCCGGGCGGGGGAACGACCTGCGCGAGGCGATCCTGCTCTACTCCCGCGACGTCGCCTTCGCGGCGGCCGACGTGTACGCGAGGGCAGCCGAGGCCCGCGGCCTATGGGACGCGCGCCTGGAAGCACTCGTCGTCGACTCGATCCTCACCGGCGAGGCCGATGAAGAGCTGCCGAGCCGGATCGCCGCACTCGGGTGGCACGGTCACGGCGAGGTCGCCGTCCTCGTCGGGACGACACCTCCGCAGTTCGACGTCGACTTGGTCCGCCGCACCGCCAGGAAGCTCGCCGTCGACGTGCTCATCGGTGTGCAGGGCTCCCGCCTCGTCCTGGTGCTCGGCCGCGCCAGGGTCGAGGGTCAGGAGCTCGAAGAGGAAGAACTCGGCTTCCAGGAGATCGCCTCCCGCCTGGAACCGTCGTTCGGACCAGGATACGTCGTGCTCGGACCCGAGGTCGCGGCGCTCGTGGACGCGAGCCAGAGCGCCCGTGCCGCCCTCGCAGGATTCGCGGTCGCCCGCGCATGGCGCGGCGCACCCCGTCCGGTCGAGGCTGACGATCTGCTGCCAGAGCGCGCACTCGCCGGAGACCCGTTGGCGAAGCAGACGCTGATCGAGCGCATCTTCCGCCCCTTGCAGGCGCACTCCACCGACTTGGTCACCACCCTCTGGAGCTACCTCGACAACGGGCGCTCCCTGGAGGCCACGGCGCGCGAGCTGTTCGTGCACCCCAACACCGTGCGCTACCGCCTCAAGCGCGTGAGCGAAGTCATCGGCTGGGATGCCACCGGCCCCCGCGAAGCGCTCATCCTGCAGACCGCTCTGATCCTCGGCTCGATCGGTGCGGCGGATCAGGTCCGTCGGCGCGCCCCGCTCCGACGCACCCAGCGCTGAACCCTTCTCTGTACGCCACACACAAGGGTTTTTCGGAATCTTGTGATGGATCATCCACCGCTCTGCCGCAAACGTTGGCAGACTGGGTGGGTGATTGTCGTCGTATGCCCAGGTCAGGGCTCGCAGACCCCCGGATTCCTCGCTCCTTGGCTCGAGCTCGACGGAGTGGCAGAACGCCTCGACGCCTACTCGGACGCCGCGGAGGTCGATCTTCGCGAACACGGCACGGTATCGGACGCCGACACGATCCGGGACACCCGCATCGCTCAGCCGCTGATCGTCGCCGCGTCGCTGATCGCCGGGGATGCCCTCACGCAGCGCGCCGGTCGACGTGCCGACGGCATCGCCGGGCACTCGGTCGGTGAGATCGCCGCACTCGTCGGCAGCCGTGTGATCGATGCCGACACCGGCATGCGCCTGGTGGGCATCCGCGGCCGCGCGATGGCCGATGCGGCAGCGCAGGAGCAGACAGGAATGAGTGCGGTCCTCGGCGGTGACGAGGAAGCCCTTCTCGCGCGCCTCGCCGAACTCGACCTCTCCCCCGCCAACTACAACGGCGGCGGACAGATCGTGGTCGCAGGCGCCCTCCCCGCTCTCGCGGCACTCGCCGAGGAGCCCCTCAAGGGCACCCGCGTGATCCCTCTGCAGGTCGCCGGCGCGTTCCACACGCGGTACATGGCATCGGCCGTCGCCGCGCTCCGCGATGCGGTATCCGACGTCACGCCCGCCAACCCCGACATCACGCTGTGGACCAACCGCGACGGCTCCGCCGTGGCCGACGGAGCGCAGGCACTGAGCTTCCTCGTCGATCAGGTGTCGTCCCCGGTGCGTTGGGACCTCTGCATGCAGTCCTTCGCCGACGCGGGCGTCACCGGTGTCATCGAACTCGCTCCGGCCGGCGCCCTGGTCGGCCTCGCCAAGCGCGGCCTCCGCGGTGTACCGACCGTCGCCGTGAAGACCCCTGAAGACCTTGATGCAGCCGTCGCGCTGCTGAACGGAGAAGCCGCATGAGCGTCACGCTCGCCCAGCTCACCGGTCCCGCGTACACGCGCATCTACTCCTACGGCGCCGCCCGTGGCGAGAATGCCGTGCCGAACGAAGACCTGATCGGCCCCATCGACTCCAGCGACGAGTGGATTCGTCAGCGCACCGGCATCGTCACCCGCGCTCGCGCCGACAAGGGCACCGATGCGATCGACCTCGCGACCGCGGCGGCTGCCGAGGCCATCGAGAAGTCCGGCGTCGCGGCGGACCAGGTCGACCTGGTGATCGTCGCGACCATCAGCAACCCCAAGCAGACCCCCTCGGTCTCGGCCATCGTCGCCGACCGTGTCGGGGCGAACCCCGCAGCCGCCTACGACATCAACGCGGCCTGCGCAGGATACGCCTACGCGATCGCCCAGGCCGACGCGCTGATCAAGGCCGGCGCCGCCCGCTACGCACTGGTCATCGGCACGGAGAAGCTGTCCGACGTCGTCGACCCGACCGATCGCAGCATCTCGTTCCTGCTCGGCGACGGTGCAGGCGCAGCCCTGATCGGTCCGAGCGACACGCCGGGCATCGCACCGGCGGTATGGGGTTCGGATGGCTCGAAGGCCGACGCTGTGGGAATGAACGGCACCCTCACCGACTTCCGCGACGGCGTGGTGCCGTGGCCGACCCTTCGTCAGGAGGGCCCGACGGTCTTCCGCTGGGCCGTCTGGGAGATGGCCAAGGTCGCCCGTGAGGCGCTGGACAAGGCCGGCGTCGAGCCGACCGACATCGCCGCGTTCATCCCCCACCAGGCCAACATGCGCATCATCGACGAGTTCGCCAAGCAGCTCAAGCTGCCGGAGAGCACGGTGATCGCCCGCGACATCGAGACCACGGGCAACACCTCGGCGGCGTCGATCCCGCTGGCCAGCCACCGCCTGATGGCCGAGCACCCCGAGTTGTCGGGCGGTCTCGCACTGCAGATCGGCTTCGGCGCCGGCCTCGTGTTCGCCGCACAGGTCGTCGTCCTTCCCTGAGAATGCGCTGACTTTCCCTAGACTGTTCCACGGTTCCGAAAACAACCCGCAAGAAAGAGGAAGACCACATGGCTTTCACCAACGATGAGGTCCTCGCTGGCCTCGCAGAGCTCATCACCGACGAGACCGGCATCAACGCTTCCGAGGTCGCCCTCGAGAAGTCGTTCACGGACGACCTCGACATCGACTCCATCTCGATGATGACGATCGTCGTCAACGCCGAGGAGAAGTTCGGCGTCACCATCCCCGACGACGAGGTCAAGAACCTGAAGACCGTCGGCGACGCCGTCAGCTTCATCGTCGCGGGCCAGGAGTAATCCCGGCAGGATGCCACCCCCGCACCTCGCGGGGAGTGGCATCCTCCGACCTGCCCTCCCACCCGTTCGACTTCGTTTCGACAAGGAACCACACCCCATGACCAAGCGCATCGTCGTCACCGGCATCGGCGCCACCTCCGCCATCGGCGGAACGGCCCCGGAGAACTGGACGAACCTGCTGGCCGGCATGTCCGGCACCCGCACGCTCGAGCACGACTGGGTACAGCAGTACGAGCTGCCCGTCACCTTCGCCGCCGAGGCGATCGTCCGCCCGGAAGAGGTTCTCCCCCGCCACGAGGCCAAGCGTCTCGACCCCTCGTCGCAGTTCGCGTTGATCGCGGCGCGCGAGGCGTGGGCGGATGCCGGTTCCCCCGAAGTCGCCCCCGAGCGACTCGGTGTCGACTTCGCCACCGGCATCGGTGGACTCTGGACGCTCCTGGACGCCTGGGACACCCTCCGCGAGAAGGGCCCGCGACGGGTGATGCCGCTCACCGTCCCGATGCTCATGCCGAACGCCGCTGCAGGAAACCTGTCACTGCAGTTCCACGCCCGCGCCTACGCGCAGACCGTCGTCAGCGCGTGCGCCTCCAGCACCGAGTCGATCATCCACGCCTTCCACCACCTTCAGGACGGTCTCGCCGACGTCGTGATCGCCGGTGGCACGGAGTCCGCGATCCACCCGATCACGATGGCATCGTTCTCCTCCGCGCAGGCGCTCTCGCGTCGGAACGACGACCCGGCCCACGCGTCCCGACCGGGCGCGATCGACCGTGACGGATTCGTCATGGGCGAGGGGGCCGCAGCCCTGATCCTCGAGACCGAGGAGCACGCGAAGGCTCGCGGCGCCAAGATCTACGGCTATGTGCTCGGCGGAGGCGTCACCGCCGATGCCTACCACATCACCGGCAACGACCCCGAGGGCAACGGTGCCGCACGTGCGGTGACGCAGGCGCTCGAAGAGGCCGGCATCACCGCCGACCAGGTCACCCACATCAACGCGCACGCGACGTCGACACCGGTCGGCGACCCCAACGAGTACGTCGCGCTCAAGAAGGTCTTCGGAGACCGGATCGACGAGATCCCCGTCTCGGCGACGAAGGCATCGACCGGGCACCTGCTCGGAGGCACCGGCGCACTCGAGGCGATCTTCGCGCTCCTCGCCCTGCGCGACCGTGTCGCACCGCCCACGATCAACATGACGGAGCCCGATCCCGCTGTCCCGTTCCGTCTTTCGGGCGACGCCACGCCGCTCGGCGAGGGTCCGCAGTTCGCGATCAGCAACTCGTTCGGCTTCGGCGGTCACAACGCCGTGCTCGTGGTCGCCAGCGCCGACTGACACTCCATAACGATGAGCGGCCCTCGGGATTCCGAGGGCCGCTCTTCTCATCTGCATGAGGATCACACGGATGCCTGAGCATCCGCCGGTACTCAGTCATGCACGTGTGCGCAGGTCATGCAGGTGCGCGGTGATCCATCAGGCGGAGCGGAGGCTCCCGAGCTTCTGCGAACGTGCTTCCCTCATCCGCGTGATGCGCGGCAGGAACCAGCCGATCAGCGGCCCGACGCCGAACGCGAAGAGCACGGTTCCCACGCCGACGGGTCCACCGAGCAGGAAGCCGATCAGCAGCACGCCGCCTTCGATCAGTGTCCGCACCAGCCACACCGCCCAGCCGGTACGTCGGACGAGGCCCGTCATCAATCCATCGCGGGGTCCGGGACCGAAGTCTGCGGCGATGTACAGACCGGTCGCGAAGGACAGCAGCAGGAGTCCGAAGACGAACATGGGGGCGCCGATCCACACGGAAGCGGGCTGCGGGATCAGAGCGAGTGCGAGGTCGGCGCTGGGCCCGACGAGGAGCGCGTTCAAGACGGTGCCGAGCCCCACCCGCTGACGCAGCGGGATCCACAGCAGCAGCACGACGATGGACACGACGACGGTCATGACGCCGTATCGGAGGCCGGTCTGCTCGGCGAGACCGAGCGCCAGCACGTCCCACGGCGCGACGCCGATGCCGCCGCGCACCATGAAGCCGAGGGCCACGCCGTAGAGGAAGAGACCCACGAGCAGCTGTACGAGCCGCTCGACGAGGTCACGCCGACTGGTGGCGGTCACGGGGAGCACGACGGAGCGCAGGAGCATGCTTCCACTCTGGCCCCTGGGCCACGTCCGTCAGCGAATCCACTCAGCGCAAAGTGGCCTGCACTCGTCAGGCCACTTTGCGGCATGCTGGACGCATGGGATCACGACTCGTCGAACAGCTCGGGGCGCACAACGTGGCGGGCTCCGCAGCGACGACGCTCGCCGACCGGATCAGGGCGCTGATCCTCGACGGCCGGCTCACGGTCGGCGAACGTCTGCCGAGCGAGCGCGCTCTCGCGGTGGAGCTTCGCCGTTCTCGCTCCACGATCACCCGCACCTACGGGCTTCTCGAGGCCGACGGGTACGTCTCCCGTCTGCACGGAGGCAGCACGCGCGTCACCCTGCCGAACGGACACGCCGCGCCCGGCACTGATGCCGACGACGACGCCATCGATCTGTCCATCGCGTCGATGGACTCCACACCGGGACTGTATGACGCGACGGTCCGATCCCTCCCCCGCCTTGCGGCCTTGCGCGGCACCAGCGGATACTCCCTTCGTGGCCTTCCGGAGCTCCGAGAGGCTGTGGCGCAGCGGTTCCGCGATCGCGGAGCACCGACCTCGGCCGACGAGGTCATCATCACCTCCGGGGCGCTCAACGCGGTGAACCTGATCCTCGCGGCGATCGGACGGCGCGGCGAGAGGGCCCTGGTCGAGCAGCCCACGTTCCCGCACGCGCTCGAGGCGCTGCACCGGCATGGATACCGTCTGCTTCCGACCCCCGTCGACGTCGACGGATGGGACACGCGCCATCTGAACGAGACTCTGCTCGGCTCCCGCCCCCATGTCGCCTACCTCATTCCCGACTTCCACAACCCGACCGGCGCCACGCTGCCTGACGAGGAGCGCTCACGCATCGTCACGACGGCGCGCAACGTGGGCACTCAGCTCATCGTCGATGAGACGACCACCGAGCTCGATATCGACCGCGGCTGGTCGCCGGCTCCGATGGCCGCGAGCGGACCCAATGTGATCACGGTCGGATCGATGTCGAAGATCGCGTGGGGCGGGATGCGCATCGGTTGGATCCGTGCGGAGCGCACGGTCATCGCTCGACTGCTCGCCGTTCGTCCATCCTTCGAGCTGGGCACCGCCCTGCTCGAGCAGTGCATCGCCGTCGAGCTTCTCGCCGACATGCCTGCGCTCACCTCGCACCTCGGTCAGCGTCTGCACGACGGTCGCGCAGCGGTGGAGGCCGGCGTGGCGGGCATCCCCGGCTTCCGGATGCCACCGACACCAGGAGGGCTGTCCGCATGGCTCGACATCGGTGCGCCGCTGTCCACCTCGCTGTCCCTCGCTGCTCGCGAGCGGCAGCTGATCCTGCCTCCCGGACCGCGCTTCACGACGGGCGGCGTGCTCGAACGTCGACTGCGCATCCCCATCACCCTGCCGCCCGAGCGCACGGCTGAGGCCATGCGTCGCCTTTCGTTGGCCTGGGAGGACGTGCGCGGCACCGGCACGTCCCCGCACGCTGAGCTGCAGCACGCCGCGGTGATCTGACCGACGTCGAGGACCCCGCCTCGTCTCCGGGGCGGGGTCCTCGTCGTGCGGAGCGGGGAAACGTCTTCTCAGCGTCCGGGATGACTCACCGGCATCCGATACTCACGCCTCCCCCGTTCCGGTCTGCGGGGTCGGCCTAGCCGACCTTGTGGAGCCAGACGACTCTGGCGTCGTCGCTGGCATGGCGGAAGGGTTCGAGTTCCTCGTCCCACGCGGAGCCGAGGGCGATGTCGAGCTCGCGCTGCAGCTCGACCGCGCTGCCCGCAGCGATCTCCATCGCATAGCGGATGCGGTCTTCACCGATCACGATGTTGCCGGCGGCATCGGTCTGCGCGTAGTGGATACCCAGATCGGGAGTGTGCAGCCAGCGGCCGCCGTCGCTGCGGGGCGTGGGGTCCTCGGTCACCTCGAAGCGAAGGTGCTCCCACCCGCGGATCGACGTCGCGAGAGCGGCACCGGTGCCGACGGGGCCGTCCCAGTAGAACTCCGCACGTCGGGCGCCGTCGAGGACGGGCTGCTCGGTCCAGTCGAAGTTCACCGCACGCCCGATAGCGCGACCCACCGCCCATTCGAGGTGCGGGCAGAGCGCGCGAGGCGCAGAGTGGATGAACACCACTCCGCGTGCGTAAGCCGTCGCCATGATCTCTCCGTTTCATCAGGTGCGTCTTCCCCAACGACCTGAACCACGAAGTGGCGAGAATATGCGGTTGTGGGCCCATTCTCGCCGAGATCTGCGGAAACCACAAGCATGTCATTCGACGACGAAGGCCCCGGTCATGACGACCGGGGCCTTCGGACCGCGAACGGTCGAGTCGGTGAGGTCAGGCCTCGCTCATGGCCTGCTTGACCTGCTGGCCCTTGGCGGCGTAGTACGCCGCGCGGGCAGCGTCCTTGCGCGCCTGCTCGGCGTAGCCGAACTCGAGCGCCTCCTGGTCGACCTCGTAGTTGGGCACGTCGTCGGTGCCGTGGTACTTCTCGATGTAGGCGTCGAGCTCGGGGCCCGAGGTCCACGACGTGATGAGGCAGTAGCGCGGCTCGGTGCCGTTGTGCGTGGCGGCGTGCCACAGGCGCTGGGTGTCGACGA
This sequence comes from Microbacterium sp. Root322, assembly GCF_001425645.1. Taxonomy (NCBI): domain Bacteria; kingdom Bacillati; phylum Actinomycetota; class Actinomycetes; order Micrococcales; family Microbacteriaceae; genus Microbacterium; species Microbacterium sp. Root322. The sequence continues at coordinate 305,894 of NZ_LMCS01000001.1, read as the reverse complement.
TGAGCTGAGCGCCGGCGGGGAGCGCGATGCGGTACTCGATGCTCGGGTCGGTGCGGTTCTCGCGCAGGACGAAGTAGCTGTCCTTGTCATCGGTGAGGTTGAAGAAGCCGCGGACCACCCAGCCGGTGCCGTCCGGGTTCAGACGGTTGTTGTCGTCCTGGTGGAGGTTGTAGAGGCAGTCTCCGTACGGGGTCGGCTGCAGCTCGATGACGCGGCAACGGCCGACGTTGGCGCCCGGCTCCTGCGCGCGACGCGTCAGGTTCGGGGCCTTCTCGGTCTGCGAGTCGATCCAGACGCCGTCCTTGTCGGTGCGCGGGGGCTTGTGGTTCCAGAACCCGTTGCACTCGATGTCGCCGAAGGCACTGGCGAGCGGCGCGAAGCGGGTGTCACCCGACGACTTCCAGTCGTTGTACTCGATGTCGAGCCATTCCTTGGGGTCGAGCTCCTGGTTGTAGCTGTCGAGGACGACGAATCCCTTTTCCTCGAGGGCAGCGGACTTGATGTAACCCATGATCGAGTCATGTTCCTTTCATCGGGGGCCAGCACGTTTTAACAGGCCCTGATAAGGCAAGCCTAACAGCGTCGCCCGCGAGCCCTTCGGAGGTCCGCCGTGCATAACCGAATAGACTGATCGGGGCGCCCGGCGAGTCCTCGGCACCCGTCGCTACGGGAGGACGAGACACCAGCATGAGCACCGCGACCAACGTCGAGGCGACAGCAGTCAACACGATCGAGTGGCTCGCGGCGGGCACCACCACCATCGTCGTCCCCGTGTATCAGCGGCAGTATCGGTGGGACATCGGGGGATGCGAACGTCTCCTGTCCGACATCCGCGCGGTCGCCCGTGAAGACGACGCCCACCGTCACTTCATCGGTTCGATCCTGTCCGCCGAAGACGGCGCCTCAGCCGAGTCGGACCTGATCCTCATCGACGGGCAGCAGCGCATCACCACGCTCATGCTCCTGGTGGCGGCTCTGCATCACGCGGTCCGCGACACCGACCAGGCTCTGGCTGCGGCGCTCGAACGCGTGCTGGTGCGCTCCGATGCCCCCGGCCGCACGAAGCTGCGCCCGCACGACGCCTGGGCAGACCTGTACGAATCCGTGGTGCTCGACCGACGCGACGATGCCGACCGCGAATCGCGCTTCGACGACAACTACGCCTTCTTCCGCAGCCAGATCCACGTGGACGAGGTTCCGCTCATCTGGCGCGGGCTGCAGAAGCTCGAGCACGTGTCGATCACCCTCGGCGCGCAGGCGAACGCCCAGCAGATCTTCGAGAGCCTGAACTCGACGGGTGAGCCGTTGCGCGACCACGAGCTCATCCACAACTACATCCTCATGGGGCTGAGCCACGCTGAGCAGGTCGATGTCGAATCCCGCTTCTGGGTGCCCATCGAGCGGCACACCGGCGAGGCGATCGGCGCCTTCTGGAGGCACTACCTCGTGCTCGTCACCGGACGTGAGGTCGCGGCGAACGGCGAGCACGGCGTGTACAGCGCGTTCCGGCAGTCGTTCCCCCGCGTCGATCTCTCCCACCTGCAGGCGGATGCGTCCGAGTGGCGGCACCACGCCGAGATCTACGGCATCCTGCTCGATCCGTCGCGGGAGCAGGACCCCGAGATCGCGCAGCAGCTGCGCCACGTCAACACGTTCGGCCGCTCCTCGTATCCGCTCGTGATGAGCGTCTACAGCGATCACGCGCGGGGCGTCATCGACCGCTCCGAGCTCATCGAGACATTGGAGTGGCTGCAGACCCTCTACCTTCGACGCGCACTGGTGAATCTGCCGACCGAGAGACTCGTCGCGAGGCTCTGCCGCGCGCGGCTCGACGGCCGGGACGCACTCGCACGTGCGTTCGCGCGCATCACCCCGTCCGACGAACGTGTGAGCGCCGTCCTGAAGTACAGCGAACTCCCCCACCCGGCCTACGTCCTCGGCAGGCTGGAGGGGGTCGACGACCTCGAGTCCTTCGACGTCGAGCACATCGTGCCTGCCGTGCCGGGTGACACGTGGTCCGGCGATGGCGAACGGCCCTGGATCGAGTACACCGAGGACGAGCAGAACAGCCACCGCGCCCTCGCCCCGACCCTCGGCAACCTGACCCTGCTCGAACAGCCCCTCACCGAGCGGGTGTTCGGCGCCTCGTTCCCCGTCAAGCGCACGGACGCCTACGCCCGCAGTTCCGTACCCGCCACGCGCGACCTCGCCGACGTCCACGCGTGGAACACGGCGGCGATCACTCGGCGCACGATCGCACTCACCGCCGACCTGATCCGCATCTGGGCGCGTCCCGCACTCCCGGAGATCGACGACGACGGCCTGACGCCGATCCTCGATGCCGTCCGCCGTCGCGGATGGCCGACGGGCTGGGAGCGGGAGTTCGACTACGTCGAGTACCGCGGTGAGCGCTGGGAGGTGCCCGACGTGAAGTACCTGTTCAACCGGGTCTTCCGTCGCGCCTGGACGGACACGAGGACCGCCGCGCTCGCGTACTGCGCCGCACACGGGGGCCCGATCTACCAGGACATGGCCTGGAAGGGCCAGTGGGACGAGCTCGACGAGGGCCATTTCCTCTACATGGGCTGGGATTCCAACTACATGATGACCGCTGTGCAGGGTGTGCTCGAGGAGTCGGGCATCGCCTCGGAGGTCTTCGTCAAGTACTCCTATATCGGAAATGTGATGTGAACATGAGCACCGTCATCCGCACGCTGCAGGATCTCACCGTCGAAGAGCACACGCTCACCGTCCCCCTGGTGTGGGGCGATCCCGCCGACCACCGCACGATCGACATCTTCGCGCGCGTCGTCGCCCGCGAAGGCGGAGAGTCCCTCCCCTACCTCGTCTTCCTGCAGGGCGGGCCGGGGCACGAGGCACCGCGCCCGTTCCACTCCTCGACGTCGCCGGCCTGGCTCGATGAAGCACTCGCCCACTACCGCCTGGTCCTTCTCGACCAGCGCGGGACCGGGCTCTCCACCCCGGTCGGGGATCACGACCTCGCGCGCGGCGCGGAGGCCGTGGCCGAGCACCTCACGCACCTCCGCGCCGACGCGATCGTGCGCGACTGCGAGGCGATGCGGGAGCACCTGGGCGCCACCACGTGGAGCGTGCTCGGGCAGTCCTTCGGCGGCTTCACGACCCTGGCCTACCTCTCCACCGACGCCGCCTCTCTCGAAGACGTCTTCATCACGGGTGGTCTCAGCGCCGTCGGACGCCACCCCGACGATGTCTACGCGCTCTGCTACGACAAGATGCGCGACGCGTCCGAGCGCTACTACCGCCGATTCCCGGAGCACCGCGACGCCATGCGGCGACTCGTCGATCTGGCGGATGCCGGTGGCATCGTCCTTCCCGACGGCGAGGTGGTCTCCCGCTCGCGCCTGCGGTCGGTGGGGTCGGCGCTGGGCACCAACGACGGGTGGCAGACCCTGTGGTCGATCCTGGAGCGCGATCCGTCCTCGAACGCCTTCCGGTACGACCTGATGCACGCGATGCCCTACGACGGCCGCAACCCGCTGTACTTCGCGTTCCACGAATCGAGCTACGCCGACGGCCATGCCACCCGGTGGTCGGCCGAGCGCACCGAGCCGACAGACTTCCGCGACGACCCGACGCTGTTCACCGGCGAGCACATCCGCCGCGAGTGGACCGAGACGGTGCCCGCGTTCCAGCCGTGGCGCGATGTCGCCCTCCACCTCGCCGAGTTCGAGTGGCCGAGCATCTACGATGCCGCCGCCATCTCGGCGTCGGGTGCGACCGGTGCGGCCGCGGTCTATATCAACGACGTCTACGTGCCCTACGAGTTCTCTCTCGAGACCGCGAAGCTGCTCCCGGGCGTGCAGCTCTGGCAGACGAGTGAGCACGAGCACAACGGCCTGCGCAGCGGACCGGTGCTGTCCCACCTGATCGACCTCGCCCACGGCCGCCGCGTGCGCTGAGCTTCTCCTCCTCGAGGAGGATGCCCTCGTCCCACCCGACGCCTAGTCTGGAGCGCATGGAACAGGGTGTGGGGGTGATCGTCACGGTCGGAGTGCTGCTGCTCCTGGTCTCCGCCGTGATCGTCATGATCGCCTTCGGCTTCTCGAAGGTACCCATCGAGAAGAAGTACGAGAGCAGTGGTGGCGGCCTCGGCGGCGCGTTCGACGCCGTCTGGTCGCCGACTGCGCATGAAGCGGGAATGGAACGCGACCGCCAGACACAGAGGACAGCTCCGGCGCCGGCGCCCGGCGATCCCCCTGACACGATCGACGACGGGCGGATCCGGCTCGACCTCTGACGGCTCGGAGCACGGTCGGATGCGACGCACACATCTGAGAACGAAGAAGGCCCCACGCTCCGAGGAGCATGGGGCCTTCTTCGTGACGGTCGTTACTTGGACGAGCCGCCGAAGCCCTTGAAACGCTGGTTGAACTTCTCGACGCGGCCGGCCGAGTCCATGATGCGCTGCTTGCCCGTGTAGAACGGGTGCGAAGCCGAGGAGATCTCGACGTCGATGACGGGGTACTCCACGCCGTCCAGCTCCATGGTCTTGTCGCTCGACACGGTCGAACGGGTGAGGAACGTCTCGCCCGATCCGAGGTCGCGGAACACGACAGCCTTGTACTCGGGGTGAATGTCAGTCTTCATGGGATTCCTTAGTTGCTGCCCTGGATTGTGCCAGGGACGAGGGAAGTCTGCGGTGCAGAGAGCACCAAGGGTCGATTCTATCAGACGCTCATCAGGATGCTGCGCGTGCCGCGTAGCGTCCGTCTTCGCTGGTGAGCACGATCGGCATGCCGAAGGTGTCGGTGAGCGCCTCCGCGGTGAGCGTCTCAGCGATCGGTCCTGCAGCCACGACGGCACCGTCGCGGATCAGCATGACGTGGGTGAACCCCACGGGGATCTCCTCCACGTGGTGCGTCACCATGAGCATGGCCGGGGTCGTCGGAGAGGAGGCGTAGCCGCTGAGGAGCGCGAGGAGCTCTTCTCTGGAGCCGAGATCGAGCGATGCCGTGGGCTCGTCGAGCAGCAGGAGCTCCGGGTCGGTCATCACGGCGCGCGCGATCTGGACGCGCTTCTGCTCGCCGTCGCTGAGCGTGCCGAAGGTGCGGTCGGCCAGGTGGTCGAGGCGCCAGTCGGCGAGGACACGGAGCGCGCGACGCTCATCGATGTCCTCGTAGCTCTCGTTCCATCGGCCGAGCACCGAGTAGGCGGCAGTGAGCACGGTGTTGAGGACCGTCTCGTCACGAGGGACCCGCTTGGCCATCGCCGAGGAGGCGAACCCGATACGTGGACGCACCTCGAACACGTCGGTGCGGCCGAGGGTCTCCCCCAGCACCGTCACCGTTCCGGCGGTCGGGTGCATGAGTGTGTCGGCCAGCTGCAGGAGCGTCGTCTTGCCCGCGCCGTTCGGGCCGAGGATCACCCATCGCTGATCATCGTCGACCTGCCAGGTCACGTGATCGATGATGTTGCGCCCGTCACGGCGCACGACGACGTCAGTGAATTCCAGAGCGCTCGGCATGTCCCCAGCCTATCGGCTCAGGCGGTCAGCTCCGCGTAGAGCGCGCGCGTCGTCTCGGCGATCGCCGCCCAGCTGAACTCGTTGCGCGCCCGCTCGCGTCCGGCCTCGCCGTAGGCGCGTGCTCTCTCCGGATCCATCGCCACCTCGGTGAGCACGGCGGCCAGATCCGCGACGTAACGCTGCGGATCGACCGGTGTGCCCGTGCCGTCCTGCACCTGCTCGATCGGGACGAGACGCCCGGTGACGCCGTCGGCGACGACCTCCGGGATCCCGCCGGTCGCCGTTCCCACCACGGCAGCACCACACGCCATGGCCTCGAGGTTCACGATGCCCAGCGGCTCGTAGATCGACGGGCAGACGAACGTCGTCGCTGCCGTCAAGATGGCGGACAGCTCGTCCCGCGGCAGCATCCGCTCGATCCAGATCACGCCGTCGCGATTCTGCTGGAGCAAGCGCACCCCCTCCTGCACCTCGGCCATGATCTCCGGCGTGTCCGGAGCGCCGGCGCAGAGCACCAGCTGCACCTCCGGAGGGAGCAGTCGCGCAGCCTGCAGCAGATAGGGCAGCCCCTTCTGCCTCGTGATGCGTCCTACGAAGACCACCGAAGGACGGTCCGGATCCATCCCGATCGAGCGCAGGAACGACTCGTCCTGCACAGGGCGCCAGCGTTCGACGTCGATTCCGTTGTGGATCACCCGGACCTTCGCCGGGTCGACCTGCGGGTAGCTGCGCAGGATGTCGGCGCGCATCCCTGCGCTCACGGCGATCACGGCTGCGGCGTTCTCATAGGCAAGTCGCTCGATCCCGCTCGAGACGGCGTAACCGCCCCCGAGCTGCTCCGCCTTCCACGGCCGCAGGGGCTCGAGGCTGTGCGCTGTGAGGACGTGCGGGATGCCGTGCAGCTGGGAGGCGAGGTGACCGGCGAAGTTCGCGTACCAGGTGTGACTGTGCACCAGGTCGGCGTCGGCGATGGCCGAGACGATCTCCAGATCGGTGCCGAGCGTCTGCAATGCGGCATTCGCCCCCGCGAGCTCCACGGGCGTGCGGTACGCGAAGGTACCCGCCTCGTCTCGGGGAGCGCCGAACGCGCGCACCTGCACGTCCACGTGCTCCCTGAGGGCCGCGACGAGCTCGGCGACGTGCACGCCGGCACCGCCGTAGACCTCCGGCGGGTACTCCTTCGTGATCATTTCAACTCGCATGTCTGAACGCTAGTACAGCGACGACGAAGGCATCTATGGTGGAGCCATGTCCGCTCCAAAGAAGGTCTTCGGGATCATCCTCGCCGGCGGCGAGGGCAAGCGCCTCATGCCCCTCACGGCCGACAGAGCGAAACCCGCAGTGCCGTTCGGCGGACAGTACAGGCTCATCGACTTCGCCATCTCGAACCTCATCAATTCGGGACTGCGCCAGATCGTGGTGCTGACGCAGTACAAGTCCCACAGCCTCGACCGGCACATCTCGCAGACGTGGCGGATGTCGGCCCTGCTCGACTCGTACGTCACGTCCGTGCCTGCGCAGCAGCGCCTGGGTAAGCGGTGGTTCTCCGGCTCTGCCGACGCGATCCTGCAGAGCATGAACCTCATCAACGACGAGAAGCCCGACATCGTCGTGGTGATCGGCGCCGACCACGTCTACCGCATGGACTTCCGTCAGATGCTCGAGGCCCACATCGAGTCCGGCGCGAAGGCGACCGTCGCCGGCATCCGTCAGCCGCTCGCGCTCGCGTCGCAGTTCGGTGTGATCGACGCCGACGCGGAATCGGGAAGGATCAAGCAGTTCCTGGAGAAGCCGACCGACATCGCAGGTCTCGAGGACTCCCCCCACGAGGTGCTCGCCTCGATGGGCAACTACATCTTCGACGCCGACGCGCTGATCGCCGCCGTCGAGGCAGACGGGGAGTCCCCCGTGTCGGGGCACGACATGGGTGGCGACATCGTCCCCTATTTCGTCGAGCGCGGCGAGGCCGGCTACTACGACATGAAGCAGAACGAGGTCCCCGGCTCCTCGCCGCGCGACCGCTCGTACTGGCGAGACGTGGGGACGATCGACTCGTTCTACGACGCGCACCGCGATCTGATCTCCACCCTGCCCATCTTCAACCTCTACAACATGGAGTGGCCGATCCACTCGCAGGCGGTCAACTCCCCGCCGGCGAAGTTCGTCCGCGACTCGGTCGGTCGCATCGGCAACGCGATCGACTCGATCGTCTCGCTCGGATCCGTGCTGTCCGGTACCCACCTGGAACGCAGCGTTGTGGGTCCGTGGACCCTGGCAGGGGGCGGATCGACCATCACGGACTCGGTCGTCTTCGACCACGTGCACGTCGGCCAGGGGGCGCGCATCCATCGGGCGATCCTCGACAAGAACGTGGTGCTGGCCGATGGTGCGACGGTCGGCGTCGATCGCGAACGCGACCTGGCCCGTGGTTTCACCGTCACCGAATCCGGCATCACGGTCGTCGGCAAGGGCGTCTTCATCGAACGCTGAGTGCGTCACGGAGCACGCCGACCGTCCCGGTGATCGCTAGGCTCGACGGGTGACTGCCGCGCGTTTCCTCGTCGTCCTCGATGCCGATTCCACCCTCATCCGCAATGAGGTGATCGAGTTGCTTGCCGACGAAGCCGGACGGCGCGCCGAAGTGCAGGCCGCTACCGAGGCGGCGATGCGCGGCGAGGTCGATTTCGCGACGAGCCTGCGCTCCCGGGTGGCGGCACTCGAAGGCGTTCCCGTCTCGGCGTTCGAGCGTGTCCGGGCGCGGATCGAGCCCACCCCCGGGGTACGTGAACTCACCGCGGCCGTCCACGACCGCGGAGGTGTCGTCAGCGTCGTCTCGGGAGGCTTCCACGAGATCCTCGACAGCGTCGCCCCCGAGCTCGGCGTCGATCGCTGGCGAGCGAACCGCCTCGACGTCGCAGACGGCGTGCTCTCCGGCCGGGTCGACGGCGACATCGTCGACGGCGCCGCGAAGGCATCCTCGCTCCGGGAATGGGCCGCAGAGCTCGGCGTCGACCCCAGGGCGACCATCGCGATCGGCGACGGCGCGAACGACCTGCAGATGATGGCGGTGGCAGGCCTCGGCATCGCCTTCAACGCCAAGCCCGCCGTGCGCGCGGCCGCCAGCCTCGTGATCGGCCCGCAGGATCTTGCCGAGGTCATCGCACTGCTGCCGTAGACCGAAGCCTGGAGAAAGCCCGGCGCCACCGCTAGCGTCGGTTCATGGACATCCTGCTCATCCCCGGCCTCTGGCTCGACGCATCCAGCTGGGAAGGGGTGGTCCCCGCCCTCGAAGAGGCAGGGCATGGCGCGCATCCGCTCACCCTGCCCGGACTCGATGACCCCGCGTCGACCTCTGCCGAGATCGGCATCGCGCACTGGATCGCGGCAGCGGTGTCCGCCGTGGACGCTCTGTCAGGAGACGTCGCGGTGGTCGGTCACAGCGGCGGCGGGAACGTCGCCTGGGGCGTGGCCGATGCGCGCCCCGAGCGCGTGAGCCGTGTCATCTTCGTCGACACCGCTCCGCCGCCGGCCGGGAGCGGGATCAGCGAGTTCGAGGTCGTCGACGGTGTGGTGCCCTTCCCCGGCTGGGACTTCTTCCCCGACGAGGACGTCAGCGATCTCGACGAGTCGACGCGAGCGCGTACGGTGCCGCTCACCCGCAGTGTTCCCGCCAGAGTGCCCACCGACGCCATCGCGCTGGTGAACCCTGCGCGGTACCGAGTGCCGGTGACGCTGCTGATGGGTGGCCTGGATCAGGCCGCGTTCGAGGGGATGATCGACCAGTGGGGCGCCTACGCCGCCGAGTACCGTGCGATCGACGACGCCGAGGTCGTGCGCATCGGCTCCGGCCACTGGCCGCAGTTCTCGGTTCCCGAGAGGCTCGCGGAACTCCTCAACGCGGCGATCGCACGCTGAGATTCGACCTCGGGATCAGTGCCCCATCCCGAGTCCGCCGTCGACGGGGATGACCGCGCCCGAGATGTAGCCGGCGTCATCACCCGCGAGCCAGGTCACCACGCCCGCGACCTCATCGGGGGTCGCGAATCGTGCCGCCGGGATGCTCGCCTTGTACTGCTTCTGGGTCTCCTCGGGCAGTTCCGCGGTCATGTCCGTCTCGATGAAGCCCGGAGCGACGACGTTGGCCGTGATCCCGCGGGCCCCGAGCTCACGCGTGATCGAGCGGGCGAAGCCGACCAGGGCGCTCTTCGATGCGGAGTAGTTCGCCTGCCCGGCGGAACCGTAGAGCCCCACGACACTCGAGATCAGGATGATGCGGCCGAACCGCGCGCGGAGCATGCCCTTCGAGGCACGCTTGACGACGCGGAACGTTCCTCCCAGGTTCGTGGCGACCACGCTGTCGAAGTCGTCCTCGCTCATGCGCATGAGGAGGGTGTCCTTCGTGATGCCGGCGTTGGCGACGACGATCTCGACCGGACCGAGCTGCTGCTCCACCTCGGTGAACGCGGCGTCGAGGGCAGCGGCATCCGTGACGTCCGCGCGGACGGTGAGCGTTCCCTCCGGCCCTTCGCCGCTGCGGGCGGTGACCGCGACGCGGTACCCGTCCCGCACGAAGCGCTCCGCGATCGCGCGGCCGATACCGCGGTTTCCGCCGGTGACGAGGACGACGCGCTCAGCGCTCATGGGGACACTCCTGCTCTGGGCCGGTGGCCCGAGTTCCCGAGCCGTCATCGATCCTACCGACGATGCCCCGCCCGACCACCTCCCGGCGTTTGACAGGCACGGACGGTGCTGGAACTCTGATCGAGACGAAAGGCTTCACCGTGAGCGACAACCGCACTCCCCCTCCTGCCGGCGAGCCACCACGCATTCCGCCTCGGCCGCCCGCTCCGGCTGCCTTCCCCGTCGTACCGGCCCTTCCCGCGTATCCGGTGCAGCCCGCCCCACAGCCGGCGCAGAACCAGCCCGTCCCGCCGGCGTACAGCCCGACGACCCCGCCGACCTGGGAGATCCCGCCCGCAGCTGCGACCCCGCCTGCATATGCGCCCTACGGCGCACCGGTCTACCCCGCAGCCCCAGCCCCGCGCCCCACGAGTGGACTCGCGATCACCTCGCTGATCTGCGGCATCGCCGGAATCGTGCTCGTCTGGGCCATCATTCCGGTGCTGGCGTCGATCGCAGCCGTCATCACCGGTCACATGGCGCTCGGGCAGACCCGGCGTGATCCCGGCATCGGCGGTCGAGGCATGGCCATCGCCGGACTGATCCTCGGCTACGCGATGATCGCGATCGCCGCATTCACCCTCATCGGCATCATCATCAGCTTCCTGTTCGTCGGAGCGTTCAGCCTGCCCTTCATCTTCTCCCGCTGATCTGCCGTAGAAGGGGCACGCCGACGGGTCGGCAGCGGCGTAGGCTTGAGGCATCGTGAAGAACGCGCGTCAAGTCCCGGCCGTCACCTCCCTGCCGCAGTCTCCGCAGGACGAGGCTGACCATCGCGTGCGCCGATATGTCCTGACGATGACCATCCGCATCGTGTGCTTCGCACTCATGGTGCTCGTCCAGCCCTACGGGTGGTACACCTGGGTCTTCGGGATCTCGGCGGCCGTGCTTCCGTACATCGCCGTGGTGTTCGCGAACGCGGGCAGCGACAGCACCGAAGCCGCGGCGGAGTCGCCTTTGCAGGAGCTGGAATCGCCGGGACCGGTTCCGATCGAGCCCGAGGCGACGACCCCGCCGGTGTTCACGATCCATGAAGGCCCCAAGGACCGATGACACAGCTCGAATGCTCGCGCGCCGGGTGCCGGAGCGCGGCGACCAGACAGGTCGTGTGGCGTAATCCTCGGATCCACGCCATTGATCGGGAGAAGATCTGGCTGGCCTGCGATGAGCATGTCGAGTACCTCCGCGACTACCTCGCAGCACGTGAGTTCCCGGTGACTGTTCGAGACGGAGTTCCGGCATGAGCCGACGACTGACCAGGTGGGTCATCTACGTGCTCATCGCGATCGGATTCGGGGTCGCGTGCGTGTTCCTGTCGCATTGGCAGTTCGAGCGGAACGAATCCCGCGCCGCGCAGATCGAACTCGTCGAGCAGAACTACGACGCCGACCCCGTCCCCCTGACCGATCTCATCGGAGACGACGGCGCGCTCGATCCGGCCGATGAGTGGCGCCCGGTGGTCCTGAAGGGCGAATACCTGGCGGAACAGCAGCTGCTGGTCAGGAACCGCCCTCACGGTGGGACCAGTGCTTTCGAGGTGCTGGTGCCGTTCCGTGACGCCGATGGACGCATCTTCATCGTCGATCGCGGCTGGGTGCCGCCCGGCGACGGCGATGCCCCGGATTCGGTGCCGGCCCCTCCCTCGGGGGAAGCCGAGGTCACGGTGCGACTTCGCCCGGGCGAGCAGCTACCGGCCTCAGGTCGCGGGGCACCCGAAGGACAGGTCCCGACCATCAACCTGCCGTCGATCGCGACGCTCGTCGACGGCGATGTGATCACGAGCGCCTACGGACGAGTGATCAGCGAGGAACCGGCAGGGGACGGCGCCCTGGGTGGATTCGACTCCCCCACCGACGATCCCGGTCCCCATCTGTCGTACGCGATCCAGTGGATTCTCTTCGCCCTGATGGGCTTCATCTTCATCGGATACATCATCCGCACGGAAATCGTGAAGCACCGCGAAGAGGTCGAGGGCGCGCCGGCCCCGGTCAGGAAGTCGCGTCGCAAGGACCACGATGCCGACGTCGAGGACGAACTGCTCGACGTCCGCTGATCGGTGCAGCCGCTGCGGAGACAGAGCCAGCGCCGTTCATCGCGAGACGTCGAAGCCACCATGGTGGGGGCGCCATTCCTCGAGCGCCCCGATCTCGACCATCTGACAGTCACTCATGCACGTCCGTCGACGATCTGATCGCTCTCCACGCCGGTGATCGAGCCCGTCACGGTGCGTTGCCAGCCACCCTCCGCGCGACGATAGATGATCCGGTTATGGTTCCGGTCCGCTGATCCCTGCCAGAACTCGACTCGCGTCGCAACGATCCTCCAGAGAACCCATTCCCCCGGCGCGATGCCACCGCGGGCCTCGGTCGAGCGCGCGGCGAGATCTGCGGCGCTCTCCACCGGAGATGCTTCTCGGATCATTCCTCGCACGCGAACGGCTCGCCGGAGCGGCTGCCACCAGAAGTTCAACGCCGCGGCGGGGCGCGCAGCGATCTGCTGGCTCTTGCGGGAAGAGCGCGCCCCGGCGAACGACCATCCCTCCGCATCGACGTTCTTGAGGATCAGTGTCCGCGCATCCGGTATGCCGTCACCGTCCACCGTCGCCAGTGTGGCCGCGTGCGGCTCTGCGACCCCGCTCTCGGCCGCCTCCCCGATCCAGTCGACGAAGAGCGGCTCAGGATCCTCGGGAAGCTCTGCGACGTCGAGCGTCGGCGCGGCGCCGGTGAGGGAAGGCTGCGCACGCAACCACTCCCTGATGTCTGACAAGGACGGGGGTGGCGCAATCGACATGGTCCCGACTATGCCACGAATACTCTGCGGGCTCACCCGTTCCCGCGAAGGTATCAGGCGAGCTCGATGAGGTCCTGGTACTCCTGGCTCCAGATGTCCTCGACGCCGTCGGGCAGGATGAGCACGCGCTCGGGGTTGAGCGACTGCACGGCACCCGGATCATGCGAGACGAGCACGACAGCGCCCTCGTAGTGCGCGAGCGCACCGAGGATCTCCTCGCGGGAGGCGGGGTCGAGGTTGTTGGTCGGCTCGTCGAGCAGCAGCAGGTTCGCGGACGAGACGACGAGCGTCGCAAGCGACAGACGCGTCTTCTCTCCACCGGAGAGCACTCCGGCGGGCTTGAGCACATCGTCGCCCGTGAACAGGAACGACCCCAGCACCTTGCGGGCCTCGGTCTCGGTGATGTGCGGCGCAGCCGAGACCATGTTCTCCAGCACCGAGCGGTTCACATCGAGGTTCTCGTGCTCCTGCGCGTAGTACCCGACCTTGAGACCGTGCCCCGGCTCCAGCTGCCCCGTGTCCGGCTGGTCGACACCGGCGAGCATGCGCAACAGCGTGGTCTTGCCCGCACCGTTGAGACCGAGCACGACCACCTTGGAACCGCGATCGATGGCCAGGTCGACATCGGTGAAGATCTCGAGCGATCCGTACGACTTCGACAGGCCTGACGCCATCATCGGCGTCTTGCCGCAGGGCGCCGGCTTCGGGAAGCGCAGCTTCGCGACCCGGTCTTCCTGGCGCACCTCGTCGAGCCCCGCGAGCAGCTTCTCGGCGCGCGCGATCATCTGATGCGCAGCAGCGGCCTTCGAGGCCTTCGCCCCGAAGCGTGCGGCCTGCAGCTGCAGGGTCGTCGCCTTCTTCTCGGCGTTCGCACGCTCTTTCTTGCGGCGCTCCTCATCGGCCACCCGCTGGCGCAGGTAGTTCTTCCAGTTCATGTTGTAGGTGTCGATGCTCTGGCGGTTGGCGTCGAGGTAGAACACGCGGTTCACCGTCTCGCCGACCAGCTCGACATCGTGGCTGATCACGATCAGTCCACCCTTGTAGCCCTTGAGGAACTCCCGCAGCCACACGACGCTGTCGGCGTCGAGGTGGTTCGTCGGCTCGTCGAGGATCATCGTCTCGGCGTCGGAGAACAGGATGCGGGCGAGCTCGATGCGGCGACGCTGACCACCGGAGAGCGTCGACAGCGGCTGGTCGAGGATGCGGTCGGGAAGCGACAGGTTGTTGGCGATGGAGGCGGCCTCGGCCTCTGCCGCATAGCCGCCCTGTGCCTCGAACTGCTCGGTGAGGCGGGCATAGCGCTTCATCGCCTTGTCGGCCACCGCCGGGTCGTCGGAGCCCATCGCGAGCGCGGCCTCGGTCATGCCGAGGTTGAGCTGACCGAGCCCGCGAGCATCGAGGATGCGGGTGCGCGCGAGGTCTTCGGGGTTGCCCGAACGGGGGTCCTGCGGCAGGTAGCCGAGCTCGCCGGAGCGGGTCACACTTCCGCCGGAGGGCAGCACGTCGCCCGCGAGCACCTTGGTGAGCGTGGTCTTTCCGGCCCCGTTGCGGCCGACGAGTCCGATCTTGTCTCCGTCGGCGACGCGGAACGAGACGTTCTCCATCAGCAGGCGCGCGCCAACGCGGATCTCGAGGTCGTGCACGGCAAGCACAGCGGACGTCCGTTCTTTCGGGGAGGTTGTTCGGCCGATCGGCCAGCCTCCCAGTATAAGCGTCGTAGCCGGGCGTCGCGGTCAGCAAGATCAGCCCGGAGAGTGAGCGTCCCGATACCTCAGAGGGATGCCTGTGCCATCGCCTGCCGCATAACGTGCGGGAGTGGACATCCTCAACGAGCTCATCATGCAGGCGATCGCGTCGCCCTGGCTGTATCTGGTGCTGTTCGCCGTCACCATCATCGACGGCTTCTTCCCCCCGATCCCCAGCGAGACCGTGCTCGTGGCCGCGGCGGCCGTCACCGCTTCCACCGGCGAGGGGAATCTGCTGCTGCTCGGTGCCGTCGCCGCGATCGGCGCGGCCATCGGCGACAACATCGCCTTCCTCATCGGCCGCGGGCTGGGCACCACCCGCTTCGCGTGGATGCGACGGCCACGGGTCGCTGCGGCGTTCGCACATGCTCAATGCGCACTCGATCGCCGCAGCGCCACCCTGATCCTCGGCGCCCGGTACATTCCCGTCGGACGGGTCGCCGTCAACATGACGGCCGGGGCCCTCGACTTCCCCTGGCGGCGTTTCCTCCCGCTCAGCCTGATCGCCGGAGTCAGCTGGAGCGTGTTCAGCCTGGCCATCGGTCTGCTCGCCGGCGCCTGGATCAAGGATCAACCTCTGCTCAGCGCCGGGCTCGGCATCGCCATCGCGCTGGTCGTCGGCTTCGTGATCGACAGGATCGCCGCAGCCCGTCGACGCCGTGTGCCGACCCCGCAGCTGGCAGGATGACTGTCATGGCACGCCGCCGCGAGCGCTCACCTCGCCGACCACGGATCAGCCGCCGCACCTCCGCCTTCATTGCGCTGTGTGCGGCGGTCGTGGCGCTGTTCTCGGTGCTGGTGTCGCTGCAGAGCGTGCTGTACGGCACTCCGCTGCCCCTGTCGTTCATCCTCGGCGCGGCTCTGTGCGTCTCTCCGCTGCTGTCGATCTCGCACCCCCGCTGGGCCATCGGGCTGTTCACCGCCGGGGCGCTCGCCCTTCCGCTCACGGTCGTGCCGGAACTGGCGATCCGCTCCCCGTGGCCCTGGTCCGTCCCCGCGCTCCTGACGTTCGTCCTGTTCGTCGGTGTGCTCACGTTCCTGCACGGCGCACGGCTCGGCGCCTTCGCACTGATCCTCGGGGCGATCGCTTCTCTTCTCGCGCCTCTGCTTCGTCCCGACATGGTGGCGCTGCCGGAGTCATCCGCGAGCGCCACAGCCGACCTCATCGTGACGACGGCCGTCGCCTCCGCCATGTTCCTCATCGCGGCGCTCATCGCCGGGCGCGCCAGAGTGGCCGCCGAGCTGACACGCGAGAAGGAGCACAGCGCGCTCGAGGAGGCCAGACGCGCTCTCGTGGAGGAGCGCACGAAGATCGCCAGAGAGCTGCACGATGTGGTGGCGCACAGCATGTCCGTGATCCAGGTGCAGGCCTCGACCGCGAAGTACCGGATCCCCGAGCTCGACGATGCGGCGATCGCCGAGTTCGACGACATCGCGGCGACCGCCCGGGGCTCACTCACCGAGATGCGCCGCATGCTCGGTGTGCTCCGCACCGAGGACCAGAGTGCCGAGCTCGCGCCCCAGCAGGGTATCGACGACATCCCTGCCCTGGTCGACAGCATCCGCCGCGCCGGCGTCGAGGTCGGACTCCTGCTGGAGGGCGGCGAGACCGCCGCCTCGGCCGCCCCCGCCGTGCAGATCGCCGCGTTCCGCATCGTCCAGGAGGCGTTGAGCAACGCCGTCCGCCACGCCCCGGGTGCGCGGATTTCCGTGCGTGTGCGCGCGGAGGCCCGCACTCTCCGCATCCTGGTGCACAGCGCCGCACCACCACGCAGCCCGGACGGTCATGGCGGGGGCTACGGCCTCCGCGGAATGCGCGAGCGCGCAGAGATCCTCGGCGGAAGCCTCTCCGCAGGACCGGCGCCGGACGGCGGGTGGAATGTCGACGCCGTGCTCCCCCTCGACGCCGGTGTCGCCGCCGACACGACCGCGGCCCCGTCGCTGAGGAGCCCAGCACTGTCCACCCCCCTCGAGAAGGAGAACCCGTGACGATCAGCGTGCTCATCGCCGACGATCAGGCCATGGTACGAGCAGGCTTTGCTGCGCTCCTCGATGCCCACGACGGCATCCGCGTCACGGGGCAGGCCGCCAACGGTGCGGAGGCGGTCACCCTGGCGGCGCGTCTCGATCCCGACGTGATCCTCATGGACGTGCGCATGCCCGAGCTGGATGGGATCGAGGCGACTCGGCGCATCCTCGGCCCCGCCTACCCCGCGGCGCACGTGCCCCGGATACTGATGCTGACGACGTTCGACATCGATGACTACGTGTACGACGCCCTCGAGGCCGGTGCCAGCGGGTTTCTGCTGAAGGACGCACTACCGGAGGAACTCGTGCACGCGGTACGGGTCGTCGCAGGTGGAGATGCGCTGCTCGCCCCCAGTGTGACCCGTCGCATGATCGAGCAGTTCGCCGGCCGTCGCCCCCGGGCGCCGCGTTCGGCGACAACCCTGGCCGACCTCACCGATCGGGAGCGCGAGGTGCTCGTGCTCATCGGTCGAGGACGCTCCAACACGGAGATCGCCGCCGAGCTCTTCATCGCGGAGCAGACCGTGAAGACGCACGTCGGCAAGGTGCTCGCGAAGCTGAACCTGCGCGACCGCGTGCACGCCGTGATCCTCGCCTACGACACCGGACTCGTAGAGCCCTCATCCTGACTCACCCCGTCGTAGGGGGTCGCAACAGCACCCGAGGGTGATGCCTCCGCCTGCACCGCGTCCATAGTCTCCTGGAACACCGCTTCCGAGGAGGACTCATGACCATCGTCCAGGCACCGCGCGCCGTCAGCACCACGGCTCCCCCGCGCGCATCCCGTGACACCGGGATCGACTTCCTCCGGGCCCTCTGCGTCCTCGGCGTCGTCCTCCTGCACGCGATCATGGTCGGCGTCACCGTCGGCGAGTCCGGCCCGGTCTTCGACAACGCCAGCGACGAAACGGCATGGATCGCACCGCTCAGCTGGTTCCTACAGGTGATGCCGCTGTTCTTCGTGATCGGAGGCTTCTCCGGACTCCTCGCCTATCAGCGGATGCGTCAGCGCGGAGGAACGGCTATCGGCTTCGTCGCCGGCCGCGTGCACCGCCTGCTGCGTCCGGCGATCTTCACGATCGCCGTCATCGGACTCGCGCTCGCCCTGCTCGCCGTCTCGGGCGTCCCTGCCGACCTGATCGCGACGGCCGGCTTCCGCTACGGGCAGCCGCTCTGGTTCCTGGGGGTCTTCCTCCTCTGCCAGGCGCTGCTCCCCCTCCTCGCCGCCTCTCACGAGCGCGCGCCCCTGCGGACCATCGGCGCCCTGGCCGCCGCCGCGATCGCCGTCGACGTACTTCGGGCGGCCTCCGGGCTCGAAGGCCTGGGCTTCCTGAACCTCACCTTCGTGTGGATGACCCTCCAGCAGCTCGGTTTCTTCCTCGCCGACGGCAGCATCGACCGCCTCAGCAGACGCGTCCGTGCCGCTGCCGGCATCGCCGCCCTCCTGACGCTGGTGGCGACGTTCGCCTTCGGGATCTACTCCCCCGACCTGATCGCCAACATCAACCCGCCCACGGCTGCGCTCCTGCTGGTCGGCGTCGCCCACACCAGCCTGCTGTCGCTGCACCGTGAGCGTCTCGAGCGGTTCAGCCGTCGCCCGCGGGTCGCCGTGTTCACCGGGTTCGTCACGGCGCGCACGATGACGATCTACCTGTGGCACATGCCGGTGCTGCTGCTCATGGCCGGCTCCACCGCCGTGTTCGCCCTCATGACCGGCATGACGCTGCCGGCGCTGGACAGCGCGGGCTGGTGGGCCGGGCGCCCGCTCTGGCTCGCGACCGCCATCGCTCTGACGGCCCTCGTAGCCGTCGCGTTCACGCGATTCGAATCGCAGCCCGCACCCCCGGCGACGTCCTCGATGCGTCGTCTCGTCGTGGGAACCCTGAGCGGCCTCGTCGGCATCGTGCTGCTGCTGGCTCTCGGCACCTCGGTCGCGACCGCGCTGATCGCGATCGCACTGATCGCGGCCTCCCTGCGGCTGTCGTCGCTTTCCTCCGCAGGGGCGGCGTCTCAGTCGGCATCCCCCACCGCCAGGCTCGTGCCGGCCTGAGTCAGCCCATGCCCCTCGCCGCCAGTGCGTCTCCGACCTCATCCGCATGCGTGAGCGCGAGCACGAGCAGGGGCACTACGGTGCGGACGCCCAGGCGCACGTCACGCGCCTGCTCAGCCTCCCGGACGCGTGCGGCGAACCCGGCGATCACCGGGATGGTGGCGAGGGTCAGCGATATCGTCAGCGCCATCGCCTCCGGGTCCGCCCCGACCCTGCGCAGCGGCCGCAGGAGCCGGTGCAACACCTCGAGAAGGTCTGCCATCCGGGTGGTGAGCGTGAGCAGGCTGGCCAGGAGCAGCACCGCCAGGACCCTTCCTGTGCTGATCCACGCGGCCAGCGGCGACACGAAGATCACCAGGGCGGCGGTGAGGACGAGGACGATCCACCGCAGTCGCCACATCTCGACCAGGAGCACGCGGAGCGGCATCCCGCTCACGCCGTAGAGCCCGACGACGATCAGGAGCGAGACGGCGATGCTGATCGGGTCGTGAGGATACAGCGAGAGAAGGAGAGCCCCTAGCGCGAGCGCAGCGAGCTTGACCCCGGCGGGGAGGCGATGGAGTATCCCTGTTCCCGGGCGGTACAGCGCGATCACGCGCACGCCTGACGATATGCCGCGATCACCGTCGGTGGCGGACCCGAGGCGACGATCCGTCCGTCCTCGAAGAGCAGCGCGGTGTCGCAGCGGGCCGCGAGCTCGAGGTCGTGCGTCACCACCACGACCTGAGCCTGCTGGGCGAGCAGGAGGTCGCCGATGCGGCGGGCGTTGCGCAGATCGAGGAGTGTCGTCGGCTCGTCCGCGACGATGATCCTCGGCGCCGCGATCAGCACCGAGGCCAGCGCGAGCATCTGCTTCTGCCCGCCGGACAGGCTCGACGCGGGCATCTCCGCATGTGCCTCCAGTCCGTGCGCCTGGAGGGCCTGTCTGACGCGTTCGGCGATCTCCTTCCTCGGGAGGCCGCGCAACGACAGCGCGAGGTCTTCGGCAGGGGTCGGCATGAGGATCTGCGCATCCGGGTTGGTGAACACGAAGCCCACGAGTCTGCGCACCGCGGCACACTCACGCACCGTGTCGAGCCCGTGTACCGACACCGAACCGCTGTGGGGCGCGATGAGGCCGTTCAGCACTCTCGCAAAGGTCGACTTGCCGGACCCGTTCGCCCCGATCACGGCGATGGTCGCCGCTGTGAGCTCGGCGCTGACGTCGTGCAGCACCCGACGACCGTCGATCTGCACCGACACCCGGTCGAGGCTGATCGGAGCGATACCGATCTGAGGGGATGTCGTCACCTTGGGCCTCTCCACGCGTCTCACCTGAACACTGTTCACCTGAACGTCGTTCACTATAATCGGAGCATGAGCCCTGAGCCCAATCCCGCACGTCACGACCGCGACAGCGTGGCCAGGAGTGCCCTCGCTCTGCTCGACGAGGTGGGGCTGGCAGACCTCTCGATGCGGCGTATCGCGGCAGGCCTCGACGTGCAGCCGAGCGCGCTCTACTGGCACTTCGCGAACAAGCAGGAGCTGCTCGCGGAGCTGGCCGATCGGATCACCGCGACGATCCCGAGCGAGCCGACCGACGTCGTGGCGACGGCGCGGGGCATCCGTGACGCGCTCTTCACCTACCGCGACGGCGCGGAGCTGGTCCTCAGCACGTACGCGCTCCAGCTCGGCTCCTCGCAGGCGCAGACCGCGTTGGCCGATGCGCTGCGCACGCAGGGTGCCGCCGATGTGGAGGATCGGAGCGCCGCGATCCTGCACTTCGTGCTCGGCCATGCCACGCTCGTGCAGCAGCGCATGCACGCCGACAGCCACGGCGCCCTGCCGGACACCGACGACGTCGATGTCACCGCCGGCCTCGATCGCGTCTTCGAGCTCGGGGTCACCGCCCTCGCCGGAGTGATCAGCGCGCCGCCGACTCCGCCGCGTGCCCGAGCCTGAGACCGGGCACCAGAGCCAGCACGACGAGGACGATACAGAACGCGAACACCGCGCTGAACGCCCCTGCCCCGCCGCCGAGGGTCGCGACGCCGAGCCCGGCGAGGGCGATGGCGACGGCCGATCCGGACGCATCCGAGATGGACAGCGCCGAGGAGTTGAACCCCTGGTCGGTATCGTCCGAGTAGGCCAGCGTCAGCACCGTAAGACGAGGATAGAGCAGCCCCATCCCGCCCCCGGCGAACGCCCAGCCCACCACGACCACGGCGGCCGAGACATCGAACACCGCGGCCGTGAGCACGCACAGCATGGCGATGAGCAGCGAGCTCAGGCTGATCGTCGTGATGCGGTGATTCCCCAACCGCTCCCCGAATCGCCCCTGCAGAGCCGAGGCGCCTGCCCAGGCCAGCGCCGCGAGCATCAGGGCGATGCCCGCCCATGTTGCGGTGAAGTCGAACTTCTTCATCAGCAGATACGGGATGTACGCCTCAGCCGCGAAGAAGGCCCCGGCCACGATTCCCCGCATCAGCACCACGCTGGGGAGCCCCGCTCCGGCGCGGAGTGTGCGCCGCGGCAACAGCGGCATCACGGCGAATCCGATAGCCAGCACGGCGCCGAGCGCCACCGGCCACCTCATCGAGGGCTGCAGATCCGCCGAGAAGCCGACCACGACGGCCAAGACCGCGACCACCACCGCCAGCACCAGCCGCACGATCAGCGCCTTGCGGTCCTGCGGGGTGCCGCGGCCGAGGTCCACACCGCGAAGACGGACGGCGATCATCAGGAATGCCGCAGCCGTGAGCACCGCCACGCCGAGGAACGCCCAGCGCCAGTCGAGATACTCGGCGACCGCACCGGCGAGGAAGGGACCGACCATCGACGGCACGACCCATGCCGCGGCGAAGGCAGCGAAAATCCGACCGTGCAGGTGGGGCGGATACAGCCGGGCGACCACGACGTACAGTGCGACCGTCTGCCCTCCGGTCCCGAGGCCCTGGACGAGTCGTCCGATCAGGAACTGATGCATCGTGACGGCGAAGCCGGAGATCAGCAGGCCGATGATGAAGAGGGTCACGGCGACGTACAGGGCACCGCGCGGTCCGCGGGCATCCGACCATGCTCCGGTCGCGACCATGCCGATCACACTCGTCGCCAGAGTGCCGGCGAAGGCGACGGCGAACAGAGCCTCACCGTTCAGCGCTGCGCTCACGATCGGCATCACGGTGGTGACCGCGAGGGCTTCGATCGCCCCGAGGAAGATCAGCGCGACCGCGCCGAGGGTCACCCAGATGCGTTGGCGGTCCCAGATCGTCGCGGCGTCCGCCGGGGCGGTCATCGACCGACGAGCGCCGCGATGCGCTCGATGGCCTCGGTGAGGATCTCCGGGCTGGTGCCGAAGTTCAGCCGCACGTGGCCCGCGCCCTCCGCACCGAAGGCCGGCCCGAAGTGCAGGGCGACCTTGGCGTCCTTCAGGATGCGCCGCGCGGGATTGTCTCCCCATCCCAGCGCGGAGAGGTCGATCCACGCGAGGTATCCGGCATCGGGGAGGCGATAGCGCGCGCCGGGGAGGCGCGCGGCGAGAAGGTCTTCGAGCAGCACCCGGTTCTCGTCGAGAGTGCGCAGCAGTCCATCGAGCCAGGCGTCGCTCTCCTCAGAGAAGGCGGCGACAGCGGCGAGCAGACCGAACTGCCCGGTACGCCACTCCACCTCGACCGGAAGCCCGCGCACGACGGCACTCGTCTCGTCGTCGGCCGTGACCATGAGAGCGCACTTGAGCCCGGCGAGGTTGAACGCCTTGCTCGCGCTCACCACGGCGTAGCCCACCCGCTGCGCGGCGTCGTTCACGGCGAGGAAAGGGGTGAACCCCGTGCCCGGCTGAGCGAGCGGGGCATGGATCTCGTCCGAGACCACCGCGACGCCGAACTCGTCGGCCAACTCCGCGAGAGCAGCGAGGCTGTCGCGGTCATGCACGGTGCCGGTGGGGTTGTGCGGGTTGCAGAGCAGGATCGCGGTCGCGCCGTCATCGAACGCCGTGCGGATGCCGTCGAGATCGAGCTCCCACCCGGTTCCGGTATCGCGAAGCGGTACACGCTCCACCTCTGCACCGGCCTCGGCCACCAGATCGTAGAAAGGCGGGTACACCGGCGGCGTGACGACGATGCGCTCTCCCGGCTGGGTCACGCGACGGAGGATCTCGACGATCCCCATGCTCACGTCCGCCGTGCTGCGCATCCGGGCGGGATCAGGCTCCCACCCGTAACGCCGGGACGCGAAGGACGCGAACGACTCGGCCAACGGGGTCCGCGAGGCGATGTATCCCGTGTCGCCGATCTCGACGGCACGCTGCAACGCCGTCGAGATGGCCGGAGCCAGCGGGAAGTCGGTCTCCGCGACGAACAACGGCAGGACGTCTGCGGGGTACTCCCGCCACTTCTCGCTGCTGCGCTCGCGGAGCTCCGCCAGAGGCAGGGCCTTCACCTGAAGCATTCTCTCTCCCGAGGTTCCGACACGCGCCGTCGCGGTGTCATCCGATCCGACGCGCGCCGACAACGCCTTCCGGCAATGCTCCTGCGCGGGTCAGATCGCGAAGCCGAGGGCGCGCATCATGTCGCGCCCGTCGTCGGAGATCTTCTCCGGACCCCACGGCGGCATCCACACCCAGTTGATCCGGAAGCGATCGACGACGTTGTCCAGAGCCTGAGCAGTCTGGTCCTCGAGGACGTCGGTGAGCGGGCATCCGGCACTGGTCAGCGTCATGTGGATGACGAGAGCGTCGTTCTCGTCATCCCAAGCGAGATCGTAGATGAGGCCGAGGTCGACGACGTTGATCCCGAGCTCGGGATCCATCACGTCTTTGAGGGCCTCGGTGACCGCGTCGTACTTCTCGTCCGTGAGGGTCGCTGTCATGCGATCAGCCTACGCCTCGATCGGAGCTGCAGGGTCGAGGAAACGGTCGTATCCCTCGTTCTCCAGCCGGTCTGCCAGCTCGGGGCCGCCCTCTTCGACGATCTTGCCCGCGACGACCACGTGGACGAAGTCGGGGCGGATGTAGCGGAGGATGCGGGTGTAGTGCGTGATCAGCAGCACGCCGAGTCCGGTGGACTCCTTCGCGCGGTTGACACCCTCGGAGACGATCTTGAGCGCGTCGACGTCGAGGCCGGAATCGGTCTCGTCGAGGATCGCGAACTTCGGCTTCAGCACCTCGAGCTGCAGGATCTCGTGGCGCTTCTTCTCGCCACCGGAGAAGCCCTCGTTGACGTTGCGCTGCGCGAACTTCGGGTCCATGCGCAGGTTCGACATGGCCGCCTTGACGTCCTTGGTCCAGCCGCGGATCGCCGGTGCTTCGCCGTCGAGCGCCGTCTTGGCGGTGCGGAGGAAGTTCGTCACCGTGACGCCGGGGATCTCGACCGGGTACTGCATCGCGAGGAACAGGCCGGCGCGGGCCCGCTCGTCGACGCTCATCTCCAGGACGTCCTGGCCGTCGAACGTGATGGATCCCGAGGTCACCGTGTACTTGGGGTGACCGGCGATCGTGTAGGCCAGGGTCGACTTGCCGGAGCCGTTGGGGCCCATGATGGCGTGGGTCTCACCGGTGTTCATGGTGAGGTTGATTCCGTTGAGGATCGGGGTGGTCCCCGCCTCGGTCTCGACCGTCACGTGCAGGTCGCGGATCTCGAGAACAGACATTCTTCAGACTTCCTTAATCACAGTCGGATCGATGAGCACGTCATCGCCGTCGATCTGGACGACGTAGACCGGGACGGGCTCATAAGCGGGGAGATTCTGGGGCTTGCCGGTGAGCAGCGAGAAGGCGGAGCCGTGTGCCCAGCACTCCACCGTGTCGCCCTCGACGAAGCCTTCAGACAGCGAGATGTCGCCGTGGGTGCAGGTGTCGCCGATGGCGTGGATGACACCCTCGCCGTCTTTGATCACCGTGATGGGCACGCCGCCCGGGTCCACGCGCAGAGGCATGTCCTGTTCCAGGTCGGCGACGCCGCAGACGCGCTCGGCGGTCATGCACTCACCTCGGCGAGCTCCGTCTCGATGGCTGCGAGCAGCTCGGCCTCGAGGGCGGGGATGCCCAGGCGCTGCACGATGTCGGTGAGGAATCCGAGCACGACGAGGCGTCGCGCCTCTTCCTCGGTGATACCGCGCGCCTGCAGGTAGAACAGCTGCTCGTCGTCGAAACGACCGGTGGCGCTCGCGTGACCGGCACCGAGGATGTCACCCGTCTCGATCTCGAGGTTCGGGATCGAGTCGGCGCGTGCACCTTCGGTGAGGACGAGGTTGCGGTTCGCCTCGTAAGAGTCGGTGCCCGTCGCGTCGGCGCCGATGAGGACGTCGCCGATCCAGACGCTGTGCGCGCCCTGACCCTGCAGCGCGCCCTTGTAGAGGACGTCGCCCTTGGTGTGCGGGCCCTTGTGGTGCAGGTACACCTGGCTCTCGAGGTGCTGCCCGGCGTCTGCGTAGGAGAGGCCGTAGAGGTAGCCCTCGGAACCGGCGCCGGCCAGCTCGACGTTCGGGTTGACGCGCACGATGCCGCCGCCGAAGCTCACGACGAAGTGCTTGAGCGTCGCATCGGCGCCGACCCGAGCCTGGTGTGCGGCCGCGTGAACCGCGTCGTCCTCCCACTGCTGAAGGCTGATGACCGTGAGCTTCGCGCCGTCGCGGACGATGATCTCGACGTTCTGCGCGTACTGCGCGGAACCGGTGTGCTGGAGCACGACCGTCGCAGAGCTGTGCTCCAGTGCCTCGATCACGATGTGCGCGTCGGCACGGCGCTGCGCTCCGAGACCCGCGATGGAGATGAAGACAGGCTCGGCGACCTCTTCCTCGCGCGGGATGCGCACGTGGAGTGCCTCGGTGCTCCCCTGCCACGCGACGGCGGCCGTCACGTCTTCCGCGAGGAAGACCTCGCCACGGGGAGCCGCACCGATGGCGAGCGGAGCGGCGATGTACTGCTCCCCCGCGCCGTACGTGTAGCTGACACCGTCGTTCGGCGACGCCACCTCGAACAGCGAGGTGAGCTGCGCGACCGGGGTGTGCTTCCAGTTGACCTCGCGCCCGGTCGGGGCACCGAAGTCGGCGGGCTCGAAGGAGTGCGGCCGCTCCGAGCGGGTCTGCACCGGGACGAAGCCCGCGGCGGCGACCTGGGCCGCCGGGTCGATGTGCGCGCCTTCGGGCGCGTTGCTGTGCTGCGCCTCGGCAGGCGCTGTCGTCGAGGCCGTCACTAGCCGACCGATCCTTCCATGCCCATCTCGATGAGCTTGTTCAGTTCCATCGCGTACTCCATGGGCAGCTCACGCGCGATCGGCTCGATGAAGCCGCGCACGATCATCGCCATCGCCTCGTCCTCTGGCATGCCGCGGGACTGCAGGTAGAACAGCTGCTCCTCGCTCACCTTCGAGACCGTGGCCTCGTGGCCGAGCTGCACGTCGTCGACACGGATGTCGATCGCCGGGTAGGTGTCGGAGCGGGACTTGGTGTCCACGAGCAGGGCGTCGCACCGCACGGTGTTCGCGGAGTGGTGTGCCGCAGCATCCACTCGCACCTCGCCGCGGTAACCGGCGCGTCCCCCACCGCGGGCGATCGACTTCGAGACGATCGACGACTGCGTGTACGGGGCCATGTGGATCATCTTCGCGCCGGCGTCCTGGTGCTGACCGGGACCGGCGAAGGCGACCGACAGCGTCTCGCCCTTGGCGTGCTCGCCCATCAGGTAGATCGACGGGTACTTCATCGTCACCTTGGAGCCGATGTTGCCGTCCACCCACTCCATGGTCGCGCCCTCGTACGCCACGGCGCGCTTGGTGACCAGGTTGTAGACGTTGTTCGACCAGTTCTGGATCGTCGTGTAGCGAACGCGGGCGTTCTTCTTCACGATGATCTCGACGACGGCCGAGTGCAGGGAGTCCGACTTGTAGATCGGAGCCGTGCAGCCCTCGATGTAGTGGACGTAACTGTCCTCGTCGGCGATGATCAGCGTGCGTTCGAACTGACCCATGTTCTCGGTGTTGATGCGGAAGTACGCCTGCAGCGGGATCTCGACGTGCACGCCCTTGGGAACGTAGACGAACGAGCCGCCGGACCACACGGCCGTGTTGAGAGCTGCGAACTTGTTGTCGCCGGCGGGGATCACGGTGCCGAAGTACTCCTCGAAGAACTCGGGGTGCTCGCGCAGCGCGGTGTCGGTGTCCATGAAGATGACACCCTGCTGCTCCAGGTCCTCACGGATCTGGTGGTAGACGACCTCGGACTCGTACTGCGCCGCGACGCCGGCCACGAGGCGCTGACGCTCGGCCTCGGGGATGCCGAGTCGCTCGTAGGTCTCACGGATCTCGGCGGGAAGGTCTTCCCACGTCTGCGCCTGCTTCTCGGTGGAGCGGACGAAGTACTTGATGTTGTCGAAGTCGATCTCGCTGAGGTCTGCACCCCAGGTCGGCATCGGCTTGCGTCCGAAGAGCTGGTACCCCTTGAGGCGGGTCTTCAGCATCCATTCGGGTTCGTTCTTGAGGCCCGAGATCCCACGGACGACGTCTTCGGAGATACCGCGTTTCGCGATGGCACCCGCAGCATCCTCATCGTGCCAGCCGAATTCGTACACCCCCAGACCGTCAAGCTCCGGGCGGTCGATCAGCACATCCGACATCCAACACTCTCCTCACAGGTCCCAAACGGTGTCATCCGCCCCGACACACCTGATCCCCGTCGAGCCTGCGGGAGCGGGTGCCGTTGGTGGGCCCTCATCACCGGCGCTTCCATCGCGCCTAAACTGTTGACGATGCTTCAGCGCTGTCAGCGCTCATCGCAACAATCCGATTCTACAGGTTCCGCCTGACAGACGGGCCATGCCCGCCGCGTCTCGTGCGGTCCGGAGGACTTATGCCCGACACGATGATCCCCGCCACCTCGACGACGCAGGGGGTCCCCCCTCGTTCCTCGTCCTGGGGTCGTGCGTTGACGGTCTTCGCGTGGTTGTCGTTCATCAGCGAGACGATCATCATCGGCACCGGCGGGGCCGTGCGGCTCACCGGCTCGGGCCTCGGGTGCTCGGACTGGCCGCTGTGCACCCCGGACTCCCTCGTGCCGATCCTCGAGGTGCAGGGCATCCACGGGATCATCGAGTTCGGCAATCGACTGATGACCGGCGTCGTCGGCATCATCGCCCTGGCGGTCGTGCTGCTGGTCCTGCATCTGTTCAGCGGAAAGCGCGGCCTGGTCAACGCCCTCTGGTTCGCACTGGGTGGGATCGTCGCGGCTGTCGCAACGTTCGCCATCGCCACTCCCCTGCATTTCCCCGCCTCGCCGATCGCCCTCGCCGTCCTGCTGGTCGCCGTCATCGCTGCAGCCGTCCGCTCGGTGCGCACTACTCCCACCCGGCGCGACCTCGTCCTGCTCGCCTGGCTCACCCTGATCGGCGTGGTGGCCCAGGCGCTCGTCGGCGGCATCACGGTCCTGACCGGCCTCAACCCCTTCATCGTGGGCTTCCACTACACGTCCTCCCTGCTGCTCGTCTGCATCACGGCGGCCTTCCTCGTACGCCTGAAGACCTCGCCCGGACCTCGCGAGCGCGCCGTTCCCGTCTGGTTCGCCGCCGTCACCCACGTGACCGGTCTCGCCCTGGCCGTCACGATCGTCTTCGGTGTGCTGACGACCGGATCCGGTCCGCACTCCGGCGATGCCGACGTGCTGCGCCACGGGTTCGACGCGACCGTGCTCGCGCACGTGCACTCGTGGCCGGGCTACATCCTCGCGGCGCTGGTCCTGTTCCTGACGGTCTCCGCCTGGGTGCTGCGCCTGGAGCCTCGACGCTGGCTGCTCGTGCTCGTGCTGGCGATCCTCGTGCAGGTCGGGGTCGGCATCTGGCAGGCCAGAGAAGGACTCCCCCCGCTGCTCGTCGGCATCCACATGGTCCTGGCCTCGCTCTCGGCAGCCGCCTACACCGTCGTGGTGCTGCGCCTCAAGCGTCCGGTACCCGTCGACGCCTGAGGGCCCGCACAGTCGTTCCATAGCTTCCACATCGCGGACTCATCAGCGCATCCGCGAGGGTGGGCGACATGAACAAGTCACTCACACGAAGCATGGGGTTCTGGCTCCTCCTGGTCGTCTCCCTCGCCACCACGGCGGTCGGCGCCTGGTTGATCTCGGGTCAGATCGGCACGATGACGACCACGTTGCTCGATGGCACGGCCACCGGCGTCGAGGTCTACGTCGGCCAGTCGCTCGTCGTGGTGGGTGCCGGAGTGCTCGCGGCCGGAATCGTCGGCATCCTGCTGACGCTCGCGCTCGTCGCCGCGCGATCGCTCGTCCCTGCACCGGCACCGGCGGTCGTCGAGGCCATCGACTGGACCGTCGAGGCTGAGGAGACGCCCGCTCCCGTCGCCACGACCCCGTCTGCGGACACGACCCCCGCGAGCGGAGATGTCGTTCACGAAGACGAGGTCACCAGAGACGACGCCCCGGCCACCGACGCGAACCCGGACAGCTCACCCTCGATCACCCGCTGATCGACCACCGGGCAGGAAACGACGAAGCGGCGCCGAGGAATTCCTCGGCGCCGCTTCGTCGTTCGGAATCAGTGTCAGAACGGGAGCAGCGGATCGACCGCGACCGCGACGAAGATCAGCGTCAGGTAGGTGATCGAGGCGTGGAACACGCGCATCGGACGCGGCTCGGTGCCGTGGACCGCACGGTTGTAGAGGCGGTGCGACTCGTAGATGAACCATCCGCCGAAGACCGCAGCGGAGATCGTGTACACGAGGCCCATGTTCGCGATCGGTACCAGCAGGAGCGAGCAGGCGACGGTCGCCCACGCGTAGAGGATCACCTGGAGGCCGACCTGCGAGGCATTGCGCGTGACGCCGAGCATGGGGACGTCGACGTCCTCGTAGTCGTCCTTGTACTTCATCGACAGCGGCCAGTAGTGCGGCGGCGTCCAGAGGAAGACGAGGAGGAAGAGGATGAATGCCGGCCAGTCGAGCGAACCGGTGACCGCGGACCAGCCGATCAGCACCGGGAAGCAGCCCGCGATGCCGCCCCACACGATGTTCTGCTCGGTGCGGCGCTTCAGGATGATCGTGTAGATCACGACGTAGAAGAAGATCGCCGTGGCCGAGAGGGCCGCCGTGAGCCAGTTGGTCGTGGCGAGCAGCCAGACGGTCGAGGCGATGGCGAGCGTCCACGAGAAGACCAGGGCACCGCGAGGGCTGACCTCGCCTGTGACCAGCGGACGGTTCTCGGTGCGGTGCATGTGCGCATCGATGTCGCGATCGAGGTACATGTTGAAGGATGCGGCGGAACCGGCGCTCAACGAACCGCCGATGACGGTCGCCAACACGAGCCACAGGTTCGGCAGTCCCCCCTGCGCCAGGAACATCACCGGCACGGTCGACACGAGCAGGAGCTCGAGGACACGCGGCTTGGTGAGCGTGATGTAGGCCTTCACCGTGCGACCGATGGACGACTTCCTCACGGTCTGATCAGACATCGTCGAGATCTCGATCGCCTCCTCCGCACGTGTGACCGGACAACCTCTCCAGTGTATGACACTGGATGACGTGTTCCGGCTCGCGGGCCCGCGTAGCGCAAGTCACCTCACCGCTATGCTGAAACCACTCGCGCGCCCGGCGATGTGCACACCTCTCCGTGATGATGCGGATGCGCCAGGGAATACGGGCGCCCTCGAAACTGTCGGAAAGGGCATGAACGTGTCGGAATTGCAGTGGGATGAGATCGATCGGCGCGCGGTGGACACCGCACGAATCCTGGCGGCCGATGCCGTGGAGAAGGTCGGTAACGGTCACCCCGGCACAGCCATGAGCCTCGCTCCGGCGGCATATCTCCTGTACCAGCGCGTGCTGCGCCACGACCCGAACGATGTGGACTGGCTCGGTCGCGACCGCTTCATCCTCTCTGCCGGCCACTCCTCCCTCACCCAGTACGTCGAGCTCTACCTCGGCGGCTTCGGGCTTGAGCTCGACGATCTGAAGGCACTGCGCACCTGGGGCTCGCTGACACCGGGCCACCCGGAGTACGGCCACACCAAGGGCGTCGAGATCACCACCGGTCCGCTCGGACAGGGCCTCGCCTCGGCCGTGGGCTTCGCCTACGCCGCCCGCTACGAGCGCGGTCTCTTCGACCCCGAGGCCGCGGCGGGAACCAGCCCGTTCGACCACTTCGTATACGTGATCGCCGGAGACGGCGACCTGCAGGAGGGCGTGACCAGCGAGGCCTCCTCGCTCGCAGGCCACCAGCAGCTCGGCAACCTGATCGCGATCTACGACTCGAACCAGATCTCCATCGAGGACGACACGAACGTCGCCTTCACCGAGGATGTCGCGAAGCGCTACGAGTCCTACGGCTGGCAGGTGCAGGTCGTCGACTGGAAGAAGACCGGCGAGTACGTCGAAGACGTCGCCGAGTTGCACGCCGCCATCGAGGCTGCCAAGGGCGAGACCGCCAAGCCCTCGCTCATCATCCTCAAGACGATCATCGGCTGGCCGTCGCCCGGCAAGCAGAACTCCGGCAAGATCCACGGCTCCGCTCTCGGCGCCGAAGAGCTGGCCGCCACGAAGAAGGTCCTCGGGTTCGACCCCGAGCAGAGCTTCGTCGTCGCCGACGACGTGATCGCGCACACCCGCGGACTCGCGGCCCGCGCCGCCGAGGCCCGTGCCGCATGGCAGGAGTCGTTCGACGCCTGGGCCGCGGCGAACCCCGAGAAGAAGGCACTGCTCGACCGCCTCGAAGCACACCAGCTCCCCGACGACATCACGAGCGCGCTGCCCGTGTTCGAGGCGGGCAAGGAAGTCTCGACCCGCGCGGCATCCGGCCAGGTCATCAACGCCCTCGCCGCTGAGCTCCCCGAGCTGTGGGGCGGTTCGGCCGACCTCGCAGAGTCGAACCTCACGACGATCAAGGGCGCGCCCTCGTTCATCCCCGCGGAGTGGTCGACCCACGAGTGGTCGGGCAACCCCTACGGCCGGGTGCTGCACTTCGGCATCCGCGAGCACGCCATGGGCGCGATCATCAACGGCATCGTGCTGCACGGACCCACCCGCGCGTTCGGCGGCACCTTCCTCATCTTCAGCGATTACATGCGCCCGCCCGTCCGTCTCGCCGCGCTCATGAACGTGCCGAGCATCTTCGTCTGGACGCACGACTCGGTGGCCCTCGGTGAGGACGGCCCCACCCACCAGCCGATCGAACAGCTGGCAACGCTCCGTGCGATCCCGAACTTCACGGTCGTGCGACCTGCGGACGCGAACGAGACGGCCGCCACATGGCTGGAGATCCTCCGTCGCCACGAAGGACCGGCAGGCATCGCGCTGACGCGCCAGAACATCCCGGTGTTCGCGCGTGGCGAGGGCGCGGCATCGGGCGACACGTTCGCCTCGGCGGACAACGCGGCCAAGGGTGCCTACGTGCTCGCCGAAGCACCGAACGGCACGCCGGACGTCATCATCGTGGCCACGGGCTCCGAGGTGCAGCTGGCGGTCAACGCCCGTGAGGCACTGGCTGCCGAAGGCGTGAACGTGCGCGTCGTCTCCGCCCCGTCGCTGGAGTGGTTCGACGAGCAGGACGCGGAGTACCGCGAGAGCGTGCTGCCGGCCTCCGTCACCGCCCGCGTCTCCGTCGAGGCGGGCTCGGTGCTCAGCTGGCGCGGCATCGTGGGCGACCGCGGCCGCTCGGTCGGCATCGACCACTTCGGCGCCTCCGCCGACTACAAGACCCTCTTCGAGAAGTTCGGCATCACCAC
Source organism: Microbacterium sp. Root322 (assembly GCF_001425645.1). NCBI lineage: Bacteria > Bacillati > Actinomycetota > Actinomycetes > Micrococcales > Microbacteriaceae > Microbacterium > Microbacterium sp. Root322. The sequence continues at coordinate 273,402 of NZ_LMCS01000001.1, read as the reverse complement.
CGAGGCCGTCATCGCGGCCGCCCGCGAGACCATCGCGGCCAACAGCACCAAGGAGAACGCATGAGCACCCCCACCGCACAGCTCGCCGCCGCCGGCGTCAGCATCTGGCTCGACGACCTCTCCCGCACGCGCATCGCCTCGGGCAACCTGGCCGATCTGATCTCGTCGCGCAACGTCGTGGGTGTCACGACCAACCCGACGATCTTCGCGAATGCGATCACCGACAAGAACGACACGTCGTACGACGCACAGGTCACCGAGCTCGCCGCCTCGGGCGCGACGGCGGAGGAAGCGGTCTTCGCCGCGACCACGCAGGACGTCGCGGCAGCCCTCGACGTGTTCCGTCCCGTCTGGGAAGCCTCGAACCACGTCGACGGCCGCGTCTCGATCGAGGTCTCCCCCGACCTCGCGCACGACACCGCGGGCACGGTCGCGCAGGCCAAGGAGCTGTGGGCCAAGGTCGACCGCCCGAACCTGCTCGTCAAGATCCCCGCGACCAAGGCCGGCCTTCCGGCCATCGCCGAGGCGATCGGGGCGGGGATCAGCGTCAACGTCACGCTGATCTTCAGCCTGGAACGCTACGCCGAGGTCATCGAGGCCTACCTCACCGGTCTCGAGACGGCGAAGGCCGCAGGCATCGACCTGTCGACCATCCACTCCGTCGCCTCGTTCTTCGTGTCGCGTGTCGACACCGAGACCGACAAGCGCCTCACCGCGATCGGCACGGATGCCGCCGAAGCGCTCAAGAGCAAGGCCGGTCTGGCCAACGCACGCCTCGCCTACGAGCTGTTCGAGAAGACCTTCGCCGGTGACCGCGCCACGGCGCTGCTCGACTCCGGTGCGAACCTGCAGCGTCCGCTGTGGGCGTCGACCGGTGTCAAGGACCCGGCCCTTCCCGACACCCTGTACGTCACCGAGCTCGTCGCCCAGGGCGTGGTCAACACGATGCCCGAGAAGACGCTCGAGGCGACGTTCGACCACGGCGTCGTCACGGGCGACACGATCACGGGCGGTTACGAAGAGGCACGCGCCGTGTTCGCCGGCCTCGCCGAGGTCGGGATCGACTTCGCCGATGTCACCCAGGTGCTGGAGGACGAGGGCGTCGCGAAGTTCATCGACTCCTGGCACGACCTGCTGACGCAGGTCGCCGAGGGTCTGGAGTCGCAGCGATGACGTTCTCGATCCACACGTCCGGTGCAGCACGCGCCGCGATCGATGAGACGGTGCCCAGCCTCGTCCACGATCTGGTCGCCTCTCGCATCACCGGCGGGGACGCGACGCTCTGGGGGCCGGCCGCCGAGGCTGAGGCATCCGTCCGGCTCGGATGGGTGGAAGCCGTGTCGATCTCGCGTCCGCTGGTCGCCGAGATCGTCGCGCTGCGCGCCGACCTCAACGCCAAGGGCGTCACGCGCGTCGTGCTCGCGGGCATGGGCGGATCCTCGCTCGCCCCCGAGGTCATCGCACAGACCGCCGGAGTGCCGCTGACCATCCTCGACTCGACGGCTCCGGGCCAGGTGCTCGCCGCTCTCGACGAGGGCCTCGCCGACACGGCGCTGGTGGTCTCTTCGAAGTCCGGCTCCACGGTCGAGACCGACTCGCAGCGTCGCACCTTCGAAGCGGCGTTCCGCGACCTGGGCATCGACCCCGTCGAGCGCATCGTCGTCGTCACCGATCCCGGCTCTCCGCTCGATGTCTCGGCCCGCGAGGCGGGATACCGCGTCTTCAACGCGGACCCCAACGTCGGCGGACGCTACTCGGCGCTCACCGCCTTCGGCCTCGTGCCGTCGGGGCTCGCCGGTGTCGACATCGACGAGCTGCTGAACGAGGCCGAGGCCTCGCTTCTGGAGGTCGCCGTCGACTCGGCAGACAACCCCGCCCTTCGTCTGGGCGCGGCGATCGCGGCGACGGCACCCCGCCGCGACAAGCTCGGCCTCATCACCGACGGCACGCACATCAAGGGCCTCCCGGACTGGATCGAGCAGCTGATCGCCGAGTCCACCGGCAAGGAGGGCACCGGAATCCTCCCGGTGGTCCTGCTCCCGGTCTCCCCCGAGCTCGACCCCGTGCCCGCGGACCTGCAGATCGTGCGGCTGGTCGACGACGCCAACGAGTTCCACCTGCACGAGCGTCACGAGGGCGAGATCCTCGTCAGCGGGACGCTGGGCGCTCAGCTCATCGTGTGGGAGTACGCGACGGCGATCGCCGGTCACCTGCTCCACATCAACCCGTTCGATCAGCCCGATGTCGAATCGGCCAAGATCGCCGCGCGCGGGCTCCTCGACGCACGCCCGGAGCCGACGGCTCCCGCGTTCATCGAGAACGGCGTCGAGGTGCGGGTGTCCGACCCGGCTCTCGCCGCCTCCGGCAGCGTCGAGGGCGTGCTCGATGCGCTCTGGGCCCAGCTCCCGGCAGACGGATACGTGTCGATCCAGGCCTACGTCAACCGTCTCGAGGTGCCGCAGCTCCAGGGGCTGCGCGAACTCGTCGCGGCGGACTCCGGACGACCCACGACCTTCGGATGGGGACCGCGGTTCCTGCACTCGACCGGCCAGTACCACAAGGGCGGGCCCGCGCAGGGCGTGTTCCTGCAGATCCTCGAGCGCACCGAGGTCGACCTCGAGATCCCGGACCGTCCGTTCACCTTCGGACAGCTCATCCAGGCGCAGGCCGCCGGTGACGCCGCCGTACTCGCCGAGCACGGCCGCCCCGTCGTGACGCTGACGATCACCGAGTCCTCCGACGACGTGCTCGCCCTCTTCGAAGCCGCACAGAAGTAACAGCAGGAGAATCCCCCACCGATGTCTGTTCCCATCTCGCGCGGGCACAACCCGCTGCGTGACCCCGATGACCGCCGTCTCAACAGGATCGCCGGGCCCAGTGCCCTCGTGATCTTCGGCGTCACCGGAGACCTCTCACGCAAGAAGCTGATGCCCGCGGTCTACGACCTCGCCAACCGCGGACTGCTCCCGCCCGGGTTCGCCCTGGTCGGATTCGCCCGCCGGGACTGGGAGGACCAGGACTTCGCGCAGGTCGTCTACGACGCCGTCAAGGAGCACGCGCGCACACCGTTCCGCGAGGAGACCTGGACCCAGCTGCTGCAGGGCATCCGCTTCGTCTCGGGCGAGTTCGACAATCCGGACTCCTTCCGCAAGCTCCGCGAGACCATCGAGAAGCTCGACGTCGAACGGGGGACGATGGGCAACCACGCGTTCTACCTGTCGATCCCGCCGAAGGACTTCCCGCTGGTGGCGAAGCAGCTCAAGGAGTCCGGTCTCGTCGGCGAGAACAGTGACGACGACGAGCGCTGGCGTCGCGTCGTGATCGAGAAGCCCTTCGGCCATGACCTCGAGTCGGCGCGGGCGCTCAATGCCGCGCTCGAGGTGGCCTTCCCGGCCGACTCGATCTTCCGCATCGACCACTACCTCGGCAAGGAGACGGTCCAGAACATCCTGGCGCTGCGCTTCGCGAACGAGCTGTACGAGCCGATCTGGAACCGCAACTACGTCGACCACGTGCAGATCACGATGGCCGAGGACATCGGCGTCGGCGGACGCGCGGGTTACTACGACGGCATCGGTGCGGCCCGTGACGTGATCCAGAACCACCTGCTGCAGCTGTTGGCTCTCACCGCGATGGAAGAGCCGATCAGCCTCTCGGCTGAGCACTTGCGCGCCGAGAAGGAGAAGGTGCTCGCGGCGGTGCACGTGCCGGACGATCTCTCCCTCGCGACCGCTCGCGGTCAGTACGCGGGCGGGTGGCAGGGTGGCGAGAAGGTCACCGGCTTCCTGGAAGAAGAGGGGATGAACCCCGAGTCGACCACGGAGACGTACGCCGCGATCAAGCTCGAGATCGACACGCGCCGATGGGCGGACGTGCCGTTCTACCTGCGCACGGGCAAGCGTCTCGGACGCCGGGTGACCGAGATCGCCGTCGTCTTCAAGCGTGCGCCTCAGCACCTCTTCGGGCGCGGAAACGCGTCGGAGCTCGGGCAGAACGCCCTCGTCATCCGCGTCCAGCCGGATGAGGGCGTCACGATCCGCTTCGGGTCGAAGGTTCCCGGCAGCGGCACGAACGTGCGCGACGTGACGATGGACTTCGGATACGGTCACGCCTTCACCGAGGCGAGCCCCGAGGCCTACGAGCGTCTGCTCCTCGATGTCCTCCTGGGCGATCCGCCGCTGTTCCCGCGGCACGAGGAGGTCGAGCTCTCCTGGAAGATCCTCGACCCCGTGGAGAAGTACTGGGCAGCCGAAGGCGGCCCGGTCGAGCAGTACGCGCCCGGCTCATGGGGACCGTCATCCGCTGACGACCTGCTGGCCCGCGATGGACGAGTCTGGAGACGCCCGTGATCATCGACCTTCCCGACACCACCGTCAGCCAGGTCGCGAAGCAGCTGGTCAAGGTCCGCGAAGAGGGTGGAGCCGTCGCCCTCGGCCGCGTGCTCACGCTCGTGATCGCTGCGCGCAACGGCGTCGCAGAAGCGGCTATCGACGCCGCGAACGACGCCTCACGAGAGCACCCGATGCGGGTCATCGTCATCACCACAGGTGAGGGCGAGTCACGCCTGGACGCGCAGATCCGCGTCGGTGGAGATGCCGGCGCCAGCGAAGTCGTGGTCCTTCGCGCCTTCGGAGACGCCGCCAGCAACGAGGAGAGCCTGATCACCGGCCTCCTGCTGCCCGATGCTCCCGTGGTCGCCTGGTGGCCGGAGGCGGCCCCCGTGGCGCCTGCGCAGTCACCGCTCGGCAAGATCGCGCAGCGACGCATCACCGATGCCGCCACCGCGAACGACGTCCGCGACCGGCTCGCGCTCCTGGGCGAGACCCACGCCCCCGGCGACACCGATCTGTCGTGGACGCGTCTGACCCACTGGCGCGAGCAGCTCGCCGCTGTGCTCGACCAGCCGCCGTACGAGCAGATCACCGGCGTCGAGGTGCGCGGAGCCGCGGCCTCCCCGTCGACCGCGCTGCTGGCCGCCTGGCTGCAGATGGCGCTCGATGTTCCGGTGCGCTGGTCCTATGAAGACCCCGAGCACTGGGCGGAGGGCATCAAGTCGGTGCGCCTCACACGCGAGTCCGGCGACATCCTTCTGGAGCGCCCGACTCCCGGCGTCGCCGTGCTCACGCAGCCGGGACAGCCGAACCACGACTTGCACCTGCCGCGACGCACTCTGCGCGAGTGCCTCGCAGAGGAGCTGCGTCGACTCGACCCGGACGTCCTGTACGGTCGAGTCATCACCGAGGGCTGGGAGAAGCTGGGTCCGCCCGAGACAGGAGAGTGACGTCGATGACGACATCGTCCGCAGAGAAGCGGGTCGTGGTGGAAGCCACGCCCGCAGCCCTCGCCACCCGAGTGGCCGACCGGTTCCTGACACGGGTGCGCGCGCGCACGCGCAATGGTCGGATCGCGCACATCGCCCTCACGGGCGGTTCGATGGGCGGTGCGGTGCTGCGTGCGGCGTCCGAGCACCCGCGAGCGGCGGAGATCGACTGGTCGCTCGTGCACTTCTGGTGGGGTGACGAGAGATTCGTGCCGCGCGACGACGTCGATCGCAACTCGCTGCAGTCCCGACAGGCTCTCCTCGACCACATCCCTGTGCCCCAGGAGAACGTGCACGAGGTCGCCGGCCCTGACACCGGCTTGACCCTCGACGAGTCCGCGGCGGCGTACGCGGCGGACCTGGCGCGGTTCGGTACCGACGAGCATCCGTGGCCCTCTTTCGCCGTGTGCTTCCTCGGGGTCGGCCCCGACGGGCACATCGCCTCCCTCTTCCCGGATCGGGAGGAGGTCACGGTGACGGATGCCGCAGTCCTCGCCGTCCGCAACTCGCCGAAGCCGCCGCCCGAGCGTGTCACGCTGACCCGCCCGGTAATCAACTCGTCGAAGCGGGTCTGGCTCGTGATGACGGGTGCCGACAAGGCTTCGGCTCTCGGCCTCGCTCTCGCGGGGGCGAGCTACTCGAGCGTACCCGCCGCCGGCGCCAAGGGGCGCAAGCGCACGGTGTTCTTCGTGGACGAAGCCGCGGCCTCCGAGGTCTCGGCCGACCTGATCGATCAGGCCTACTGAGTCGGTGCCGCCACGCGCGGCCGCTCAGTTCGCTGTCGCTAGGGTCGCTCTGACGAACCGTCGTGCCACGGCGGCGTCTGCGGACGTCCCGAGCCGTCCGAGTGCTCCGGAGCACTCGTCGCGGCGGGCTGCGACGAGGAAGCCTCTCCAGGGCCGCCCTGCGAGGATCCGCCTGGTGTGCTGCCTCGCTGGATTCCCAGATCCTGGCTGTCGCTGAGCACCTGAGGGTGATAGCGGGCGAGCCCGACCACGCCCCAGACGGCGATCCCTCCGGCGACGGCGAAGATCACGAGCACCCACCACGGAGCCGCAGAGGCTTCGCCCAGCACGACCATTCCGATGAGCACGGCGACGAGAGGGTCGACGACCGTGAGCCCGGCGATCACGAGGTCGGGCGGACCCGAGCTGTACGCGGTCTGCACGAAGTATGCGCCGACAGCGGCCGCCGAGACGAGGGCGAGCACGCAGATCCCGGTGATCCATTCGAACTGACCGGCCTCGATGCGCTTGATGACGACCTTGGCCAAGGTGGCGACGAACCCGTAGAGGATTCCCGCGCCGATCACGTAGAACAGGGCGCGCATCCGGCGGCGCAGGATCAGCCAGCAGGCGCCGAGGACGATGATGACTACGAGCAGGAGCGCCAGGATCGTGAAGAGCTCACGGTCGGTGACCTCCTGCTCGGTCGCGTAGATCGCCGCGAAGAACACGAAGAGGAAGATGCCACCCACGCAGCACACGATGGCGGTCAGCGACTGCCGCGTCGGCGAGTGGCCGGAGATCCGCGCGTTCAGCAGCGTCGTGATCACGAGGGCGATCGCCCCGAGCGGCTGGACGACGATCAGCGGCGCCTGCACGAGGGCGGCGAGCTGACAGACCACGGCGAGTCCGAGCATCAGCGTGCCGATGAGCCATGACGGACGGGTCAGGAGGCGCTTGAGCTGATCGAGACTCAGGCCCGAGGCGCCGTTGGCACCGCTGAGGCGTTCGACCTTCTCGACGCCGCGGTGCTGGTACTGGGCGCCGAGGGACATGAAGACGGCGCCTGCGAGAGCGAGCGGGATGCCGAGCAGCAGCCCCGGGTTCTGGAACGCGCCGACGAGCTGATCGCCGACGTCCTCGACCGCGTTCATCCACACCCCAGCATTCACAGTACGACCCTACCTGGCGAGTGCCGCCGACTAGGGTTGTGACGTGGCTGTACTTCCGATTCGCATCATGGGCGACCCCGTCCTGCACTCCCCCGCTTCCCCCGTCGACGAGATCACCGACGACGTCCGCGCCCTCGTCGCCGACATGTTCGAGACGATGGACACCGCCCCAGGGGTCGGTCTCGCCGCTCCGCAGGTCGGAGTGCCCCTGCGCATCTACACGTACGCCTATGTCGATGACGACGACCACCCCTGGCGCGGCGTTCTCATCAATCCCACACTCTGGATGGTGCCGCTCGAACCGGGTGAACCCGACCCGGATCTCGAATCCGAGGGTTGCCTCTCGTTCCCCGGCGAGCGGTTCCCGCTGCGCCGGTCGGAGCGCGTCCACGTCACGGCCACCGACCTGGAAGGGCAGCCGGTCTCGATCGATGTCGACGGGTGGCGTGCCCGCATCATGCAGCACGAGTTCGATCACCTCGACGGCATCCTGTACGTCGATCGCCTGTCGGACAGCGACTGGAAGACCGCGCAGAAGATCGCCCGAAAGCGCGGGTGGGGACGCCCCGGCGCGAGTTGGATGCCCGGCGTCGACGACCTCGAAGGCTGAGCGCTCCCAGCCGAACCACAGCATCCTTCGAGTTGCGTCACAGACTCGCCGGGGGTTAGCGTGTTCGCGGCGGGGGCTTTTCGCATGCCTCCGCATCACGCTTCGGAGGGGAAACAGATCATGATGAAGATGCGCACTCGACGCGCCCTGATGCTCGCAGGATCGGCAGTGGCGCTCTCGGTCGCCCTCAGCGGGTGCAGCGCTCTCAACGGCATTCTCGGCGGCGGTTCCGGCGACGCCAACCGCGACGAGGAGAGCGGCCAGGTCACGGAGAGCTCGAACGTCGGCGTCTTCTCGGTGAAGCTGGGCGACTGCATGCTCGACACCGGTTCCGGCACGATGACCGAAGCCAACATCCTCCCCTGCACCGACCCGCACGACCAGGAGGTGTACTACGAGATCACGATGCCGGATGGCGAGTTCTCCGACACCGACATCGACGCGGCGACGCAGGAGTGCATCGGAGACGCGTACACGACGTTCGTGGGCGTGGCCTACCAGGACTCCGCATTCGATGTCACCACGCTCGTTCCCACCAAGGACTCGTGGGAGCGGAACAACGATCGCGTGATCCAGTGCATCGTCTTCGACCCGGCTGGGCAGACCACGGGTTCGCTGGCCGGCGCCGCGCGCTGATCCACCGTCGACGAAGAGGGCCTCGCCATCCGGCGGGGCCCTCTTCGTCGTTCCGAGGGGTTCAGCCGTCCGACGCACGCAGCGCGAGCCAGGCGGCGACGCGATCGTCGGGGTCCGACAGCGACAACCCGATCAGGTCCTCGATCCGTCTGATCCGCGCGGCCAACGTCTGCCGGTGGATCCGCAACCGCGTGGCGCTCTCACCCCAGGCGCTGTTCGTGGAGAGGAAGACGCGCAGGGTCTCGATGAGCTCGGGTTGCTGCTCGACGCCGCGCAATGGATCCAGAAGCCGACCGATCCGCTGCGTCTGGTCCGCATCCAACTGTCCGAGCACGAACGACACCGTCGGGATCGATGCGTAGCGGACGACGCGCTCCCCACCCGCACGAGCCGTCTCGCAGGCCTGTCGGGCCTCGTCGACACTGCGGGCGAGCGCATCCGTCGTGGCCGGGCGCCCGAGTCCGAGATAGAGCGTCGAGGCGAAGGCCTGCGCCCGATGCGCGATCTCCTGCGCATGATCCTCGCGCACGACGCCGCGGATGAGTCCTCGTTGCGCGGCGAAGACATGCTCGGCCCCGAGTTCGTCGAGCCACAGCGCGAGCAGGTGCTCGACGTCCACTCCGCTCGTGCGTGAGGCCAGGGCGAACCCCACGAGGCTCCGCTCGTGCACGCCCCAGCGTCGGAGAAGCCGTGTCGCCTCCTCCCCTCCCTCCAGCACGGTCTCCAGCATCATGGATCGGCCCAGGCGTTCGAGGTGGCTGCTGTCCCGGGTGCGCATCAGGAGATCGAGCAACGCTGCGGCCTGAGAGCTGAGTTCCCTCCCTCGACCGGAGCTGTCGTTGCGCGGCGCGGTGACCAGCTGCGCGGTGATGTCCTGCCCCGGACCGACAGGATGCACCTGAAGCGCGCGGTGGCGCACCCGCACGGGGCGGCCGACAGCGACCGCGATCGCATCGTCGATGTGCAGGCTCCCCGCGCCTGCGGTCGTGATCACCTCTCCGTGGCGGTCGAGGAGCACCGCCCATCCGTCGATCCGGTGCGCGAGTTCGGCGATGACGCCGGTGATCCCGCTGCGTCGAGCGGCGAGGGTGAGCACCCGCATCGCCGAGGTGATCGCTCTCGCCTCGGCCGCCTGGTCGACGGCGAGCAGGGTCGTCAGCGTCGGCATCAGCAGCTCGTGCGACGTGCCCGCTCGGACGATAGCGGTAACGCCGCCCTCCTCGAGCATGCGCCGGACCGCTGGCGTGTCCGCGCCGGTGACCACGACCACGTCCCGGAAGAGGGTGAGCCGGTCCGCATCGTCGGCGAGTTCGTCCCACTGCGCGGCGTCGACGACGACGAGAGTGGCGAACAGGCGGTCGGTCGGAGCGCCGAAGGACTCGAGAGCGACGACCGAGTTCACATGCCGGGCACTCGACACCCCGCCATGCAGCAGCTCGCCTTGGAGGTATCGCGCCACGGAGGCGACATCACGAGCCACACCTTGATCATACAAAGTGTGAACGGGTGGCACCCCATCCACATATTTGTCGGATGCCCGACGGTCAGCACTCTCCTAGCATCGTCGGCATCCCCTCTCCACCCGAAGGATGTCATGAAAGCTGTAGTCTTCCGCGATCCCCAGTCACCGATCGAGTTCGTCGACGTCGACCTCGCACCCCCGCGCGCGGGTGAGGTGCGCGTGCGCATCGCCGCTGCCGGCGTGTGCCACTCCGATCTGCACGTCAAGCGCGGCGAGTGGGATGCCGCCGCTCCCCTGGTCATGGGCCACGAAGGTTCCGGCGTGGTCACCGAACTCGGCGAAGGAGTCACGACCCTCGCTGTCGGCGATCACGTCGTCCTGAGCTGGGTACCGCCGTGCGGTGAGTGCCGCTACTGCCGAGCCGGTCACGAGGCCCGGTGCCAGAAAGTCGCCACGGTCGTCGCTCCCCTCGGAGTGCTGTTCGACGGCACGTCCCGCCTCAGCCGCGACGGTGAACCGCTGCACCACTACCTCGGCGTCTCCTCGTTCGCGGAGGAGGTCGTGGTTCCCGCATCCGGTGCGGTCAAGGTCCGAGACGACGCCCCGCTCGACGTCGTCGCCGTCGTCGGCTGCGCCGTAGCCACCGGCGTCGGCGCGGTGCTCAACACAGCCGCCGTCGAGCCCGGCTCCACCGTCGTCGTCATCGGTTGCGGCGGCGTCGGACTCAACGTCGTCCAGGGCGCACGACTCGCCGGCGCCGAGCGCATCGTCGCGATCGATGTGCGTCCCGAGAAGACCCAGATGGCGCTGCAGTTCGGTGCGACCGACCGTATCGACGCGTCGCAGGGTGACGCCGTCGCCCAGCTGCGCGAGCTCATCCCCGACGGCGTCGACTACGCGTTCGACGCGATCGGTCGCACGTCCACGACCGAGCAGTCGATCCAGATGCTCGGTCTCGGCGGCGCCGCCGTCATCGTCGGGCTTCCTCCCACGGGCGCCCGCGCATCGTTCGAGCCCCTCGTCCTGGCCGAGGCCGATCAGCGCATCCTCGGCTCGAACTACGGCTCCGTGCGCCCCTCGATCGACGTTCCCGCTCTCGTCGACCGATACATGGACGGCCAGCTCAAGATCGATCCCCTGATCTCGGGGCGGCGCCCGCTGTCCGAAGCCGCCGCCGCGCTCGACGACCTCGAGGCCGGATCCGCGCTTCGCACGCTCCTCATCCCCTGACCGCCCTCGGCGGACCCCACCCCCACCCCTGAAACCCGAATCCAGGAGAACCATGTCAGACACCGTCGTCGCCCCGCCTGGCGCACCCAAGGATGCCGGTCTTCGCACCGGCGTCATGAGCGGACCCGAACTCGCCGCCCAGGCCATCGCCAACATCGCCCCCAGCGCCGTCATCGCCTTCACCGCAGCGGCGATCTTCCTCGGTGCGGGTAACGGCACCATCTACGCCTTCGCTCTCGCCACCATCGTCATCCTGTGCGTGGGCTACTGCGTGGTGGTGTTCGCCCGCAAGCACGCCTCGGCCGGGTCCCTCTACACCTACGTCTCGAAGGGACTCGGCCCGTTCGGCGCGTTCCTCGCCGGCGTCACGCTGCTGATCGGCTGCTTCGGCATCGCCGCGGCCTCGCTCAGCGGATCCGTCAGCTACATGGCGCAGTTCCTGAGCATGCTCGGCCTCCCGGCACAGGGACTCGGCTGGGACATCGGTCTCGCCATCGTGCTCGGCGGCCTGGCGACGCTGTTCACCATCCGCGGCATCCGCCTGTCCGCCCGCGTCTCGCTCGTCCTCGAGCTCGTCTCGGTCGGGATCATCCTCGTGCTGCTGATCGCCGCTCTGGTCTGGGCCGGCCCGGCCGCGTGGGACCCCGCGCAGGTGCTCGCCACCGGTTCGTCGTTCCAGGGCGTCGCCTCCGGCATGGTGCTCGGCATCCTCGGCTTCGTGGGCTTCTCCTCGGCCGACGCGCTCGGTCGTGAGGCCAAGGAGCCGTACAAGGCCATCCCCCGCGCGATCATGTGGAGCGCGCTCGGTGTGGGTGTGCTGTACGTCTTCGCCGCGTACACGCAGATCACCGTGCTCGGAGACGATCTGGCCACCTCGTCCAGTCCTCTGGAGAGCATGTCGGCCCTGATCGGCATGCCGGGCTGGTTCGCCGCCGTGCTCACGTTCGGCGTCTCCGCGTCGTTCTTCGCCGTGGTCGTCGCCCCGCTCAACGTGATCGGACGCATCGTCTACGTGATGGGCAAGGAGGGCGTCGTCGCGGAGCGGTTCGGACGCACGCACGAGCAGCATCTGACGCCGCACCGCGTGCTCATCATCGCCGGCGCTGCGGCCGTCGCGGTCGATATCGTGCTGCTGGTCTCGGGCGCCGCGACCGGAGAGATCCTCGTCTGGGTCAACACCTGGGGCACCTACGGCTACATGGTGGCCTACGCCCTCGTCGCGATCGCCTGCGTCGTCTACACGCAGCGGGCGAAGATGCGCAACGGCCTCGTGAAGGCGTGCGCGACCGTCGCCGTCGTCACGATGGGGTACGTGTTCTTCGCGAACGTCTGGCCGGTGCCGGCATTCCCCTACAACGTGATCCCGTACGTGTTCCTGGCGACGGTGGCCCTGGCCCTCACGCGATACGCCTACCTGGCGCGTCGTCGCCCCGATGTCATCGCCCGCATCGGCAACACCGAGACGAGTGCGATGGACGGCGTCGGCTGATCCTCTCTCGCCACCGTGCAGAAGAGCCCCTTCCATCGAAGGGGCTCTTCTGCGTCCAGCCCATTGCTCGACTTCACGGGGAAACGAGAGAAGCCCCCTCCGTGGAGGGGGCTTCTCTCGTTGGCTCCCCGGCTTGGACTCGAACCAAGAACCTGCCGGTTAACAGCCGGCTGCTCTGCCAATTGAGCTACCGAGGAATGTGCACCGCTGAGCGGGCAACTCGACAAGCTTAGCAAACTCCGGGAGGTGTTCACGACACCGAGGCGCCGTTCGGGGATGCCGGGCGTGTCGGACTCAGTGCCGTGAATCCGACTCCGCGTTCGGCACCCAGAGCAGATCCTTGCCCACGCCACGGGCGACCACGTGCCCACTGCGGAGCATCAAAGTCTCGGCATTCAGCTCGCGGATGAAGTCGGCGTCGTTGGTCACCAGGAGAGCGGCCATCGACTGCTCCTTGCGGCGACGGGTGATCGCATCGAAGACGACCGGCCGCACCTCGAGGTCGAGGTTCGCGAGCACCTCGTCGGCGATGAGCACCTTCGGCTCCAAGACGAACGACCGGGCGATCGCCACACGCTGACGCATACCTGCGCTGAGCTCATAGGGGAACTTCGCCGCCGTGCCGAGGGGCAGGTGCAGCTCGTCCAACAGCGTCGCCACACGGATCGAGAGCGCCTTCGTGTTCACCCGACGCTCGCGGATGAGGATCGGCTCCGCGATCACCTCGTTCACGGTGAGCCGCGGCGGCAGGTCGGCGCCCGCACCCTGCGGTACGAATCCGGTGCGATAAGTGAGGATCCGGTGCTTGCGGCCAGGCCGGCGCACATCGACGCCGCACACCTGGGCCCTCCCTCCGACGACCTTGACCGAGGGATCGGTGGAGCCGGCGAGGGCGGCGACCAGCGTCGACTTGCCGGAGCCGGTGGGCCCAGCGACGCAGATCAGACCGCCGGGCGCGAGCGAGAAGGTGACGCCGTCGACGGCACGCGTCGGCATCCCGTGGCCGATGCGGTCGATCACCAGATCAGAGCAATCGATCGCGTTCGTGGATTCGGGCCTGCGGGACATGACTCCATCCTGCCCTCTGCGCGATGCCGGTCGGGGTTACGACTCGGCGAAGCGCTGACGCTCCGCATCGATGTCGCGCAACCGCATCCGCAGCGCGCGGCCTCCGTCGGAATCCGCGGGCACTCGCTGCACCGCACCGAGGAGCTCCTGCTTCTCGCGCTCGAGCTGACGGAGCACGAGTCGACGGGTGAGGTCGGCCACGGTGGCGACGGCTCGCTCTTCGTCGCGGGCGGGGAACGGCGTCATCAACAGCTCGCCCGCGAGCGAACGATAGGGCTCACGCACGCTGTTCACCGCCTCGGTCACCCACCCGGCCCTGGTGCGGTCGGGGGCGGCGGCGACGGCCTCGCGCACGGCGTCGAGACCGGGGGTCCGGAACGGCGCCTCCAACGCCCTGTTGAGGAGGGCCTGATCGACCTGATGGCCGTACTGCAGGGCGCCCATCAGCGCGTCGCGTTCGACGGCGACGTCGGGACTGCGCGGCAGGCTCGACAGAGTGACCGGAGCGACGACGGGAGCGCCCGTCACCGCATCCGTCAGCGGAGCCTCCCGACGCACCTGCTGCGGAGTCGACGCGCCGCGTGCCGCGCGTTCGACCTCGCTGCGCACCTCCGTGGGATCCATCCCGAGCCGGCGCGCCAGCACCCGCTCGTATCCCGGGCGAAGAAGCTGGTCGCGGATCTCGGCCACGATGGGCGCGGCCGCACGCAGCGCGCCGACCCGCCCCTCGACGGTGGAGAGGTCGAAGCCGCCGAGCTTGCGGTCGATCGCGAACTCGAACATCGGCTGCTTCGCGTCCATCAGCCCGCGCACGGCCGCATCTCCGCGCTGGAGTCGCAGGTCGCACGGATCCATGCCGTCAGGGGCGACGGCGACGAAAGTCTGCGCGTTGAACCTGTCGTCCTCCGTGAATGCACGCAGGGCCGCCTTCTGTCCCGCCTCGTCTCCGTCGAAGGTGAAGACGACCTCGCCCGAGGCGTTGTCGTCGCCCATCACCCGGCGCAGCACCTTGATGTGCTCGGTGCCGAACGCCGTGCCGCAGGTGGCGATCGCGGTCGTGAGACCCGCGAGGTGGCAGGCCATCACATCGGTGTACCCCTCGACCACGACGACACGGCGAGGATCCCCGCGAGCGATGTCGCGCTTGGCGAGGTCGAGCCCGTAGAGCACCTGCGCCTTCTTGTAGATCGGCGTCTCGGGGGTGTTCAGGTACTTCGGCCCCTGGTCGTCGTCGAACAGTTTGCGCGCGCCGAAACCGATGGTCTGTCCCGACACGTCCCGGATCGGCCACACCAGCCGCCCGCGGAAGCGGTCGTACACGCCGCGCTGTCCTGTCGAGACGAGACCCGCGTTGCTGAGTTCCTCGCGCGTGAATCCCTGCGCGGTGAGGGCCTTGAGCATCCCGTCCCACCCGCGCGGGGCGAAACCGACGCCGAAATGCGCGGCAGCACCCGCATCGAACCCGCGCTCGCCCAGGAAGCGACGCCCGGCCTCGGCATCGGGGGTGAGCAGTTGCGCGCGGAAGAACTCCGCCGCCGCGGTGTTGGCAGCGTACAGACGGCTGCGACCGCTGGTCTCGGGAGCCGCTCCCCCGTCTTCGTAATGCAGCGTGTATCCGATGCGCCCGGCGAGACGCTCCACGGCCTCGGTGAAGCTGACGTGGTCCATCTCCCGCAGGAACGAGTAGACGTCGCCGGATTCCCCGCAGCCGAAGCAGTGGTAGTACCCCACCTGCTGGCGCACATGGAAGCTCGGGCTCTTCTCGTCGTGGAAGGGACACAGTCCCTTGAGGGATCCGACCCCGGCCGATCTGAGAGCCACACGCTCACCGATGATGTCGGCGATGTTCGTCCGCGCCTTCACCTCGTCGACGTCGGCCTGCAGGATCCGCGGCATCAGTGCGCCCCTTCGACCACGGGCAGCCGCTCGGCGTGCGCCTGCGCGCCCGGACGGGGGTGACGCGGAGTCCAGATCCCGACCTCGGCCGGATCGATCTCGCCGACGAGCCGGTTGTGCCAATCGATCGCGCTCTGGTCGGTGAGGCTCGCGATCTGATCCACCACGACCCTGGCGCGCTCGGCGTCGTTCTGCGCGGCGACGAAGTCGGCCGCGAATGCAGGCTCGAGCACATCGGAGCCCGCGGACCACAGCGCGTCGGTCGACCAGAGGGCGTCGGCGAGCCGCTTGAGCACGCGTCGCTGCTCCTTGTAGACGCCCTTGCGGGCTTCGATCGTGACGATCGCCTGGCCCATGATGCCCTTGAGGACCGCGATCTCCACCTCGATCACGCGTGGCACGACGACGTGGGCGTTGTAGCGCACCAGGGCGGTCGAGCCGTACGCCTCCTTCGTGGCGGAGACCGAGGCACGGGCGAAACGTCCGATCAGGTCGCTCGTCAGGTTCTTGAGTCGTGCGAGTGCCTGACGGGAGCGGTCGAACGACGACAGCCACATCGGCTGCGATGCCAGGCGGTACAGAGCATCGGCGAGCTCGTCGCGCGTGAAGTCGTAGCCCACCCACTGCTGGATGCGTCCGACGAGGGCATCGTGCTGGCGCGGATCGGCGAGCTGAGCGACGTCGACGTAGCCGTTGACGATCGCATCCTCGAAGTCGTGGACCGAGTAGGCGATGTCGTCGGAGAGGTCCATGATCTCGGCCTCGATGCAGCGCAGACGCCCCGGCGCCCCCTCGCGCATCCAGCGGAAGACCGCCTCGTCTTCGGGGTAGACGCCGAACTTCAGGCGACCACCCGGGTCCGGAACCGGGCTGTCGACCGTCCACGGGTACTTGCACGTGGCGTCGAGACTGGCGCGGGTGAGGTTCAGTCCGACCGAGCGGTCATCGTCGTCGAGGACCTTCGCCTCGAGTCGGGAGAGGATGCGCAAGGACTGCGCGTTCCCCTCGAACCCTCCGATGGGCTCGGCCCATTCGTTGAGCGCCCGCTCGCCGTTGTGGCCGAAGGGAGGGTGGCCCAGGTCGTGGCTGAGGCACGCGGTGTCGACGACATCGGCCGAGACGCCGAGGGCGACCGCGAGCTCACGCCCGACCTGTGCGACCTCCAGGGAGTGCGTCAGGCGGTTGCGCGCGAAGTCGGCTGTGCTGGCGGGGCTGAGCACCTGCGTCTTCGCGGCGAGCCGGCGCAGCGCTGCGGAATGCAGCACCCGCGCGCGGTCGCGGGCGAAGTCGTTGCGCTCGGAACGGTGGGTCTCAGCGAAGAAGCGCTCGGCGTCGCGCGCGTCATAGCCGTCGGCACGCAGGCCGACCTGGGGATCAACCACCACTGTTCTCGATCTCCGCTCCACGCATCATCTCGGAGGCCGACGACGCGAGCTCCCGAGACTCCAACCACTTGTCGGGCAGCGCCGTGCGCTTGGGGTGACCTGACCGACCGCGCTGGCCCTCGGCATCCGCGCCCGGGTACGGCGCGGTGTGGTCGAGGCGCCCGAGGAAGTCGTCGATCTCCGCGAGGCTGGACGCGGTGGCGAGCCCCGTGCGGATGTCGCCGCCGACCGGATACCCCTTGAAGTACCAGGACACGTGCTTGCGCACATCGCGGCACCCGCGGTCCTCATCCTCGAAGAACTCGACGAGAAGCTCTGCGTGACGCCGGAAGGCGTTCGCGACGAATCCGAGCGTGGCATCGACGGTCTTGCCCTCGCCGCCGAAAGCCGTCGCCAGCTCGCCGAACAGCCACGGGCGTCCGAGGCAGCCGCGTCCGACCACGACGCCGTCGCAGTCGGTCTGGGCCATCATGCGCACCGCGTCGTCGGCCGACCAGATGTCGCCGTTGCCCAGCACAGGAATGCTCGTGACGGCCTGCTTGAGCTCGCCGATGGCATTCCAGTCGGCGAAGCCGGAGTAGAACTCGCTCGCGGTGCGGGCGTGGAGGGCGACCGCAGCCGCACCGGCATCTTCGGCCGCGCGCCCGGCGTCGAGGAACGTCAGGTGATCGCGGTCGATGCCCTTGCGCATCTTCACCGTGAGCGGCACGTCACCTGCGGCCTTGACGGCCTGGTCGACGATGTCGGCGAACAGCTTCGATTTCCAGGGCAGCGCCGCTCCCCCGCCGCGGCGGGTGACCTTCGGCACCGGGCACCCGAAGTTGAGGTCGATGTGGTCAGCGTGATCCTCGGCCACGATGATGCGCACCGCCTCGGCGATGGTCTTCGGGTCGACGCCGTAGAGCTGGATCGACCGCGGCGTCTCCGACTCGTGATGGCGGATCAGCCGCATCGTGGTCTCGTTGCGCTCGACCAGGGCACGCGAGGTGATCATCTCGCTCACATAGAGCCCGGCGCCGTACTCACGGCACAGACGCCGGAAGGCGGTGTTGGTGATCCCCGCCATGGGGGCGAGGACGACCGGCACGTCGAGATCGATCGGACCGATGCGAAGGGGGCGGGCGGGGGCGGTGGCGAGAGTCATGTCCCCTCCATTCTCCCAGACGCAGAGCCACGAGGGATGCTGCGATCTAAGCTGTGAAGTATGACCGATTCCGCGCTCCGCACGATCCCGTTCACCGACGCGAAGGGCGAGGAGAAGACCCTCGACGATCTCGGCGCCGACGTGGTGCTGGTCGTGAACGTCGCCTCCAAGTGCGGCCTCACGCCCCAGTACGAGCAGCTCGAGGAGCTGCAGCGTCTGTACGGCGACCGCGGGTTCACGGTCGTCGGCTTCCCGTGCAACCAGTTCTTCGGCCAGGAGCCCGGCTCGGTGGACGACATCCTCGAGTTCTGCTCGACGACCTACGGCGTCACGTTCCCGGTCAACGACAAGGTCAAGGTGAACGGGAAGAACGCCGCGGAGCTCTACAAGGCGCTCAAGGAGACCCCGGACGCCGGTGGCAAGGCCGGCCGGGTGGAGTGGAACTTCGAGAAGTTCCTCGTGCTGCCGGACGGGGACGTCCTGCGCTTCCGCCCGAAGCAGAAGCCGGACGCCCCCGAGATCGTCAGCGCGATCGAAGCGGCTCTGACCCGCTAGACCGCTGCGGTCTCCGTCTCGCTCTCTCCGCGCTTCGACCAGAGGTCGCGAAGGACGTTCTCGAATGCGGCGGGCGGCTGGGCGCCGCTGATGCCGTACTGGCCGTCGACGACGAAGAACGGCACGCCCTGGATGCCGTAGGCGCGAGCCTGAGCCTGGTCCTGGCGAACGGCCGGAAGGAACTCTTCGCTCTCGAGCGCCGCACGTGCTCGATCGGCGTCGAGGCCGACCTCGACCGCGAGGTCGACGAGGTCGTCGATGCGCCCGACGTGCTTGCCCTCGGTGAAGTAGGCGGACATGAGCCGCTCCTCCATCTCGTGCTGACGCCCCTCGGCCTTCGCGAAGTGCAGCAGCTCGTGTGCCTTCACTGTGTTGGTGTGCTGCAGCAGATCGAAGCGGTACTCGAGCCCCGCGTTCGCGGCCACGCCGGTCACGTTCGACAGCATCTGCTCGACCTGCTCGCGCGGCATGCCCTTGTGCCCGGCGAGGAAGTCGACCTCGTCACCGTCGAAGTCGACGGGAGTGTCGGGCGAGAGCTCGAACGAATGGAAGGTGATGTTGACCTGCGGCGCATCCTCATCGGCCGCGACCGCTTCGAGACCCTTCTCGAGGTTGCGCTTGCCGATGTAGCACCAGGGGCAGGCGATGTCGGACCAGATGTCGATGGAGATGGGTTCAGTCACACTTTCATCCAACCGCATGCGCCTATGAGCTATTCCTCGGCGCCGCGCCAAGGTGGGTAGGATTCTCGGATGCTCTGCGCCGACGATCCGCTCCCGTTCACCCCGGAGCGGGTGCTGGTGGCCGGCGTCTCCGGATCGGGGAAGACCACGTTGTCTGGTCGCATCGGCGCACTGTGGGGACTGCGCCACATCGAGATCGACGGCCTGTTCCACGGGGCGAACTGGACTCCGAGGCCCGAGTTCCTCGACGACGTGCGCGCCTTCGCCGCCGAGGATCGATGGGTCACCGAATGGCAGTACACGAGCAAGGGCACCGACGCGATCCTCGCACCGCGCGCCCAGCTCGCGCTCTGGCTCGACTACCCCTACCGTGTGGTGCGCGGCCGTCTGATGCGGCGCACCCTGGCCCGAGGCATCCTGCGGCGAGAGCTCTGGAACGGCAACCGCGAGAAGGGACCGTGGAACCTCCTCAACCGCGATCCCGAGGAGAACATCCTGGCGTGGCAGAGGGCGACACTGCACAAATGGCACGAGCGGTTCCCGGAGATGCAGGAGCGCTTCCCGCACCTCACCGTCGTGCGGCTACGGCATCCGCGGGAGACGGAGCGATGGCTGCGGTCTCAGGCCGACGCGTCAGGAGTGTCGATCGCGCCGCCGAAGCGGCGGTCCCGGGCGAGGTAGACGCCGATCGCCCGCCACAGTTCCTCACGTGAGAAGTCGGGCCAGAGCGTGTCGAGGAACACCATCTCGGCGTATGCGGACTCCCACAGCAGGAAGTTCGAGGTGCGCTGCTCCCCCGAGCTGCGCAGGAACAGATCGACGTCCGGCATGTCGGGCACGTAGAGGTTCCGACGGATCATCTTCTCGCTGATCGCCTTGGGCTTCACGCGCCCGGCGGCGACGTCTTCGGCGATGGCCCGCATCGCATCGACGAGCTCGACCCTGCCGCCGTAGTTCACGCACATCGTGAGGGTGAGCACGTCGTTGTCGCGGGTCAGCTGCTCGGCGTACTGCAGCTCCTTGATGACGCTCCCCCACAGCCGGGGCTTGCGGCCGGCCCAGCGGATGCGCACGCCCCATTCGTTGAGCTGGTCACGACGGCGATGCAGCACATCGCGGTTGTAGCCCATGAGGAAGCGGACCTCTTCCGGAGAGCGCGCCCAGTTCTCGGTGGAGAAGGCATAGACCGAGAGGTGCTTCACCCCCGCCTGTATCGCGCCGGCGACTACGTCGAGCAGCACCTCCTCGCCCGCTTTGTGTCCTTCGATGCGAGTGAGTCCCTGGCGGTTGGCCCAGCGTCCGTTCCCGTCCATCACGATCGCGACGTGCGCGGGTACGGCGCGGAACGCGGGCGGATGCACGCCCGTCCAGTCCAGCGGGCGATAGGCCACGGCGTCTTTGTGCGTGTACGGCTTCGGGCTCATCGTTCTCCTCCTGAAGTGATGTCGGACACGTGGGCGAGCGAGCGGATGCCGCGCTCCAGGTGCCATTGGGCGTAGGCGGAGACGAGTCCGGACGCAGCGGCGGTGTCGGCGTGTGGAGCGGCGTCGATCACGTCCCACTCCCCCGCGATGAGCGATCGGAGCAGGCCCAGTGTCTTCTCGGCGACGCGTGGGCTGCCGGCGGGGGCGCAGTTCTGGCACACCACGCCGCCCAGCTGCGCGACGAACCGCGAGTGCGGCCCTGGTGTGCCGCACCGTGCGCACTCGTCGAGCGAGGGCGCCCACCCGGACAGCGACATGACCCGCAGGAGGTACGAATCGAGGATGCTCCGGGCGACGTGCTCACCGCGCGACAGCGCCCGCAGTCCACCCACGAGGAGCAGGTACTGATCGGGAGTCGCCTCCGCGTCGCTCAGGCGGTCGGCGGTCTCGACCATGGCGTTCGCCGCGGTGAAGCGGTCGTAGTGCGCGGCGATGTCCGTTCCGTAGGAGCCGAGCGACTCGGCCTGCTGCACGATATCGAGGGAGCGACCCTGGTAGAGCTGCACGTCGGCCACCATGAACGGCTCGAGCCTGGCACCGAATTTCGACGACGTCCGGCGCACGCCCTTGGCCACCGCCCTGACCTTGCCGTGGCGTCGCGACAGCATCGTGACGATGCGATCCGCCTCACCGAGTTTGTGGGTGCGCAGGATCACCGCTTCGTCTCGATAGGTGGGCACCCTTCGATTATCCTCCGTGCGCGAGAATGGACGCGTGACCGAACCGCTCTTCACCATTCCGCTGTGGGCGGACCTGCTCGGCGTCGGCCTCGGCGGGGTCCAGGGCGCGATGTTCGCATCGGGGTTCCAGGGCCAGCGTCGGCTCGATTGGCTGGGTGTCGCCATCATCGGCATCATGATCGGCATGGGCGGAGGTCTGATCCGCGACATCCTGCTCGGACAGACGCCCGCGACGCTCCAGAACCAGTGGTATCTGGTGACAGCAGGCGGCGCCGCGCTCCTCGGGATGCTGCTGTCCGGCCTCTTCACCCGCCTGAACACGGCGATCGTCGTGCTCGATGCCGTGGTGATCGGCATGTTCGGCGCTTTCGGGACGAGCAAGGCCCTCGCATTCGGCATCCCCGAGGTGCCGGCCGTCTTCATCGGCGTCTGCGCCGCCGTCGGCGGCAGCGTGCTCCGCGACATGCTGATGGGCCTGCCGACCGCGATCATGCACGTCGGCTCGCTCTACGCTGTGGCCGCCGGCGCGGGGTGCACGTTCATCGTGATCGCCGTCGCTCTGGGGATGCCGATCACACTCGCCGCGGTCGTCGGCATCGCGGTCACCGCTGTCATCCGGGTCCTCGCCGTGACCTTCGACGTCTCCCTGCCGGAGCAGCGGCGCATCTACCGTCGCAAGGTCGCCGCCGAGACGGGTGCCATCGCGATCGTCAAGCCCGGCATCGACCTCTGACGCGGGCGGCATCCCGAGCCCGGCTCACGCCGTGACGACGAGGAGACCGCACGCGCCGACGTGCCCTGCGCGGACGACCGTCAGCGCAGATGCAGGCGACGGCGGCCGGGATCCGCAGGGGATTCCGGCCGCCGTCTGTGCGTGGACGATCAGACCGCCGCGAGCTCCTGCTGACGCGTGCGGATCGAGCGGTTCACTCCCGACACGATCGCCTTGAGCGACGCCGTCGAGATGTCGCCGTCGATGCCGACGCCCCACAGACGCTGGTCACCGACCTGCAGTTCGACGTAGGCCGCGGCCTGCGCGTCACCGCCGGCGCTGAGAGCGTGCTCGACGTAGTCGTACACCGTGATGTCGAAGCCCTGTGCGCGCAGCACCTCGACGAAGGCAGCGACCGGACCGTTGCCGTTGCCGGTGACAGACACCTGCTGGTCGTCGTCGCGCAGCACGACATCGAGCACGACCTCGCCGGACATGTCGCTGCGGGTCTGCGTCGCGAGCAGTTCGAAGCGTCCCCACTTGGCCGCGGTGTCGGCGGCGGGCAGATACTCGTCGTTGAAGATCGACCAGATCTGGTCGCTCGTGACCTCGCCGCCCTCGGCATCGGTCTTCGCCTGCACGACACCGGAGAACTCGATCTGCAGCTTGCGGGGCAGGTCGATGGCGTGGTCGGCCTTCAGCAGGTAGGCGACGCCGCCCTTGCCGGACTGCGAGTTGACGCGGATGACGGCCTCGTACGAACGCCCCAGATCCTTCGGATCGATGGGCAGGTACGGCACCGCCCACTCGATGTCGTCGACCGTGACGCCCTCGGCCTCGGCACGAACCGCCATGGCCTCGAAGCCCTTCTTGATCGCGTCCTGGTGCGATCCGCTGAACGCGGTGAAGACCAGGTCGCCCGCCCACGGGCTGCGCTCGGGCACCGGCAGCTGGTTGCAGTACTCGACCGTGCGCTTGACCTGGTCGATGTCGCTGAAGTCGATCTGCGGGTCGATGCCCTGGGTGAACAGGTTGATGCCCAACGCGACGATGTCGACGTTGCCCGTGCGCTCTCCGTTGCCGAACAGGCAGCCCTCGATGCGGTCCGCGCCGGCCATGTAGCCGAGCTCAGCGGCAGCGATCGCGGTACCGCGGTCATTGTGCGGGTGCAGCGACAGGATCACGTTCTCGCGATGCGCGAGGTGGCGGCTCATCCACTCGATCGAGTCGGCGTAGACGTTGGGCGAGGCCATCTCGACGGTCGCCGGCAGGTTGATGATGACCTTGCGGTCGGGGGTGGGCTCGAAGACCTCGATCACCTGGTTGCAGATGTCGACGGCGAACTCGAGCTCGGTGCCGGTGTAGCTCTCGGGCGAGTACTCGTAATAGACCTTCGTGTCGGGAATGGTCTTCTCGAACTGACGACACAGGCGTGCGCCCTCGAGCGCGATGTCGATGATGCCCTGCTTGTCGGTGCGGAACACGACTTCGCGCTGCAGCACGCTCGTGGAGTTGTAGAGGTGCACGATGGCCTGCTTCGCGCCGGCGATCGACTCGTAGGTGCGGGCGATGAGGTGCTCACGCGCCTGGGTCAGCACCTGGATCGTGACGTCGTCCGGGATCAGGTTCTCTTCGATGAGCTGGCGGACGAAGTCGAAGTCCGTCTGGCTCGCCGAGGGGAAGCCGACCTCGATCTCCTTGTACCCCATGCTGACGAGCAGCTCGAACATCACGCGCTTGCGCTCGGGCGACATCGGGTCGATCAGGGCCTGGTTGCCGTCGCGGAGGTCGACCGCGCACCAACGGGGCGCCTCGGTGATGCGGGCGTCGGGCCAAGTGCGGTCAGGCAGGTGGACGTTGATCTGCTCGTGGAACGGCCGGTACTTGTGGATCGGCATCGCGGACGGGCGCTGAGTGTTCTGCATGATGGGGCTTCTTCTCTTCGTCAAGATGAACGGGCCAACACAAGCGCCGCGACGAGGAAGGCCCTAGCTTTAGGACTCGTCGCGGCAGCTAAGAAGAAGCAGACCGCCGAAAGGCATGAGGTCATGGTAGCAGGGATGCCATGACGGTTTCGACGAGGCTGAGACGATCACGGCGGTGACGACACTCCCCGGTATGAGCACATCGCAGCGTCGCCTGGCCATCGCCGCGGCCTCAGCCGTCGGCCTCCTGTTCCTGAGCGCGTGCACGTCGGGCCCCGGAAGCTCCGCTGCCCCGACGAGCACGACGGTGCCCTCCGACCAGCGCCTCGAGAACGTCCGCCCCGATCTCCCTGACGGGCGCGTCATCGGGGTGGGCACGGTGCTGGACGTGGCCGGCGACGTGCAGCTGTGCATGGGCGCGATCAGGGAGTCGTACCCTCCGCAGTGCAGCGGAGTCCCCCTCGACGACTGGTCCTGGGAGGGCGTGGAGGGAAGCGAGTCCAGCGGGGAGACCACCTGGGGGGCCTATGCCGTGTATGCGACCTTCGACGGCGAGCGACTCACCAACACCGACGTGCCCATCATGCTCGCGCTGTACGACCCGATCGCTCCGGAGGATCCGACGGGCGGGGTGGACGGCGCGACGCCGAGCGATGAGCTCACCCGGATCCACGACGACATCTCCGCACGTCTCGGCGAGGAGGCACTCGCTCTCCGCACCGATCGCGGGTACGTCTGGCTGAGCGTCGTGTGGGACGACGGAAGCATGCAGGATGCCGTCGATGCCGAGTACGGCGACGACGTCGTGATCGTGACCTCCGCGCTCCGCGAGATCGACTGAGCGCCACTGGCACTATGCGATCATTGCCACATGCATGACCCCCTGGTCGCGACGCGATGAGAATCGAGTTCCTCATCGGCGGATTCGGTGTCCTCATCGGAGTCCTCGTGACGTTGCTCTCCCGGCAGACGACCGACCTCATCGTCGCGGGGAACTACGTCATCGCATCCCATCGTGGAGCAGCGGTGAATGCGGTGCAACGCCCATGGACGACGCGGCTGATCGGCCTGGGATTCGTGGTCATCGGAGCGGCTCTGGTCGTGTTCAGCGCGAACGAGGCCCCGACTCCTCGAGGGACACCCGCTGAGCCGTGGGAACTCATCCTGCCAATCGTTGCTGCGGTCGTTCTGGGAGCATTCGGACTCGGCGTCCTGGCTTCACGACGCCGTCTCACCGCCGTCGTCGCGAGGCGGCTGAGGGCGAATGGGGGCGAGATCTATGAGGGCGATCATGCAGTCAGGTCTGCCCGTACGATCGTGCTGTCGTTCGCTGTGTGGATCTTCGTCGTCGCCGTGTTGATCTCTGCGGCTGGCGTCATCCTCTACTTCCGGGCATAGCCGGAGGCGCTTGAAGCGTCGGAAGCTCGTCCGAACGACATCCGCCCTTAACGCTCGGGGACCAGTGCGAGCTTGCCGCCGGGGTGCCCGGTGGCGAGGAGCCGATGCGCCGCGGGTGCCTCGCCCAGGGCAAAGGTACGGGCCACGGGGACGACGAGATCACTGTGCTGCGCCAGAGCGATCAGCTCGCCACGCACCTCGTCGCGGAAGCGGGCGCTTTCGGGCATCGAACCCGCGATGAACGTGATGCCGTCGGTCGCGGCTCTACCGGCAGCGGCGATCGTGACGATCCGCCGACGGTCTCGGACGAGTTCGAGGGACACGTCGACAGCCTCGTTCGTCCCCACCGCATCCAGCGCCGCGGCGATCGGATCGCCCGCCAGATCGCGCACGCGACCGGCGAGCCCCGGGCCGTACTCCACCGGAATGCCCCCGAACCGTCGCACCTCCTCGAAGCGGGCCTCGCTCGCCGATCCGATGACGCGGACGCCACGGAGTCGCGCCTGCTGCAACACACTCACCCCGACAGCGCCGGAAGCGCCATGGAGAAGGATCGTCTCCCCCGGCGCCGCACCGGTGACGGCGAGCATCTCCGCGGCGGTCGTGCCGACGAGCAGCAGGTTCGCCGCCTCAGGATGCGTGAGAGTCGACGGCTTCGCGAACACCTTCTCGGCGGGCACGGTGATCTCTGTCGCGTAGCCGCCGCGCACGCGGAAGGCGATGACCTCGTCACCGATGTCGACGGCGCCCGAACCGATCCGGGTGTCCGCGCCGATCGCCGAGACCTCCCCCGAGATCTCGTACCCGATCGGGACGGGCAGTTCGGCGCCCGGGCGGGCGGCAGCCACATGCTTCGCGTCGGCGGGGTTCACCCCCGCGGCACGGACGCGGATCCTGACCTCGCCCGTTTCGGGAGCAGGGACGTCGTGTTCGACGAACTCCCACGTCTCAGGAAGGCCCCACGCCGTCGCCAGCCATCGCCAAGCCATCATCATCCCTTCGCGAGGACGTGTCGAGCATCACCCAGAGAGCTCGAGAGCCCGAGAGCTGCTCAGAGCACGCACCTGATCAAGTTCGGAGTTCCTGAGACGTTCGTCCAACCTCCCGCATTCGCGGTCGCCAGCACCGTCGTGCCGTTTCGAGCTTGTGCATAGCCCGTGCTGCGGGCATTGGCCAAGGAACGCATGGCGTACTGAGACGAGTTCGGTACGGGGAGACTCGTCGAGCAGGCGCCCCAACTGACATACATATTGACCAGGGACGCAGAAGTGTAGGCGCAGATCTTGCCGGTAGCACAGCTCCCGACTGATCGGGCCGCCAGCCCCGCGGAGCCCAGCACCCGCAGATCCATGTCCCACTCCGCCCAGTAGGCGTGGGTGGCATCGATCACGACACCACCAGGGATCTGACTCAGGGCCTCCGCGATCTCCGGATGGACATTATCCATGTCCGTGCTCGCACTCGCCATCGACGGCGTGATCATGGTCGTCAGAAGCGAAGCGATCGTCATCGCGGCAAGAACAGTCAGCTTCTTCACTCCGCCGCACCTTCACCCAGACCCCACATGCGATAACCCGTCACTGCCCCGACGGGGGCCCCTGCGACGTCACGCAGGGCTATGGTCTCCAGCCCGACGATCCGCCCGGTGTCAGCCGATACGAGAAGCACGTTGCTCGCGTCACCGTCTCCCGACACCATCCGCATCCCTAGAACGGAACGGCCGAGTCGGTCGGTCGCGATGCCGAGTCCCTCGACTCCCGCCGTGTTCTCGACGATGGACAGGAGTTCGGCATGCTGCGCGTTGGTGAGAGTCCACTGCTCGATGAGCGATGTGATCGCCGTGGCGACCTCGAACGCGTTCGGCGAATCCGGCATCCCGAATGCGTGGAGCGCCGCCATGAGCTCATCGTGCGACGCACCCGGTGCCTCCGGAACCGGCGTGCTGAACTCTCCTGGTGACATCACGAGATCCATGGTCACCTCACCGCTGCTGCGGACCTCGGCGCTGTTGTTCGCGACGGCGTCAGTGGATTCATACGGCACGCCGGCGTACATCACCACCCGCCCGGAGAGATCCGCGTTCCAGGTGAGCACAGAGAACTGCGGCGTGATCTTCGCGTCATCGAGAGAGAGGGTCCACGATGCGGCGCGCACGTGACGCTCCGGTTCCGCGGGCCCCGGAACCGCCGCGAGATCGACCTCGGCGGCATCGACGATCTCCGCAACCGTCTCCGATTCACCGAAGGCCAACGGAGACGGAGTCCCTGCGACCGCGGCTCCCGTGGGCATCATCAGCGTGAAGGCCAACGCAGCGCATGCGGCCGCGGCGACGAGACCCGAAGCCCATCCGACAGCACGCACTCGACGACGACTCGGTGCCGTGCTCGTGCGGAGGATGCGGTCACGAGTGGCAAGCGCCCGGACATCGGGCGCAGCGTCACGGGGCGTCGGCGCGGGGTCGGCGTCGCTCAGCATCCGTTCGAGCACGGCGTTGTCAGTCATCACCTGTTGTCCACCCCCTCCAGTCCCAGCTCCGCACTCAGGCGATCCCGCGCGCGATCCAGCGTCTTGCGAACCCGGAACTCGGAAGCGCGCATCAACTCCGCGATCTCCCCCACCGCGAGTCCATCCCAGTACGTGAGCATGATGATACGCCGCTGAGCTGGGGTGAGGACAGACAAGGCCCGGAGGACTTCGACGCGGTTCCGTTGATCCGGCGGAGCATCATCGCATGAGACGCCCACATGCACCGCGTCGAGCGCGCCATACGGAGTGGACGATCGACCCGAACGCGCACGTAGCCGCCGATCCGCGGCGCGCAGCAGCCAGACGCGACTCGGCGGTCGCGCGGGTCTGAGCTTCGTCCACGCGAGAAGGAACACCTCCGA
Organism: Microbacterium sp. Root322; assembly: GCF_001425645.1. Taxonomy (NCBI): domain Bacteria; kingdom Bacillati; phylum Actinomycetota; class Actinomycetes; order Micrococcales; family Microbacteriaceae; genus Microbacterium; species Microbacterium sp. Root322. Next base: position 244,940 of record NZ_LMCS01000001.1, on the reverse strand, counting down.
GACGATCTCGGTGACTTCCTCCTCCGCACCGACCACACCCTCGATGTGATGGCGCACTGCCGCCCAGTGCTCGTCGAACACTCGGGTGAAGACCTCGGTGCGCAGCGGATCCGGGTCTTCGCTGCGACCGCTCATGTCGCCGGGGTCGGCGGTCTTCCCGCCGCCATCGACGTGGTGCCGGACGTCATCTCAGAATCCGAGCCTGCCGAGCTGCTTCGGATCGCGCTGCCATTCCTTCGCGACCTTCACATGCAGCCCGAGGAACACGCGTGTTCCCAGCAGCTCTTCGATCCCGACACGCGCGCGTGCACCCACCTCGCTGAGCCGCTTTCCCTTGTGCCCGATGATGATCGCCTTCTGGCTGTCCCGTTCGACCACGATCGAGGCATGCACGTCGGTCAGGTCGGTGCCCTCCCGGGGTGCGATGTCGTCGATCACGACGGCGATCGAGTGCGGAAGCTCATCGCGCACGCCCTCGAGGGCGGCCTCGCGGATCATCTCCGCGATCCGATCCTCTTCCGACTCGTCGGTCGTGATGCCCTCAGGATACAGCGCAGGACCCTGCGGCATCAGCGAGAGGATCTCGTCAGAAAGCACGTCGAGCTGCTCACGGGTCAGCGCGGACAGCGGGATGACCGCGGCCCAGTCCTCCCGGAGCGAGTCGACCTCCATCAGCCGCTCGGTGACCTCGTCGCGCCCGGCCGCATCCATCTTGGTCACGATCGCGATCTTCTTCGCGCGCGGGTAGCCGTCGAGGGAGGCGGCGATCCGCCGGTCTCCGGGGCCGACCTTCTCGTTGGCGGGTACACAGAAGCCGATCACGTCGACGTCGCCCAGCACCTGCTCGACGAGATCGTTGAGCCGCTCGCCGAGCAGCGTACGCGGCTTGTGGATGCCGGGGGTGTCGACGATGACGAGCTGCCCCTCCGGCCGGTTGACGATTCCGCGGATCGCCCGACGCGTCGTCTGCGGCTTCTCGCTGGTGATCGCGATCTTCTCGCCGACGAGCGCGTTGGTGAGCGTCGACTTCCCGACATTGGGGCGGCCGACGAAGGTCACGAACCCGCTTCGAGTGTCGTCAGTCATCGTCTCGATCTCCTTCATCCTGCACATCGTCGGGTTCCCCCGCCGCACGTTCCACGAACACCGTCGCGATCCCTCGCCCACGACCGCGCGATGCGCCGCCCGTGAGCACCAAGCCTTCCACGGTAGCCGTCGCCCCGGGCTGCGGAACCTGTCCCAGCGCCTTGCCGAGCAGACCGCCGATCGAATCGACGTCCTCGTCCTCGAGCTCGAGACCGAACAGATCGCCGACATCCTCGAGCGAGAGTCGGGCGCTCACGCGGTATCGCCCGTGACCGAGATCGACGAATTCCGCCGATACCTGATCGTACTCGTCGGAGATCTCGCCGACGAGTTCCTCGATCAGATCCTCCAGAGTGACCAGGCCAGAGATCCCCCCGTGCTCGTCGATCACCAGACACACGTGCACGGCGTCGCGCTTCATCTGCTGCAGGAGCGTCTCCGCGCGCATCGACTCGGGGACGAAGGTCGCAGGGCGGGCGATCGGCCGGATCGACGCCGAGCGCCACGCACTGTCGTCGCGGTACGCGAACTGCACGAGATCCTTGAGGTACAGCACTCCTACGACGTCGTCGGCATCGTCATCGACGACGGGCATCCGGGACACACCGCGGTTCAGGAAGAGCGACATCGCCTCGTCCGTGGTCGCCGTCGCATCGACCGTGACCATCTCCGTGCGGGGCACCATCACGGCGCGGACGAACTGATCGGTGAAGTCGAAGACCGAGTGGATGAGATCGCGGTCGTCCTCCTCGATGAGGTCGTTCGACGCCGCCTCGTCGACCATGCTGAGCAGTTGGTCCTCGCTGGTGAAGGAGCTGCGGCCCGTGCCGGGCGTCACGCGGTTGCCGAGCAGGACGAGCCCCTGCGCAAGCGGTCCGAGGAAGATCCGGAGCCCTCGCACGATCGAGGCCGTGCCGCGGATCATCGCCTCCGCGTGCTGGCGACCGAACGACCGAGGACTCGCTCCCACGAGCACGAACGTGATGGCCGTCATGAGGACGGCGGCGGCGAGCATCGCCCACCAGTTGTTGTCGATCAGGATCGTGAATGCCACCGTCACGAGCACGGCCGCTGTGACCTCCGCGAGCACGCGGATGAAGGCCACGGCGTTCACGTGCGCGTCGAGGTCAGCGGCGATGCGACCCAGCGCCTTGGCTCTACGACCCTCTGTCGCCATGTCGGCGAGCCCGGCGCGCGATGTGACTCCGTATGCGGCGTCGATCGCGGACATGAGACCGCCGAACGCCACCAGCAGCACGGCGGCGATCAGGAGGAGAGCCGCGGTCATCGCCGGCGTTCAGCTGCGGCGAAGCCCTGGATCAGCTCCTTCTGCAGCCCGAACATCTCACGCTCCTCGTCGGGCTCGGCGTGATCGAAACCGAGGAGGTGCAGCAGCCCGTGAGTGGTGAGCAGGATGAGCTCGTCCATCAGAGTGTGGCCCGCAGCCTGAGCCTGCGTCTCGGCCACCTGCGGGCAGAGCACGATGTCGCCGAGCAGGCCGGGAGCCGTCGGACGGTCCTCGGTTCCGGGACGCAGCTCGTCCATCGGGAAACTCAGCACGTCGGTGGGACCGGGCTCATCCATCCACTGCACGTGGAGGGCTTCCATGGCTCCCTCGTCGACGAGGACGATCGCCACCTCGGCATCCGGGCTGACGTGCAGCTGCGCGAGGTTGAAGTCCGTCAGCCGCTGCAGCACGGCCTCGTCGACGTCGATGGCCGACTCGTTGTTGATCTCGATCATGAGAGTCCTCGTTTCGGCGCGCGGTCACGCGGTCCTGGTCGTTGTGCTCCCCTGCGCTCGGCCCGATTGGCGAACTCGGCCGCCTGTTCGCGCTCGAACCGCTGCGCGGTGCGTTTCTCGTCGTATTCGCTGTACGCGTCGACGATGCGTCCGACCAGCGAATGCCGCACGACGTCGTCACTCGTGAGCCGGGAGAAGTGGATGTCGTCGATGCCGTCGAGCACGCGGGTCACCAGGCGGAGTCCCGAGGATCCCTGCGGAAGGTCGACCTGCGTGATGTCACCGGTGACGACCATCCGCGTGCCGAAGCCGAGACGGGTCAGGAACATCTTCATCTGCTCTGGGGTGGTGTTCTGCGCCTCGTCGAGCACGACGAAGGAGTCGTTGAGGGTACGGCCGCGCATGTAGGCGAGAGGTGCCACCTCGATCGTGCCGGTCGCCATGAGGCGCGGGACGATCTCCGGGTCCATCATCTCGTTGAGCGCGTCGTACAGCGGGCGCAGGTACGGATCGATCTTGTCGGTCAGGGTGCCGGGGAGGAAACCGAGCCGCTCCCCCGCCTCGACGGCGGGACGCGTGAGGATGATGCGGGTGACCTCTTTGCGCTGGAGCGCCTGCACGGCCTTCGCCATCGCGAGGTAGGTCTTGCCGGTACCGGCGGGACCGATGCCGAACACGATCGTGTTCTCCTCGATCGCGTCGACGTACTCCTTCTGCCCGAGGGTCTTCGGACGGATGACCTTGCCGCGGGTCGTCAGGATGGCCTCGCCCAGGACCTCGCTCGGACGCGGGCCCCCCTCCTGCCGCAGCATGCGTGCTGAGCTGGAGACATCGCTCGGGGCCAGATCATGCCCTGCCCTGGTCATCTCGAGAAGCTCTTCGACCAGTGTCTTCGCCTTCGCGACCGCATCGGCGGTGCCGCTGAGTGTGATCTCGTTGCCGCGCACCAGCACCTGGACGTCACGGTGCTCCTTCTCCAGCATCCGCAGAAGCCGGTCCTGCGGCCCGAGCAGCTGGACCATCGCGACGCCGTCGGCGTAGATCTTCTCGACCGCCTCGGGCGGCTGGCCGCCGAGGCTCCGCTCCTGGGGTTCGTGGTTCTCAGGCACCGACGCTCTTCTCGGTCAATCCGCCGGCCAGCACATGCGCGTGGACGTGGAAAACGGTCTGTCCGGCGTTGGCGCCGGTGTTGAAGACGAGGCGGAAGTCGCCGTCTTCGGTGTGCTCCTTGGCGAGCGTCCCCGCGAAGGCGATCATCTCGGCCAGCAGAGCGGGATCCCCCGCAGCGAGTTCGGTGACATCGCGGTACTCCGCCGACTTCGGCACCACGAGCAGATGCACCGGTGCCTGCGGGGCGATGTCGCGCAGAGCGAAGAGGCGGTCGGTCTCGCCGATGATCTCGGCAGGGATCTCCCCGTTCAGAATGCGCGTGAAGATCGAGGTGTCCGTCATGCCGACAAGTCTACTGACCACAGCGACCCCGCAGCCGTGAGCCCGTCGTCGTGTGCTCGCGGTGCCGTCACCATCGCCCGAGCGCGACCGACAGCACGGCGATCGCGGCAGGTCCCGCCGTCGAGGTGCGCAGCACCGTGTCGCCGAGGAGCACACGTTCGGCCCCCGCCTCCGACAACCGGCGGAGCTCCTCCTCGGAGATCCCTCCCTCCGGCCCCACGACCAGCACCAGGTCACGGCCGTCCGGCTCGATCTCCGACAGTCGCACGGGCGCGGTCGGATCGAGCAGCAGAACGCGCTGCTCACGCGCCCGCTCGGCGAGCTGCGTGGTCGACACCGGCGCGACGACGTCGGGGAGCCAGGCGCGGTGAGCCTGCTTTGCGGCCTCGCGCACGATGGTCGCCCAACGTTCGCGGCCCTTCGCCGCCTTCGGTCCCTCCCAGCGCGACACGCTCCGGCTCGCCTGCCAGGGCACGATCTCGTCGACGCCGAGTTCGCACGCGGCCTGCACGGCGAGCTCGTCGCGATCGCCCTTCGCCAGCGCCTGGACCAGAACGATCCGCGGCGTGGGCGCAGGATGCTCGAGGCGCTCCGCGATGCGCACATCGACGCGAGCGGGAGACACCTCCTCGGCGGTCCCGGCCAACCACACTCCGGCACCGTCGCCGACCGTGACCGCCTCGCCGACGCGAAGTCGTCTCACGACGGCTGCGTGCTTCGCCTCGGCCCCGGTCAACGACACGAGGTCGCCGACAGCGGCATCCGTCGACGACTCGACGAGGAAATGCAGTGCCATGATCAGTGGCTGCGGAAGCGGTCGCGGAGCTTGGAGAAGAGTCCCTGCTGGAACTGTGCCAGCTGCGGCTCGGGCGACTTCGCCTTCTTCGCGAAGTCCTCGATGAGCGCCCGCTGCGCGGAATCCAGCCGCGTGGGAGTGAGCACCTGAACGCCGACGCGCAGGTCGCCCCGCTGCGTGCCACGAAGCGGGGTGATGCCCCGGCCCTTGATCGTGAGCACGTCGCCGGACTGCACGCCGGGGCGGATCTCGAGGTCGACCTCGCCGTCGAGCCCCTGGATCTTGGTCTCGGTGCCGAGGATCGCATCCGTCATGGACACCTCCAAGGTCGCGAGCAGGTCGTCGCCGTCACGGCTGAAGGCCGCGTGCGGGTTGACCGTCACCTCCACGTAGAGGTCTCCGTTCGGTCCGCCCGCCTTGCCGACCTCGCCGGAGCCGGGCAGCTGCAGACGGAGTCCGGTCTCGACGCCGGCCGGGATGTCGAGCGACACTGTACGGCGCGAACGCACACGGCCCTGGCCGCCGCAGGTGCCACAGGGGTACGGGATCGTCGTGCCGTAGCCCTCGCAGGTGCCGCAGGGCTGGGAGGTGACGACGTTGCCGAGCAGGCTGCGCACCTGACGCTGCACGTGACCGGAGCCGCCGCAGATGTCGCAGGCGACCGGGGAGGTGCCCTCCTGGCAGCACGAACCCTGACACGTCTCGCACAGCACCGCCGTGTCGACGTCGATGTCACGGTGCGCTCCGAACACGACGTCTCCGAGATCGAGCGTCACGCGGACGAGGGCGTCCTGGCCCCGCTCTCGGCGCGAACGCGGACGCGCACCGCGTCCGCCGCCCTGCGAGGCGCCGAAGAACGTCTCGAAGATGTCGCCGAACCCGCCGAACCCGCCGAAGTTCCCCGCAGCGCCGTCTCCGCCGCCCATGTCATAGCGTCGGCGGGAGTCGTCGTCGCTGAGCACGTCGTACGCGTGCGTGACGAGCTTGAACTTCTCCGCAGCGTCTTCTCCCGGGTTCACATCCGGGTGCAACTGCCGTGCGAGACGTCGGTACGCCTTCTTGATCTCGTCGGTGGAAGCGTCTCGGGACACCCCGAGAACCTCATAGTGGTCCGCCACGATCGCCTTTCTGCGTGTGTACTGTCGGCGACCGCGTCAGCGGCCGGCCTCGTCTTCATCGAGCATCCGCGACAGGTAGCGGGCCACGGCCCGCGCTGCGGCGAGGTTGCTCGGGTAGTCCATGCGCGTCGGCCCCATCACGCCGACTCGCGCCGTGCCACTGGGCGCGGCGTAGTTGCTGGCGACGATCGACGCCTCACCGAGCCCGAACGGGGCGTTCTCGGTGCCGATGCTGGCGGCGAGCCCGTGCTCGTCCGTCACCATCTCACTCATCAGACGCAGCAGCGTGACCTGCTCCTCGATGGCTTCGAGGAGGGGGTGGATGCTGCCGCGGAAGTCCTGCTCCCGGCGCGCGAGGGTCGCCGCTCCCGCCATCACGAGACGCTCCTGACGGAATCCGCCGAGCTCGTCCACGACGACACCGGCGAGCGTGCGCAGCACCGCATCCTGGGGCTTCTCCTCGGCGGCCAGCAACGCCTGCAGACGGTCGGAGGCCTCGCCGATGCCCTGACCGGTGATCAACGCGGACAGTCGGGCGCGAAGCACCGCCATATCGGCATCGTCGATCGCCTCCGGGAGGACGGCCATGCGCTGAGAGACTCCACCCGCATCCGTCACCAGCACGATGAGAAGCCGATTCGGCGCCAGCGCGACCAGCTCGACGTGCGTGACGTGCGCGCGCGCGAAGGAGGGGTATTGGGCGAGCGCGACCTGCCCTGTCAGCTGCGTGAGCACCCGCACCGTGCGGACCATCAGGTCATCGAGGTCGGCAGGCTCGCCGAGGAACGACTCGATCGCCGAGCGCTGAGCCGACGAGAGCGGTCGCAGCTGGGCGAGGTGATTCACGAACACCCGATAGCCCTTGTCGGTGGGCACGCGCCCTGACGAGGTGTGCGGAGCCGTAATGAGCTCTTCGTCCTCGAGCAGCGCCATGTCGTTGCGGATCGTCGCCGCGGAGACGCCGAAGGAGTGCCGGTCGACGATGGATCGGCTGCCGACGGGCTCGTGGGTCTCGACGTAGTCCTGCACGATCGCGCGGAGAACCTGGAGTCCTCGCTCTGTGACCATCACCCTTCCCTTCCGCTGGCACTCGGACGTTCAGAGTGCCAATCCTACCCCGTGCAGCTCGGGATTCTCCGTACCTCGGGCGCACGACCCTAGGATGACGCTCATGACCACCTCGCCCCAGGCCACCTTGTCGAGCGGCATCGTCCGCGGCACCGAGGAGGCCGGGATCGTCCGCTACCTCGGCATCCCCTACGCGCAGGCGCCGTTCGGAGAGAACAGGTTCCGCGCGCCGCGTCCGGCCTTGGCCTGGGAAGGGGTGAGAGATGCGACGCGGTTCGGCCCGACCCCTCCCCAGGTTCCCTACGCCGGTGCCATCGGCGAGCTGCTGGGCTCCGTGCGCATCGACGGCGACGACATCCTCACCGCGAACGTGTGGGCGCCATCGGACGCTTCCGGTGCGCCGGTGCTGCTGTGGATCCACGGCGGCGCCTTGGAACGAGGCACCGCTGCGCTGCCCCTCTACGACGGCACGGTCTTCGCCACGGCGGGCATCGTCTTCGTCTCGATCAACTACCGACTGGGTTCGGAGGGTTTCTCGGTGTTGGAGGGCGCGCCCCGAAACCTCGGTCTGCGCGATGCCGCCGCCGCGCTGGAGTGGGTGCACCGTGAGATCAGCGCGTTCGGCGGTGATCCGGCGCGGATCACCGCGATGGGCGAGTCGGCCGGCGGAGCGATCGTCGCCGGCCTCCTCGCTCGCGACAGCTCCCGCGAGCTGATCAGCAGGGCCATCATCGAATCCGGGCCGCTCCAGGCGCAGACGGCGCGGAAGGCGGGACGGGTGACCGCGCAACTCGCGAAGCGGCTCGGGGTACGAGCGGACCGCGAGTCCTTCGCGGCGCTGACACCCGAGCATCTCCTGGAAGCACGCAGGGCGCAGGCCGCGGGCTCGTCGCCGCTCGGCGGAGCACCGGGCTACCAGTTCGCGATCGACCCCGACAGCCTTCCCCGGTCGCCGCACGAGGTTCTCGCAGAGATCGACACTCCTCTACTCATCGGCAGCAACACCGACGAGTATCGGCTCTGGTTCCCACCCGAGGCGCTCGCGGGCATCAGCGAGTTCAAGATGCAAGCCGCCCGGATCCTCTCCCGGATTCCCCGGCGCGCGGTCGCCGAGTACCGCTCGGCCTTCCCCGGAGCGATCACCGGAGAGATCTTCGGGCAGCTCGTCACCGACATGATGCTGCGGGCGCCCCTGAGTCGGGTGGCGGCCGCTCGCCCAGACGCGACGCACGTCTACGAGTTCGCATGGCCGAGTCCGGTCCGAGACCTGCGTGCGGCCCACGCGCTGGAACTCGGCTTCGTGTTCGACCGGCTCGAGGATGCCGAGGCCCAGCGCATGGCCGGCCCTGACGCTCCCCGTGGACTCGCCGCCGAGATGAACGCCGCGTGGGTCGCGTTCGTGACCACGGGCGACCCCGGCTGGCCCGCGTACGGATCGGGTCGCCGGACGCGACTCTTCGATGCGGACAGTACGACGGTGGCGCAGCGACGAACAGCCGCGATGGATCTGCTCCCCGGCTGACGGCGGCCGTCGGTCAGTCGGTCAGTTCGCGAACCACGGCGTCGGCGAGAAGGCGACCGCGCAGGGTCAGCCGGATGCGTCCCTGGAGCGCCGCGACCGGGTCGATGAGCCCGTCGGCCATGAGCCCGGCGACTCTGCTCCGGTTCGCGCTCGGCACGTCATCGACGGCGATCCCCTCGCGGATGCGGCTGAGCAGCAGGATGCGCTCGAGCGTGCGCGACTCGTCGTCCGGGCGCTCGGTTCCGGCCGCCGGCGATTCGGCTGCCGCCAGACGCTGCGCGTAGGCGGCCGGGTGCTTCACGTTCCACCAGCGCAGACCGGCGACGTGGCTGTGCGCACCGGGACCGAAGCCCCACCAGTCGCTCCCCCGCCAGTACGCGAGGTTGTGGCGGGAACGGCGATCGGGCGTGCGCGCCCAGTTGCTCACCTCGTACCAGTCGAAGCCGCCGTCTGCGAGACGGGCATCGGCGAGCTCGTACATGTCGGCCTGGAGGTCGTCATCCGGAGTCGGAACCTCGCCGCGGCGGATCTGGCGGGCGAGCTTCGTGCCGTCTTCGATGATGAGCGCGTAGGCGGAGATGTGGTCGGGTTCGAGCACCAGCGCGGCATCGAGGGAGGCCTCCCAGTCGGACAGCGACTCACCCGGGGCCCCGTAGATCAGGTCGACGCTCACCGCGAGCCCCGCGTCCTTCGCTGCGGCGACGGCGGTGCGCACGTTCTCCGGGCGATGGGTGCGATCGAGCGCGGCGAGCACGTGCGGAACGGCCGACTGCATGCCGACCGACATCCTCGTGACTCCGGCTCGCGCCAGAGTGCTGGCCACCTCGGGCGTCACGGTGTCGGGATTCGCCTCGACCGTGACCTCCGCTCCATCGGCGAGGCCGAAGGCACCGGTCACCGCTTCGAGCATGCGCGCGAGGTCGCCTGCGGGAAGAAGCGTCGGCGTACCGCCGCCGAAGAAGACCGTGTCCATCGGCCGCAGCGCTCCCGCGTCGCCCAGCACTCGACGGGCGAGCGCGATCTCGGAGATCAGGGTCGAGGCGTAGTCCTCCTGCTTCGCCCCGCGCAGTTCGGTCGACGTGTAGGTGTTGAAGTCGCAGTACCCGCAGCGCACAGTGCAGAAAGGAATGTGCAGATACGCGGAGAACGGCACCGTTGTATCGATCGGAAGATCGGCCGGCAGGTGCCCGTCCGCGGGCGCGGGGTCTCCGAGAGGAAGCGGTCCCGCCATCAGAGCGGGGTCGCGTAGAGCGGGGAGATCGCCCGGAGGTAGCGTGCGAAGAGCTCACGGCGGCGACGCTTCACGAGCGCCGGAATCGTGCGGTAGAGAAGACCGTTCGGCGCGTCGAACGCGCGGACGGTGAACCACACCTCGTCGTTGTCCTCGCGCCAGTCCACATCGAAGGACTCCTCGCCGCTGACCACCGATCCGCCGACCGTCCCGAGGACGAAGCCGACGCGTCGGGTCTCCTCCGTGACGGAGATCACTCGCAGCTCGGAATCGGCGCGCATGCCGGCGACGCGTCCTCGAAGGTGCAGCGTCATCCCCGCGCCGACGAAGGGCATGCCCTCCGCGTCGTAGCGGGGCTCGACGTCGCGCTTGCTCGGCGCGATCGGATTGCCTTCGGCATCGAAGCTCACGCCCGCATAGGCAGGCCCTGGCGCAGGACGCACGTCTTCCACCGACAGTCCGGCCGCACGCTGCGCGGTCCACGACAGAAGGGCTTCACCGGCGGTCTGGAAACGTTCGATGCCGCTGCCGATGCGCCAGGACTCCTCCGCCGGGATGCTGCGCTCCGGCGGGTACTGCATCAGGTCGGGCGCATGGGTCGCACCCACGGCCGCATAGTCCACCGTGTCGTCTCGGAAAGTCCCGCGCCGCATGACTTCCACCCTACTTCGCGTTGCCTGAGCGAACACCCCCACGCGCCGCGGGGCGTCATATCCCGCGGGCGCGATCGAGGCTCGCTACTTCTTGTCCTTGCCTTCGACGTCGCCCGAGAGCGCGGCGATGAACGCCTCCTGGGGGACCTCGACGCGGCCGACCATCTTCATGCGCTTCTTGCCCTCCTTCTGCTTCTCGAGGAGCTTGCGCTTGCGGGTGATATCACCGCCGTAGCACTTGGCGAGCACGTCCTTGCGAATAGCGCGGATCGTCTCGCGCGCGATGATGCGGGCACCGATCGCGGCCTGGATCGGCACCTCGAACTGCTGGCGAGGGATGAGCTTGCGCAGACGCTCGGCCATCATCGTGCCGTAGGCGTAGGCCTTCTCGCGGTGGACGATGGAGCTGAACGCGTCGACCTTCTCGCCCTGGAGGAGGATGTCGACCTTCACGAGGTCGGCTTCCTGCTGCCCTGAGGGCTCGTAGTCGAGCGAGGCGTAGCCCTGCGTCTTCGACTTGAGCTGGTCGAAGAAGTCGAACACGATCTCGCCGAGCGGCATGTTGTAGCGCAGCTCGACGCGCTCCTCGGAGAAGTACTCCATGCCGAGCAGCGTTCCACGACGCGACTGGCACAGCTCCATGACCGTGCCGACGTAGTCCTTGGGCAGCAGGATCGCCGCCTTGACCATCGGCTCCGACACCGACCCGATGCGCCCGTCGGGATACTCGCTTGGGTTGGTCACGGTGACGGTCTCGCCGGTGTCGCTCGTCAGTACCTCGTAGATCACGCTGGGCGCGGTCGTGATGAGGTCGAGGTTGAACTCGCGGGCCAGACGCTCGGTGATGATCTCGAGGTGCAGCAGTCCGAGGAAGCCGCAGCGGAAACCGAAACCGAGCGCGACCGAGGTCTCCGGCTCGTACACGAGGGAAGCGTCGGAGAGCTTGAGCTTGTCGAGGGCCTCGCGCAGCTCGGCGTAGTCGCTGCCGTCGATCGGGTACAGCCCGGAGAAGACCATCGGCTTCGGGTCGGTGTATCCCGGCAGGGCCTCGGATGCCGGCTTCCGCGACGTGGTGATGGTGTCGCCGACCTTCGACTGGCGCACATCCTTCACACCTGTGATGAGGTAGCCCACCTCGCCGACGCCGAGCCCCTTGGTCGGAGTCGGCTCCGGGCTCGACACGCCGACCTCGAGGGCTTCGTGGTTCGCTCCGGTGGACATCATCTGGATGCGCTCGCGCGGTGACAGGCTTCCGTCGACCATGCGCACGTAGGTGACCACACCGCGGTAGGCGTCGTACACCGAGTCGAAGATCATCGCGCGGGCCGGAGCATCCGCGTCGCCGGTCGGCGCGGGGATCTCCTGGACCAACCGGTCGAGCAGCTCTTCGACGCCGACACCGGTCTTGCCCGAGACGCGCAGCACGTCCTCCGGCTTGCCGCCGATGAGTGAAGCCAGCTCCTTGGCGTACTTCTCCGGGTCGGCGGCCGGCAGGTCGATCTTGTTGAGCACCGGGATGATGTGCAGGTCGTTCTCGAGCGCCAGGTAGAGGTTTGCGAGAGTCTGCGCCTCGATGCCCTGTGCGGCGTCGACGAGCAGGATCGCTCCCTCACAGGCCGCGAGCGAACGCGAGACCTCGTAGGTGAAGTCGACGTGACCGGGCGTGTCGATCATGTTCAGAGCGACGGTCTGACCATCGAGCTCCCACGGCATCCTGACCGCCTGGCTCTTGATGGTGATGCCGCGCTCGCGCTCGATGTCCATGCGGTCGAGGTACTGCGCACGCATGTCGCGATCGGAGACGACTCCGGTGATCTGGAGCATGCGGTCGGCGAGCGTCGACTTGCCGTGATCGATGTGGGCGATGATGCAGAAGTTACGGATCTGCGCAGCCGGCGTCGCAGCAGGCTGAAGAGGAGTGAGAGCGCGTGGGGACATGTCCACTCGATTCTACGGTCAGGGGAGGCTAATCCCCGATTCGGGCATACCGGTGATAGTCTCCCGAAGTTGCCAGGGAAAATCCGTGACACCGGATCCCGCAAGCGATAAGACTCCGTCATACACCCCGTGATGGTCGTCGCGTCGCAGAGTTCGGTGGATGGCGATTGTGTATCCAACTGACTCAGCGTTGCGTCGGCAGATCCCGAGCGCGTCTGTAGAAGAGAAAGACTGACCCCCCTTGATCAAGTACCTCCTGCGCCGAGCACTCGGCTGGCTGCTCATGATCGTGGTCGCCACGAATCTCACGTTCTTCCTGGCGTGGGGCTTCCTGGATCCGCGCAGCAACTACGTCGGGCGCCGACCTCCGCTTTCCCCGGAGCAGATCGACAACGTCCTCATCCCCCGCAACCTCAGCGACACGGTTCCGCTGATCGAGCGGTGGTGGAACTGGTTCAGCGGCATCCTGATCCGCTGGGACTGGGGTGTGAGTCCCACCGGTCAGTCGGTGAACGAGCAGGTCTCGTACCGCATGTGGGTCAGCGCCGAGCTCGTTCTCGGGGCCACGATCATCGCGGCGGTGCTCGGCATCTGGCTCGGTGTCTACACCGCCTCGCGTCAGTACAAGCTCGCCGACCGCATCGGCCAGGCGACCTCGATCATCACGATGAATGTGAACATCATCGTCGCCGGACTCGCCGTGGTGCTCCTCGCGATCTCCCTCAACGAGTGGACCGGCGTCCGCATCTTCTACGTCACCGGCTCCTCGAGCCCCGGCGTCACCGGCTTCTTCCCCGTGCTGGTCGACACCCTGCAGCACCTCACGTTGCCCACGATCGCGCTCGTGATCGTCGGCTACGCCCAGTACCACTTCCTGCAGCGGTCGCTGCTGCTGGACAACATCAACGCCGACTACGTGCGCACCGCCCGGGCCAAGGGGCTGACCAAGGCGCAGGCGGTCCGCAAGCACGCCCTGCGCACGTCGCTCATCCCGGTCGCGACGCAGGTCGCGTTCACGATCCCGACGATCTTCACCGGCGCGATCCTGACGGAGCGCATCTTCGCCTGGCAGGGCATGGGGCGGTACTTCCTCGACACCATCAACAACAACGACATCAACGGCGTCGTCGCCGTCGCCGCTTTCGGCGCCGTGCTGACAGCGATCGGTGCGGTGCTCGCCGACATCATCGTCGTCGTTCTCGACCCGCGAGTGAGGGTGAGCTGATTATGACCACCGATATGATCGATCCCCTCGTCGAGCCGCCGGCAGCGCCGTCCAGCGCCGACCGCGCCGCGGACAAGTCGCTGTCCAAGTGGACGCTCTACACGCGCCGGTTCATGCGCAACAAGCCGGCCGTCGGCGGCGTCGTCGTCCTGCTCGTGCTGGTCCTCTTCTCCACGCTGGGTCCGCTGCTGTCGCCGTACGCCGTCGACAGCATGGACTTCCTCGCGCTGAGCCAGCCGCCGTCCGCGGCGCACTGGTTCGGGACCAACGGTGCCGGCAACGACACCTACACGCAGACCGCCATCGGCCTGCAGCGATCCCTCATGATCGCGATCACGGTCTCGGTGGGAACGACGATCCTCTCCGCGCTCGTCGGTACCGCCGCCGCGTACTTCGGCGGCTGGTTCGAGCGAATCGCGCTGCTCGTCATCCACTTCATGATGGTCGTGCCGACCTTCCTCCTGCTGTCGATCATCTCGAACGACTCCGGCGGCGTGTGGTGGGTCATCGCGTTCGTGATGATCTTCGTCAGCTGGTTCTTCCCCGCTCGCATCATCTGGACGATGACGCTCTCGCTGCGTGAGCGGGAGTACGTCCAAGCCGCGCGCTACATGGGCGTCCGCGGCCTGCGCATCGTGACGCGTCACCTGATCCCGAACATCGGATCCCTGCTGGTCATCAACTTCACCCTCGGCATCGTCGCGGCGGTGACGACCGAGACCGGCCTGTCCTTCATCGGCTTCGGTGTGAAGATCCCCGATGTCTCGCTCGGCTCGCTGATCGGTGAGGGCAGCTCCTCGATCACCAGCTCGCCGTGGCTGTTCTACTTCCCCGCGTTGGTCCTCACCATGCTGACCGTGTCCATGGCGCTCATCGCCGATGGACTGCGCGATGCCCTCGATCCCACTTCGGCTGCAGGAGGCCGCGCATGAGCCCCGTACTCTCCGTCCGCGACCTCAAGGTCAGCTTCGCTTCCGAGGCAGGCCGCGTCGACGCCGTGCGCGGCGTCTCCTTCGACCTCGAAGCGGGAAAGACCCTCGGCATCGTCGGCGAGTCAGGCTCCGGCAAGTCCGTCACCTCTCTCGCGGTGATGGGCCTGCTCGATGAGAACGCCAAGGTCTCAGGGTCGATCGTGTTCGACGGCCAGGAACTCCTGGGCAAGACCGACGCGCAGCTCTCCACCATCCGCGGCAACGGGATCTCGATGATCTTCCAGGACCCGCTGACCTCTCTCACCCCGGTGTACACGATCGGCGCGCAGCTGATCGAGGCGCTGACGGTGCACCGCAACCTCAGCATCAAGGAGGCGACGGCGCGCTCGATCGATCTCCTCAAGCTGGTCGGCATCACCGAGCCCGAGAAGCGGATGAAGTCCTTCCCGCACGAATTCTCGGGCGGCATGCGGCAGCGCGTCGTCATCGCCATCGCGATGGCCAACGACCCGAAGCTGATCATCGCCGACGAGCCCACCACGGCTCTCGACGTCACGATCCAGGCGCAGATCCTCGACCTGATCGAGAAGGCCCAGGCCGAGACCGGTGCCGCCGTGATGATGATCACCCACGACATGGGAGTCGTCGCCCGCACGGCCGACGATGTGATGGTCATGTACGCCGGCAAGCCGGTCGAGCAGGCGCCGGTGCGCGAGCTGTTCCACCAGACCCGCATGCCCTACTCGATCGGTCTCCTCGGTGCCATCCCTCGTGTGGACAAGGCGGAGAAGGAGCCTCTCACCCCGATCAAGGGCAACCCTCCCCTGCTGATCAACCTGCCGGATGCCTGCCCGTTCGCCGACCGCTGCCCCATCGTCATGGACGCGTGCCGCACCAGCGAGCCCGAGCTCCTGCCGGTCCTCACCGGCGGCGAGGAGCACCGTGCAGCCTGCATCCGCGCGAACGAGATCACCGACGGCGGCCTGCTCGGAGGTCTGCCCGTGTACCCCGTTCGTGAGGCACCCGAGAGCCCGCTGACCCGGCTCCCCCGCGAACAGCGACCGATCACCCTCGAGGTGAAGAACCTCACCAAGACCTTCCCCCTGCTCAAGGGTGCGTTCCTGAAGCGCAAGGTCGGCGAGGTGCACGCGATCAAGGGCATCAGCTTCGACGTGCGCGAGGGAGAGACCCTGGCCATCGTCGGCGAGTCCGGCAGTGGGAAGACCACGACGCTCCTCCAGATCATGGACATGGTCAAGCAGACCGAGGGCGACATCGTGATCGCGGGAACCAGCGTCAACGACATCCGCAGCCACAAAGTGGAGCGGGCGCTGCGCCGCGACATCCAGATCGTGTTCCAGGATCCGATGGGCGCCCTCGACCCCCGCATGACGGTCGCGGACATCATCTCGGAGCCGCTGTCGGCCATCGGTACGCCGAAGGCCGAGGCGCACCGGCGTGTCAAGGAGCTGATGGACCTCGTCGGACTCAACCCCGCGCACAGCGACCGCTTCCCGCAGGCGTTCTCCGGTGGACAGCGTCAGCGCATCGGCATCGCCAGGGCGCTGTCGACCAACCCGAAGATTCTGGTGCTCGATGAGCCGGTCTCCGCGCTCGACGTGTCGATCCAGGCCGGTGTCATCAATCTGCTGGACGACCTCAAGGTCAAACTCGGACTGTCGTATCTGTTCGTGGCCCACGACCTGTCCGTCGTCCGACACATCGCCGACCGGGTCGCCGTGATGTATCTCGGCGACTTCGTCGAGCACGGCGACGTGGACGATGTCTTCGACAACCCGCAGCACCCGTACACCAAGGCCCTGCTGTCGGCGATCCCTGTGCCGGACCCCGACATCGAGCGCACCCGCGAGCGGATCGTGTTCGATCCGGCGACCATGTCGGCCCGCCCCGCTGCCTCCTGATGACGAGCGCATCACCGTCCGGTAACGGTTAGCCCATATTCACTCGCCGCCCGGGCAATCGGGGATTCGGCGAACTATTCTCCCCTTATGACACGCCGCAAGGCGAAAGGAGCACCATGAAGCAGTACAAGCTGATGGGAGCGCTGGCACTCACCGGCGCTTTCGCACTCGCGCTCAGCGGGTGCGCTACCGGCACCACCGGTGGTAGCGACAAGGGCGACAGCGGCGAAGCAGCCGGTGTCGAGATGGCGAACTACAACCCGCAGCCGCGCGAGAACCTCAAGGAGGGTGGCACGGTCAACTTCGCCATCCGCGAGGTCCCGCCGCAGCTGAACTCGTTCAACAGCGACGGCAGCGCCGACACCGCGCGCATCGCCGCGTGGTACATGCCGCAGATCATCCTCATGAAGCCGGATGGCACGCAGTACAAGAACGACAACTACCTCTCCGAGTGGAAGAACGAGGTGAAGGACGGCAAGACGGTCCTGACCTTCACGTTCACCGACGAGGCGCACTGGAACGATGGCACCGACATGGACTGGACTGCCATCGACGCCACGTGGAAGGCCAACCGCTCCTACGACGAGGGCTTCAACCCGAACGCGACCGACGGCTACAAGGACATCGAGTCCGTCGAGCAGGGCGACACGGCCAAGACCGCCATCGTCACCTTCAAGGGCGAGTTCGCCTGGCCGCAGATGCCGTTCAACGGCGGCGTCATGCACCCCGCGCTCGCTGACCCGACCACCTTCAACGAGGCGATGATCGAGAACCCGCACCCCGAGTGGGGCGCAGGTCCGTACACGATCAACGAGTTCGACGCCAACAAGGGCTACGTCTCGTTCAAGCCGAACCCCGAGTGGTGGGGCGATGCACCCCTGCTCGACGAGGTCACGATGACCGGCATGGACGCCCAGGCCGGCGTCAACGCCTTCAAGAACGGCGAGGTCGACATGGTCGAGACGGGCTCCCAGGAGCTCATCGATCAGGTCAAGGATGTCGACGGCGCCGTGGTCTACCGCGCACAGCAGACGGCGAACACCATCCTGCAGGTCGACTCGACCAAGCCGCAGTTCGAGGACGTCAAGGTTCGCGAGGCGTTCTTCAAGGCGATCAACATCGATCAGCAGAAGCAGATCGCTTGGAACGGTCTCGGATACGAAGAGGACCCGGCCGGCTCGCTGACCCTGTTCTCGTTCCAGCCCGGCTACTCCGACTCGATGAAGGCCGCCGGCTGGAAGTTCGATGTCGAGGGCGCCAAGAAGCTCCTCGACGAGGCCGGCTGGACGGAAGGCTCCGACGGCATCCGCGAGAAGGACGGCGTCAAGCTCTCCGTCGTGTACCCGATCTGGGCTGACTCCGCGACGCAGAAGGCGCTCGCACAGTCGCTGCAGGCTCAGGAGAAGGCGATCGGCATCGACGTCAAGGTCGAGGTCCGCCCGGCCAGCCAGTTCTCCGAGGACTACACCTCGAAGAACTGGGATGTCTCCGGACTCCGCTTCACCTCCTCCGACCCGTTCGGTGCCGCGTGGTTCTGCCAGCTGTACTGCTCGGACTCTGGTCTCAACCTGTCGGGTGTCGGTGACGCCGAACTCGACGCCGAGATCAAGGACAAGGTCGAGTCGCAGAGCGACCCCGAGGCGCAGACCGCTGCCGCGATGAAGCTCGAGCCCGAGATCTACAAGCGCTGGGGCCTCATCCCGCTGTACAACGGCCCGCAGATCTACACCGTCAAGGAAGGCCTGGCGAACCTCACGCCCGAGCCCTACGTCGGTCTCGACCTGTTCGGCATCACCCCGGTCGAGAACGTCGGCTGGGAGAAGTAACACTCTCTGACACACATCGTGTCGAAGCGGGGTCGGTGGTTCATCCACCGGCCCCGCTTTCCTTATGCTGAACCCGTGAGCGCCCAGATCGTCTTCGTGCATGGCATCCGCACCTCGGCCACCATGTGGCGATCTCAGGCTGCCCACCTCGAAGAGCGCGGCGCCGCGTTCACCGCCGTGGATCTGCCGGGTCACGGCACCCGCATGCAGGAGGACTTCACCCTTCACGAGGCGCTGCACACGATCGACGTCGCGGTGCGCGCCGCAGCCGAGAGGGGTCCGGTGCTCCTGGTGGGGCATTCCATGGGCGGCCTGCTGTGTCTCGCCTATGCCGGCGGGGCAGAGCGTCCGCCGGTCGCCGGGCTCATCGCCGCCGCCTGCACGTCGCTCCCCCGCGGCGCCGGTCTTCGCGCCTATCGCCTGTTCGCCCGGGTCGTCGATTCCCTCCCCGACCGTGGGATGTGGCTCACCAGACGGATGCTCGAGGCCACCATCCCCCTCGAGACCCGATCCGACTTCGCCGCAGGCGGGTACGCACTGGACACCCAGGACGCCGCGCTTCGCAGCCTGGCGGCACTCGACATCGCCGCTGCGATCCCCCGCGTCACGGTTCCTCTCTGGTTCGTGAACGGGCAGTACGATCAGCTGCGGCTCAACGAGTCGCTGTTCCGACGGCTCGCACCGCACGCCGAGCTCATCATCGTGCCACGGACGACGCACCTCGTCACCGCGATGCGACCGCAGATCTTCAACGCTGTGCTGCAGCTCGCCATCGCCACAGTGGAGCGGGATGTCGAGAGTGACCTGGAGCGGGACTCCTCGACCTCATGACGTCCTGACCGGCTGGCGCGCGAAGGCCGTGAGCAGCCCGCCGACGAGGGACAGCACCGCGGCCGCGACGAACACCAGCCAGAAGCCGCCCACGAGCGCGACCAGCCCCGCCCCCAGCACCGGTCCGATGAGCTGCCCGAGAGCGGCTGTCACGTTCACGACCCCGAGATCCCTCGCATGGTCTTGCTCGTCCGGCAGCAGGTCGGCGGCGAACGCGAGGCCCACCGTGGAGAACGCTCCGTAGCCGAGACCCATCAGGGCGGCAGCGACCATCGTCATCTCGAACGTCGGCACGAGCGCGATCGCCACCCCCGAGGCCGCCTGGACGACGGTCGCGGCCACCGCGAGCGTCCGCCGATTCCCGGTGCGGTCGGAGACGATTCCCGTGACCACCGAGGCGATGACCACGAACACCGTGTAGACGACGATGAGCAGCAGCAGGTTGTCCTGCGCCACCGCACTCGGCTGGCCGAGGCCGTGCAGCAGGAAGAACAGGAACAGCGCGGTTCCGAGCGCGTTGCCGACATTCGTCACGAGGCGCCCGGAGAGCATCCAGGCGAAGTCCCGATCTCGCAGCGAGGCCAGACGGCGTCGTCCGATCTGCTTCGGCCGCATCGCCTCCGTGGTCGGCGGATCCGGCAACAGCAGAGCGGTGGTCGTGCCGACCACCGCGATGACCCCCGCGAGCAGGAGATACCCCTCGTGGATCCCGAGGCCGAGAAGGACGACGAGCCCCACCCCGACCACGATGCCGACGGCCTGGCTGGAGCCGACGGCAGCAGAAGCGGCCCCACGCTGTGTCGTCGGCAGCTGGTCGGCGATGAGCGCGGTGAAGGCCGCCGACGACACGGCGACGCCGATCGACACTCCCACCCAGCCGGCGCCCACGGTCCACGGGTTTTCGGCGTAGCCCGTCAGCGCGAGACAGGCCGCGGTGAACAGTGCGCCGCCCACGGCCCACGGGCGACGACGGTGGCGTCCGGCCGCCGCACGATCCGAGAGCGCACCGGCGGCGGGGCCCGCGATGATCCCTGCGAGCCCGCCGATGCCGAGAACCAGTCCGGACGAGACGACACCACGGATCCAGTCGTCCTCCGGGGTATCGAGCTGCAGCGGCAGCAGCAGCTGGACGGGCGTGAGCTGCACGGTCCAGATCGCCAGCCACGCCAGCGTGAACAGCGACATCCATCGCGCCCCCGCCCGCACCGTGCGAGCGCCGGCGACCTCGGTCACCGCTTCTCCCCCGTCCCGGCCACCTGTGCAGCCGCTGCACGCGAGCTCGCCATGACCTCTCGATACCAGTCGTACGACGCCTTGGGCGTGCGCTCGCCCGTATCGAAATCGACGTGGACGAGACCGAAGCGCTGAGTGTAGCCGTCGGTCCACTCCCAGTTGTCCAGCAGGGACCACACCGTGTACTCCTCCACCGGCACCCCCGCATCGATCGCATCGCCGACGGCCGCGATGTGCTCGGCGAGGTAAGAGATCCGGTCGGCATCGTCGACGCGGGCGGCACGGTCGGGCTCGGGGAACGAGGCCCCGTTCTCACCGATGATCACGGGCGGCAGCTGCGGATGCCGGGCGTGCAGGTCGATCAAAAGATCGTGCAGAGCGCTCGGCATGATCGGCCATTCCGGACCGAACCCGGTCACCGGCACTCCGGGTGTGGGCACGATGTCGAACGGGATCGGGCTCTCCTCCGCTGCTGCGGTCACCGTGGTCGGGTTGTAGAAGTTGATGCCGTAGAAGTCGATCGAGCGGCCGATGGCTTCGAGGTCACCGTCCTGCACAGGCATCGGAGGCAGGCCGAGTGCTTCCAGGTCGGGGTACGAACCAGCGAGGAGCGGCTCGCTGAAGACGCGGTTGTGGATCAGGTCGTAGATCGCCGCCGCTTGGTGGTCCTCGGCGGTGTCGCGCAGCGGCAGGACCCAGGTGTGGTTGTTGACCAATCCGACCGATGCGGCACCATGCTCGCGCAGAGCGGCCGCCGCCCGAGCGTGGGCGAGCAGCTGATGGTGCGCGGTCGGCAGCGCGCCGAAGAGGAGCTGCTTCCCGGGTGCCAGCGCACCGACCGCATAGCCTTGGAGCGTCGTCATGGCGGGCTCGTTCAGGGTGTACCAGTGCTGCACACGGTCGCCGAGACGATCCGCCACGATCGCTGCGTAGTCGGCGAAGCGCTCCGCCGTGTCCCTCTCGAGCCAGCCGCCGCCCGCTTCGATTCTGCTCGGCATCTCCCAGTGGAACAGGGTGGGAAACGGAACGACTCCCGCGTCGAGGAGAAGATCGACCAGACGGGAGTAGTGATCGAGCGCCACCCCGTCGCCGCATCCGAGGCCGTCCGGCTGTACGCGGGCCCAGGGGATCGAGAACCTGTAGCGATCGAGCCCGAGCCCGGCTGCGAGAGCGACGTCGGCCTCGGGGTGTCGATAGCTGTCACAGGCCGGGTCTGCGACCGAACCGTCGAGGATGGCTCCCGGCCTCTCGAGGAAGTCGTCCCAGATCGATCGTCCTGATATCCCGGTGGGGCGCGACCCCTCGATCTGGAAGGCCGAGGTCGCCGCGGACCAGCGGAGCCCTGAGGGCAGGGACGAACGAGAGGACTCGGGGGTCATGTGGGCTCCTTGACATCAGTGTCGGGATAGTGATGATTCTGCACCCGGTACCATCGAAAGCGCGACGGCGTCTCGTGTTCCCGTCGCCGTTTCGCGTCAACAGCCCGTCTGCTGGTAGACTCGACTCTTGGCTTGCGTGTGGGTTCTTCCCTCACGACCGCTGTGCAGCAGCCCTCTTCTGCTGCCGGCATTCCGAACACTCCTGTACAGAAAGCGTCCACACGTGGCAAACATCAAGTCGCAGATCAAGCGCAACAAGACCAACGAGAAGGCGCGCGAGCGCAACAAGGCCGTGAAGAGCGAGCTCAAGACGGTCATCCGCACCACTCGCACGGCCGTCTCCGCCGGCGACAAGGCAGCCGCAGAGGCTGCCCTGAAGAAGGCCGCCGTCAAGCTCGACAAGGCCGTCAGCAAGGGTGTCCTGCACAAGAACCAGGCGTCGAACCGCAAGTCGGCTCTCGCCAAGCAGGTCGCTTCCCTCTGAGCCGAAGCTTCTGAGAAAGGCCCGTCCCGTCATCGGGGCGGGCCTTCTTCATTGCCTCGGAAAGGTCATCGCCTCGGCGAGCCGGACGGATCCGGAGGCGATCGGCTACTCCCCGAACGGCTGACGCGTGGCGATCACGGTGACCATGCGCTCGAGCGCGAAGATCGGGTCACGAGCGGCACCCTTGACCTCACCGTCGGCCCTCGCCGTGGCCTGGATCGCCATCCCGAGCGAGCGCTCGTTCCAGCCTGCGAGGTCGCGGCGGGCACGATCCACCTGCCAGTCCTTCATGCCCAGGCGCTGAGCGAGCTGGCGGCTCGGCTCGCGGTTGCCGGCGACACGCGCCATGGTGCGCAGCTTCATCGCGAACGCCGCGACCATCGGCACGGGGTCGGCGCCCGATGAGAGCGCATGGCGGAGGGCGATGAGGGCCTCACCGTACCGACCGGCGATCGCCGTGTCTGCGACGACGAAGGCCGAGACCTCGACACGGCCACCGTAGTACTTGGTGACGATCTCTTCGGAGATATCGCCCTCGACGTCGCCGATGAGCTGCTGACAGGCCGCAGCGAGCTCGGTGAGATCGTCGGCGAATGCAGAGACCAGAGCACGCAGAGCGGGAGGCGCGATGCGCTTCTTCGCCGCACGGAACTCGCCGGCGGCGAAGTCGACCCGGTCACTGTCGCGCTTGATGGCTGGGCAGGCGATCTCGATACCGCCGCCGTTCCCGGCGCGAAGCGCGTCGAGAAGCTTCTTGCCGCGCACACTGGCGCCGGTGTGGCGAAGGATGACCGTCGCCCCCTCTTGCGGGTTGTCGAGGTAGGACACCGCCTCCTGGATGAACGCATCGGAGCATTTCTCCACACCCGAGACACGTACCAGGCGGGGTTCTCCGAAAAGCGACGGTGAGGTGAGAGAGAGCAGCGTTCCAGGAGCGTAGTCATCGGCGCGGACGTCGCTCACTTCGAGTGCAGGGTCTTCGGCCCGGAGGTAGTCGCGGACACCGGCGATCGCTCTCTCGGCACAGACCTCTTCCGGGCCCGACACGAGCACGATCGGGGCGGGGTGCGGCTCGCGCCAGGAGACCTGAGGAATCTTGGTGGGCTTCGCGCCGCCGCGGGAGGGGGTTCGCGAAGCTGCCATGGATCCAGCCTACCGGCGGTGGCCGACATGGCTCGGACTGTCACCGCCCCACCTGCTCCGTCCAGACCTGTAGCTCGCCGTCCCGGAGGCCGAGCAGGACGCGTCCCTGCTCGTCGGTGCGCAGCACATGCGCGCCGGTCGCGGCCAAAAGGTCGAGGGTCTCGGAGCGTGGATGGCCGTAGTCGTTGTCCGCTCCGACGCTGAACAGGGCCACCCGCGGCCGGATCATCTCGTACAGCCCTGGCTCCTGATCCGCACTGCCGTGATGAGCCACCTTGACCACCGCGTAGGGCGTCAGCCTCGCTGAACGCTGCAGCATGCGCTGAGGGGCTGCGGAGAGGTCGCCGAGGAAGATCGAGCGCGGCACTCCTCCCCCGTCGAACTCCATCACGACACTCGCGTCGTTGCCTTCGGGGAACGCGACGGACTTCCGCAGCGGCCAGAGCACTCGCCATGCCGCCTCGCCGAGCATGCCGTACTGGCCCGCCGAGACCTCATCGACGCTCGCGCCTCCCGCGACGAGGTCTTCGAGAAGACGTCGATCCGACTCTTCCGCGACCGGACCGTGCAGAGCCGTGGAGACTCGCCCCTGGACAGCGCCTATCCCGCCGACGTGATCGAGGTCGAAGTGGGTGAGCACGAGAAGGTCGATGCGCTCGATGCCGAGCGATCGCAGGCACGCGGAGAGAGGCTCAGGATCGGGCCCTACGTCGATGAGCGCGACCTCGGTCGCCGAGCGCACGAGCACTGCGTCTCCCTGTCCGACATCGCATACCGCGATGGCCCACCCCTCCGGAGCGGTCGCCGTGGCCAGGGGACCGTCGAGGAGCACACGGGATCCGGCCAGCGAAAGTACGACCACGAGGATCGCCGCCGCTCCTCGCCTCACCCACACGCTCGCGCGCGCGACGCTCGATCCCAGGTCACGGGAGGGTGCCCGAATCAGCACGATGGCGACCGCTGCACTCACCACAGCCACCAGCAGGGCACTGCCGGGCCCAGCGGGCACCAGGACCTGCGCGCCCGGCAACCGCGCGGTCGTGGCCGCAGTCGTCGCGATCCAGGCCGCCGGCAGCCACGCCGAGGACGCGAGCAGATCAGCGAGCGCCGGCAGGGGCGCCGCGATGCAGGCGAGGAGCCCGATCACTGTCGCCAACGGAGCTGCCGGAGCGGCGATCAGGTTCGCGGCGACGCCGATCAGCGACTGCTGCGGGGCGAACAGAGCGATGATCGGCCCACACGCGAGCTGCGCCGCCAGCGGCACAGCGACGGCCAGGGCGACGGGATGGGGCATGCCCCGGCTCAGGCCCCGCGCTAGCGGTGGAGCGAGGAGGATCAACGCGCCGGAGGCGACCACCGACAGAGCGAACCCGGGTGTCGCCGCCAGCCATGGATCCGCCAGCAGAATCCCGGTCGCGCACAGGGACAGCATGCCGGCGCCGGCGCTCGGCCTGCCCAGGAGCACCGTGAGCATGCCCACAGCCGCCATCACGCCTGCCCGGATCACGCTCGGCTCAGGAGTGACCAGGACGACGAATCCGGCAAGTCCTGCGAGGGAGAGCCCGACGCGCATCCCTCGCCCGCCGCCGCACACTGCCGTGAGCCAGAAGAGTGCACCGACGACGATCGCGCAGTTCGCACCGCTGACGGCGGTGAGGTGGCTGAGGCCGCTGATGCGCATGTCTTCGTTCAAAGCAGGCGTCACCGCACGGGTGTCGCCCACCGCGAGGCCGGGTAGAAGGCCGGATCCTGGCTCCGGCAGGCGCAGCGACCGTTCGACGAACGCGCCCTTGAGAGCTGCCGCGACTCCGAAGGCACCCGACGCGGGTGAGACGACCTCCGCGTCACTCGCGAAGACGACCAGCGCCGAATGCTCCCCCGCATCGGTCACCGAAGACTCTCCCACCACCCGGATCCGCGCTCCGAGGTCGAAGCCTTCGGCTGGATCGACGCCGAGGCGCACCGGCGCGCTGGAGTCGGCCGGATGCCCCGGCGGACCGAGCGTGGTCGTCGCCGCTTCGAACCACAGCCGCCCGTCTCGTCCGACCGAGGCGGAGGATGTCACCTGGGCAGTGATCTCGACGACCCGCCCGTCCCATTGCATGGCCGCCTCCCGCGCGGGGAGGGCGAACCCGACGCAGGCCGCCGCCGCTGCCATCGTGGCCAGCACCACGACCACGAAACCCCCGTGGTCGTGGTGACCACGCGCGCCGTGCGGCCGGCGCCTCACGAAGGCCAGCACTCCCGCGGCAGCTGTCATGCACGCGCCAGCACACGCCCACGCGACCGCCGGGAGCAGCACGCACAGCAGCACCACGCCCCACACCGCCACTGCGAGCGGCACCAGCCGAAGATCACGCGCCCTCACACTCTGACCCCGTCGCGGAGTCCCGCGAGCAGCTTCTCGCCGATTCCGGGCACGGCGAGCAGATCATCGACCGACGTGAACCTGCCGTTCTCCTCCCGCCAGGCGATGATCCGCTCCGCGAGTGCCGGTCCGATACGCGGCAGCGTCTCCAACGCGGCCTGATCCGCGGCGTTGAGGTCGATGCGGTCATCGCCCGGTGGCGGTGCTGCGCTGCCGGGCGCACCGCCCGCCGCACCGGCTGCCGGCACCACGACCTGCTCCCCGTCTTCGAGCACACGTGCGAGATTGACCGCAGCCAGGTCGGCATCGGGGGTCGTCCCGCCCGCGGCCGCCAGCGCATCGACGAGTCGCGCGTCGAGATCGAGCACGTAGAGCCCCGGCTTCTCGACGGCGCCCAGAACGTGCACGTAGAGATCGCCGGACGGCTCGGCGCCGGATCCGTTCCCCGATCCGGCATCGGTCAGCGGCACCGATTCGACCGGGGCCGCCTGCCCTCGCATGATGCCGAGCCCGACAGCAGCCGACAGCACGACGAGCGCCAGCACCACCGCCGCGCCTATGCTCAGCCGCAGGCGATGACGGGGCGGAAGGGGTGCCTGCGGGGATGCCATCCGGCCACGTTAGGCGGGCGGCGTGACCCCGGTCGGCGCCTCGGACATCAGCCGTGGACAAGTGTCTGAGACGGCGCCCCGTGCAGGAGATCGGCCAAGTGCACGCAACGTCTCCTCCGTCCGACCGATGCGGCTACTTCTCCGGACGGATGCTCTTCGGATGCCCTTTCCGTACGTTCGTAGGCATGCCTTCGACACGTCTGCCCGCGCGCAGTCTCCTGCCCGTGGTCCTCACGATCTGCACCGCGGCCCTCCTGCTGACGATTCCGATGCCCGGCAGCGTGAGCGTGCTCGGCACGCGGTGGCTCCATTCCACCGCCGCCGGAATGCCCGGACTCGAGCTGATCTCCGACGCGGGACTGATGCTGCTCGCAGCCACGACGGCCGTGTCTCTGGGACGCACGTGGTGGAGTCATCCGGAACGCCGACCATGGATCGTGATGGCCGCCGCGGGTGTCGCTCTCGCATACGTCCTGAGCGAGGGCGGGAAGCTCATCTTCGCCCAGGAGCGCCCGTGCACCGTGTGGCTGATCGCCGCCGAATGCCCGCCTCCGGGAGACTGGTCGCTGCCGTCGAATCACGCGACGCTCGCGTTCGGTGCTGCTGCCGCCATCGCTCTGACGGTCGGGCGTTCCTGGCTCACCTGGTCGGCGATGGCGCTCGCCACGGTGGTCGCGGTCGCGCGGGTCGCCCAGGGCGTCCACTATCTCCACGACATCGCGCTCGGTGCGCTGCTCGGTGTCGCCGTCCCGATCATCCTCGTCGCGTTTTCGGAGAGACTTCGAGAATCTCTGCACACCGGATCGCCGGCACGCCCCGAATGAGATCAGGGACCTCGCGGCGTACCGCGGGGCCCCTGACCGGATCATCGTCCTCCGTGGAGGAAGAGGCGATCAGCCCTTGACGACGAAGCTCACGATCTTCGGCGCACGCACGACGACCTTCACGATCTCGCGGTCGCCGATCGACCGGATCACGCGCTCGTCCGCGCGTGCCAAAGCCTCGAGCTCCGACTCGCCGATGCGGGCGGAGACCTCGAGCTGGGCGCGCACCTTGCCACCCACCTGCACGACGGCGGTGATCTTGTCCTCGATCAGCAGCGCCGGGTCGGCGGAACGCCACGTCACCAGGCCGACGGAAGGCTCGTGGCCGAGGATCTCCCACATCTCCTCTGCGGTGTGCGGAGCGATGAGGTCGAGCATCACGGCGATCGTCTCAGCGGCCTCGCGCACAGCGGGGTCGGCTGCGCCCGCTGCGCCGTCGATCGTCTTGCGGGTGGTGTTCACGAGCTCCATCAGGCGGGCGACCAAGACGTTGAACTTGGTCTGCTCGACCAGGCCCGGCGCTTCGGAAAGGAGCTTGTGCGTCGCACGCCGAAGAGCGGCGTCGCCACCGTCGAACACCACATCGACCGGGCTCGATACCTCGCCGGCGATGCGCATCGCGCGCGCCAGGAACTTCTGAGCGCCGGTCGTCGAGACGTCAGCCCAGTCCTTGTCGTCCTCCACAGGACCGGCGAACGCCAGCCCCACGCGCAGGGCGTCGGCGCCGTGGGCGTCGAGCTCCTCCTGGAAGAGAACCAGGTTGCCCTTGCTCTTGGACATCTTCTGCCCGTCGAGCAGCACCATGCCCTGGTTGATGAGGTTCGAGAAGGGCTCGGTGAAGTCGATCAGCCCCATGTCGAACAGCACCTTCGTGATGAAGCGCGCGTACAGCAGGTGCAGGATCGCGTGCTCGACACCGCCGATGTACGAGTCGACCGGCGCCCAGCGGGAAGCCTGGGCCGGATCGAACGCCACCGTGTCGCTGTTCGGCGAGAGGAAGCGCAGGAAGTACCACGAACTGTCGACGAACGTGTCCATCGTGTCGGGGTCACGCAGCACGGGCTCACCCGTGTGCGGGTCGGTCGTGCGCACCCAGCTCTCGGCGCCACCCAGCGGCGACGTGCCCTTGGGCTTGAGGTCGAGTCCCTCGACGCTCGGCAGCTTGACGGGGAGCTTGTCCTCGGAAACCGGGATGATGCTTCCGTCCTCAGCGTGCAGCATCGGGATCGGCGTGCCCCAGAACCGCTGACGCGAGATGAGCCAGTCGCGCAGACGGTAGTTCTTGGCGGCACGACCGGTACCGGTGGCCTCCAGCTGCTCGATGGCCCGCGCGATGGCGTTGCGCTTGGAGAGTCCGTTCAGCGCCCCGGAGTTGATCATGCGACCCTCGCCCGTGAGCGCGATGCCGGTGGTCGCGGGGTTCTGCTCCTCGAGCGCGGCACCGGTGTCGATCGGCACGCCCTCCTCGTCGACCTCGATCACCGGCATGGCACCGGTGACGGGGGCCGTCGTGTCGACGACCACCTTGACGGGCAGGTCGAACGCGCGGGCGAAGTCCAAGTCGCGCTGGTCGTGTGCCGGGACGGCCATGACCGCGCCGTGACCGTAGTCGGCCAGCACGTAGTCGGCTGCCCACACGGGCAGCTTCTCGCCGTTGACGGGGTTGATCGCGTAGCGCTCGAGGAAGACGCCGGTCTTCGGACGGTCCGTGGACTGCCGATCGATGTCGGTCGCCTTCTGCACCTGCTCCAGATACGTCTGGAAGCGCTGGCGCACCTCGTCCGGAGCGTCGGCTGCGAGCTCCGACGCCAGGTCGGAGTCGGGGGCGACCACGAAGAACGTCGCCCCGTGCAGGGTGTCAGGACGCGTCGAGAACACCGTGACCGGCTCCTCGCGACCCTCGATGAGGAAGTCGACGTCGGCACCCACCGAGCGACCGATCCAGTTGCGCTGCATCTGCAGCACCTTGTGCGGCCAGAAGCCCTCGAGCTGGTTCAGGTCATCCAGCAGACGGTCGGCGTAGTCGGTGATGCGGAAGTACCACTGGGTGAGCTTCTTCTTGATCACCTCGGCGCCGCAACGATCGCAGCGTCCGTCGACCACCTGCTCGTTCGCCAGGACCGTCTGGTCGTTGGGGCACCAGTTGACCGGACTCTTCTTGCGATAGGCCAGACCGCGCTCGTACAGCTTCAGGAACAGCCACTGGTTCCAGCGGTAGTACTCGGGGTCGGAGGTGTGCAGCACCCGGCTCCAGTCGAACGAGACGCCGTACGCCTCGAAACCGACCTTCTGCTGCGCGATGTTCTGGTAGGTCCACTCCCGCGGGTCGGCACCCTGACGGATCGCCGCGTTCTCGGCGGGCAGACCGAAGGAGTCCCAGCCGATCGGGTTGAGCACGTTGTGCCCGCGGTGGCGCCAGAAACGGGCCACGATGTCGGAGTAGAGGTAGTTCTCGGCGTGCCCCATGTGCAGGTCGCCCGAGGGATAGGGGAACATCGCCAGCACGTACCGCCGCGGACGCGTGTCGTCGTCGCCGCCCGTGAGGAACGTGCCGTTGTCCGCCCAGTACTTCTGCCACTTGTTCTGGATGGCGTGCGCCGACGGGGCCTCGTCGTCGGCAGGAGCGGTGGACAGGTTCTCAGACAACGAACGCACGACCAATCTGAAGGAAAAAGCGGGATCAGTTCAGGATATCGGAACGCCAGAGCACAGGCATTCCGGCGCCGAGCGCGGCGAGCGGTGCGCGCGCCTTGGTCGCCACCTCCGCCACCTCGGACGCCGCGACAGAGCCCCAGGTGATGCCTCCCCCGGCGCCGACGACGGCCAGCTCCCCCTCGATCAGGATGCTGCGGATCACCATGGCCAGATCCAGGGTGCCGTCGGCGCCGATGTAGCCGAAGCAGCCCGCGTACACGCCGCGGGGCCCGCCCTCCAACTCGTGGAGCCTGGTCATCGCCGACAGCTTCGGAGCGCCGGTCATGCTGCCGGCGGGGAAGGCCGCCTCCAGCAGAGCACCGACCGTCGTCCCTGCGGCCGCGACGCCGCTCACCGTGCTCACGAGTTGGTGCACGGCCGGATAGCTCTCCACCACCCACAGCCCCTCGACACGGATGCTCCCCGGCTCGCAGACCCGCGAGAGATCGTTGCGCATCAGGTCGACGATCATGACGTTCTCGGCGCGCTCCTTGCGATCCGTCGCGAGCTCTGCGGCGAGCGCGGCGTCTGCGACGGGATCGGAGCTTCGGGGCCTGGTGCCCTTGATGGGACGCGTGCGGATGATGCCTCCGTCCGCATGGAGGAACTGCTCCGGGCTGGCGCTCAGCAGCGTGCGGTCGCCGATCCGCACGAACCCGCCGTGGTGGGCGGGCGTGGCGGTGCGGAGCCGGTGGTAGACGTCCACGGCGTCATGCGCTCCCTTGACGGTGAAGCGCGTGGTCAGGCACAGCTGGTAGGCGATACCCGCACGGATGAGATCGCGGCAGCATTCGATGAGGGCCGCATACTCCTGCGGGTCGTGGCGCGCCTGGGCGACGCGGGTCTCGTCGGCCCGCACGGGCATGGGCACGGGTTCCCGCGCCCCGGCCAACGCGGAGACAGCGGCTGCCCAGGCTTCGGCGTCGTGATCCGCACTGAGGGCCCACGCGCGGCCGAGGGAGTGGTCGAAGGCGACGACACGGGTGGCGCGCAGCCAGGAGCCGCCGCTCTCCTCGACGGCGCCGGCCACGGGCGCCCCGGCGACAGGGGCGCCGCTCTCATAGTCGAGCCAGCCGACCCACCCCCCGGTGAACGGCGGCAGCGCGGGATCGGCGGCGCCCCTGTCGAGGCGCACCTCGCGCGGAAGTGTCGAGCGCTCCCCCGTACCGACGAAACTCCACCCCGTCGTGGCGGCTGCCCCGGCATCGAGCCAGAACACATCCGCGGCTTCGGCTTCCAGCATCCCGAACACCGACGACGGCTCCACCCAGGCGGGAAGCGGTCGAGCACTCAGCTGTTCGGGCACCTTTCCAGCCTAGGACCGGGCGGCTCCCGTATCCTCATGGGGTGGACGACCTCCTGATCTGGCTCCTCGACACCGTGCAGTCGATCGATCCGGTCGCCCGCACGCTGATCGCCGGGCTCGCCGTGATGCTGGAGACGAGCATCCTGATCGGTCTCGTCGTTCCCGGTGACACGATCGTGATCATCGCCTCGATGGGGGTCGCCACTCCGCTGGAGGGCGTCGCGATGGGCGTCGCGGTCGTGATCGGGGCACTGATCGGCGAGAGCATCGGCTTCTGGCTGGGGCGCTGGCTGGGCCCGCACATCCGGGTGTCGTGGTTGGGGCGCAGAATCGGTGAGCACAACTGGGTTCGCGCCGAGAACTATCTCGAGCGCCGCGGCGGCATCGCGATCTTCCTGTCCCGCTTCCTCCCGGTGCTGCATTCCCTCGTCCCTCTCACCGTGGGCATGAGCGAGTACCCGTACCGCAGGTTCCTGGCGTGGACGGCTCCCGCGTGCGTCCTCTGGGCCACCGCCTACGTGAGCGTGACGTCGCTCGCTGCGGGCAGCTTCCGCGAACTGGTCGATCGCGTGCACTTCGCGGGATACATCTTCGTCGGCGTGATCGCGCTCTTCCTGCTTCTGGCGTTCCTCGGCAAGAAGCTCCTGCAGCGCGTCGAGGCGCGTCATCTGGAGGGCCCGGAGGCAGAGGCCGACGCCGACGTGAAAGACTGAGGCAATGGCATCGGCTCCCCCGGCCCCCCGGATCCACTGGTTCGCCCGACTCGAACATCGCCTCCACGTCTGGCGAGAGGGTCGCGCGCGCCGTCGAGGCCGCGTCGCGACGATCCTTCCCTTCCCCGGGTACGGCGGTCCCGGCTGGGTCCGCGTCGTCGGCCGTGTTCTGATCGTGCCGCCGCAGCGTCGTACCCGCGACGGTGAGCCCGCGAGCGTTCGTGGCTGGCGCAGCTTCGTCGGCATCCCCGTGGGCTTCGCCGCCGTGAGCGTGCATTTCGGCGGCACCACTCATCAGGTCGCCGCCGACCGCGGCGGTGTGGTCGACGCCATGATCCGCGTCGATCTGGAGCCCGGCTGGCAGACGTTCACGTTCTCCGTCGAGGGACAGCCTCCGGTGGAGGCACGAGCGTTCATCGTCGCTGAGGGCACGTCGTTCGGCGTGGTGTCGGATGTCGACGACACCGTGATGGTCACGGCCCTCCCTCGTCCCTTCATCGCCTTCTGGAACTCCTTCGTGCTCGACGAGCATGCCCGTCTTCCGGTACCTGGAATGGCCGTGCTCCTCGATCAGCTGCTGCGGCAGCACCCCGGTGCACCGATGGTCTACCTCTCCACGGGGGCGTGGAACGTCGCCCCCACTCTGTGGCGCTTCCTCGGCCGTCATCTCTTCCCTGCCGGTTCCATGCTCCTGACCGACTGGGGGCCCACGCATGAGCGCTGGTTCCGCAGCGGGCGCGAGCACAAGCTGACGAACCTGCGGCGACTCGCGACCGAGTTCCCCGATGTGAAGTGGCTGCTGATCGGTGACGACGGCCAGCACGACGAGTCGATCTACAGCCAGTTCATGGAGGAGTACCCCGACTCGGTCGCGGGCGTCGCGATCCGTCGTCTCCTCCCTGCCGAGGCCGTCCTCGCGGGTGGTCGGGCAGGCCATGAGCCGCACTCCGAGGATGTCGCCCCGTGGGTGAGTGCCGAAGACGGTGCCGGTCTTCGCGATCTGCTGGGCGAAGCCGGCATCCTGCACTGACATGTCCCTCTCCCGCCAGGACTGGCTGGTCCTCGAAGAAGCGCATCGTGAACGTGCCGATGCTCTCACTGCTGCGCACCGTGACCGGGCGACCCGGGCGGAGAAGCACCCGGTGTGGGACTTCCTCTTCACGTACTACTCGTACAAGCCCGCACAGCTGCGACGCTGGCACCCGGGCGCCGGCGTCGAGCTCGCCGATGCCGGCGAACGCCTCGACTGGCGCTGGTACCGCGCAGGACGATCCGCTGACAGCGCGGTTCCCGATGCGGCAGCTTTCGGCCGAGAGAAGGCGGAGCTGGCATCGCTCATCGAGAAGATGCTCCGCCGCACGGCATCGCGGCCAGGGCAGTTCGGCTGCTTCGGTCTGCACGAGTGGGCGATGGTGTACCGCGCCGACAAGCACCGACATGCGGTTCCGCTGCGACTGGGGCAGGCAGGCACGGATGCCGTCGTCGAGAATCACGACCTGCGCTGCACTCATTTCGACGCCTTCCGCTTCTTCACCCCCGAGGCGGTCCCCCGCAACCGCACCTCGTTGAGTCGCGACGAGCAGCCGCTATTCGAGCAGCCGGGGTGCCTGCACGCGGGCATGGACCTGTACAAGTGGGCGACGAAGCTCGGGCCCCTCATCCCGGGCGACCTCCTCCTGGATTCGTTCGAGCTCGCTCGCGACATACGCCTTCTCGACATGCAGGCGGCACCGTACGACCTCTCGGCGTGGGACGTGGTTCCCGTTCCCATCGAGACGCCCGAAGGCAAGGCCGAGTACGTGCGTCGGCAGCGAGGGTTCGCGGACCGCGGGGCCGCCCTGCGCACCGCACTGCTGAACGCCTGGCTCGGCGCCGGGGCCCGCGACGCGGCCTGAGCGCTCAGTCCACCCGGTCGCAGTCTTCGCAGACCGCCCAGGAGGCCGTCGCGGCGGAGAGCTGCAACCGCAGCGCGACCACGCGCGTCGCCGCTTCTTCGAGGCGCTCGGGCGACAGCGTGCCCGTCTCGACCGCCGCGGTGATGCCGTGCACCATCGATCCCGCCGTCTGCGCATCGGAGCCCGCGACCATCAGCACCAGGTCGTTCCCCGCGGCGATCGCCGCCACTCCGTTCGCGACCGGGTCCGCATAGGCCGGGTCTCCCGACGAGAGCAGCATCCCGAGGTCGTCGGTGACCGCGACACCCGTGAAGCCGAGCTCGTCCCTGGCGATCTCATGCCAGGTCGGCGAGAGGGATGCCGGCAGGGTGTCGACGGCCGTGTAGGCCAGATGCCCGTACATCAGCAGCGAGGCCCCCGCGTCGATCCCTGCAGCGAACGGAACAGCGGCGGTGGCACGCCACTCCTCGAGCCCCATCGTCGTGCTCGGGATCGCATGATGCGAGTCGCCGGGCGCCGCACCGTGCCCGGGGAAGTGCTTGAGCGTCGAAGCGAGGAACTGCTCCTGCGCACCGGTCGCAGCCGCCACGCGCTCCGCCGCACCGGCCGGATCGGTGCCGAGTGCACGGCCATGGATGAACGAGCCGGGATCGGCCGTGTAGTCGGCCACGGTGCCGAAGTTCACGGTGATCCCCGCGCGTGCCACCAACGAGCCCCGCGCGGCGAACGCCGCGGAAGTCTCAGACACCGGAAGACCCTTCAGCGAGGTGGAAGCGGCATGGTCGTCGCCGTTCAGACGCGAGACCAGACCGCCCTCCTGATCGACGGCGATGAGCGGCGGCAGCGTCGGATCCACCGTGAGCGCGGCGGTGAGCGCCTGCAGCTCGGCTTCGGATGCCGGGATGTTGGCCCCCATCAGGATGAATCCGCCCAGGCCCGATTCCATGTACGCCCGGAGCGCGCCCGGATCGGTCCCCGCCACGTGTCCCATCACCACGGTCGACGCCTGTTCCCCGACAGGCATCGCCTTCACCAGAGCTGTCGCGCGGTCGACGAACCTCTCGGCTCCGGTGCTCGGCACCGTGGCCGCGGGAGTGCGCGGAGCCGTGGTCGCCGTGATCGAGGCAGACGCCGCCGACGAGGCGCAGAGCCCCACCGCTGCGGCGAGCGCGAGTGCGCCTGCCGCCCGTCCCCGGTGTCGAGAGTTCACGCGCATCGGTGCGGTGCAGGGCTCGTCAGCAGGAGAGGGCCTCGGCGATCGGCACCGCGGCGTCGGTGTCGCCGTTCCCGAAGCGGATCGTCCGGCCGACCGTGCACGGCTCGTGGAGGGTGGCTGCGATCACGGCCGCGACGTCGGCGCGTGATACCGCTCCTCGACCGTCGGGGTCGATCTGGATCCGGCCGGTGGGCTCGTCGAAGGTGAGCGTTCCCGGTGCGAGGATCGTGCCCTCGAGGCCGGTTCCTCGCAGGTGC
Organism: Microbacterium sp. Root322; assembly: GCF_001425645.1. Lineage (NCBI taxonomy): Bacteria > Bacillati > Actinomycetota > Actinomycetes > Micrococcales > Microbacteriaceae > Microbacterium > Microbacterium sp. Root322. The sequence goes on along the minus strand of NZ_LMCS01000001.1, from coordinate 209,474 downwards.
TCGTCAGCGGCCCACTTCGCGTCCGCGTATGGGAAGAAGGAATCGTCCTGCGGCACGCCATGATCGGCGGTGGAGCCGAGCCAGGACACCATCACATACCGTCGGACGCCGGCGCGTTCGGCCGCGTCCATGGAGCGCTGCGCCGCGTCGCGGTCGACCGCGTAGGTGCGCTCGGCAGACCCTCCGCCGGCACCTGCCGACCAGACGACGGCGTCGTGACCTCGGATGATCTCGGCGAGCGCCTCGACGTCCATGCTCTCGACGTCGGCGACCAGCGCTTTCGCCCCGCCGGCTTCCACATCGGAGGAATGATCCGGGTTGCGGATCACTCCCGTCACCTCATCCCCTCGAGCGACCAGGAGCGGCGCGAGCAGGAGGGCGATGCGGCCGTGGCCGCCGAAGACGATGATTCGCGACATGTCTTCACCCTACGCTCCCCTCCCCGAGCGCGGCGGGGGTCTGGTCGCTGTCGATCCCGAACCTGGCACTCGGTCCTCTACACTCGGGTCAACGACGCCGACCCGAGACGGTGTCCCTCCCGACAGCAGGACGACGATGCCCACACCGCTGATCGAGCGCGAGATCACCGCGCACGTGTCACTCACCACCCCCGACGGGGCCTTGAACCACGATGCGCTGGGCTGGTCGCGCGTACCGGTGCACGACACCTCGGGGATCCCTGGCCGCGGTCATTGGGGGCGCAACAAGCGCTGGGAGTACTGGAACGTGATGACGGCGTCGCACATCATCGCCTTCACGGTGTCGTGCGTCGACTACATGTCGCTGCATGAGGTGTGGGTGCTCGACCGAGCGACCGGTGACGACATCGGCACGACGGTGATATCGCCGGGAGGCCGCAGCGCGACGCTACCGGCGTCTCTCGGTGCAGGGCCCGTCCGAGCGCGCACCCGTCGCATCACCATCGACGTCGACGAGACGTTCGACGGGACCCGTCTGCGTGGCACCGCTCCACGGGTGTCCTTCGACCTGCTGGCGGGCCGTCCTCCCGGTCACGAGTCCCTCGGTGTCGTCGTCCCCTGGCGCCGGGGAGAGGACATCTCCCGTTTCCAGTACACGGTGAAGGATGTGGCACGCCCGACGACCGGGACGGTGACGGTGGACGGCGTCACCCACGACGTGTCCGCGAGCAGCTGGGCGGTGCTCGACCACGGACGCGGACGCTGGCCCTACCGCGTGCGTTGGAACTGGGCGGCGGGGAGCGGTACCGTCGACGGCCGCGTCATAGGGCTGCAGCTGGGCTCGAAATGGACCGACGGCTCCGGGGCGACCGAGAACGCGCTGCTGGTCGACGGACGCCTGTCGAAGATCAGCGAGGAGCTCGTCTGGGACTACGACCCCGAGCAGTTCCTGCGCCCGTGGCGTGTGCACGGGACGAGCGCCGACCTCACCTTCACCCCGTTCTATGACAAGCACTCGCGCACGAATGCCCTGGTGATCTCGAGCAGGACGGATCAGCTCTTCGGCGTGTGGTCGGGCTGGGTACGGGACGACACAGGTAGGCAGGTGCACGTCGACGGCATCGAAGGATTCGCGGAAGAGGTGCTCAACCGCTGGTGACGCGCGCGTTCGTGGACTGCAGCGCCCGCTGCACTCCCTTCGCCGCCGAGCGACCGGCACGATTGGCACCGATCGTGCTCGCCGACGGACCGTAGCCGACCAGCTGCACGCGGGGGTCTGCGACAGCCGTCGTACCGCGGCCGTTCCGGTCCAACTGGATGCCCCCGGCCGCACTGCGCAGGTGAAGAGGAGCCAGGTGCGTGACCGCAGGGCGGAACCCGGTGGCCCACAGGATCACGTCGACCTGCTCGAAACTGCCGTCGGCCCAGCGCACCCCGTCGGGTTCGATCCGCTCGAACAGGGGACGCCGGTCGGCGTAGGCGCCCAGACGCTCGGCCTCCCGCTCCTGCGGGCGGAGCATGAGCCCGGTGACGCTGACCACGCTCTCAGGGGGGAGACCGGCGGCGACGCGCTGCTCCACAAGCGCGACGGCTGCAGCTCCTGCCTCCGGTGTGAAGTCGTCGTTGCGCCACACCGGTTCTCGACGGGTGACCCACAGCGTGTCGGTGATCGGCGCGAGTGCGCCGAGGAACTGCACGGCGGAAGCTCCTCCGCCCACGACGAGCACCCGCTTGCCGATGAAGTGCTCCGGCCCCGGGTAGTCGACGGTGTGCAGCTGTTCGCCGACGAAGGTCTCCATACCGGGGAAGTGCGGCAGGAAGGGATGCGACCAGGTGCCGGTCGCATTCACGAGGGTGCGGGTCGTCCACTCCCCCTCGCGGGCGCGCACGACGAGCACGCCATCCCGGTCGTCCACCCGCTCCACGTGCACGGGACGGAGCACCGGGAGGGCATGCCTGTGCTCGTAGGCGGCGAAATAGGCGGGCACTGCCTCGTTCGCGCGTGTGCCGTCGCGTGGTGGAGGCGTGTCTCCCGGCAGCTCTGCGACCCCGTGCACGTCACGCATGGTCAGCGCGTCCCACCGGTGCTGCCAGGCACCCCCGGGACGCGTATCCGCGTCGAGGACCACGTGCGAGATGCCCAGCCGCGCGAGGTGGAAGGATGCCGAGAGGCCGGCCTGCCCTGCGCCGATCACCAGACTGTCGAGGATGCTCACGCCGGGTTCAACGCCCCGCTCCACGCGCTTGTTCCTCTCCGCCGTCGTCCACGCCGTGACGCGCCCGGGATACCCACCCCGATTGGTGCTCGTGTCGATTCGTGTAGTACTCTTTTCAAGTTGCTCCGGCTGGTCCGGAACAGCGTCTGGGCCTGTGGCGCAGCTGGTAGCGCACCTGCATGGCATGCAGGGGGTCAGGGGTTCGAGTCCCCTCAGGTCCACAGAAAAAGCCCCCGGTTCTCCGGGGGCTTTCTTCGTCTTATGGGGTCGCTCCAGTGGACGAGGACACGATCAGGAGGCGCCATGACGGAGACACCCCTCGCCTACGCGGACCGCGTGCGCACGCTCCTGGGTTATCGGACGGTGAGCGAGCTCATCGCGGACGATCACAACGTCTTCATCGACCCCTACTCCGCCCTCCTCTCCGTGCACGCTCGGATCGGGACCGGAAACGTGTTCTCACCGAACGTCCGTATCGACGCTGAATCCGACGCTCTCCGTATCGGAGACGGCAACAGGTTCTTCGAGGGCACCCGCATCGAGGCGACCGACGGCGGGCGCGTGAGCATCGGTGCCGACAACGAGTTCGGCCCGCACGCCGTTGCCCTCCTCGCGAATCGTCACGATGCCGTGATCACCGTCGGCAGTCGAGTGCGTCTCATCGGGAGGATCGACCTCGCAGGCGCTTCCACGCTGGGCGATGGATCGCAGATCCTCGGCGACGTCACCGCGGTGAACGTCTCGCTCGTCGGCGGCGGGAGCCACCGCGACCCCGACCCTGACCTGCGCGGCGCCGTGCTCAAAGGACGGGGCCGCGCCACCGGACTCACGCTGGCTCGCGGCCACGTCATCAATGCAGACGGTAGTTTCGCCACCGCCGCCGTAGAGGCTCAATCGGTCTATCACCCCCGCCCCGCCGTCGACTGACCTGTCGACCGTGAGGCAACGAGGCCACGCTGTTTACCATTATCACTATCAATACTGATAGCGTTGCAATGTGGCTACTTCTTCGGCACTTCTGCATCCGGTTCGCCTTCGTATCGTCCAGACGCTGCTGGGCGAGGAGGAACTCACGACGCACCAGCTTCATGAGCGCTTGGCCGACATCCCGATCGCCACCCTCTACCGGCACGTCGGCCACTTGGTCACGCACGAGCTGATCGAGGTGGCAGATGAGCAGCAGGTTCGAGGAGCGAGCGAGAGGACCTACCGCCTCTCCCCGAGTTTCGCCAACCCCTCAGCGGAGGAACTGAACTCCCTGAGCAACGAGGAGCTGCTGACGGCGTTCACGGTCTTCACCTCCGGACTGATCCGCGACTTCAGCGACTATCTGCACGCCGGAGACCCGGACCTGCACGCCGATCGGGTCAGTTTCGCTCAGGCGTCCTTCTGGGCCAGCGACGAGGAGGTCGATGAGTTCGGGCGCACCCTCATGACGGCACTCGAAGGCGTGCTGACCAACGAACCGTACGCGGGTCGCCGCCGTCGCACTCTCAGCACGGTTCTGATGCCGCGCGAAACCGCCCCCGGAGGCGATGCGCGTCGGGGCAGCACTCCGAAGAGCGCGGAGCCGAACGGCTGAGCGATATCGACGTCGCGAAGGCGGCGAGTCAGTGGTGGGTTGCTGCCCACCGCTGATTCAGCTGGCCGTGCGTGGCTCGTGCAACACCCGCGCACTCGGCCACGGCCATCCTCTGAAAGAAAGGGAAGTCCTTGTGAACCCCGTGAACTTCGACACGTCGATGCTCCTCCCCCTCATGCCTGTTCTCGTCCTCGTGGCCGTGCTCATCGGATGGTCACTCGTCGACATCATCCGCAGGCCCGTCGAGCATCTCCCCAAGTGGGCGTGGGTATTGATCGTGCTGCTCGCCGTCCCGGTCGGCGCGGTCATCTACATCATCATCGGCCGAGCCCAGGGCGAGAGACTCAGAGACGAGGACCTGCGGTGACCGCGGCGCTGAAGGTCGGAGACCTCACCCGTATCTACCCGGGCGGTGGCGGCATCCGTAGCATCGACTTCACCGCTGACGAACGCGCCGTGACGGCCGTCATCGGGCCCAACGGAGCCGGAAAGACGGTCCTGTTCAGCATCATCGCAGGCCTCGCCCGGCCCGAGTCGGGCACCGTCGAGTTCGCCTCGCCGAACGCACGTGTGGCGTATTGCCCTGACGTGCCCCAGTTCGAGTCCTGGCTCACCGCACTCGAAGTGGTGGAGATCTCCCTCGCGATGTCACGCAGACGCGAAGACCGAGCGCGAATCGTTCGTGAGACCGCGCGGGAAGCCCTCGAGGCGTGCGGCCTCGGATCGGTGAAGGATCGTCGTGTCGCAGACTTCTCGCGCGGCATGCTCCAACGCCTCGGCATCGCGGCAGCGCTGGTCACGGATCCGGAGATCCTGATCCTCGATGAGCCGAACAGCGCGCTCGACCCCATCGGCCGCGCCGACGTGCGCGGGATCATCACCGCGCAGAAGCGCCACCGCTGCATCCTGCTCTCCAGCCACATGCTCAGCGAAGTCGAACAGCTTGCCGACCACATCGTCGTCATCGACCAAGGGCGCGTCATCACCCAGGGAACGACGGCGTCGATCCTCACTGAGGGCATCGCGCCCGTCTGGACGATCCGCCTCGGCGCCCCCGCACAGATCAGCGCTGCCGACCTTGCGGTTGCTGTCCCTGAAGCGCGCTTCGAGTTCGAAGCGGACATGCTGTGCACGGTCCGCTTCCCCAGCTTCGAGTCAGCCGCCGAACACCTGGTGACCGCCCTGCAGAACCTCCGCGCGCCCATCATCGAGGTCACTCTGCGCGATCGCGACCTCGACGCGTCATTCGCCCGCATCATCCAGAACCAGGAAAACCGATGACACTCATCCTCGCCTCGGCCCGCGTCGAGACGCGACGCCTCATCCGTTCCGGAGCGCTGATCGGTCTGCTCGCCGTGTTCGCGTTCTTCGGACTCTCCGGCCCCGCCCTCGCGCTCTACATGCCCGAGTTACTGGCCGCTGCCGCCGGCACCGAGCAACTCACCATCGAAGCTGCCGACGCCACCCCGATGGACGGGATCGCATTGTTCAACCAGAGTGCCATGCAACTCGGTCTCATTCTGGCTGTCGCCCTCGCGATCACCTCCATGAGTTGGGACACCCGCCCCGGCTCTTCGATCTTCTACCGCACCCGGGTCAGACACCTCGCCCCGCTGATGCTGCCCCGCCTCGTCATCAACTGGATCGCGGCCGTCGGGAGCTACGCCGGGGCTCTGCTGCTCGCTGCCGCACTCACCACGGTGTTCCTCGGTCCGATCGACAGCGGGCTGATCATCACTGTCGGCGTGGCTTCTGCGCTCTACCTCATCATGGCGATGAGCATCGGATACCTCATCATGGCGCTGACCAGGCGCACCGCCCCCGCGATCGCCGCCGCGACCCTGCTGATGCTGGTACTGCCGCTGCTGAGCAGCGTCGACGCACTGACTACCTGGGCTCCGACGACGCTGCTCACTGCATCAGGCGTCGGACTCGCGGACCTCGCGGCGCCGCTGCTCTCGGCGGCAGCCGTCTCCGTCGGATGCGTGATCACTGCCGGTCTCATCTCGAACCGGCAGAGCCTTCGACGCGACGCATAGGTCGCGTGTGAGCGTGTCCGTGCGGCCCGTCGCACGCGGTTTCTCCGAGCACCTCGGTCGGTGGAGCACCCCACAGGCGAACGAAGAAGCGCACCCCTCGATGATCGAGGGGTGCGCTTCTTCGCGGTGGCCAGCGCCTCGTGCGGTCGACTACGTCGCCAGCAGCGGCGGCCGATGGGGAATGGAGATCGGACGTGTGGCCCTGCTCGAACCACGCATCCGCTCGACGTCCTCGAGCACCTCGAAAACGGTCCCGTATCGGGTGGCGAGAGGCAGGTCGCGCAACCAGGTCACTTCGACTTCTGTTTCGGCGAGCTCGTACACGCACGCGACCACGTGGCGTGGATCGTTGGGCGAGTAACGAAGGTCGTTGATCACCCACTCCGATGCCGTGATGCGATTCAGCATGAAACGCGGATCCGGAAGTTCAGACATGTGGGGGCCCTCCAGGACTCTCTCTCCCTAGAGAGTGCGCCACGAACCGTTGCCGGGGAAGCCCCTTGACACCACGCGAGGACGGTGCCGTCGGTGGATTCGGTCGCGGCACGGGCGCGGAGAACCGCGACGATTCAGCGGCCCGGTCGCACCGTGAGGTCGGTGATCTCCGCGTCGCGAGGGAGGTCGAGCGCAGTGAGGATCGTCGTGACGACGGCCTCCGGGGTGATGAAGCGGCCGGCGTCGTACTCCTGCCCCTCCTGCTGATGCACGCGCTCCTGCATCGGAGTAGCGGTGCGCCCGGGGTAGATCGAGGTCACCCGCACGCCGTGCTGGGCCTCTTCCGCCCGCAGCGCATCGGCGAGGGCCCTGAGCCCGTGCTTCGATGCCGCATACGCCGACCATCCGGCGTTGGCACGAAGCCCGGCGCCCGAGTTCACGAACACGACCTGACCCTGAGACACGCGCAGCACCGGCAGCAGGAGGCGCGTGAGCTCCGCGGGCGCGATGAGGTTGACCGCGAGCTGCTGCTCCCAGAGTGAGGGCGCGAGGTCGGCGACGTCACCGAGATCGACGACGCCGGCGACGTGCACCAGCGAGTCGATGCGGTCGGGCAGATGCTGCTTCGACAGCGCCCACGACAGACGGCCGGGCTGCGCGAGGTCGCCGACGAGGACGGATGCGCCGGGGAGCTCTTCCGCGATCTGCCGGGCACGCCCGGCGTCACGGACCAGCGCCACCACGCCGTCGCCACGGGACAGCAGTCGACGGGCGAGAACCGCGCCGATGCCGGAGCCCGCACCCGTGATCAGGTGCGTCGACATGTCAGCTGGGGTCTGCGGCAGGCTCGGCCACGTCGATCGGAACGACGGGGCAGTCCTTCCAGAGACGCTCGAGACCGTAGTAGACGCGCTCCTCCTGGTGGAAGACGTGCACGATCAGGTCGCCGAAATCGAGCAGCACCCACCGGGCTTCTGCACGTCCCTCACGTCGTACCCGCTTGTGGCCCGACTCGATCAGTCGGTCCTCGATCTCATCGGCGATCGCGGCGACGTTGCGCTCGCTGTTTCCGGTGACGAGCAGGAAGATGTCCACGAGCGGAAGCGGCTCGGAGACGTTGAGCGCGACGAGATCCTCTCCACCCTTGTCGATGGCGGCTTGTGCTGCGAGGCGCAGCATCTCTTCGGCGGTTTCAGGTGATTGCATCAGAACACATTCATGGTGATGGCGATGATGACGACGACACCGACAGCGAGGGCGAGGCCTCCGGCGACGATCGCCAGGGTGATCATCAGCCGGTTGCCCTTCTCAGGCGCCGGTGGACGGATCACCTCGCCGGCGGGCTTGATGGTGCTGACCGCCGAGCTGGCGGCGATCGGCGTGGGGGACGACGCGGGAGGAAGCTCGCCGTCGATGAGAACAGCGTCGACGTCCTTGCCGTCGGTGGTTCCGAGAGCATGGCCCTGCGAGCCCATGCCCTGCGGCAGTTCGTATGACCCGGTGACGAGGATCTCGCCGGTGGAGGCGACGGGGCCGGAGAGCGATCCTTCGCCCGGAGACGGGGTGAAGATCAGGGCGTTCGGCGCGGAGTGCTGCGAACCGGTCGAGTCGCCCACGGTGAGCAGTTCGTCGAACGACGGGCGGAACGGCGCATGCGGGTCCGGAGCATCGGCGAGGAGCCCCTCACCGAAGGCGGGGTTGACCGTGGGGCGAACCTCGGCGTCATCGTCGTCGTCGTCATCGGCATCGTCGACGTCGGCGAGCACGTCGTCGGCATCTTCGTCGGAACCGTCGGCGTCCTCCGTCACGAGGCCGAGAGCCGAAGCCACGTCCTCGTCGTGCGCCGACTCCTCAGCCTGCTCATCAGCGACCTCGAGCGGAACTTCGCCCACCGACTCCGCGGCGACGGATGCGCTCACGGGCGCGATGGCGGCCTCGTCGTCGATGTCGTCGTCGTCGCCGGGCTCTTCGTTCCTGGTGAAGTCCGGGACACCCGACACGATCTCCGCAGGAGCGTCAGCATCGTCCGCGATGGCGGCGGTCGACTCGACGGGGTTCTCCTCCGGCGCGTGGTCGGCAGGCTGCTCCGACTCCGTGTCGTCGGAATCCTCTGCAGCATCGTCGTCGGCGATGACCGGAACCGAGGCGGTGCGGACCTTCTCCAGCTCACGTGCCTGACGACGCGTCAGGGGTGCATCGCCGTTCGCCTCGTCGGCGTTCGACGTCGGTGCCGGCGCGACCTCGACGGGTTCGACAGCACGGGGCAGCGGCGGCACGGGGGGTGCCGCCTCAGCCGCCGCAGCGGCCTCTTCGTTGGAGATGACCGGGGTCGATCCCGTCAGCCGGATCTCCCGCAGCTGCTTTCGCGTCAGCGGACCCTGCTCCTGCTGATCCGATGTACTCATGCCTTGCTCCGATACAGATGATGCTTCGCGATGTACTGAACGACCCCATCAGGGACCAGATACCAGACCGGCTGATCGTCGCGAACGCGTTCACGGCAGTCCGTCGACGAGATCGACAGCGCCGGCACTTCGAGTTGGCTGACGTTGTCGCTCGGGAGGCCGTCGGTGCTCAGGACATGTCCGGGGCGTGAGACCGCGACGAAGTGGGCCAACTCCCACAACTCATCATGGTCCCTCCAACTGAGAATTTGCGCCACGGCGTCGGCACCGGTGATGAAGAAGAGCTCCGCATCCGGACGATCGCGCTTCAGATCGCGCAGCGTGTCGATCGTGTAGGTGGGGCCCTCGCGGTCGATGTCGACGCGGCTGACCGTGAACTGCGGGTTCGAGGCGGTGGCGATCACCGTCATGAGATAGCGATGCTCGCTCGGCGAGACGCCCGACTTCTGCCACGGGTGTCCGGTCGGCACGAATACGACCTCGTCGAGACCGAGGGAGTTCGCGACTTCGCTGGCTGCGACCAGGTGGCCGTGATGGATGGGGTCGAACGTGCCGCCCATCACGCCGATGCGCGGGGTGCGCGTGGTCGCAGCGTCGTTCATGGGGGCCTAGTGGCCGTGTCCCGCCTCGTGACCGTCCTTGCCGTGCTGCGCAGCCCAGGCCTCGGCCTTCGCCGAGTGACGGTTGGCGACGTTCTTGTAGGAGAAGGTCACCAGTCCGAGGAAGGCGAACACGACCGCAGCGATGACTCCGAAGATCACCGTTTCGAGCGCGACGTTGCCGTGGTGCTCGGTTTCGGCAGCGGCCATCGCGATCTGTGCGACGAGGTTCATCCTGACTCCGTTTCGTGGCGTGCTGTTCGGGATCCTGTGATGTACAGCGTCCCCCAGTCTAGCCCTCAGCCGCGGGTCTGCCCCGCCCCACGCGCGAGCCATTTCGTGCTGGTCAGCTCCGACAGGCCCATCGGCCCCCGCGCATGCAGCTTCTGGGTGGAGATGCCGACCTCCGCTCCGAAGCCGAACTCGCCGCCGTCGGTGAAGCGGGTCGAGGTGTTCACCATCACGACGGCCGAGTCCACCTCGGCGAGGAAGCGCTCCGCATTGCGCGAGTCGGTCGTGATGATCGATTCCGTGTGACCTGTGCTGTATCGGCGGATGTGATCGAGCGCCTCATCGAGGGAGTCGACGACCTTCATCGCGATGTCGAGGCTCAGGTACTCGGTCTCCCAGTCGTCCTCGACCGCGGGGATCACGTTGGAGACGAGACCGGCGACCATGTCGTCGCCGTGGATCGCGACCCCTTCGCTCTGCAGCGCGCTGGCCACCAGGGGGATCAGACGCGGAGCCGCCTGACGATGCACCAGAACGGTCTCCACCGCGTTGCACACGCTCGGGCGCTGGACCTTGGCGTTCACGACGATGTCACTCGCCCAGTCGTCCGGCGCCGTCTCGTCGAGGAAGATGTGGACGTTGCCCGCTCCGGTCTCGATGACGGGCACGGTCGACTCCGTGACGACCGCCTCGATGAGGCCGGCACTCCCCCGCGGGATCAAGACATCGATGAAGCCACGACCGTGCATGAGCGCCTTCGCGCCGTCACGACCGAAGTCGTCCACGGTCTGGATCGCCTCGGGCGTGAGTCCAGCGTTCTGCACGGCGCTGCGCATGACGTCGACGAGGACGGTGTTGGAGTCGCGGGCGGCACTCCCGCCGCGCAGCACCACGGCGTTGCCGGAACGCAGCGCGAGCGCGGCGATGTCGACCGTCACGTTGGGGCGGGCCTCGTAGATCGCGCCGACCACACCGAACGGCACGCGCACCTGCTCGAGCGCGACGCCGTTGGGCATCCGGTGTCCGCCGACCACGCGACCGACGGGATCTGCGAGAGCGGCCACCTCGCGCACAGCCGCGGCGAGGGCCGCCACGCGCTTGTCGTCGAGACGCAGCCGGTCGATGAGCGACTCCCCGATGCCGTCCTCGCGTCCGCGGGCGATGTCGCGACCGTTCGCCTCGATGATGCGCGGCGCCGCATCCAGAAGCGACACGGCGATGGATTCGAGCACACGGGCCTTGTCATCGCTCGTGAGCGCTGCCGTGGCGCGGGAGGCCTCTTTGGCGCGCTCGAGGCGTGCCTGCGGGGTCTGGTCGGTCATCCGCCCAGTTTATGAGGTGGCCGGCTCGAACCAGGTCCCTATTTCGGCGCCGGCGAGAGCCTGCTCGACGAGGTCGGCACTGGTGACCAGCACCCCGATCCCCGACGCCGCCGCGAGGCGCGCCGCCGAGACCTTGGTGGCCGCTCCCCCGGTGCCGACACTGTTGACGACCGTCGCTCCGAACTCGAGGCCGGTCAGGTCGGCGTCCGGGGCCACGATGTCGATCGGCTCGGCGTCGGGATCGGTCGGAGGCTTCGTGTAGAGCGACTCGATGTCGCTGAGCAGGATGAGCGCATCGGCTTCGATCAGCTGGGCGACGAGCGCACCGAGCCTGTCGTTGTCGCCGAAGCGGATCTCCTGTGTTGCGACCGTGTCGTTCTCGTTCACGATCGGCAGGGTGCGCAGCCCGAGCAGTCGCTCCATGGCGCGACGGGCGTTGGAGCGCGACGTCGGGTTCTCAAGGTCACCGGTGGTGAGGAGCACCTGCCCTGCGACGATGTCGAACGGACGCAGCGACTCCTGGTAGCGATACATCAGGATGTTCTGGCCGACGGCCGCCGCAGCCTGCTGGGTCGCGAGGTCGGTCGGTCGGGCGTCCAGCCGCAGGAACGGGATGCCCGACGCGATCGCACCCGATGACACCAGCACGACCTCGGCTCCGCGTGCATGCGCGGCAGCGAGGGCGTCGACGATGACGGGGATGCGCCAGGACGACTCACCGCTGATCGAGGAGGATCCGACCTTGACGACGATGCGGGACGCAGTGGCGAGTTCTGCGCGGGTCCGTGCTGTCACTCGCCGTCCTCGCGGTACGCGGCGAGACGCTGCGTCTCGACCTCGGCGCGGGCTTCGGCCTTGGCATCCATGCGCTCGTAGTACTGCTCGCGTCGCTCCGACGTCGTCCGTCGCGCGTTCGGGGCCAGACGGGGGTCGGTTCCACGCGGCGCACTCATCAGCTCCGCGGCCGATGTCATGGTGGGCTCCCAGTCGAAGACGATGCTGTCGCCCTCGCCGATGACGACGGTCGAGCCCTGAACGGCGCCGAGACGGAAGAGCTCGTCCTCGACACCGAGCTTCTCGAGTCGATCGGCGAGATAGCCGACGGCCTCTTCGTTCTGGAAGTCGGTCTGCTGCACCCATCGAACCGGCTTCTCACCCAGGATGCGGTACACGTTGCCGTAGGTGCCGCCCTCGACACGGATGGTGAATTCCTTCTTGGAGCCGCGAGGACGGATGATGACGCGCTCCGGCGGCGTCTCGAGCGCGGCTTCGGCACGCGCCTTCTCGACGAGCTCGCCCAACGCGAAGGTGAGCGGACGCAGCCCCTCATGGGAGACCGTGGAGATCTCGAACACGCGGAACCCGCGGGCCTCGAGATCGGGGCGCACGAGCTCGGCGAGGTCGCGCGCCTCGGGGACGTCGATCTTGTTCAGGGCGATGAACTGCGGGCGCTCGAGGAGCGGCGTCTGTCCCTCGGGGACCTCGTAGGCACCGAGCTCGGCGAGGATGACGTCGAGGTCGGAGATCGGGTCACGACCGGGCTCCAGAGTCGCGCAGTCGAGCACGTGCAGCAGCGCCGAGCAGCGCTCGACGTGGCGGAGGAACTCGAGACCGAGTCCTCGGCCCTCGCTGGCGCCCTCGATCAGGCCGGGCACATCGGCGACCGTGTAGCGGAAGTCACCGACCTGCACCACGCCGAGGTTCGGGTGGAGGGTCGTGAACGGGTAATCGGCGATCTTGGGCCGGGCGGCGGAGATCGCACCGATCAGGCTCGACTTGCCGGCGGACGGGTAGCCCACGAGGGCGATGTCGGCGACCGTCTTCAGCTCGAGGATGATGTCACCCTCGTGCCCAGGGGTGCCCAGGAGAGCGAACCCGGGGGCCTTGCGCTTCGGGGTGGCGAGGGCGGCGTTGCCGAGCCCACCCATCCCGCCCTTGGCGACGACAAACCGCTCACCGGGGATGATCATGTCGATGAGGACTTCGCCGGCGGTGTTCTTCACCACGGTGCCGACCGGGACCGGCAGCTCGAGCGTCTCACCGAGGAACCCGGAGCGGTGGTCGCCCATGCCCGGACCGCCGTTGCCGGAGGAACGGTGCGGCGAGTGGTGATACGACAGCAACGTGCCGGTCTGAGGATCGGCGACGAGCACGACGTCGCCGCCGTCACCGCCGTTGCCTCCGTCCGGGCCGCCGAGCGGCTTGAACTTCTCGCGGTGCACGGAGACGCAGCCGTTGCCGCCCTTACCCGCACGCAGGTGCAGTGTGACGGTGTCGACGAACGTGACCATTTGCTAGTCCTCTGGGTTGCTGTGCGTTTTCGGAGGGCAGATACACGGACGGGGCGAGCCGAAGCCCGCCCCGAACCGGATATCTAGTGTCGCGCTGTGATCACTCAGCTGCGGCGACGATGTTGACGACCTTGCGGCCGCCCTTCGCGCCGAACTGGACCGCACCGGCGGCCAGAGCGAACAGCGTGTCGTCGCCGCCACGGCCGACGTTGACGCCGGGGTGGAAGTGCGTGCCGCGCTGGCGGACGATGATCTCGCCGGCGAGGACCTGCTGACCGCCGAAGCGCTTCACGCCGAGGCGCTGAGCGTTGGAGTCACGACCGTTACGGGTTGAGCTTGCGCCCTTTTTATGTGCCATGTCCTAATCCCCTCGGGCTTACTTGATGCCGGTGATCTTGACGCGCGTGAGCTCCTGGCGGTGGCCCTGACGCTTCTTGTAGCCGGTCTTGTTCTTGTACTTCTGGATGATGATCTTCGGGCCGCGGAGGTTGCCGATGACCTCAGCCGTGACCTTGACCTTCGCGAGCGAGTCAGCGTCGGTGGTCACCGTGGCGCCGTCGACGAGCAGCACTGCAGCCAGCTCGATCTTCTCGCCCTGGGCAGCCTTGACACGGTCGAGCTGAACGATCGTGCCGACCTCGACCTTCTCCTGCCGCCCACCGGCGCGCACTACTGCGTAAACCACTTCATACCTGTTTCGTTGGGGAGCTCGCGGCTCCGAGATCTCACGGGAAGACTGTTGCTTGCATGCACCGCAGAACGGCGGGTGCGAACGCAAGACTCTCCGCTTCGGCCGACGAGGACGACGCGGCATACGCACCAAGGGACTACTTTACCGGATGCGGGTCTGTGTCGCAAAGCGGGCCGCCTCCGATCTGTCTGGGCGCACGCTCGAGCCCCACCCCATCGCTGCGGACGTAGGCTGACGAGGTGACCGTACTCGTCGACGACCCGCTCTGGCCCGCCCACGGACGCCTGTGGGCACACCTGGTCAGCGACGAGAGCCTCGATGAGCTGCACGCGTTCGCGCGGGCGAACGGCATCGCTCCGCGCGCGTTCGACCTCGACCACTACGACGTGCCGGAGGAGATCATCCCCCGGCTCGTCGCCGCCGGCGCCCAGCATGTGAAAGGCAAAGAGTTGGTGCGTCGCCTGATCGCCTCAGGACTCCGAGTCCGCAGCCGCGACCGGCGCTGACGGTTCGTTGTTCACCGAGACGGGAGTGCCGGTGAGCGCTGCCGTGCTCACCCGACGACGCCCTCGCCCCTGACCGGGTGCCTTCGGCTCCGGAAGGGCGTCGAGAACCGAGTCGAGCAGCTGCTCAGCGGGAGTCTTCGGGCCCTTGCGGTCGCCGCCGCGCTTCTTGCGGGCCTTCTTCGGACGCTCGGCAGTTGCGGGCGCCTCCGCCGCGACGTCGACCGTCTCGGCTTCGTGCGCCGCCCCCTCGGCCGTCGGAGCGATGGTCGAGGCCGCGATCTGCGCGAGAGCCGACTTGGCGCCCTCTGTGATGCTGTGAGTGACGGCCGGCGCCGCAGGAGCGCTCTGGCTCTGCCCGTTGCCGTTGCCGTTGCCGTTGCCGCCGTTGCCGCGCTGGCGACGACCGCTCTGCCCGTTGCCGTTGCTGTTGCCGCCCCCATTGCTGTTGCTGGAGCGGTGCTTCACGACCGGGTCGTGGTGCACGATCACGCCACGACCGGCACACACCTCGCACGCCTCGCTGAACGTCTCCAGCAGGCCGAGGCCGAGCTTCTTTCTCGTCATCTGCACGAGGCCGAGTGAGGTGACCTCGGCGACCTGGTGCTTCGTGCGGTCGCGGCTCAGGCATTCGATCAGTCGACGCAGCACGAGGTCGCGGTTGGATTCGAGCACCATGTCGATGAAGTCGACGACGATGATGCCGCCGATGTCACGCAGACGCAGCTGGCGGACGATCTCCTCCGCAGCCTCGAGGTTGTTCTTGGTGACCGTCTCCTCGAGGTTTCCGCCGGAGCCGACGAACTTGCCGGTGTTGACGTCGACGACCGTCATGGCCTCGGTGCGGTCGATCACGAGCGAGCCGCCGGAGGGCAGCCACACCTTGCGGTCGAGCGCCTTCTCGATCTGCTCCGTGATGCGGAAAGCATCGAAGGGGTCGGTCTCGTCCTCGTAGGCCTCGACGCGCTCCAGCAGGTCGGGGGCGACGCTCTCCAGGTACGCACGGATGGTCTGCTGCGCATCTTCGCCCTGGATCAGCATCTTCGTGAAGTCCTCGTTGAAGACGTCGCGGACGATCTTCACGAGAAGGTCGGGCTCAGCGTGCAGGAGCGCGGGCGCCTGCTGGTTCTCGACCTGCTTCTGGATGTGCTCCCACTGCGAGGTGAGTCGCTGTACGTCACGGGTCAGCTGGTCTTCGGTGGCACCCTCGGCCGCAGTGCGGACGATCACGCCGGAGGACTCCGGCAGCACCTCCTTGAGGATGCGCTTGAGGCGCGCACGCTCGTTGTCGGGGAGCTTGCGGCTGATGCCGTTCATCGACCCGCCCGGCACGTAGACCAGGTAGCGGCCGGGGAGCGAGATCTGGCTCGTGAGACGCGCGCCCTTGTGCCCGACCGGGTCCTTCGTCACCTGCACGAGAACGCGGTCGCCGGGCTTGAGCGCCAGCTCGATGCGACGCGGCTGGTTGCCGGTCTCGACACCGTCCCAGTCGACCTCGCCGGAGTACAGCACGGCGTTGCGCCCGCGACCGATGTCGACGAAGGCGGCCTCCATGCTGGGGAGGACGTTCTGGACGCGGCCCAGGTAGACGTTCCCGATGAGCGACGCGTCCTGGTTGCGGGCGACATAGTGCTCGACGAGCACGCCGTCCTCGAGGACGCCGATCTGGGTACGGCCGTTCTTCGACCGGACGACCATCTTGCGGTCGACCGACTCACGGCGCGCGAGGAACTCTGCTTCGGTCACGACGGGGCGACGGCGTCCGGCGTCGCGGCCGTCGCGGCGACGCTGCTTCTTCGCCTCGAGACGCGTCGACCCCTTGATCGCCTTCGGCTCGGTGATGTACTCCACGACGCGCTGACGCTGACGCGGCTCTTCACGCTGATCCTCGCCCTCGGAGCCACCGCGGCGACGACGGCCACGACCACGACCCGCCGCGTCTTCCAGGGGCTGCTCGCGCTCGGCGATGCGGTCGAAGATGCGCTCGCGACCCGGGCGTGCGGGAAGAGGGACGACCTCCGGCGCGTAGAAGTGCAGCTGCGTGGAGACCTGGGAGACGAACACCTCGGGAAGCAGGCCGAGCGACACGGCGGTCACCGGAGCCTCCTCGACGGCCGTCTCCGAGGCGGTGGTCTCCGAGGCGGTGGTCTCCTCGACGACCGGCTCGGCGACGGGCTCTGCGTCTGCCTCTGAAGAGGCAGCCGGCAGCGTCTCGGTGTCGGTGCTCACCGTCTCGGTGGTCTCCTCTGCCTCAGCGCTCGCTCCTGCAGCGGCTTCCGCGTCAGCTTCTGCTTCCGCCTGTGCATCCGCGACCGACTCGGCGGCAGCAGCAGCGTCGTCGGCAGCGGCCGCGGCGTCATCCGCAGCGGCATAGCCGGCGGCGACGTCATCGGCGGCGGCGTCCTCTGCCACCTCTGCCGCTTCGGAGAGCTCATCGCCCTCGTCCGACGACCCTGTGAGGTCGTCCGCCTCGGGAGCAGTGGGCTCCGTCAGCTCTCCCGCGGCGTCAGCCGGGAAGTCGAGGGTAGGGGCGTTGTTGTCATTGTTGTCATCGGCCATCTCTGGCTTACTCCCTGCACGGGACACTCGGTGTCCTGTGAAATCTCATGCGGTACCCGCGGGTTCCGCGAACTCACTCGGTTTGCGACCGGCTCATGGCTCTGATCGCGTGGGGCATTGGACCCCGAAGTCTGCTCGATGCGTGTCGCGGCAACGCCGTTCATCGCATCACAGGCCATTATCGCACCAAGTGGCTCCGTTCGCGGCATCCCATCACGCGCAGCGAGTTTTCTCCGGCCTGTTCTCGCCGCATCCATAGCAGTCGCTGGGATAATCCCCAGTATGAGCGAGCAGCGCACCCGCCCCGTCATCTATGCCGTCTGGCTGATCATCGCGAGTGTGGTGGGCTGGTTCGCCGCCTTCCAGCTCACGATCGAGAAGTTCGTGCTGGCGGCGAATCCGGACGCCGTGCTGAGCTGCAACGTCAGCGTCATGATCCAGTGCGGCAAGAATCTCGACTCGTGGCAGGGCGAGGTGTTCGGCTTCCCCAACCCCCTGCTCGGCATCGCCGGTTGGATGGCTCCCCTGTTCATCGGCGTCGCACTGCTCGCAGGCTCGCGCTTCCCGCGATGGTTCTGGATGACTTTCGGTGCGGGCGTCACCTTCGCCTTCGGCCTCGTGTGCTGGCTGATCTGGCAGAGCATCTACGCGCCCAACCTCGGCGTGCTCTGCCCCTGGTGCATGCTGACCTGGTCGGTCACCATCCCCACCTTCTTCGCGACGATGCTGCATCTGACCCGCAACGGCACGTTCACGAGCAACGAGAAGCTGAAGGACCGGGCGAACCGGCTGATGGTCTGGGTCCCCCTTGCGACGATCCTCGCCTACGCCGTGGTCATCCTGCTCGCGCAGCTGCGCGGCCTCGACCTCCTCGGAGAGGTCATCGGCATGGTCTTCTGACCCTCGGCTGATACCGCACGGATACAGAAGAAGCCCGCCCGCCGATCCTCGGATCGACGGGCGGGCTTCTTCGGCGTGACGGGCGCTCAGTCGAACCAGATGCCGAGCTCGCGAGCTGCCGACTCGGGGCTGTCCGAGCCGTGCACGAGGTTCTGCTGCACCTTGAGTCCCCAGTCGCGACCGAAGTCGCCACGGATCGTGCCGGGGGCCGCGGTCGTCGGGTCGGTGGTGCCCGCGAGCGAGCGGAAGCCCTCGATCACGCGGTTGCCCGCGAGACGGATGGCGACCGAGGGGCCGGAGAGCATGAACTCGAGCAGCGGCTCGTAGAACGGCTTGCCCTCGTGCTCTGCGTAGTGCTCGGCGAGCAGGTCGCGGTCGGGCTCGACCAGGCGGATGTCGACGAGGGCGTAGCCCTTCGCCTCGATGCGGGCGAGGATCGCGCCGGTGAGGCCGCGAGCGACACCATCGGGCTTGACGAGGACGAGGGTTTCTTCGGTGGCCATGTCATTCACTCTCTGTCTGAGTCTCGGTCGTGGGCTCGGCGGGGCGTCGTGCGTCCAATCGGGCCCCTCCGATGGTCGCATACGCCCACATGCCGCCGAAAATCAGGACGACGAGCAGGATCGACGGGACGAAGAACGCCGACAGGGCGACGACGGCCTGGATGACCCATCCTGCGGTGAGCGCCCAGGGCTTCGTGATCATACCGGCGATCACGATGCAGGCGAGCGCGAGCACGGCGCCAGCGACGATCGCCCACCACTGCTCGACCCCCTCGGGAAGCTGGCGCAGCCCGAAGATCGTGAGGCCGACGAGGAAGACCACGATGGCCTCGAATCCCAGCACGACCGGTGCGAGCTTCTGCACGAGGGTGCGCGGCGGACGTGGCCGGCGAGCAGGTGTCGCCTCGGCGCTCATGCGCGCCACCCCGCCTTCCAATCCTCGTCCTGCGCCAGCGCGATCGCCTCACCGGCGAGCACGACCGACCCCGCGATGAT
The DNA here is from genome assembly GCF_001425645.1 of Microbacterium sp. Root322. Taxonomy (NCBI): domain Bacteria; kingdom Bacillati; phylum Actinomycetota; class Actinomycetes; order Micrococcales; family Microbacteriaceae; genus Microbacterium; species Microbacterium sp. Root322. The sequence continues at coordinate 190,284 of NZ_LMCS01000001.1, read as the reverse complement.
CACCGCGCGCCGGTCGGAGGATGCGGCCCACTCACGCGCGGCGTCGGCGGCATCGGCGAGCGAGTGGTGCACGGTCGCGCGCTGTCCGTTCTGCTCGACGAGGTCGGCGATCGCGTCCGCGTCGCTCGCGCGGTCGGAATCCGGAGCGGTGGCGAACACGTGCGCCGCGGTGGGAGCCAGCTCAGCGACGATACCGGCGGCGTCCTTGTCGGCGAGCACACCGAGTACCAGACCCCACTCGTCGAAGTCGAAGCTGTCGTCCAGCGCCTGAGCGAGCGCCTTGGCGCCGTGCGGGTTGTGCGCGGCGTCGACGATCACGGTCGGGGCGATGCCGAGCAGCTGCAGCCTTCCGGGCGAGGTGCTCTCCTGCAGGCCTGCCGTGACGATGTCCGCGGCGATGCGCTGGGTGGCCCCGCCGATGAGCGACTCCACGGCGGCGACGGCGAGAGCGGCGTTGTGCCCCTGGTGCGCGCCGTAGAGCGGGAGGTACTCCTCGGCGTACTCCCCCGCCAGACCGCGGATCGTGAGCAGCTGCCCACCGACCGCGAGCTTCTGCTCGGTGAGACCGAACTCCTCGCCCTCGAAGGCGATGGTCGCGTTGCGCTCCGCCGCCACCCGACGCAGCACCTCGGCCGCCTCGGCGGGCTGCTGGGCCGACACCACCGCCGCGCCCTCCTTGATGATGCCGGCCTTGACCTCGGCGATCTCGGCGATCGTGCTGCCGAGACGGTCGGCGTGGTCGATGTCGATCGGGGCGAACACCGCCACGTCACCATCGGCCGTGTTCGTGGAATCCCACTCGCCGCCCATGCCGACCTCGAGCACCAGCACGTCGATCGGCGCGTCGGCCACTGCGACGAACGCCAGCACGGTCAGCAGCTCGAAGAACGTCAGCGGAGCGTCGCCGGCTGCCTCGAGCTCGGCGTCGACGATGTCGACGAACGGCTCGATCTCGTCCCACGCGTCCGCCACCGCCTCGTCGGCGATCGGCTCGCCGTCGATCATGATGCGCTCGGTGAAGCGCTCCAGGTGGGGACTCGTGAACAGTCCGGTGCGCAGATCGTGCGCCCGCAACAGGCTCTCGATCATCCGCGCGGTCGACGTCTTGCCGTTCGTGCCCGTGATGTGCACAACGCGGTAGGTGCGCTGCGGGTCGTCGAGGAAGGCGAGGATGCGGGCGGTGCGCTCCTTGCGGGGCTGCACCCAGCGCTCTCCCGCGCGGCTCAGAAGGGCTTCGTAGACGGCATCGGCCCGGTCGGCGGCGCTCATGCTGCTGCTCCCATCCTGGTGACGGCGATCGTGAAGTCACCGGCGTTCGCATACGTGCCGGCGGGGATGACGGCGGAGAACTCGGGCGTCACTGCCGCGGCGGCGGCGAGCACCGTCCCGTGTCCGAAGATCGAGTCGCCCTGCGCGTCGATCACGAAGTACTCCTCGGCCAGGGTCTCCGCCGCGATCCCGGCGAGGTCGAAGGCGGAGACGACAGCTGTGGTGTCCACGTCGTCCTGGAACCGGAGCACCAGCTGGATGCGATCGCTGACGTCGAAGTCGGCGTTCTTGCGGGTCTCCTGCACGGCGCGGATCACATCCCGGGCGAGCCCCTCGGCTTCCAGCTCCGGGGTCGTCGTCGTGTCGAGCAGCACGAAGCCGCCGGTGGGGACGATGGCGAGAGCCTCTCCCTCCGGGCGGCCCGTGGTCTCGAGCACGAGCTCGTACTCCGAGGGTTCGAGCACGATGCCGCCCGCGGTCACGACGCCGGAGACCTCGCTCCAGTCTCCCGAACGCGCAGCCTGGATGGCCTTCTGCACGTCCTTGCCCAGACGCGGCCCCGCCGCGCGGGCGTTGACGCTGAGGCGGTGGGCGATGCCGTACTCCGTCGCCGTGTCATCGGCGAGCGGGACGAGCTCCACCGACTTCACGTTCAGCTCCTCGCGGAGGATGTCCTCGAACTGGCCGAGCGACGCCGCCAGCGGCGAGACCACGGTGAAGCGGGCGAGCGGGAGGCGCACACGCAGCTTCTCCTTCTTGCGCAGAGCATTGCCGACGCTCGACAGCTCGCGTACTGCGTCCATCGCGTCGCGGATCTCGTCCGCCGCCGGGAACTGCGCCGCGTCGGGCCAGTCGGTCAGGTGCACGCTGCGTCCGCCGGTGAGGCCCTGCCACACGCGCTCGCTGACGAGCGGTACGAGAGGCGCCGCGACACGGGTGAGCGTCTCGAGCACGGTGTAGAGCGTGTCGAAGGCCTCGCGGCTCTTCGGGTCTTCCGTCACGCCGGTCCAGAAGCGGTCGCGCGAGCGCCGGATGTACCAGTTGGTGAGCACCTCGGCGAAGTCACGCAGACGCGCGGACGCGGTGGTGGAGTCGAGGCCCTCGAGGTCGGCGCGCACCTCGCGGACGAGGTCGCCCAGACGCGCCAGGATGTAGCGGTCGAGCACATCGGTGGAGTCGGTGCGCCAGGAGGCCTCGTATCCGTCGGCGCCGGATGCATTGGCGTAGGTCGCGAAGAAGTACCACGAGTTCCACAGCGGCAGCAGGAATTCGCGGACGCCCGAGCGGATGCCCTCCTCGGTGACGGCGAGGTTGCCTCCGCGCAGCACCGAGCTCGACATCAGGAACCAGCGCATCGCGTCGGAGCCGTCGCGGTCGAGCACCTCAGACACGTCGGGGTAGTTGCGCAGCGACTTCGACATCTTGTAGCCGTCGCTGCCGAGCACGATGCCGTGGCAGCTGACACCCGTGAACGCGGGGCGATCGAACAGCGCGGTCGACAGCACGTGCATGACGTAGAACCATCCGCGGGTCTGCCCGATGTACTCGACGATGAAGTCGGCCGGCGAGTGCGAGTCGAACCACTCCTGGTTCTCGAACGGGTAGTGCACCTGCGCATAGGGCATCGAGCCCGAGTCGAACCACACGTCGAAGACGTCTTCGATGCGGCGCATCGTGCTCTTGCCGGTGGGGTCGTCGGGGTTCGGGCGCGTGAGGTCGTCGATGTACGGCCGGTGCAGGTCGATCTCGCCCTCGGGGTTGCGCGGCAGCGTGCCGAAGTCGCGCTCGAGCTCCTCCAGCGAGCCGTAGGCGTCGACACGCGGGTACTCCGGGTCGTCGCTCTTCCAGATCGGAATCGGCGAACCCCAGTAGCGGTTGCGGCTGATCGACCAGTCGCGCGCGCCCTCGAGCCACTTGCCGAACTGCCCGTGCTTGACGTTCTCCGGCACCCACGTGATCTGCTCGTTGTTCGCGAGCAGGTCGTCCTTGATGTCCGTCACGCGGATGAACCAGCTCGAGACGGCCTTGTAGATCAGGGGGTTCCGGCAGCGCCAGCAGTGCGGGTAGGAGTGCTCGTAGCTCTGCAGGCGGATCAGACGACCGTTGTCGCGGATCAGGCGCACGAGCGGCGTGTTCGCCTCCATCCACAGCTCGCCCGCCACATCGGTGACGTTCGGGAGGAAGCGCCCGCCGTCGTCGAGGGACAGGATCGTGGGGATCCCGGCGGCGCCGGCGACCCGCTGGTCGTCCTCACCGTAGGCCGGGGCCTGGTGGACGATGCCGGTGCCGTCGCTGACGGTGACGTAGTCGTCGACCAGGATGCGCCAGGCGTTCTCGGTCCCGTAGGTCTCGGTGTCGGCGTAGTAGTCGAACAGCCGGTCGTACGTCACATCCTGCAGCTCGGCGCCGCGGACCGTGGCGTCGACGGCCGCGAGGGCCTCTTCGGTGCTCTCGTAGCCGAGGTCCTTGGCGTATCCGCCGACGAGCTGACGGGCGAGCAGGTAGCGGTGCGCGGAGGACTCGATCGCGGCATCCGTCGTCCCTGCGGCCTGGTGCACGTCGGCCGCACCATTCGGACCGGCGGGGAGCACGACGTACTCGATCTCCGGGCCCACGGCGAGCGCGAGGTTGGTCGGCAGGGTCCAGGGCGTGGTCGTCCAGGCGAGGGCGCGGACGCCGGTGAGACCGAGCGCTTCCGCCTTGGCTCCCGTCAGCGGGAAGGTGACCGTGACGGACGGGTCCTGACGCATCTGGTAGACGTCGTCGTCCATACGCAGCTCGTGGGCGCTGAGCGGAGTCTCATCGCGCCAGCAGTACGGCAGCACGCGGTACCCCTCGTAGGCGAGGCCCTTGTCGTAGAGGGTCTTGAACGCCCACAGCACGCTCTCCATGTAGCCGAGGTCGAGCGTCTTGTACCCGCGCTCGAAGTCGACCCAGCGCGCCTGACGGGTGACGTAGTCCTGCCACTCGTGCGTGTAGGTCAGGACCGAGCTCTTCGCCTTCGCGTTGAAGACGTCGATGCCCATCTCCTCGATCTCGGCCTTCTCGGTGATCCCGAGCTGCTTCATGGCCTCGAGCTCGGCCGGCAGCCCGTGCGTGTCCCACCCGAAGACACGATCGACCTTGTGGCCGGTCATGGTCTGGAAGCGCGGGAACACGTCCTTCGCGTACCCGGTGAGCAGGTGGCCGTAGTGCGGCAGGCCGTTCGCGAACGGAGGCCCGTCGTAGAACACCCATTCGGGTGAGCCCTCACGCTGCGCGATCGAGGCGCGGAAGGTGTCGTCCGTCTTCCAGAACGCGAGCACCTCCTCCTCGATCTGCGGGAAGCGGGGGCTGGGCGCGACGGAATCGGCGGCGGGGCCGAAGGAGGAACGGGGGTAGGTCATCGTGTCTCGCAGTGGTCGTCGTGGCGGATGCTCCTGCGAGGACGATCCTCGCGGACCGCGGTACCACCTCGCGTGCCACGCCTTACGACGCGACCACTCTCACTGCGGCTGTGACGGGCCTGCCCCGCTCGGTTCTACTGAGCGCTTCCCGAGGGCGACGCCGTTCTTCCGAGAGCTCCCCGGTGATGGCCGGATCGATGCTCGTGTGTCCAGTGTACGCGTGCGCACACCCTCAGGACACGCCTCTGCTCTCCTCGCCCCGGCCTCCCGCGCGCCGGGAGCGATGTCGCCGGCGCACCCTACGCTCGAAGCATGGCCCGCACCCCCGAGTCCCCCGCCCCTCCCCGCATCACCGCTCCCGACCTGCCGCCCGTGCTCGAGCCCGCCCTTCCCGCGCGCAGCGCCGACCTCATCGCCGCCCGGCTCGACCTGAACGGCACCGTCGATCTCGCCTACTCGACGCTCGAGCAGTGCATCCTGAGCGCCGACGCCGACGCCATCGACCTCACCGGCGCGTCGGTCGTCGACGTCGACATGTCCGGTGTGCGCATCGCCTCGCTCCGCATGCGCGATGCCGGTGTGCGGCGGGTGCGGATCAGCGGCGGGCGTATCGGCACTCTCGACCTCAGCGAGGCGCTCATCTCGGAGCTCGATCTGCGGGATATGCGCATCGACTATCTGAATCTGGGGGCGGCCAAGGTCACCGATCTCGAGATCTCGGGGTGCAGCATCCGCACCATCGACATGCCGCAGGCCGAGCTCTCCCGTGTGCGCTTCACAGCCACATCGAGCGACGAGGTCGACCCACGGGGCATGCGTGCGAAAGACGTGGATCTGCGTGGGCTCGACGCCGTCGCCTATCTCGACGCTCACAGCCTCCGCGGGGCCACCCTCACCTCGTTCCAGGTGCAGCAGCTCGCCCCGGCGCTGGCGGCGGGCATCGGCATCCAGATCAAGGACTGACGGCAGATCAAGGACTGACGGCAGATCAGAAGCCGGCGGGGCCACTCGCGTCGAGCAGTTCCCGCGTGAACGGATGCTGGGGCGAGGCGAACACGTCGACGGTCGCCCCCTGCTCGACGATCCGTCCGTCCTGCATCACGAGCACCTCATCGGCGACCGCGCCGACCACGTCGAGATCGTGGGAGACGAGGATCATCGTCAGCTGCCGCTCCTGCTGCAACCGGCCGAGCAACCGCAGCACCCGCTCCCGCACCGAGGGGTCGAGCGCCGAGACGGGTTCGTCCAGCACCAGCACCTCCGGGTCGGCGGCGAGCGCGCGGGCGATCGCAGCCCGCTGTCGCTGACCGCCGGAGAGGGCGCTCGGACGCCTGTCGGCGATCTCCGGCGAAAGACCGACCTCGGCGAGGAGCTCCCCGACGCGGGCGACACGTCGCGCGCGAGGCACGCCGCCCGCCTCCAGTCCCTCCCGCAGCGATCGGCCGATCGTCCACCGTGGATCGAAGGCGCCGAGGGGGTTCTGGTGCACGAGTTGCACCCGTCGCTCCGCCATCCACCGCAGGGTGCCGGTGTCCGGCGTGTCGACCCCGACGATCATGCGCGCGAGTGTCGTCTTGCCCGACCCGGACTCCCCCACGATGCCGAGTGTCTGTCCGTCCTTCACCGTGAACGTCGCGTCGATGACGGCGGGCACCGTGGCGAAGCTGCGCGAGAGGCCGCGGGCGATCAGCGCCGGCGAGGACTCCGTGGGGGCCGCAGCTCTGGGCTCGTGCATCGTCGCGGCGATGAGCTGCTTCGTGTACTCGTGCCGGGGGTTCTCGAGCACCTCGGAGACCGTGCCGGATTCGACCACGATGCCATCCTTCATCACGAGGACTCGGTCGGCGATCCGGCGAACCGCGGCGAAGTCATGACTGATGAAGACGAGCGCGGTACCTGCATCGGTGATCTCGCGCAGCAGTCCGAGGATCCGGGCCTGCACGGTGGCATCGAGTGCGGTCGTCGGCTCGTCCGCGATCAGCACGGCGGGGCCCGCGGCGAGCGCGGAGGCGATGAGCGCCCGCTGTCGGAGGCCTCCGGAGAGCTCGTGCGGGTGCTGTCGGGAGCGACGTTCGGGGTCGGGCATCCATACCCGCGCCAGGAGCTCCTGCACCCGCCCCGCCAGCGCCGCACGTCCGCGGACGATCCGATGCAGCAGCAGCGGCTCGGCGACCTCCGCCCCGACTCGTCGAAGAGGGTCGAGCGAGACCAGAGCGTCCTGGGAGACGAGCGCGATCCCGGCTCCGCGAAGGTCGCGCCACGCACGTTCGGAGAGCCCGGCGGCATCCCTCCCGTCGATGAGGAGGCCCTCCAGGGAGACGGTGGCCTCTGCCGGCGTCAACCCCAGCAGCGCGCGGGCCGTGAGCGACTTTCCCGCGCCGGACTCCCCGACGATCGCCACGCACTCTCCGCGTTCGACCGTGAAGGAGACGTCGTCCACCACGCGCTTCCCGTCGAAGGCGATCCGCAGCCCCCGCACCTGCAGTGCAGCGTTCATGCCGCCCTCCCGTCTGCGCGCGCCCGCAGGATCCGTCCGACGACCGTCGCCGACACCACGGTGAGCGTGATCGCGATGCCGGGGAAGAGCGAGATCCACCACGCCTGTCCCAGCACGTTGCGACCACCGGCGAGCATGAGCCCCCACTCCGGTGTCGGCTCCGAGGGGCCGAGACCCAGGAAGCTGAGCCCGGCCGCGGCCAGGATGCTCGAACCGATGCCGATGGTCGCGAGCACGCTCAGTGCGCCGAGGACGCCGGGCACCACGTGCCGGGTGAACGCGCGCACCCGCGGGACGCCGAGGATGCGGGCCGCCTCGACGTGCTCGGCGACGCGCAGCGTCTGCGTCTGCACGCGCGCCAGCCGGATGTAGACGGGCACAGCGGCCAGGGTCACCGCGATCGCGATGTTCACCGGCCCCGGACCCAGGACCGCGACCACGACCAGCGCGACGAGGAACTCGGGGAAGGCCATCAGCACGTCGTTCACCCGCATCACGGTGGTATCGATGCCCTTCGGTGCGACTCCGGCGAGCGCGCCGATGACGAGCCCGACGACGAGCGCCACCCCGGTGGCGAGGAGTCCGATGCCCAGCGAACGCCCTGCGCCGTAGATGACTCGCGAGTACACGTCGCGCCCGCTCTGGTCGGTGCCGAACAGGTGCTCGGCACTCGGCGGAAGCAGGGCGGAGCGAACGGCGGTCTGCAGCGGATCGTGAGTGGCGAGCACGCCGGGCCAGAGCGCCGCGAACACGATCACCGCGAGCACCACGATCGCGACCCACAGCAGCACCCGCTGCGCGCGCCTCATCGGATGTCTCCGGATCGCGAGGACCTGATACGCGGATCGATCAGGGGATGCACGAGTTCGACCACGAGGTTCACCGCGACGAAGACCAGGGCGCTCAGCAGGATGATCCCGGTGATCACCGGCAGGTCGCGGTCGCTGATCGCGGCGAGGGTCACGCGGCCCAGGCCCGGACGCGCGAACACGGTCTCCACCAGCACCGCACCACCGAGCACGGATCCGGTCAGGTAGGCCGCGAGCGTCACGGCCGATGCAGCGCCGTGCCGCAGTCCGTGCCGCAGGGTGAACCACGAGGGGCTCGCACCCCGGGCACGCACCGTCTCGGCGAACGGCATGCGCTCCGCCTGCATCAGCCCGTCACGCAGCACCTGGCTGAGCAGCGCGGCGACCGGGAGCGCGAGAGTGATCGCCGGCAGGACGAGCGTGGCGGGGTTGCGGGCTCCCGACACCGGGAACCAGCCCAGTCCGAACGCGAAGACGCTGAGCAGGACGAGCCCGATCCAGAACACCGGGGAGGAGAGCACCACGAGCTCCACAGCGGCCGCGATCGTGCGCGCTGCCCTGCCCCGCACGAGGACCGCCACCGCGAGCGCGAGCACGAGGGCGATCACGAGCGCGAGCACCGAGAGCTGCACCGTCGCTCCGAGCTGACGTCCGATCACCTCCGTCACCGGCATCCGCAGCTGGTACGACTCCCCCAGATCTCCCCGAGCGAGCTGGCCGATGAAGCCGAGGTACTGCTCGAACGGCGGACGGTCCAGCCCCAGGTCGGCACGGATCCCGTCCTTGACGGCCTCACTCACCTGCGCCTGGGGCCCCAGCATCACCGAGACGGGGTCACCGGGGATCACCCGGAACGCGAGGAAGGCGACGGTCGCCGCGCCCCACAGGACGATGACGACGGATGCGACCAGACCGGCGATACGGGCGAGAGCAGCCTTCACCACCCGTGCCCTCCGCTCCGTCGACGGTTCAGCCGACGGTCACATCGTAGAACAGCGGCCGACCGTACAGGTCGTACTCGAGTCCCTCGACGCGGTCGCCGACGGCCGTGATCGCCGACGGGCTGTACAGCGGCACGATGGCCGTGTACGTGGCATTCCACTGCTGCAACTGGGTGTACAGCTCGTTGCGCTTGTCCTGATCGCTGGAGGCGACGGCCTGCTCGAGCAAGGCATCGATCTGCGGGTCGCTCACCTGCGAGGCGTTCTGGAATCCGTCGGTGTGCAGGTGACTGCGCAGCAGATCGGGATCGACGCCCGAGAAGCCCCAGTCGGTCAGATCGAAGGTCTTCGGCTCGTACTGCTCGTTGTAGGCGCCGGGCTCGAGCTCCTCACGCTGAACCTCGAAGCCGATGCTCTTCAGGTCCGACTGGATGGCGTTGGCCAGCGCGGCGCGGTCGTCGGGAACCGGCGTCCAGGCGATCCAGCGCACGGAGAGTCGCTTGCCGTCCTTCATCCGGATGCCGTCGGTGTCGCGATCCGTCCATCCGGCCTCGTCGAGCAGCGCATCGGCCGCATCCTGATCGAACGGCCAGCTGCCCTCGAGCGACGCGTCGTAGCCCGGAGTCGTCGAGCCGAGGATGCTCCATGCCCGCGGGAACTGTCCGAAGTAGATCTCCTCGACAGCGGCGTCGATGTCGATGCCGCGGGCGAAGGCCTGGCGCACCTTCTCGTCGGCGAACACCCCGTACTTCTCGTTCAGGTACAGCGAGTACGGCAGACCCGGGTACTCGATCGAGTCGACCGTGACGCCGTCGCCGAGGTCCTTCGCGAGGTTCGGCGGGATGTTGCTGGCGAGGTCGGCCTCGCCGCTGGTGACGACACCGGTGCGGACCGAGGCCTCCGGCTGGATCTCGACGCGCAGGGTCTCGAACTTCGGAGCCTCGGTGTCGTGCGGACCCCACGCGTAGTCGTCGTTGCGGGTGTAGACGATCTCCTGGTCTGGCGTGTACTCGGTGAGCTCGAACGGCCCGGTGCCCACGGTGATGTCGGGTCCGCCGGCCTTGAGCTTGTCTGCGGACTTCGCGAGCACGGCCGGCGAGTAGAAGCCCAGCTGCGGCGTGCTCGCCGCCTGCAGGAACGGGGCGTACGGCTGGGTGAAGGTCACCGTGACCGTGTAGTCGTCGACGACCTCCGTGCCCTTGTAGAAATCGGCGCCGAGCATGCTGGCAGCCTGAGCGGAAGCCGTCTCGGGGTCGACGATGCGGTCGAAGTTCGCCTTGACCGCGGCGGCGTCGAACTTCTCGCCATCGGTGAAGGTCACGTCGTCCCGGAGCACGAAGGTGTACTCCGTGCTGTCCGGCGAGACTTCCCAGCTCTTCGCAAGCCACGGGCTGAACGTTCCGTCCGCCTCCTGGAAAACCAGCGAGTCGAGCACGGCCCGCTGCACCATGCCGGAGACGTCGAGCTGGCTCACCTGCGGGTCCATGTGCCCGGCCGAGAGGTTCGCGCCCTCGATGGACCACACCAGCTCTCCTCCGCCTTCTCCCTCGGAACCGGGGGCCGCGCAGGCGCTGAGCACCAGCGCGGTGGCAGCGGCGAGCGCCGCGAAGGGCAGGAGACGACGCACTGATTTTGCGGGCATGACGATTCCTCTGGACGAGCGGGTCGGGATCCCTCCATCCTACGGCGGATTGTTGGACCGGGTCGATCTGCGGCGACCTGCCGGCCCCGCGATGCTCGGTAGACTGTTCGGCACCACCCACACTCAGGCACGCTCACACAGTGCCGCATACATCGCTCGAGGAGACCTTCATGCCTGCTTCCGAATCGTCGCAGAACCAGATTCCCGACAAGCCCGTACTCGAAGGCCTCGAAGCGAAGTGGGATGCCGCATGGGCCGAGCAGGGCACCTACCTGTTCGATCGTCTGCGCGCGGCACAGGCCGGCCGTGACGGCGTGTACTCGATCGACACCCCTCCTCCCACGGCATCGGGCAGCCTGCACATCGGACACGTGTTCTCGTACACGCACACCGACGTGAAGGCGCGCTTCGAGCGCATGCGCGGCAAGACCGTGTTCTACCCGATGGGATGGGACGACAACGGCCTGCCCACCGAGCGCCGCGTGCAGAACTACTACGGTGTGCGGTGCGACCCCTCGCTCCCCTACACGCCCGACTTCACACCCCCGTTCGAGGGTGGCGACAACAAGTCCAGCCGTGCAGCCGATCAGCAGCCGATCAGCCGCCGCAACTTCATCGAACTCTGCGAGCGCCTCACGATCGAGGACGAGAAGCAGTTCGAAGCACTGTTCCGCCAGCTCGGACTGAGCGTGGACTGGACGCAGACCTACCGCACGATCTCCGACGACACCATCCGTCAGAGCCAGCTCGCGTTCCTGCGCAACATCGAGCGCGGTGAGGCGTATCAGGCGCTGGCCCCGACGCTGTGGGACATCGACTTCCGCTCCGCCATCGCGCAGGCCGAGCTCGAGGACCGCGACCAGCAGGCGGCCTATCACACGATCGAGTTCCCCTTCGCGGACGGCTCGGGATCGATTGCGATCGACACCACCCGCCCGGAGCTGCTCCCCGCGTGCATCGCGATCGTGACGCACCCTGAGGGCCCGCACAAGCACCTCATCGGCACCAAGGTGAAGACCCCCTTCTTCGGCGCCGAGATCGAGATCCACGGGCACCACCTCGCCCAGCCCGACAAGGGCACCGGCGCTGCCATGGTCTGCACCTTCGGCGATGTGACCGACATCATCTGGTGGCGCGAGCTGCGCACCACCGACAACGAGTCGCTGCCGAACATGACCACGATCGGCCTGGACGGGCGATTCCTGCCCGATGCCCCCGCCTCCGTCTCGAACCCCGAGGCGGCGACCTGGTACGGCGAGGAGATCGCGGGCAAGACCGTCTTCAGCGCGCGCAAGGCGATCGTGGAGAAGCTGCAGGCGACGGGCGACATGACCGCTGTCGGCAAGCCGTTCAACCACGCGGTGAAGTTCTTCGAGAAGGGCGACCGTCCGCTCGAGATCGTCTCCACGCGGCAGTGGTACATCCGCAACGGCGCCCGCGACGGCGAGCTGCGCGACAAGCTCATCGCCCACGGCGAGGAGCTCGCCTGGCACCCCGAGTTCATGCGTGTGCGCTACGAGAACTGGGTCGGCGGCCTGACCGGCGACTGGCTGGTGTCGCGTCAGCGCTTCTTCGGTGTGCCGATCCCCCTCTGGTACGCCCTGGACGAGAACGGCGAGCGCGACTACGACCGCGTGCTCACCCCGGATGCGGCGACGCTCCCGATCGACCCGACCACCGATGTGCCCGCCGGATACACCGAGGACCAGCGCGGCGTGGCGGGCGGCTTCGACGCCGAGGCCGACATCCTCGACACCTGGGCGACCTCGTCCCTCACCCCGCAGCTCGCGGGTGGCTGGCAGCGCGACGAGGAGCTCTGGCAGCTCACTGCTCCGTTCGACCTGCGCCCCCAGGGTCAGGACATCATCCGCACCTGGCTGTTCTCGACGATGCTGCGCTCGACGCTCGAAGACGGCAGGACGCCGTGGCGCAACGCCGCGATCTCCGGATTCATCGTCGACCCCGACCGCAAGAAGATGTCGAAGTCGAAGGGCAACGTGGTCACCCCGGCCGACGTGCTCGAGGCCCACGGCTCCGACGCGGTGCGCTATTGGGCCGCCTCGAGCCGCCTCGGCATGGACGCGGCGTTCGACCCGCAGAACCCGACGCAGGTGAAGATCGGTCGCCGTCTGGCCATCAAGGTACTGAACGCGGCGAAGTTCGTGCTGTCGTTCCCCGTGCCCGAGGGTGCGCAGGTGACTCACGCCCTCGACGCGTCGATGCTGACCGCGCTCGACAGCGTCGTCGTCGAGGCCACCAAGGCGTTCGAGCGGTACGACGCCGCTCGTGCGCTGGAGCTCACCGAGGCCTTCTTCTGGACGTTCTGCGACGACTACCTCGAGCTCGTGAAGGAGCGCGCCTACAACCAGGCCGATGTGGGACAGGCCTCCGCGGCGCTCTCGCTGCGTCTGGCCCTGTCGACGCTGCTCCGCCTACTGGCTCCGGTGCTGTCCTTCGCGGCAGAGGAATCGTGGTCCTGGTTCGAAGAGGGCTCCGTGCACACGGCCGCGTGGCCGACGCCGCTCGGCATCGACGGCGACCCGGCGGTGCTGGCTGCAGCCAGTGAAGCGTTGATCGGCATCCGCCGCGCGAAGACCGAGGCGAAGGCCTCGCAGAAGACTCCGGTCTCGCGCGCGGCGATCGCCGCCCCCGCCGCGAAGCTCGACGCCCTCCGCGCAGCCGCCGACGACCTCCGCGCCGTCGGCCGCATCGCCGAGCTCGAGTTCACCGAGGCGGAGGCGTTCGCGGTCACCGCGATCGAGCTCGCTCCGGTCGAGGCGTCCTGATGCAGCTGGGCACGCGCTGGGCGGCGGGGTCCGAGGCTCCGGCCTCCGTCCCCGCCTCCCTGCGACCGGCGATCGCCGAGGTCGAGGCCAAGGGGCTGACCGGTCACTGGACGCTCACCTGGCTGGAAGGCCGCGCGATCGCTGAGCTCGACGCGGGGTGGGAGGTCTTCCAGACCGCCTCCGGCGAGATCGTCGCCCGCCCCTTCGAAGACTGAACCTCCCCGCCAGGATGAGGCGGGGGTGTCAGCGCCGGGTCAGGCCGAGCTGGGCGAGAGCGTGGTCGACGGCGCGCGGATCCTGCCTGCGGGTCTGCTGTTCGCGCAGCAGATCGAGGGAGAGCTCACGCCGTTCGGCGCGCCGCGAGATGCGGTGCTCGACGTAGGCGGTGAGATGGCCGGCGAGTCTCAGCAGCCCGCGTTCGGTCTGGGTCGGCGCCACCAGGTGAAGAGTCGCGCTGGTCATGATTCCTCCACGGTGTCGTCGCTGGATCCGCGCGTCGCCTGCTGCGGCGTCGGAAGGTCGAAGAGTTCGGTGCGGAGCGAGACGCGTCGAACATCGGGGCCGGTCTGACCCCGGTAGCGCTCGATGGCGCTCTCCACGATGCTCTCGAGCTCCTCCCGGAGCGACATGGCCTGCTCCGGCGTCATATCGAGGTGGGTGGTGATCGTGATCCCCACATCGCGCCAGGCCTCGGGCACCTCGGACTGCGGCCGGTTGAGGTACGACATCAGCGTCTCGTGCCGCAGACGGAAGAACTCCGACGTGACGATCTGCGCAGCGGCACGGTTCGCCGGCGAGGTCATCTCGTCGGGCCCCGGCACGTCAATGCGCCCCTTGGGCCGCTCCCACCATCGCTCGCGTGCCGTGCCCCGCCCCTCGACCTCGCGGATGAGGTCGTGCGCGGCGAGGGCGCGGAGGTGGTAGCTGGTCGACCCCGAGGTCTCCCCCACGAGGGCGGCGAGCGAGCTCGCCGTCTGCGGACCACGTGCGGCGAGAAGGTCGAAGATCTTCACCCGGAGCGGGTGCGCCAGGGCCTTCAGCGCACTGGCGTCCAGAGTCCTGACCTGGGTCTCATTCGTCATGCATGCAAAGATACCGTTGCAAAGAAGTCTTTGCAAGTGTTTCTTTGCAAGTTGTGCGGATCAGTCGATCGCCGCCCGTGCGGCGACGAATGCCGCGACGCAGCGCTCGATCTGCTCCGGCGTGTGCGCTGCCGAGAGCTGCACCCGGATCCGTGCCAGGTCGCGGGGCACGACGGGGAAGCTGAAGGCGGTCACGTAGACACCGCGCTCCTGCATCTCGCGAGCGATCCGCGCCGTCTTCGCGGCGTCGCCGAACATGACCGGCACGATGGGGTGCTCCCCCGGCAGCAGGTCGAACCCCTCGGCGGTCATGCGCTCGCGGAAGAGCGCGGCATTGCTGCGCAGACGCGCACGAAGATCGGCCGACCCCTCGACGAGGTCGAGCGCGGTCAGGGTGCCCGCCACGATCGCCGGGGCGAGCGTGTTCGAGAAGAGGTACGGACGGGATCGCTGGCGCAACAGAGCCACGATGTCCGCGTGCGAGGCGACGTAGCCTCCGGATGCGCCGCCGAGCGCCTTGCCGAATGTGCCGGTGTAGATGTCGACGCGGTCGGCGACTCCGCAGAGCTCCGGCGTCCCTCGGCCGTTCTCGCCCACGAAGCCGACGGCGTGCGAGTCGTCGACGAAGACGAGGGCGTCATAACGCTCTGCCAGGTCGCAGATCTCGGCGAGCGGTGCGATGTAGCCGTCCATCGAGAACACGCCGTCCGTCACCACCACGCGGAAACGGGCGTCCGAGGCGGCCTGCAGCTGCGCTTCGAGATCGGCCATGTCGCGGTTCCGGTAGCGGAGCCTGCGCGCTTTCGAGAGCCGGATGCCGTCGATGATCGACGCATGGTTGAGCTCGTCCGAGATGATCGCATCCTCGGCGGAGAAGAGCGTCTCGAACACGCCCCCGTTCGCGTCGAAGCACGACGAGTACAGGATGGCCTCGTCCGTGCCGAGGAAGTCGGCGAGCCGACGCTCGAGCTCGAGGTGCTGCTCCTGGGTACCGCAGATGAAGCGCACGCTGGCCAGACCGTAGCCCCATTCCTGCAGGGCCGTGGTCGCGGCGTCGAGGATGCGCGGGTCGTCGGCGAGGCCGAGGTAGTTGTTGGCGCAGAAGTTCAGCACCTCCGTACCGTCCGCGGTGATCGAGGCGTTCTGCGGTCCGCGGATGCCGCGCTCATGCTTGGTGAGTCCGGCCTCCTCGATCCCCGCCAGCTCTCCCGCCACATGCTTCTGAAAAGTCCCGTACATCACAGCTCCGTCCAGTCGAGGATGATCTTGCCCGTTCCCGCAGACTCGGACGCAGCGAAGCCGCGCTCCCAGTCGCGAGCGGGGACGACCTCGGCGATCACCCGGCCGATGGCGCCCCGCAGGGTCGCGCTGGTCTGCAGCATCGCCCCCATCGCGTTCCATGTCTCGAACATCTCGCGTCCGTAGATGCCCTTGATCGTGAGCATGTGGGTGACGAGCTTGCCCCAGTCGACTCCGAACCCCGCGCTCGGCAGACCCAGCATCGCGATGCGGCCGCCGTGGTTCATGTTGTCGATCATGGCCGGGAGAGCCGAGGGCGCACCGCTCATCTCGAATCCGATGTCGAACCCCTCCCGCATTCCGAGCGCCTGCTGCGCATCGCGGATGTCGCGGACCGAGACGTCGACCACCTCGTCGGCGCCCATCCGGCGGGCCATCTCCAGGCGGGGTGCGCTGACGTCGGTCGCCGTGATGAACCGTGCACCCGCGTGCCGGGCCACCGCGATCGCCATCAGCCCGATGGGTCCGCAGCCGGTGACGAGCACGTCCTCACCGACGAGCGGGTACGTGAGGGCGGTGTGGACGGCGTTGCCGAGGGGATCGAAGATCGCACCGAGTTCGGGCGTCACCTCGGAGTGGTGCACCCACACATTCGTCGCGGGAAGAGCGAGGTACTCCGCGAAGGCGCCGTCGCGCTGCAGACCGAGGCCGATCGTGCGGATGCACATCTGGCGGCGACCCGCCCGGCAGTTGCGACACGTGCCGCACACGATGTGTCCTTCGCCGGACACCCGGTCGCCGACGGCGATGTCGTGCACACCGGGGCCGACCTCGACGACCTCCCCGTAGAACTCGTGGCCGGGGATGAGCGGAGCGGCGATCGCGGACGCCGCCCAGTCATCCCAGCGGAGGATGTGCAGATCGGTGCCGCAGATCCCCGTGCGCAACACCCGGATGACGACGTCGTCGGTGCCGGCGATCGGATCAGGACGCTCGACGAGCTCGAGTCCGGCGCCGGGTGCGCCTTTGTACAGTGCCTTCATGTGTTCGATCCCATCGCATCAGACGATGTAGAACAATCGGCATCGTCTGCATCATCGATGTAGCCGCACCTACACTGAGAACGTGGAACTCCATCAGCTGCAGATCCTGCGAGAGCTCGGTGCTCTCGGGAGCGTGACGGCGGTGGCCGATGCGCTCCGGGTCACCCCCTCCGCCGTATCCCAACAGCTCGCCGCCCTGCAGAGAGGCGTTCCGACCCCGCTGACCCGCAGGCTCGGTCGCACACTCGCTCTCACACCTGCCGGCGAGGTGCTGGCAGCGGCGGGTGCCGAGGTCATCGACGCGATGGCCTCGGCGCGGCACGCCCTCGACGACTTCGAAGGTGCCGCCACGGGGGTCGTGAGCGTCAGCGGATTCCACAGTGTCGGACAGGCCCTGTTCGGCCCCTTGGTGAGGGAGCTGTCGTCCTCCGAGAACGCGCCGACGGTGCAGCTCACCGACGAGGACGTCGCCCAGAGCGAGTTCCCCGCGCTCACCGCACGCTACGACCTCGTGCTCGCGCACCGCATGGAGCATTCCGAGCCCTGGCCCGATCAGGGCGTGCGCAGCCTCACGCTGATCCGCGAGCCGCTCGACGTCGCCGTCTCGACGGCCCATCGCCTCGCCGATCGCGCGAACCTCACACCGGCCGACGTCGCGGGCGAGAGGTGGGTCACCAGTCGCATCGGATACTCCCCCGATGACGTGCTCCGTGCCGTGTCGGCGGTTGCTCGTCACCCCGTCGACATCCAGCACCGCATCAACGACTACGGCGCGGTGTCCGCGGTCGTGGCCGCGGGCGGGGTGATCGGGATGCTGCCCCGATTCACGTCACGCAGCGTCGACGACCGCGACATCGTGCGCATCCCGCTCGAGGGGGTGAGCACTCATCGGATGATCGACCTGCTCGCCCGTCCTGAGACTCTGCGTCGCCGATCGGTCCGCGTGGTCGTCGAAGCCCTCCGCGGGGTGATGACGCGCCTGAGCGAGGACGGATCCTGAGCACGCCGGGTCACGGTGGATAGGCTCGTGGGCATGACCGACGCCACGAATCCGCTGATGCAGCCGTCGACGCTCCCCTACGGGCTCCCCGACTACGGTGCGATCCGGCCCGAGCACTATCTCCCCGCGTTCCAGGCGGGTTTCCAGGAGCAGCTTCGCGAGATCGCCCGCATCACGATGGTGCGCTCGATGCCGACGTTCGAGAACACGATCGAGGCGCTGGAGAGATCAGGCGAACTGCTCGACCGCGTCGCGCACACCTTCTACACGGTGAGCTCGGCCGATGCGACGCCCGAGATCCAGGAGATCGATGAGCAGCTCGCACCGCTCATGGCCGCACACCAGGACGCGATCACGCTCGACGGTCAGCTCTACTGGCGGGTGCAGCGGGTGTACGAGCAGCGCGATGCCCTGGACCTCGACCCCGAGCAGCGCTACCTCGTGGAGCGCCATCACCGCGAGATGACGCACGCGGGTGCGAGTCTCGACGACGAGGACAAGGCGCAGCTGACGGCGCTGAACCAGAAGCTGTCGACGCTGACCAACACCTTCGAGCGCAACCTGCTGAACGACACCAACGCCCTCGCCGTGGTGTTCGATGCCGCCGATGAACTCGAGGGGCTGAGCGCGGGCGAGCTGTCCGCTGCCGCGCGCGCGGCGGCGGATCGGGGGCTCGACGGCAAGTACCTCATCACGCTGCCGCTGTTCAGCGGGCATCCCGCGCTGGCTCAGCTGCGCGTGCGGGAGTCGAGGCGGCGCATCATGGCGGCCTCGCTCATGCGGGCCTCTCGGGACAACGCCAACGACAACCGACCGGTCCTGCGGGAGATCGTGCGGTTGCGCGCCGAACGCGCGAAGCTGCTCGGCTACGACTCGCACGCGGCCTATGTCACCGCCGATGAGACCGCGGGGACGCCGGATGCCGTGGAGAAGATGCTCCGCCGCCTCGCCGCCCCGTCCGCGCGCAACGCCCGCACCGAGCGTGCCGCACTCCAGGCGATCGTCGACGAGACCGAGGCGTCGCCCTTCCCGGTCGAGGCACATGACTGGGCCTTCTACACGGAACGCGTGCGCACAGCCAGATACGACATCGACTCCAGTGCGCTGCGCCCCTGGTTCGAGGCAGAGCGCGTCCTGCAGGACGGTGTCTTCTTCGCGGCGAACCGGCTCTACGGGGTGACCTTCTCCGAGCGCGAAGACCTCGCCGCGTACCACCCCGGCGCACGCGTCTTCGAGGTGCGCGACGCCGACGGAACCGCAGTCGGTCTCTACGTGCTCGACCTGTACACCCGCGACTCGAAGCGCGGTGGCGCCTGGATGAACGCCATCGTGAGCCAGTCCCGACTGCGCGGCACGGCACCCGTCGTCGTCAACAACCTGAACGTGCCCCTCCCCGGAGACGGCGAGCCGACGCTGCTGACCCTCGACGAGGTGACCACGCTGTTCCATGAGTTCGGGCATGCGCTGCACGGACTCTTCGCGACCGTGACCTACCCGCACTTCGCCGGGACGAACGTGTTCCGCGACTTCGTCGAGTTCCCGAGCCAGGTGAACGAGATGTGGATCCTGTGGCCCGAGGTGCTCGACAACTACGCCCGGCACCACGAGACCGGTGCACCGCTCGACTCCGCGATCGTGGAGCGCCTGCGAGCGACCGAGACGTTCGACCAGGGGCATGCCACCAGCGAGTATCTGGCGGCGGCATGGCTGGATCAGGCATGGCATCGGCTGGGCACAGACGCACACGTCGACGACGTCGCCGCTTTCGAGGCTGCAGCGCTGACCGACATCGGACTCGACGATCCGGCCGTCCCGACCCGATACTCATCCACCTACTTCGCCCATGTGTTCTCCGGCGGCTACAGCGCCGGCTACTACTCGTACATCTGGAGCGAAGTGCTCGACGCCGACACGGTCGAGTGGTTCCGCGAGAGCGGCGGTCTGACGCGAGGCAACGGCGACCGATTCCGCCAGCGCCTGCTCGGAGTGGGCGGCTCGAAGGATCCGCTCGAGGCCTACCGCGACTTCCGCGGCCGCGATGCCGACATCGAACCGCTCCTGAAGCGCCGTGGACTGGGCTCGTGAGTCGTGAGACCCTGAGCGCATGAGTGCATTCCCCGACGCCCCCTTCGGTCCTGCCGACCGGCTCGACCTCGACGCCGTCCCCCTCGCCGTCATCCGACACAAAGGCATCCGCATGGCCGACCTCCCGGCCGCGTTCGACGCGAGCTACTCGGCGATCGCACTGACGTTCGCGGGCGACGTGTTGATCCCGACCGGCCCTGCGCTGGCGATCTACCACGGTGATCCGATGGGCGTGTTCGACCTCGAGATCGGTTACCCCGTGCAGTCGCCGCCCGATCATCCCATCCCGACCGCCAGCGGGAGTGTCATCGTCGCCTCGACCCTGCCCGAAGGCCCAGCGGTCGCGACGACCCTGTTGGGTTCCTACGAAGAGCTCGGCGCCGCGTGGGCAGGGCTGGTCGAGCGCGCAGCGGCAGAAGGCCTCCGTCCCGGAGGCGTCTGGATCGAGGTCTACGTCTCCGACCCGAGCACTGCCCCGGCGGAGCTGCGCACCGATCTGCTCATGCAGACCGCCTGACCCGGGACCAGGCAGCGCCGACTACTGCGGCGGAGCGGTGTGGCGATCCCCGCCCCTCGCCGCGGCACCGGTCATCGTCCGAGCCAGTCCATCGCCTTGTACCAGGTGAGCTGGTGGTAGCTCTGCGAGAGACGGTCACCGAGCCCGTCGAGCGACAGCACGTGCACGGCGATCGACTCGCCGTCGTCGAGCGACTGCTCCGCGACGCGCCGGCATCCTCGCGCGAGGAAGTGGTGCACGCGGTTGGTGTGGTTGCCGAAGTTGGCCCACGTCGCACCGAGCCCGATGAGGTCGTCGGACTCGAAGCCCGTTTCCTCGAGGAGTTCCCGGACGGCCGCGTCCTCCGGCGACTCCCCGGGCTCCACTCCCCCGCCGATCGTGCCGATGGCCACGATGGCGGCGCCGTGACGGTACTCCTCGACAACGATCGCGTCGTCGTTCCCGTCGAGGGCCAGTACCGAGATCCAGTCGCCGTACTCCAGCACGTAGTACGGCGCTATCGACCGGCCGCTGGTGTCTTCGCAGTCGTCCGCGCGCAGACGGATCCACCGGTCTTCGACGACCGTCCTGCGGGCGATCGTCGTCCAGGCGGCCGGCTCAGCGCTCACGCGCTCTTGCGCTTGCGCTCCATCACGATGGTGGGCGGTGCGCCTTCGTCGACGGCCGCGCGCGTGACGATGACCTTCGCGACGTCTTCCGCCGACGGGATCTCGAACATGATCGGTCCCAGCACGTCTTCCAGGATCGCGCGGAGTCCGCGGGCACCGGTCTTGCGCTCGACAGCGAGGTCGGCGATCGATCGCAGTGCATCCTCTTCGAACTCGAGCTGCACGCCGTCGATCTCGAACATGCGCTGGTACTGCTTCACCAGAGCGTTGCGCGGACCGGTGAGGATGTCGATGAGCGCGGACTGGTCGAGAGGCGACACCGAGGTGACGACCGGAAGACGCCCGATGAACTCGGGGATGAGTCCGAACTTGTGCAGGTCTTCGGGGAGCACCTCGCTGAAGAGATCGAGGTCTTTGCCCTTGTCGTGCAGCGGGGCGCCGAAGCCGATGCCGTGCTTGCCGACACGCGCCGACACGATGTCTTCCAGGCCTGCGAAGGCTCCGGCGACGATGAACAGCACGTTCGAGGTGTCGATCTGCAGGAACTCCTGATGCGGGTGCTTGCGGCCGCCCTGCGGCGGAACCGAGGCGACCGTGCCCTCGATGATCTTCAGGAGAGCCTGCTGCACGCCCTCCCCCGAGACGTCGCGGGTGATCGACGGGTTCTCGGCCTTGCGGGCGATCTTGTCGACCTCGTCGATGTAGATGATGCCCTGCTCCGCGCGCTTGACGTCGTAGTCCGCAGCCTGGATGAGCTTGAGGAGGATGTTCTCGACGTCTTCGCCGACGTAGCCGGCCTCGGTCAGCGCGGTGGCATCGGCCACGGCGAACGGGACGTTGAGGCGCTTCGCGAGCGTCTGTGCGAGGTAGGTCTTGCCGCATCCGGTCGGGCCGATGAGCAGGATGTTGCTCTTGGCGATCTCGACCTCTTCCGCCTTCTGCTCGGCGGTCTGCAGGGTGCCGTGCGCACGCACGCGCTTGTAGTGGTTGTAGACGGCGACGGCGAGGGCACGCTTCGCAGGCTCCTGGCCGACGACGTACTCCTCGAGGAACGCGAAGATCTCACGCGGCTTGGGGAGCTCGAACTCGGCGACCCCGTCGGCGGACGACTCGGCCATGCGCTCTTCGATGATCTCGTTGCACAGCTCGACGCACTCGTCGCAGATGTACACGCCGGGGCCCGCGATGAGCTGCTGGACCTGCTTCTGACTCTTTCCGCAGAAAGAGCATTTGAACAGGTCAGCGCTTTCACCGATGCGTGCCATGCGCGTCCTCCTAGGGGGGATCAGAGATCGTCCTTCGAGCCTAACCGCTGCATACGACACCGGGCCGCATTGGCGCGTAGTGCTTTGCGCATACCGGCGAGCTCTGGTCTGCGGCGAGTCGGATCCGGACTCACTGCGCGGGCAGGCACCCTCCGTCCATGATGTATCCGCCCGCCTCGACGCGGACCGCGTCCTGACGCACCTCGCCGAACACGCACCCGCCCTCCGGCGCGCCGGCTCCGAACTCCACGGCAGCCTCGTCACCGCGGACCACGGCGTCCGGGAGACCGATCTCCTGCAACGCCTGCTCGACGGCCCGGATCGAGATCTCGCCTTCCGTCCGCAGTGCTTCCAGACGCACACGCAGGTCGGCCACCGGCTGCACCGCTGCTGCCGCAGCCTCGTCAGAGAGCTCCATGCGATCCCGATATCGATCGTTCTGCGCCATGGCGTGATCTGGATCGTACGGC
This sequence comes from Microbacterium sp. Root322, assembly GCF_001425645.1. NCBI lineage: Bacteria > Bacillati > Actinomycetota > Actinomycetes > Micrococcales > Microbacteriaceae > Microbacterium > Microbacterium sp. Root322. The sequence goes on along the minus strand of NZ_LMCS01000001.1, from coordinate 167,645 downwards.
GCGCATTCCGGGGGAAGCACCGCACCGTCCTTCTGGGGGCACGCCACGGTGGGCGTGGGCGGGGCCGGACTCCCCGCACCGCCCGTCTCGGCCGGCACCACGGCGCATCCCCCGAGCAAGAGTGTCCCGGCGAGCAGGAGCGACAAGACCGCGGAGGGATTCCGACGTGGCGTGATCGTCATGCCGTCATAAAACCACAGTGATGCTCCCGCAACGCCCTTTCGAGAGAGAAGGCCCTGCGGCGCGATGCGCGGCAGGGCCCTCCGTCGTTCCGACGTCCGTCAGACCATGCTCTTGGTGTGCCAGACGGTCTTGATCTCCGTGAACGCGCCGATCCGCTCCGGAGAGGCGACGACCTCACCCGGAGTCAGCACGCGCTTGAGCGTCTCGGCCGCAGCGATCTGCATGTCGACCCAGTCGAGAGCACCCGCTCCCGCCAGGTCGAGCGCGTTCACGTCCTGGTGCGAGGCCAACCACGGGGCGATCTCCGCCGGCGAGCCCGTGAGCACGTTGACGACGCCACCGGGGACGTCGCTGGTGGCGAGCACCTCGGCGAGGCTGATGGCCGAGAGCGGGTGCTGCTCGCTCGCGACGACCACCACCGTGTTCCCAGCGACCAGAGCCGGAGCCACGACCGACACCAGACCGAGCAGCGCCGAGTCCTGGGGTGCGACGATCGCGACGACCCCGGTCGGCTCCGGCACGGAGATGTTGAAGTACGGACCCGAGACGGGGTTCGCGTTACCCGCCACCTGGGCGTACTTGTCGCACCATCCGGCGTACCAGACCCAGAGATCGATGGCTTCGTCGACCTGCGAGGCCGCGGCCGCCGCCGAGACGCCTTCCTGCGCCGAGATCTCCTCGACGAACTGCGCACGACGGCCTTCGAGCACCTCCGCGACGCGGTACAGGACCTGTCCGCGGTTGTAGGCGGTCGCACCGGACCAGCCCTTGACCGCAGCACGAGCGGCCACGACGGCGTCACGAGCGTCCTTGCGGGAACCCTTCGCCGCATTCGCGAGGAAGGCACCCTTGGGGGTGAGCACCTCGTACGTGCGGCCGGACTCGCTCCGTGGGAAGGCCCCGCCGATCGCCAGTTTGTACGTCTTGGGCACGGTCAGTCGCTTGCTCATGCTGCGGCTCCCTTGAGGTAGGCGGTGAGACCCTGGCGGCCGCCCTCGCGGCCGAACCCGGACTCCTTGTAGCCGCCGAACGGGCTCGACGGGTCGAAGCGGTTGAAGGTGTTGGCCCAGATGACACCGGCACGCAGGCGGTCGGCCACAGCGAGGATGCGCGATCCCTTGTCGGACCAGATGCCTGCGGACAGGCCGTAAGGCGTGTTGTTCGCCTTCGCGATGGCCTCGGCGGGTGTGCGGAAGGTGAGCACCGAGAGCACGGGGCCGAAGACCTCATCACGGGCGATGCGATGCGACGCCTCGACACCGGTGAAGATCGTCGGGGCGAACCAGAAGCCCTGCTCCGGGATCGCGCAGTCCGCGCTCCAGCGCTCTGCGCCCTCGGCTTCCCCGATGTCGCTGAGCTCACGGATGCGCGCCAGCTGGGCTGCGGAGTTGATCGCACCGATGTCGGTGTTCTTGTCGAGCGGGTCGCCGAGGCGCAGCGTCGACAGGCGCGTCTTGAGCCGGTCGACGACCTCATCGTGGATCGACTCCTGCACCAGCAGGCGGCTTCCCGCGCAGCACACGTGACCCTGGTTGAAGAAGATCCCGTTCACGATGCCTTCGATGGCCTGATCGATGGGGGCGTCGTCGAACACGATGTTCGCGGCCTTGCCGCCGAGCTCCAGCGTCAGCTTCTTGTGGGTGCCTGCCACGGCCCGTGCGATGTCGCGGCCGACACCGGTCGAACCGGTGAAGGCCACCTTGTCCACATCCGGGTGGCGGACGAGAGTGGAGCCGGTGGCACCGGCACCGGTCACGATGTTCACGACACCGGCCGGAAGGTCGGCCTGCTGAAGGATCTCCGCGAAGATCAGCGCCGTGAGCGGCGTGGTCTCCGCAGGCTTGAGCACGACCGTGTTGCCGGCGGCGAGTGCAGGCGCGATCTTCCAGGCGAGCATCAGCAGCGGGAAGTTCCACGGGATGATCTGCCCGGCGACGCCGAGAGCGCGGGGGTTCGCGCCGAGTCCGGCGTGATCGAGCTTGTCCGCCCAGCCCGCGTAGTAGAAGAACCACGAGGCGACCAGCGGCACGTCGACGTCGCGACTCTCCTTGATCGGCTTGCCGTTGTCGAGGCTCTCGGCGACGGCGAGCTCGCGGGCGCGCTCCTGCACGAGGCGCGCGATGCGGAAGAGGTACTTGCCGCGATCGCGGCCGCTCATCTTCGACCAGGTCTTCTCGTAGGCGCGACGAGCGGCGGCGACCGCGCGGTCGACATCCTCGTCACTGGCCGAGGCGATCTCGGCGATGTGCTTCTCCGTCGCCGGCGAGATGGTGTGGAACGGGGTGCCCGAGCCGTCGACGAACTCGCCGTCGATGAACAGGCCGTAGCTGTCCTTGAGGTTCAGGATCGCGGTGGACTCCGGTGCGGGAGCGTATTCCAGAAATGACATGTTCGTCTTCCCGTCAGTCGATCGTGACGTAGTCGGGGCCCGAGTAGTGGCCGGAGCTGAGCTTCTGACGCTGCAGGAGCACATCGTTGAGGAGGCTGGATGCGCCGAAGCGGAAGAGGTGCGGCTGGAGCCACTCCTCGCCCACGGTCTCGGCGACGGTCACGAGATACTTCACCGCGTCCTTCGAGGAACGGATGCCACCGGCCGGCTTGACGCCGATCTTCTCTCCGGTGCCACGGTGCCAGTCGCGCACGGTCTCCAGCATCAGCAGGGTGGTCGGGAGCGTCGCGGCGGGCTGGACCTTGCCGGTCGAGGTCTTGATGAAGTCGCCTCCGGCCAGGATGCCGAGCCACGAGGCGCGCTTGATGTTGTCGTAGGTGTTCAGCTCACCGGTCTCCAGGATCACCTTGAGCGAGGCGTAGGAGCCGTCTTCGCGACGGCACGCTTCCTTGACCTGGGCGATCTGGTCGAACACGAGACCGTAGCGGCCCGACAGGAACGCCCCACGGTCGATGACCATGTCGATCTCGTCGGCTCCGGCGGCGACCGCCTCAGCGGTGTCGGCGAGCTTGATCGCGAGCGACGAGCGCCCGCTCGGGAATGCCGTGGCCACCGCCGCGACGGAGATCAGACCGTCGTCGGGGTCGCCGTGCAGGCTCCCCAGCGCCGTGACCGCGTCGGCGACCATGTCGCCGTAGACGCAGACGGCGGCAACCCGCGGGGTCGACGCATCGGCGGCATCCGGGTTCTTCGCCTTGGCGACCAGGGAGCGCACCTTGCCGGGGGTGTCCGCGCCCTCGAGCGTCGTCAGGTCGATCAGCTTGATGATCGTGTCGAGCGCCCACGCCTTCGAGGTGGTCTTGATCGAGCGGGTGCCGAGCCCGGCAGCGCGCTGCTCCAGACCGACGGCGTCCACTCCGGGAAGTCCGTGCAGGAAACGCCGGAGCGTGGCGTCGTCGGGCTCTCCGCCCAGAACGTCCACCGCCGTCCTGCGGTTGAGTTCTTTGGTCGTCACTGTTCCTCCAACAATGCTCGTGCTGTGGTCTCATCGGTCACCAGAACGCCGCACAGGCCGCTGGTCACGACAGTGCGCGCGATGTCGTGCTTGGCGGGTCCCGCCGTGACGAAGATCGCGCGGGTGGCTCCGCGCAGGCGGTCGAGCGAGACGCCGACCGTTCGCGCATCGAGCTGCGAGTCGACGATGTTGCCCTCGGCGTCGACATAGCGCCCGAGAACGTCTCCGACCGCGCCACGACGCGCGAGCTCTTCCACGTCCTCGGCGCTGAGGTATCCGTTCTCGACGTGAGCGGAAGAGGCATCGCAGGGTCCGGCGGTGAACAGGAACGCCTGCGCCTCCGCGGCTTCTTCGAGCACCGCGGCGACCGTGCGGTCGGACTCGATCGCCTGCTTCGTCTCCACGCGCTCGAGGATCGCGGGGCTCGGAAGCAGGGAGACCTGTCCCGAGGCGCGCTGCGCGATCGTGACAGCGAGGCCGGCAGCACCGCCGGAGCGCCGGTTCAGGCTCACTCCCCCGTTGAGCTGCACGACGGTCACGCCGTTCGCCCACCCGTCGGGGAGCGCTTCGGCGACTGCGCGGAGCGTGCGTCCCCAGCTCACCCCGAGAGTGCGGGGCACCGGCCGGAGGGCGGTCAGGAAGTCTGCGGCGGCCTGCGCGACGCGCTCGAGTGTGCCGTCATCGCCGTCGGGCGCCGGCACGACGACGGCATCCGTCAGTCCGAACCGGTCGACCAGAAGCCGCTCGAGGCCGAGCCTGCGGGCGCGCGGGTGCACGATCTCGATGCGCACGATGCCTCGTTCACGGGCCTGCGTGAGCAGCCGACCGACCTTCCACCGGGAGATCTTGAGGAGTCCGCCGATCTCGTCCTGGGTCTTGTCCTCGTCGTAGTACAGCTCGGCGACGCGAACCATGAGCAGATCTTCTTCCACGGCTTCCTCCTTCCTCCTCCAGAGTAGGCCTTTGACAGCGTTCGCGCACCATCTTGCTCATATGCGCATTCTCCACCAGGGCGAGTGCACATCCGCCGGGACGACGAAAGGGCGCCCGTCGTGATGACGGACGCCCTTCGAGTCGATCGGGATCAGACGCGCTTGCGCGTCGTGAGCACCTGGTCGACGATGCCGTACTCCAGCGCCTGCGATGCGGAGAGGATGTTGTCGCGGTCGATGTCGCGGTTCACCTGCTCCGGGGTGCGCTTGGTGTGCCCGGCGAGGGTCTCCTCGAGCCACGTGCGCATGCGGAGGATCTCCGCGGCCTGGATCTCGATGTCGGAGGCCTGGCCGTGCCCGGCCTCCCCCATCGCGGGCTGGTGGATGAGCACCCGGGCGTTCGGGAGCGCGAGGCGCTTGCCCGGCGCGCCGGCCGCGAGCAGCACGGCCGCAGCAGAGGCCGCCTGGCCGAGCACCACGGTCTGGATCTGCGGCGCGACGTACTGCATCGTGTCGTAGATCGCCGTCATCGCGGTGAACGAGCCACCGGGCGAGTTGATGTACATCGTGATGTCACGCTCGGCATCCTGACTCTCCAGGACGAGGAGCTGCGCCATCACGTCGTCGGCCGAGGCGTCGTCGACCTGCACGCCGAGGAAGATCACGCGGTCTTCGAACAGCTTGTTGTACGGGTCCTGACGCTTGAAGCCGTAGGCCGTGCGCTCCTCGAACTGCGGGAGCACGTAGCGGCTGGAGGGCAGGTCACCGGCTGAGCGGAAGGTGGGTGTGTACATGAGCGTCCTTTCGCTTTCCGTTACTCGGTGTCCTGGTCGGTTCCGCCGCCGCCGATGACGTCGGAGGCCGATTCGCGGATGTGGTCGACGAAGCCGTACTCGAGCGCTTCCTCGGCCGTGAACCAGCGGTCGCGGTCACCGTCGGCGTTGATCTGCTCGACGGACTTCCCGGTCTGGGCCGCCGTGATCTCGGCGAGGCGGTTCTTCATCGACATGATGAGCTGCGCCTGGGTCTGGATGTCGCTCGACGTTCCGCCGAAGCCACCGTGCGGCTGGTGCAGCAGCACTCGCGCGTTGGGCGTGATGTACCGCTTGCCCTTGGTGCCCGCGGTGAGCAGCAGCTGGCCCATCGAGGCGGCCATACCGATGCCGACCGTGACGATGTCGTTCGGCACGAACTGCATCGTGTCGTAGATCGCCATGCCGGCGGTGATGGAGCCACCGGGCGAGTTCACGTAGAGGTAGATGTCTCGCTCGGAGTCCTCTGCGGCGAGAAGAAGGATCTTCGCGCAGATCTCGTTCGCGTTCTCGTCGCGCACCTCCGACCCCAGCCAGATGATGCGGTCCTTCAGCAACCTGTCGAAGACGCTCGTTGCGAGGAGGGGTTCTGCAGCCATGTCAGCTCCTGATTCCGTGTTTCAGTGATTCGAATCTACCGGCGTCAACGCAGCACCCAGGCCGTGTTCGCCGTCGGCATATCAGGTGTCGGCGTCCGCGATCTCGCGGGCATATGCCGTCATCGACCGGTGGTAGCGCGGCAGATGCGGCACCAGGGCGAGCAGAGCCACCGACAGACCCTGCGCCGGCCGTCCCGCGCTCGCGAGGATGAGGGCATGGACGCACGCGATGGCGTCGCGATACGGACCGTCCGCCGACAGCTCCTCCTCGGCGCGGATCACGGCGAGAGCGTCGTCGTACTCGCCGAGGTTCCGCAGAGAGCTGGCCATCTGGATCACGCACTGCGGGCGATGCTCCTCGTCCAAGCCCAGCGTCAGGGCGCGCCGATACAGCACGACGGCCTCCGCCGGCCTCCCCGCGGAATCCCGCGCACCACCGCGCTCGAACTCCGCACGAGCGTCATCCGGTCCGCGTTCGGCGGCGAGGGCGTCGATGCGGGCGATCGTGTCGTCGCCGACCTCTTCGCCTGTCGCGTCATCCCACACCTCGTCGATGCGCTCATCCCACGTCTTCATCACTGTCCGCTCCCTGTATGGAAAAGAGGGCGGATGCCGCAGCATCCGCCCTCTTCACTGGATCGTGTCCGATCACTCGGCCTTGTCGGCCGCCTTCTTGGCCGGAGCCTTCTTGACGGCGGGCTTCTTGGCAGCCGGCTTCTCGGCCTCGTCAGCCGCGTCGGCCTTCTTGGCCGGAGCCTTCTTGGCAGCAGGCTTCTTGGCAGGAGCCTTCTTGGCCGGCTTCTCCTCGACCTCGGCGGACTCGGCCTCGGCGGCCTCGTCGTCGGTGACGATGAAGTCGGACAGATCGACGGGCTTGCCGTTGCTGTCGACGACCTTCACCTTGCCCAGGGCGATCGCGAGGGCCTTGTTGCGGGCGACCTCACCGACGAGCGCCGGCAGCTGGTTCGAGGACTGCAGCGCCTCGACGAACTCCTGCGGAGCCATGCCGTACTGCGCAGCAGACTGGATGAGGTACTGGCTGAGCTCTTCCTGCGACACCTGCACATCGGCCTGCTCGGCGATCGTGTCGAGGAGAACCTGCGTGCGGAACTGCTTCTCGCTGGCCTCGGTGACCTCGGCGCGGTGCACCTCGTCCTCGAGACGGCCCTCGCCCTCGAGGTGGTTGTGCACCTCGTCTTCGATGAGCTGCGGCGGGACCGGAATCTCGATCTGCTCGAGCAGCACCTCGACGAGCTTGTCGCGCGCGGCGGAGCCCTGCGTGAAGACGCCCTGCTGAGCGACGCGCTCGGCGAGGCTCTCGCGGAGCTCGGCGATCGTGTCGAACTCGCTCGCGATCTGCGCGAAGTCGTCGTCGGCCTCGGGGAGCTCGCGCTCCTTGACCGCCTTGACCGTCACGGAGACCTCGGCCTCGGAACCGGCGTGGTCGCCGCCGACCAGAGCCGAGCGGAACGTGGTGTCCTCACCGGCGGTGAGCGACTCGATCGCGTCGTCGATGCCCTCGAGCAGCTCGCCGGAGCCGACCTCGTAGGAGACGCCCTCGGCGCGGTCGATCTCGGCGCCGTCGATCGTGGCGACGAGGTCGAGCTCGACGAAGTCACCCTTCGCGGCGGGACGGTCGACCGGGACGAGCGTGCCGAAGCGGGCGCGCATGTTGTCGAGCTCTGCGTCGAGCGCGGCGTCATCGGCCTCGACGGCGTCGACCGTCACCGTGATGCCGTCGTAGGAGGGCAGCTCGATCTCGGGGCGGACGTCCACCTCGATGTCGACGAGCAGGTCGCCCGAGAAGTCCTTCTCGTTCGGCCACTGCGTGATGTCGGCGGCCGGGCGGCCGACGACGCGCAGCTTGTGCTCGACCGTCGCGTCGCGGAAGAACTTGTCCAGGCCCTCGTTGACGGCGTGCTCGATGACGGCGCCACGACCGATGCGCTGGTCGATGATCGGAGCCGGGACCTTGCCCTTGCGGAAGCCGGGGATCTGCACGTCCTGAGCAATGTGCTCGTACGCGTGAGCGATGCTGGGCTTGAGGTCGTCCGGGGTGACCGTGATGGTGAGCTTGACCCGGGTCGGGGTCAGCTTCTCGACGGTGCTGTTCGCCATGCTGGTGTGTTCTCCTTGTGATTTCCGCTTCGAATCGCGGCTGTAAGGTCCGTGGGGGCCGTGTCGGGGCGACAGGAGTTGAACCTGCGACCTCCCGCTCCCAAAGCGGGCGCTCTACCAAACTGAGCTACGCCCCGGGGAATCCGCACGCGGATTCAGCCCCACCGAGTCTAACGGACAGGAGCATGCGTCAGAGTCCGGTATAGTCGATGAGTCGGTACCGAACCTTTCCGAAGGTGCGGATCCGGGGCTGTAGCTTAGTGGTAAAGCCTCTGTCTTCCAAACAGATGATGCGAGTTCGATTCTCGTCAGCCCCTCCACTCCAGAAGGCCCCCACCATCGGTGGGGGCCTTCTCGCATTCCTGTCCCTCCCGTCGAATACGCTGACAGCACCGCTGCACGCAGTCTCCGACCGGAAGGCACCATCGAATGGGTCAGACGCTTCGCGACGGCGGGCACCAGCTGCCCGTCCAGTTCTCCGCGGCATCCTCCGCCCCTGTACCGACGCCGCCACGCCGAAGCACGCGCACCGGACTCCTCCTCGGCCTGCTCGGTGGAGCCGCCGTGATCGCGGCGTTGGCCATCACTCAGGTGACCTCGAATCTCGGATACGACAGCGCCGCGTCGCAGTACGAGAACGCCGCCGAGACGACATCGAGCGCGAAGGCGCAGGTGCGCGACGACATCGCCGACCTGCGTGCAGCAACCGATGCGGCCGGACGGGTCATCTCGGGAGGGAACCAGCCGATCGCCGTGCCCGACGATGTGCATGCCGGGCTCGCCTCGGCGGTCGAAGACAGCACCGCCACGGCCTCGGACGCGGATGGCGTCGTCGCGACGGACATCCCTGCCGTTGGCACGAAGCCCGGCTGGTTCTGGGAGCTGTTCGGTGCCACGTCGGAACTGGACGAGCGACTCCGCGACGTCGATGCCCTCGCCGACGAGCTCGTGGACGCCTCGACCGATATCGAAGACGCACGGGCGACGGTGACCGAGAGCGGTCTGGCTGTGATCACCACCGCGGGCGAGGCCGCGCCCGGGTTCGAAGGCGCTCATCTCTCGGCACGCACCGAGACCGTGATCGCCCTGCGTGACGCGGCCGCGGAGGCGACGGCCGCGACGGCGGTGGATGAAGATGCGGCCACGGCCTACCTCGCCCTGCAGGACGCGGCTGCGCAGGTCATCGCGACCGAGAACGAAGAGCTGGCGGAGAAAGCCGGGCCGCTTCTGGACACCCGGCTCGAGATCGAGACGTTCGCGCGGTCCCTCGCTCCCGGCGTGCTTCTCGACTTCGACTGGGCGCCGGTGGTCAGCGGCGCCGGCTACAACGGCAGCATGGGCGGCTATACGACCTGGTGGTGGGGAGAGAAGGGGCGGGCGACCATCGCACTCTCGAACTCGGTTGCCGAGCAGTGGCCGGGCGTCCGGAGCAAGGCGCTCGTCGCACACGAGGTCGGGCATGCGATCAGTGTCAAGTGTCAGAGCATGTACGACTCCTCCACGCAGGACAGCATCGAGAAGTGGGCGACCGCCTGGGCCATCAGCATGGGCTACACCGACGATGCCAACGGGGTCTGGGCATACGGATACCCTCCGCAGAACTACATCGACGCAGCGGCGGGCTGCCGCTGAGCACGGTCTCCGGATACGGAAGAAGCCGCCGCGATCACTCGCGGCGGCTTCTTCTAGGTCAGACCGAGGTCACTGTCCCCGGCGCTCACGCAACTGCGTGAGAGCATCGTCGAGAAGCTGGACGGCTTCCTCGTCGGTACGACGCTCCTTCACGTAGGCGAGGTGAGTCTTGTACGGCTCCGCCTTCGCGAGTGCAGGAGGATTCTCCTTGTCGCGACCGGCGGGAAGACCGGACTGCGGGTGATCGATCGTCTCCGGGATCTCCTCTTCCGGGAGACCGGCGGCGAAGTACCGCACGGTCTCGTTGCCGAGTCCGTCCCAGTACGAGACCGCGATGCGGTCGGCGTGATAGCCGTGGTCCTGCTCGCCCATGGGGCCGGAGCCCACGCGGGTGCCGCGGATCGCGTTTCCACCGGTTGCCATCAGATGACCTCGAATTTCGTGATGAGGCCCAGCGCGACGATGGAGACGAACCACGTCAGAGCCAGGACGACGGTGAAGCGGTTCAGGTTCCGCTCCGCGAGTCCGGAAGAGCCGACCGCGGAGGTCATGCCTCCACCGAACATGTCGGACAGGCCACCGCCGCGACCTTTGTGCAAGAGGATGAGGAGGGTCAGCAGAACGCTGGTGATACCCAGCACGACCTGCAGGACGAACTCGAGAATTGCCACGAGAAAGAGCCTTTCGATGGGGCCGGAGCGCCCCCGTAACGGTCAAGTATACGGTGCAGCGGGGCCGAAGCCCCGCTGCACTCACACGCCGACGTGCTTCTCGAAGCGGATGATCGCGGCGAACTCGTCCACGACGAGGCTCGCCCCGCCGACCAGAGCGCCGTCCACATCGGGTTCGCGCATGAAGCTGGCGATGTTGCCCGACTTCACCGAACCGCCGTAGAGGATGCGCGTGCGCGCGGCCGCTTCGTCGCCCAGAACCTTCGCGATGACGGCGCGCAGTGCGGCGCAGACATCCTGCGCCTGCTGCGGGGTCGCCGCCTGGCCGGAGCCGATCGCCCATACGGGCTCGTATGCCACGACGATGTCCGCCTTCGGCGAGACGCCATCGAGCGCGGCTTCGAGCTGCGACACCGGAACCGCACTGGCGCCGAACTTCTCGAGGTCGCCAGCGGTCTCACCGACGCAGATCACGGGCACGAGGCCGTGCTTGAGCGACGCCTTCACCTTGGCGGCCACGATGTCGTCGCCTTCGGAGTGGTACTCACGACGCTCGGAGTGTCCGATGATGACGTACTTCGCGTCGAGCTTCGCCAGGAACGCCCCGGAGACCTCGCCGGTGTACGCACCGGAGTCGTGCGCCGACACATCCTGCGCACCGAGCGCGAACGGGATCTTGTCCGCATCGATGAGCGTCTGCACGCTGCGGATGTCGGTGAAGGGCGGGAAGACCGCCACCTCGACGGACCCGTCCTCGTGCTTGGCATCCTTCAACGTCCAGTGCAGCTTCTGCACGAACGCGACCGCCTGAAGGTGGTCGAGATTCATCTTCCAGTTTCCCGCGATCAGCGGGGTACGGGAGTTCACGCCCATCCGAGGACCTCCAGCCCAGGTAGTTTCTTGCCCTCGAGGAATTCGAGGCTCGCGCCGCCGCCGGTCGAGATGTGACCGAACTGGTCGTCGGCGAATCCGAGCTGACGCACGGCCGCCGCGGAGTCACCGCCGCCCACCACGCTGAGGCCGTCGACCTCGGTGAGCGCCTGCGCCACGGTCTTGGTACCGGCCGCGAACGCGGGGAACTCGAACACGCCCATCGGGCCGTTCCAGAACACCGTCTTCGACTCGCGGATGACCTCCGCGAAACGCTCCGCCGTCGCAGGGCCGATGTCCAGTCCGATGCCGGAGGCACCGAACGGCGTCGATTCGATCGCGTCGGCTGCGGCGACTTCGTGCGCGGCGTCCGCGCCGAAGGATGCGGCGACCACGACATCGGTGGGGAGCACGAGCTCCACGCCACGCTCGGCGGCCTCCGCGATGTAGCCGCGAACCGTCTCGAGCTGGTCCTCTTCCAGCAGGCTCGACGCCACGGCGTGGCCCTGTGCCTTCAGGAAGGTGAACAGCATGCCGCCGCCGACGAGGATCCTGTCCACCCGCGGAAGCAGATGCGAGATGACGCCCAGCTTGTCGCTGACCTTCGATCCGCCGAGGACGACCGCGTACGGGCGCTCCGGGTTCTCGGTCAGACGATCGAGAACATCGAGCTCGGCGGCGATCAGCAGGCCTGCCGCCGACGGGAGCAGCTCGGCGAGCTCGTAGACGCTCGCCTGCTTGCGGTGAACGACCCCGAACCCGTCGGAGACGAGAACGTCCCCGAGCGTTGCCAGCTCCGCGGCGAACGCGGCGCGGGTGGCGTCATCCTTCGACGTCTCCCCCGCGTTGAACCGCAGGTTCTCGATGACGACGACCCCGCCGTCCTCGAGCGAGGCGACGGCCTCCTGAGCCGACTCGCCGACGGTGTCGCGTGCGAAGGCGACAGGAGCGCCAAGCAGCTCGGACAGCCGCTGGGCCACCGGCTCCAGGCTGTACTGAGGATCGGGCGCGCCATCCGGGCGGCCGAGGTGGGAGCACACGACCACGCGGGCACCCGCGTTGATCAGTGCATTGAGGGTCGGCAACGAGGCGCGGACACGGCCATCGTCCGTGATGATCCCATCCCGCAGGGGGACGTTGAGATCACAACGGACGATGACGCGCTTGCCCTCGAGCGACCCCAGTGTGTCCAGGGTGCGCAGAGTCATGTGTCTGAGCTTAGAGGCGCTCGGCCACGTACTCGGTCAGGTCGACGAGACGGTTGGAGTAGCCCCACTCGTTGTCGTACCAGCTGGAGACCTTGATCAGGTTGCCGCTGACGTTGGTGAGCGTCGAGTCGAAGATCGACGAGTGCGGGTTGTGCACGATGTCGCTCGAGACGATCGGGTCCTCGTTGTACTGGAGGAAACCGGCGAGGCGACCCTCGGCAGCAGCCTTCTTGTACGCCTCGTTGACCTCGTCGACCGTCAGGTTCTCGCGGTCCGTGATGAGGGTGAGGTCGACGATCGAGCCGGTGGGAACCGGGACGCGGTACGAGGAGCCGCTCAGCTTGCCCTGGAGCTCCGGCAGCACCTCGCCGATGGCCTTGGCGGCACCGGTGGAGGCGGGAGTGATGTTGATCGCGGCGGCGCGTGCACGGCGGAGGTCGCTGTGCGGGCCGTCCTGCAGGTTCTGGTCGGCGGTGTACGCGTGCGCGGTCATCATGAAGCCGCGGTCGATACCGAAGGCGTCGTTGAAGACCTGTGCCAGCGGTGCGAGGCAGTTCGTGGTGCAGGACGCGTTGGAGATGATGTGATCCGTCTCCGGGTTGTACGTGTCCTCGTTCACGCCCATGACGAACGTGCCGTCGACGCCGGTGCCCGGTGCCGAGATGAGGACCTTCTTCGCGCCGGCCTCGATGTGCTTCTTGGCGAGCTCGGCCTTGGTGAAGAAGCCGGTCGACTCGATCACGATGTCGACTCCCAGCTCGCCCCACGGGAGGCCTGCGGGGTCGCGCTCGGCGAACGCCTTGATCGTCTTGCCGTTGACGGTGATGCTGTCCTCGTCGTAGCTGATCTCGGCGTCGAGGACGCCGCCCACCGAGTCGTACTTCAGCAGGTGCGCCAGGGTCTTGTTGTCGGTGAGGTCGTTGACGGCGACGATCTCAAGGTCCGCTCCCTGCGCGAGAGCCGCGCGGAAGTAGTTGCGTCCGATGCGGCCGAAGCCGTTGATACCGATCTTGACAGACACTCAGGTCTCCCTGTTTCTCGTGCGCTGCACGCAGCTTTCCAGCAAGCGTGAAGCGCGGGGTTTTTTGGCTGAGAGGGCGTCCCGACGAGCCGTGGCCCGTCGGGACGCGACCCGATTACGACAGTACCAGCAGGCCGTTCGTCTGCTTACGGGCGACCTCGAGGCGCTGGGCGACGTTCTCCCAGTTCGCGATGTTCCACGCGGCCTTGACGTAGTCGGCCTTGACGTTGAGGTAGTCGAGGTAGAAGGCGTGCTCCCACATGTCGAGCTGGAACAGCGGGATCGTGCCCTGCGCGGTGTTCGACTGCTGGTCGAACAGCTGCTGGATGATCAGGCGCGAGCCGATCGAGTCCCAGCTGAGCACCGCCCAGCCGGAGCCCTGGATGCCGGTCGCTGCAGCCGTGAAGTGGGCCTGGAACTTCTCGAACGAGCCGAAGTACTCATCGATCGCCGCCTTCAGCTCACCCTCGGGCTGGCCTCCGCCGTTCGGCGAGAGGTTCGTCCAGAAGATCGAGTGGTTGACGTGACCGCCGAGGTTGAAGGCGAGGTCCTTCTCGAGCTTGTTGACGTTCGCGAGGTTGCCGCTCTCGCGGGCCTCGGCGAGCTGGTCGAGCGCCGTGTTCGCGCCGGCGACGTAGGCCGCGTGGTGCTTGTCATGGTGCAGTTCCATGATCTTGCCGCTGATGTGCGGCTCGAGAGCTGCGAAGTCGTAGGGAAGGTCGGGGAGCGTGTAGGTCGCCATATCGCTTTCATCCAATCCGCGCCGCGCCGCGGCGCTTGCCGATCCTCCGCGCCGCCGATGTGCGGCGTAGAGCGGACGTGATTCATCCTACTGACGACAACACGGCTGCGTCCCCGATCCTTCCGTCGTATGACGAAGACCCGCCGCCCTCATGTCGGGCGGCGGGTCTTCGTCGAAGGGTGCGGGGTCAGACGTCGAGTCCGACGGGGACCGCGGCTTCCGTTCCGGGGATGCCCTCCTGCTGGGCGCGCTTGTCGGCCATCGCGAGCAGGCGGCGGATGCGGCCGGCGACGGCGTCCTTCGTCAGGGGCGGGTCGGCGTGGTGGCCGAGCTCATCGAGGCTGGCATCGCGGTGCGCGAGACGCAGCTCGCCGGCCACCTTCAGATGATCGGGCACCTCGTCGGCCAGAATCTCCAGCGCACGCTCGACGCGCGCGCACGCGGCGACGGCAGCCTGCGCGGAACGGCGCAGGTTCGCGTCGTCGAAGTTCACCAGACGGTTGACGCCGGCCCTCACCTCACGGCGCTGACGGAGCTCTTCCCACGCGATCGCGGTCTTCTGGGCGCCTATCTCGTTGAGGATGGTGCGGATGGCCTCCCCCTCGCGCACGACCACGCGCGGCATGCCCCGCACCTCGCGCGCCTTGGCGGCGACGCCGAGTCGGTGAGCGGCGCCGACGAGCGCCATCGCCGCCTCCGAGGACGGGCAGACGACTTCCAGCATCGCCGAGCGTCCGGGCTCGCTCAGAGTGCCCGCAGCGAGGAACGCGCCGCGCCAGAGACCCGCGACCTCGGCGCGCGAGCCGGTGGTGAGCCGGTTGGGCAGCCCCCGCACAGGACGCCGACGCTGGTCGAGCAAGCCGGTCTGACGGGCGAGGGTCTCCCCCTGCGCGATCACACGCACCGCCCAGCGGGCGCCGTCGTTCGCTGTGCTCGACTGCACCTGGGCGATCTCGGGTCGCACACCGTAGATCTCGGCGAGGTCACGCGCGACGCGGCGCGCGAGAGTCTCGGCATCCACCTCGGCCTCCACGGCCACACGACCGGCGATCGAATGCAGACCGCCGGCGAACCGGAGGATGGCGGTCACTTCCGCGACTCGCACCGTCGGGGGTGCATTGCGGATGCTGACCAGCTCGGCCTTGACGTCGGTGGTTAGTGCCACGACACTCCTTCACGTTCACGCGCCGGATCGCGACGCAAACGTCCAGCTTACTCGGCCGGGCGGCCCACTACTCTCGGCCGAGGTCCCGGTGACGGACGTTCACGGCGACGCCGGGGATCGCGGCCAGACGGCGGCCCAACTCCTCCGACATCGCCACGGAGCGGTGCTTTCCCCCCGTGCAGCCGATCGCGATCGTCGAGTGGCTCTTGTTCTCGCGCTGATATCCCTCGAGCACCGGTGCCAAGGCCGCGGAGTACGCATCCAGGAATTCCATCGCGCCGTCGCGGGAGAGCACGTAGTCCCGGACCTCCTCGTCCTGGCCCGTCAAGCCTCGAAGCTCCTCGTTCCAGAACGGGTTCGGCAGGAACCGCATGTCGGCGACGATGTCGACATCGGTCGGCAGCCCGTACTTGAACCCGAAGCTCAGCAGGGTGACGCGATGGCGCGCCTGGCCCTCCTCCGAGAAGATGTCGGAGACCTGGGTCGCGAGCTGGTGGATGTTGAGGGTCGAGGTGTCGATGACGAGGTCGGCCGCTTCGCGGATCGGCGCGAGCCGGGCACGCTCGATGCGGATGCCGTCCAGCAGGGTTCCTTCGCCCTGCAGCGGATGCGGTCTGCGCACGGACTCGAACCGACGCACCAGCACGTCGTCGGACGCGTCGAGGAAGAGCACCCGCACGGAACCCCGTGAACGCAGCGCACGCGCCACCCCGGGGAAGTCGTCGAAGAGATTGCGGCCGCGCACATCGACCACGGCCGCGACCTTCGGAAGGGCGGTGCCGCCCATGTCGGTCAGATCCAGCAGCGGACGCAGGATCTGCGGGGGCAGGTTGTCGACCACGTACCAGCCGAGATCCTCGAGTGCGTTCGCCACCGTCGTCCGACCCGCGCCGGACATTCCCGTGACGATGAGGAACTCGCCCTTTTCCCCGTCAGCCATTGCTCAGTGCTCCCTCTCCCCCTCGGCCTCCAGCCTAGCGAGTGGACAGGTGCGTGTGGATGTTCTGAGCGAGCACGGGACCGATTCCCTGGACTTCTTCGATCTGCCCCGGCTCGGCCGCACGCAGAGCGGTGACCGAGCCGAAGTGCTTGAGCAGCACCTTGATGCGCGCGGCGCCGAGCCCCGGAACCTCGGCGAGCACCGAACCGATGTCGTTTCGCCGCTTCTTGCGCTGATGTGTGATCGCGAACCGGTGCGCCTCGTCGCGCAGACGCTGCAGCAGGTAGAGCGCCTCACTCGTGCGGGGCAGGATCACGGGGAAGTCGTCTCCGGGGAGCCAGACCTCTTCGAGTCGCTTGGCGATGCCGCAGACCGCGATCTCGGTGTGTCCGGCATCGCGCAGCGCTCGCGCCGCAGCTTCGACCTGCGGTTGGCCGCCGTCGACCAGGAGCAGCTGAGGCGGGTAGGCGAAACGGGGCTTGCGGCGCACCGTCGCCTCGCCGACGTCTTCCGCGACGACCTCGTCGGTCGTCGGGTCGATCGTCTCCGACTCGTCAGGACGATCGAGGTAGGCGAGCCGACGACGGAGCACCTGGTACATCGAATCCGTGTCGTCCGTGGTCTCGGCGATGTTGAACGATCGGTACTGATCTTTGCGGGGCAGCCCGTCTTCGAAGACCACCATCGACGCCACGACATTCGTGCCGCCCAGGTGCGAGATGTCGAAGCACTCGATGCGCAGGGGCGCCTCGTCCATGCCGAGCGCCTCCTGCAGGTCTGTGAGTGCCTGGGTGCGCGCGACATAGTCGGTGGTGCGACGGGTCTTGTGCCGGATGAGCGCCTGCTGCGCGTTCAGAGTCGCGGTGCGCATGAGGTCGGCACGCTGACCACGCTGTGCGACCGCGATCTCGACCTTCTTGCCCCGACGCTCGCGCAGCCACTCCTCGAGCTCCGCGGCGTCGTCGGGCAGGGTGGGGACCAGGATGCGCCGCGGAACGTCCTGTGCCTCGCCGTAGGCCTGCTGCAGCACCTGCTCGACGAGCTCGCCGCTGGAGATGTCGATCTCCTTCTCGATCGTCAGCGCGCGCACACCGCGCACTCTGCCACCGCGGATCACGAAGTGCTGCACCGCAGCGGCCAGCTCGTCCTCGGCGATGCCGAACAGGTCGGCATCCTCGTCACTGGGGAGCACGAGTGCGCTCTTGCCGAGTACCGCCTCGATCGCGGAGAGCTTGTCGCGATACTTCGCCGCCGCTTCGTAATCCATCGCCGCGGAGGCCGCCAGCATCCGCTTGGTGAGTTCGCGGGTGAAGCGCTCGTCGCCACCAGCCATGAACGCGACGAAGTCGTCGACCATGGCGCGGTGCTCCTCGATGCTCACCGTCATCGAGCACGGACCACCGCACTTGCCGATCTGGCCGGGGAAGCACGGCCTGCCCGTCTGCATGGCGCGCCGGTAGCTGGAGTCGCTGCACGTACGGATCGGGAACGCCTTGACCATCAGGTCGATGGTCTCGTGCACCGCCCACACCTTCGGGAACGGACCGAAGTACCGCGCCCCCGGGATCTTCCGGTTGCGGGTCACGATCACGCGGGGCGCTTCGTCCGCGAGCGTCACCGCCATGAACGGGTACGACTTGTCGTCTTTGTAGCGCACGTTGAAGGGCGGATCGAACTCCTTGATCCACATGTACTCGAGCTGCAGCGAATCGACGTCGGTCGGCACGACGGTCCACTCGACGGAGGCCGCGGTTGTCACCATGCGCCGCGTGCGCTCGTGCAGCGTGCGTAGCGGCGCGAAGTAGTTCGAGAGGCGCTGACGAAGGTTCTTCGCCTTGCCGACGTAGAGCACCCGACCGGCGGCGTCGCGGAAGCGGTACACGCCGGGGTCGGTGGGGATCTCCCCCGGCCTCGGCTTGTACGACAGGACGTCGGCCATCAGCTGGCCTTCCGCGCGGAGCGCCCCTCACCCAGGATCTCGGAGAGGAACAGACCGGTGTGACTCTCCTCGACGCGCGCGATCTGCTCCGGTGTGCCCGTGGCGATGATCTGTCCGCCGCCGGAACCGCCCTCGGGTCCGAGGTCGATCACCCAGTCGGCCGACTTGATCACATCGAGGTTGTGCTCGATGACGATGACCGTGTTGCCCTTGTCGACCAGACCGCCCAGCACCTCGAGGAGCTTGCGGACGTCTTCGAAGTGCAGACCCGTCGTCGGCTCGTCGAGCACGTAGATGCTGCGCCCGTTGCTGCGGCGCTGAAGCTCGGTCGCCAGCTTGACGCGCTGCGCCTCACCGCCCGAGAGCGTCGTCGCCGACTGGCCGAGCCGCACGTAGCCGAGCCCGACGTCGACGAGCGTCTTCATGTAGCGGTGGATCGCCTGGATGGGCTCGAAGAAGTCGGCTGCCTCCTCGATCGGCATCTCGAGCACCTCGGCGATGTTCTTGCCCTTGTAGTGCACGGCGAGCGTGTCGCGGTTGTAGCGCTTGCCGTGGCAGACCTCGCAGTCGACGTACACGTCGGGCAGGAAGTTCATCTCGATCTTGATGGTGCCGTCGCCGGAGCAGGCCTCGCAGCGGCCGCCCTTGACGTTGAAGCTGAACCGGCCGGGCTGGTAGCCACGGACCTTCGCCTCCGGCGTCTCGCTGAAGAGTGTGCGGATGCGGTCGAACACACCCGTGTAGGTGGCCGGGTTCGACCTCGGCGTACGGCCGATCGGCGCCTGGTCGACATGCACGACCTTGTCGAGGTTGTCGAGTCCGGTCACCCGTGTGTGCTTGCCGGGAACGGTGCGCGCACCGTTCAGCCGCGACGCCAGCACCTGGTAGAGGATGTCGTTGACGAGGGAGGACTTGCCGGAGCCGCTGACCCCGGTGACGGCGGTGAGCACGCCGAGCGGGAAGTCGGCCGTGACGTTGCGCAGGTTGTTCGCACGAGCGCCCACGACGCTCAGCATCCGCTTCTTGTCGATCTTGCGCCGCTTCGCCGGCATGGGGATCTCGCGGCGACCGGAGAGGTACTCCCCCGTCATCGACGCACGGTCCTCGAGCAGGGCCGAATAGGGCCCGGAGTGCACGACCTCGCCGCCGTTGACGCCGGCGCCGGGGCCGATGTCGACGACCCAGTCCGCCGCTTCGATGGTCTCTTCGTCGTGCTCGACCACGATCAGCGTGTTGCCGAGGTCGCGCAGCGCGAGCAGCGTCTCGATCAGACGGCGGTTGTCACGCTGATGCAGACCGATCGACGGTTCGTCGAGCACGTAGAGCACCCCGGTCAGGCCGGAGCCGATCTGCGTCGCCAGGCGGATGCGCTGGGCCTCTCCGCCCGAGAGCGAGCCCGCCGAGCGACTGAGGTTGAGGTAGGACAGACCGACCTGCAGCAGGAAGTCGAGACGGAGACGGATCTCGCGAAGCACCTGCGCGGCGATCTTCGCCTCACGGTCGGTGAGCGTGAGGGTCTCCATGAAGGCGCGCGCGTCGGCCAGGCTGAGATGCGAGACCTCGGCGATCGAGTGACCGTGCACCTGCACGGCGAGGACCTCCGGCTTGAGACGGTTGCCGTCGCACACCGGGCACGGCACCTCGCGGAGGTACTCGCCCCAGCGGTTGCGCTGGTTGTCGGACTCGGCCTGCAGGTACTGCCGCTCGATGTACGGCACCACGCCCTCGAACCCGGATGTGTACCGCATCTCTCGGCCGTAGCGGTTCTTCCACTTGACGGAGACCTTGTAGTTCTCGCCGCGCAGCACCGCGTTCTGCACATCGGAGTGGAGTTTGCGCCAGGGGGTGTCCAGCGAGAAGTCGAGGTCGTTCGAGAGCCCCTCCAGCAGGCGTTCGTAGTACTGGAACAGTCCCTTGCCCTGAGTGGTCCACGGGATGATGACACCTTCGCGGATCGAGAGGTCTTCATCGCCGAGCATCAGGTCGACGTCGACAGACATGCGCGTGCCGAGTCCGGAGCAGGCGGGGCAGGCGCCGAAAGGCGCGTTGAACGAGAACGTGCGCGGTTCGATCTCGGTGAGCGTGAGCGCGTGCCCGTTCGGGCACGCCAGCTTCTCGGAGAAGGTCTGCCAGGCGTCGTCGCCTTCGCCGTCGACGTAGTTGATCTGCACCACGCCGCCGGCGAGGCCCAGAGCGGTCTCGACCGAGTCGGTGACGCGTCCGAGGATGTCGTCGGAGGCGACGAGACGGTCGACGACCACCGCGATGTCGTGCTTGTAGCTCTTCTTCAGCGTGGGCGGCTCGGCCAGCTGGATGAGCTCGCCGTCGACGATCGCGCGGGAGTATCCCTTCGCGCCGAGTTCACGGAAGAGGTCGACGAACTCGCCCTTCTTCTGCGACACGATCGGCGCGACGACCTGGTAGCGGGTGCGCTCGGGAAGCTCCATGAGCTGATCGGCGATCTGCTGCACGGTCTGACGCTGGATCCGCTCACCGCATTCGGGGCAGTGCGGGATGCCGATTCGCGCCCAGAGCAGACGCATGTAGTCGTAGATCTCGGTGATCGTGCCGACGGTCGACCGCGGGTTGCGGTTCGTCGACTTCTGATCGATCGAGACGGCGGGGCTCAGGCCCTCGATGAAATCGACGTCCGGTCGATCGACCTGACCGAGGAACTGGCGCGCGTACGCGCTCAGCGATTCGACGTAGCGACGCTGCCCCTCGGCGAAGATCGTGTCGAACGCCAGGCTGGACTTCCCCGATCCGGACAAGCCGGTGAACACGACGAGCGAGTCGCGCGGGATATCGATGTCGACGTTCTTGAGGTTGTGGACGCGGGCACCGCGGACACTGAGTTTTCCGGAGGAGGCAACGGGGACGATGGGCACCGAACAAGTCTACGAGGGGCCACGGACATTGGCTCCGCGAGGACGCTGCCCCACACCTCAGTCCTGTACCTCAGGCACCTTCCGCGGAGCATCCGACCTCCGCACGGCTCGCACCGCGAGCAGCACCCCGAGCACGAGCGCCACGGCGGCGAGCGGGGCGAGCGCCGCGATCCCATGGTCGACGTTCGAGGGCGCGAGCACCCACACGCCGAAGACGACAGGTTGCGCCAGCAGCTGCACGACGAGGAAGCGCGCAAGGCTCGGCCACAGCACGGCGAGGGCGACGCGCGAGGAGATCGGGATCTCGAGACTCACCGATGCGAGGACGTGGATCGCGGGAACGAGCAGCACGGCGAGGGCTGTGCGTCCCGGATCCGATTCGGTGAGGAGGACGCCCAGAACGAGGCAGGCGGCCCCGAACCACGCCGCCAGTGATCGCGGGAGCGCCACCGCGACGAGAGCGGCGACGACCGCCACCCCCTGCCACAGGGGGAAGGGAACGAGCACGACAGCGCCGCCCCACACGATCGCGAGGATCAGGAGGCGGACGGTGATCCCGGGAACAGCGGCACGCACCCGGAACGAACGGAGACCGCGCGTCATCGCCGCACCGTCCGCATCCGTCGCTGGCGAAGGGCAGCGAGCCGCATCGCGACGTCGATGTCGGGATCCGTCCATGCGACGACCTCGACCCCGGCATGTCGGAGCTCGACGAGGATGTCGGAGCGTTCAGCGAGCAGCGTGCGCAGTGCGATGCGCTGCTCACGAGTGAGCCGACTCCGGTCGGGAATCGGGAGCACATCGACCGCGACCACGACATGACCCGCCGCCCGCCACCGGGTGGCCAGCTGAGCGGCGACGCCGTCGAAGAACGTCGAGAGCACGAAGACGATGGATCCCGACGGCACGACCGGCGACCGCCGGTACCGGGACACCTCCTCGCTCTGTCCGGTCGCCGCGATCATGTCCCGCACGCGTGCGAGGTGGCGCGGGCCGCCACCTGAGGGAAGACTGCGGCCGCCGGGCGACAACGCGTGGTATGCGACCCGATCACCGACACCGACCGCCGCTGTGGCGATGGAGAGGGCAGCCTCACGCGCGAGATCCAGCGAGGTGACTCCTGACCGGTCGGCGTCGTCCGCTCCCCAGGAGGCGACCACGGTCCCCAGATCCTCCGCGGTGTCCACGGCGATCACCACCGAGGAATCGCTGAGGGTCGTGCTGCGTCGAACGAGGAGTTCGCCCGGTCGACGAGCCGCGCGAGCCGTCGCCCGCCAGTCGACGCGGCGCAGCTCGTCGCCGGGGACGAACGGATGGATGTCGCGGAAGTCACCGCCCTGTCCGGGGCGGACACCTTCGTGGGCGCCGTGCAGACCCGTCAGCCGGGGAGCGACCGGAAGCTGCCCGATCCGGACCTGCCTGGGCGGGGTGTTCCACCCCAGCACGACGCGGGGGCCGGCTTCCGAGACCCATGCGCCGTCGAGCGCGACGCCGCGCACGGTCACTCCGAGGAGCTCCACAGGACCAGAGTGCTGCAGGCGGTTGCGGGTGAGGAGGATGGAGTGCCCCGGTCGCGCATCGGCGAGCCCGGACCGCCGCGCCTCCTGATCGATCGCCACCTGGACCCAGTCGCTGTCGAGGATCGCATCGACTTCCGCCAGTACCTCCGACGAGTCTCCCGAACCCTCGACATGCGCACGCAGTTCGATCGACATCGTGGAATCCCGAGGCCGACGCATCAGCATCCATGCTGTCCCGAGGGCGAGCGGAAGTCCGATGCCGACGACATCGGGCCGCGAGAACACGAGCCCCACGGCAGCCAGGATCGCCGAGCCGGCGACGCCGATCGCGATCACGGGCGTCCGGCTCCAGCGCGCAGAGGAGCGCGCCGTGACGCGGACCGGCTCGGTCACCGCACCGCGGCCACGGTCGGCGGCACGGGCGTGCTCTCGACCACCGCGGCCACGACAGTCCGGGGGTCGATTCCCTGTGCCCACGCCTGAGGCGTGAGCGTGAGGCGGTGCGCGAGCACCGCCTCCGCGATGCGTTTGATGTCGTCTGGACGGACGAAGTCTCGTCCGTCCAGCGCAGCGAGTGCGCGACCGAGCAGCACGAGAGACTGCGATCCGCGCGGCGAGGCTCCGACGGCGACATGCGTCACCTCCCGCGTGGACTTCGTCAGCTCCACGCAGTACCTGGCGACATCGGCGTCGACATGGATCCTCTCGACGGCTGCTTGGATAGCGAGGAGACCTGCCGCGTCGACGACGGAATCGACGGACGCATCGGGACTCTGTCGGCGGACGCGGTCGAGGATGATGCGCGTCTCGTCCTCCGGTGCGGGGTAGCCGACGGCGAGGCGCACCATGAAGCGGTCGAGTTGCGCCTCGGGAAGCGCGTACGTCCCCTCGTACTCGATGGGGTTCGAGGTCGCGATCACGTGGAACGGCAGTGGGAGCGGGAAGCTGTTCCCCTCGACGGTGACCTGATGCTCCGCCATGGCCTCCAGCATCGCCGACTGGGTCTTGGGGGTCGTGCGGTTCACCTCGTCGGCGAGGAGCAGCCCGGTGAAGATCGGCCCGGGCCGGAACACGAAGTCGCCGGTGGCCGGCGCGTAGACGTAGGAGCCGGTGACATCCCCAGGGAGCATGTCCGGAGTGCACTGCAGGCGACGGAAGTCGAGGCCGAGCGCCGACGCCAGACTCCGTGCGGCGAGCGTCTTCCCCAACCCCGGAACATCCTCGAAGAGCACATGGCCACCCGCGAGGATCGCAGCGAGGGCGATCGTGAGGGGCTCGTCCATCCCGACGACGGCGCCGCGGACGCTGTCGAGCACTCGACGCCCGGTCTCGGCGATCTGGGTGGTCTCCTGGCTGCTCATCCGGTCTCCTCCGTGTCGTTCGGGATTCGTTCGATCGCGTCGAGCACGATCTCGATGTCGGTGCGCTGCACTTCGCGACGGCGCAGGGCGTCGCGCACCCCCTCGCCGAGGAGGGCGTCGATGCGAGCGTGCTGCGTGGGGTCGTCGAGGTCGAGTCCACGCAGGGCGAGGCGTCTTCTCAGCACGCTCTGCACCCGGCGCACGACGACGTGGCCGGCCACACCCGTACGCGTGTTGATCGCCCAGGCCATGCGCGACACCTCGGAGCCGCGCGAGTCGCGGCCGGGCTTCTCGGGAGGCCACGCAGGTCCGACCTCGATGAACTCCTGGCGGCAGGCGACGACCACTGCGACGACGAGGATCATCCACGCGAGCACGAACGGCACGGGGAAGCCCAGCTGCGCGAGCAGCAGGAGCACGGCCAGGGCGAGAACGCCGCCGATCCCCAGGATCAGCATCCGTCGCTTCATCGCCACCCCTCCTGGATGCCTCGGAGGCACTGGGAGGCGCGGGCTCGATCGCTCTCGTCGGCGTCATGACCGCCGAAGCGGACCTGCTCGTAGAGGGCGAGCAGGGTGACCACGTCGGCGGCGATTCCGGCGCGCCGACCGATGATACGCGCAGTAAACTCCGACGGGGTCTCATTGCGTCCTCGCCCGGCACCGGCGTCCGCCGCCGACTCCTCCAGGCCCACCCACGCTGCCACGATGCTGTCGCCGGGCACGGGGCGGTCGTCGATCGTCCGCAGGGCTTCCTCGATTCCTCGTCGGATCGTCGCCTCGTCAGGCTCGACATCCGTCACGGGCGCGGCCACGACCTGGATGGCGACCTGCGCCGCCTCTCGGCGCGCGAGCGGGCGGTCACGCCACAGCCCCACGAGGTAGCGGATCAGGAGCCGCATACCGAGGTAGGCCATCGCGAGCACAGCGGCGACGACGACCGCGGCGAGGATGGTGCCGATGATCGCGAGCAGCGGCGAATCCTCCGGAGGCTCCAACGGCGTGGGCGCGGTCTCCGTCGGCGCGGTCGGCAGGACATCCTCGCCAGTGCGCCCCTCGGTGTCGTCCAACCCTCCGCCGAACTGCGGAATCCCCTGCGTGGCCGCCGCGAACATGATCGTCGCGAAGAAACCTGTTATGGCGAGCAGCGGGAGCAGAAGCCTCGTTCGAGGCCGTTCTTCACCGGCACGCTGCCGCTCCGGGACCGAGGGCTCGGAGCGCGACATGCCTCCACCCTAGGGGGCTGCTCCCACGCCACGGGCCCGACCGCGCCGTGAGACGACTCGTCAGGCGAGGTCAGGGCGACGACCGGCGAAAGGGCCGAGACCGTCCCGAAGGGCCGCGATCTCGTCGACGCCCATGCCCACCGCCGCCATGACCTGGTGCGGAACGTCGATCGCCCGATCACGGAGGGCCGACCCCGCTGCGGTGAGCGTGATCTCCAGACGTCGTTCGTCCTCGCTGCTGCGCTGACGTGCGACCAGCCCCTCGGCTTCGAGCCGTTTCACCAGCGGCGATGCGGTCGCCGGCTCCATGGCGAGATCGACCGCCAGATCGTTGAGGGTACGCGGGGCCCTCTCCCACAGCGCCAGCATGACGAGGTACTGCGGATGCGTGAGGCCCAGCGGCTCGAGGATCGGGCGATACAGGGCGACGACGTTGCGCGCCGCTGTCACCAGGGCGAAGCAGAGCTGGTTCTCGAGCCGGAGCAGGTCGTCGGATGCCGTCACAAGGGAGACTATACATCTGCACTAATAGTTAGTACACTAACGAACATGGCAAAGGATTCCGACCGCCCACCCCTCCGCACTCGCATCCGCGACGCAGGAGGGTTGTACTCCTGGGTGAACACGAACCTCATCCGGTTCGCGGGGCCCGCATCCGTCGGCCCGTACGAGAAGACCCCGCCGCCCAGCGCTGCCGAACGCGCAGAGCGCGCCTGCCCGCTCTGCGGCGCCCCGATGACGAAGCACGAGATCGACCGCACCGGACCCAAGACCCTGGTGCACTGCCCGTAGCGTCAGTCCTGCTCCGGCGTCTCGACCGCCGAGCCCGTCGACTCGCGGGCGACATCGAGCCAGAACATGAGCTCCGTGTCGTCTTCGATGGCACCCGGCACCACGTCGATCCACCCCGAACCCATCGTGCGCGAACCCATCACCGCACGTGCGGCTCCGGGGTGCGTGAGCAGCGCCGCGCCGTTCTCGTCGTCGACGCGCACCAGGAGGACTCCACCGGGACGCGCTCCGACGAGGATGTGGCCGTCATCGAGGAACGCCCTGGTGCCGAACATGCGCCGCTCTTCGATCCAGGTGTCGGCCCCCAACAAGGCACGTACCCGGTCGGCCAGCTCGTTCCCCGCAGCGTCCATCGACCAGCCCCCGTCTACGCGTGTCCAGCGCGCTCCATGGCGCGAAGCTCCTTCTTGAGATCCTGCACCTCGTCACGCAGACGCCCGGCGAGTTCGAACTTCAGCTCGGCGGCCGCGGCGAGCATCTGGTCGGACAGGTCCTGGATCGTGGCCTCGAGCTGCTGCGCCCCCTCAGCTGCGATACCCGTGCGCCGCAGGTTGGGCGTCGGCGATTTGCCCTTGCCCGTCGCGCGGCCTCGACCCGACAGCATCTCCGCCGTGTCTGCGCCCTCACGGGCGAGCACCTCGGTGATGTCGGCGATGCGCTTGCGGAGCGGCTGCGGGTCGATGCCGTGCTCCTTGTTGTACGCGACCTGCTTCTCGCGGCGCCGGTCGGTCTCCTCGATGGCCTTCGTCATCGAGTCGGTCATCTTGTCGGCGTACATGTGCACCTCGCCGGACACGTTTCGAGCGGCACGACCGATGGTCTGGATGAGGGAGGTGCCCGAACGCAGGAAGCCCTCCTTGTCGGCGTCGAGGATCGCGACGAGGGACACCTCTGGCAGGTCGAGACCCTCACGCAGGAGGTTGATGCCCACGAGGACGTCGTACACCCCGGCGCGCAGCTCGCTGAGCAGCTCGACGCGACGCAGCGTGTCGACATCGGAATGCAGGTAGCGTACCCGCACCCCGTGCTCGCCGAGGAAGTCGGTGAGCTCTTCTGCCATCTTCTTCGTGAGAGTCGTGACGAGCACGCGCTCGTCACGCTCGACTCGCAGGCGGATCTCCTCGAGCAGGTCGTCGATCTGCCCCTTCGACGGCTTCACCACGATCTCCGGATCGACAAGGCCCGTCGGGCGGATGATCTGCTCCACGATGCCGTCGGCGATCCCCATCTCGTACTTCCCGGGGGTGGCCGAGAGGTAGACCGTCTGCCCGATGCGGTTCTTGAACTCGTCCCATCGCAGCGGCCGGTTGTCCATCGCGCTCGGCAGGCGGAAGCCGTGGTCGACGAGCGTGCGCTTGCGAGAAGCATCACCCTCATACATGGCGCCGATCTGCGGCACGGTCACGTGCGACTCGTCGATCACCAGCAGGAAGTCATCCGGGAAGAAGTCGAGCAGGGTGTGCGGCGGCTCGCCGGGCGCGCGTCCATCCATATGCCGCGAGTAGTTCTCGATGCCGGAGCAGAAGCCCAGCTGCTGCAGCATCTCGAGGTCGAACGTGGTGCGCATGCGCAGACGCTGCGCCTCGAGGAGCTTGCCCTGCCGCTCGAACTCGGCCAGACGCTCTTCCAGCTCCGTCTCGATCGTGCCGATCGAACGCTGGATGACGTCGGTGCCGGCCACGTAGTGCGAAGCCGGGAAGATCGGCACGGCGTCGAGCTTCTCGATGACCTCTCCGGTCAGCGGGTGGAGCGAGTACAGCGCCTCGATCTCGTCGCCGAACAGCTCGATGCGGATGGCGTGCTCTTCGTAGACGGGGATGATCTCGATGGTGTCGCCGCGCACACGGAAGTTGCCCCGCGAGAAGTCGACGTCGTTGCGGTTGTACTGCATCGCGATGAACTGCCGGATGAGCGCGTCACGGTCATACCGCTCCCCCACCTGCAGAGCGACCATGGCACGCAGGTACTCCTCCGGCGCCCCGAGCCCGTAGATGCACGACACGGTCGAGACGACGATGACGTCGCGGCGGCTCAGCAGGGAGTTCGTCGTGGAGTGACGCAGTCGCTCGACCTCGGAGTTGATCGACGAGTCCTTCTCGATGAAGGTGTCGGTCTGGGGCACGTAGGCCTCGGGCTGGTAGTAGTCGTAGTACGACACGAAGTACTCGACCGCGTTGTTCGGCATGAGTTCGCGGAACTCGTTCGCGAGCTGAGCGGCCAGCGTCTTGTTGTGCGCGAGCACGAGCGTCGGGCGCTGGACCTGCTCGACCAGCCAGGCCGTCGTCGCGGATTTTCCGGTACCGGTCGCGCCGAGCAGGACGACGTCGGTCTCGCCCGCGTTGATGCGTGCCGCCAGGTCGGCGATGGCCTTGGGCTGGTCGCCTGCAGGCTCGTACTCGCTGATGACCTCGAAGGGTCGGACACTGCGCGTGGGTTGCATACCTCCAGCGTATGCCGCCCCTCCGACATCGAGGCCGTCGCCCGATGACGAGATGTACTCAGGCAGATGACTGGCCGCTCGACGCACCACGCAGTGCCGAGAAGGCCGCGAGAGCGGCGGCCGCGCACATCCCGACGATGACGGCGACGAACCACCCCCAGCTCGCGGCCCCGAACACGAGACCGAGCATCCAGCCGAACAGACTCGATCCCGCGTAGTAGGCGAAGTAGTAGAGGGACGAAGCCTGCGCCCTGCTGGCAGGACCGGCAGCGACAGGTGTCCAACCGGAGGCGATGGCATGGGCTCCGAAGAATCCAGCGGTGAAGAGCACGAGCCCCGGCAGCACGATCGCCACCATCGGCACCAGCAGCAGAACCGCGCCCGCGGCCATCACACCGATCGAGGAGAGGAGTACAGGGAAGCGTCCGATCCGCGAGGCGAGCGCGCCGGCCCACGGAGAGGAGGCGGTGCCTGCCAGATAGGCCAGGAAGAGCAGCGGCACCAACCAGGCCGGCAGGGCGAACGGCTCGGCCGAGAGATGGAAGCCGAGGTAGTTGTACACCGCGACGAAGGCCCCCATGAGCAGGAAGCCCTGTGCATACAGCGCCCATTGCAGCGACGAGCGCAACGGCGCGCGGAGCTTCTCCAGGATGCCGGGACCGCGGTCCACCCGCAGGCGTCCGGGGACGAACCCTCTGGCGCGGGGCGTGAGCCAGAGGAACAGTGCAGCAGCCAGCGCGCACATCAGCGCGACGGAGAGGATTCCGGCACGCCATCCGCCCACTTCCCCGACGATCCCCGACGCGATGCGGCCGAGGAGTCCGCCCACTGTGGTTCCGGCGATGTAGCTCCCTGCGGCTGCGGCGGCGTGGCGTGCCTCGACCTCCTCGCTGAGGTAGGCCAGGGCCACAGCCGGCACGGCGCCCAGTGCCACTCCCTCCGCGAATCGGAGGGACAGCAGCGTGATGATCTCGCCGCTCAACGGCGCGGAGAGCCCCAGCACCGTCGCCGTGAGAACGCCCGTGGCCATCGCCGGCACCCGACCGATGCGATCGGCCACGACCGACCAGGGGATGACGGCCAGTGCCAGACCGAGGGTGGCCGCCGACACGCTCAGGGCCGCCGTGGCCGGGCTGACGGAGAGGTCGGACGAGATCTGCGGCAGGACGGCCTGGGCGGAGTACAGCTGCGCGAACGTCGCGATGCCTGCGAAGAAGAGGCCGACGATCAGACGCCGATACTCGCGCGAACCCGGCGCGTGACCGGAGAAGGTCACTGTTCGCTGATCCGCTCCCAGAGGGCGTCCGTCTGCTCGAGCGTGCGCTCCAGGGTGTCGGAGGTATCGATCACGACGTCGGCGATCGCGAGGCGGCGGTCATCGGAGACCTGGGCGTCGATCCGGTCCTGCGCCGCGCTCTCGTCCATGCCGCGCAGGTCGACGAGCCGCTGCCGACGCAACGCTGCAGGAGCGTGCGCGACCACGATGAGATCCCACGGGTCGTCCACCCGAGCCTCGACGAGGAGGGGCACGTCGTAGACGACGACGGCTTTCGCGTCGTCGGCGAGGGCGGCATCGAAACGCCGCTGCGATTCCTCGCGCACCGCAGGATGCACGATCGCGTTCAGCTGCGCGAGGAGGCCGGCATGGCCGAACACCTTCGCCCCCAGCGCGGCTCTGTCGAGGGAGCCGTCCGGTGCGATGACGGCGGCGCCGAAGGCCTCCGAGATCCTCGCGAGGACCGGCGATCCGGGCGACTGCACGTCCCGCACGATCTGATCTGCATCGACGATCACGGCACCGTGCTCTGCCAGGCGCCGGGCTATGGTCGACTTCCCGGAGGCGATGCCGCCGGTGAGGGCGATGAGGGGCATGCCGCCAGTCTAGGCGTCGTCGAGATCGTGTCTCATCGGGCGAGCAGCTGACGGCGCGAGCTGATCACGCCGGTGTCGAAGCCAGCCAGATGCAGTCCGCCGTGGAATCGCGCGTGCTCGATCTTGATGCAGCGGTCCATGACCACCGAGAGACCGGCACCCTCGGCGATCGCTGCCGCGTCCTCGTTCCACGATCCGAGCTGCAGCCACAGCGTCTGCGCCCCCACCTCGATGGCTTCCTGGGCGACGCCGGGAAGATCGTCATGACGACGGAACACGTCGACGATGTCGGGCACCACTGGCAGGTCGCGCAAGGTCGCGTAGACGGGCTGTCCGAGGATCTCGGTCTCGCGCGGGTTCACCAGGTACACGTCGTAGGCCGTGCTGGAGAGCAGATACGTCGCCACGAAGTACGACGCGCGTGCGGGGTTGTTGGACGCTCCGACGATCGCGATCGACTTCGCGCGTCGCAGCAGTCCGAAGCGCTCCTGCTGGGTCGGCCCGATCCAGGTCCGCCCCGGCATCGTCGGCACCGCACCGGGGAGAGTGCAGGCCGCAGCATCATCCGTCACGGAGGGCAGCGCGCACGCATCGCCCGAGGTGGTCGCGCTCATCGGTTCGCTCCTGTCGCCGCGGTGAGGGCCTGATCGAGGTCCCAGACGATGTCCTCGGCATCTTCCAGTCCGACCGAGATGCGGATCAGGTCCGGACGCACACCCGCGGCGACGAGCTGCTCCTCGGTGAGCTGGCGGTGCGTCGTCGAGGCCGGGTGGATCACCAGGGTGCGGGCATCGCCGATGTTCGCGAGGTGCGAGGCGAGCTGCAGGTTCTCGATCAGGCTCTCCCCCGCCGCTCGACCCTCCGGCGACGCGACTCCGAAAGCGAAGACGGAACC
Organism: Microbacterium sp. Root322; assembly: GCF_001425645.1. Taxonomy (NCBI): domain Bacteria; kingdom Bacillati; phylum Actinomycetota; class Actinomycetes; order Micrococcales; family Microbacteriaceae; genus Microbacterium; species Microbacterium sp. Root322. The sequence goes on along the minus strand of NZ_LMCS01000001.1, from coordinate 136,416 downwards.
GGGTCCGAGCGGCAGGTACTTGGCCGCACGGTCATGATGCGGATGCCCTTCGAGCCCTGCCCAGGTCACGTACGCCACGCGCGGGTCGGAGGCGAGCCAATCGGCGACGATGCGAGCGTTCGCGAGGTGCGCGTCGATGCGCTGCGGAAGGGTCTCGATCCCCTGGAGCAGATTGAACGCCGACTGCGGACTGAGCGCGGGACCGATGTCACGCAGCTGTTCGGAGCGGAGCTTGGTGAGGAACCCGTACTCGCCGAAGTTGTCCCACCATTTGATGCCGCCGTACGAGTCGACGGGTTCGGTCATCTGCGGGAACTTGCCGTTGCCCCAGTCGAACGTGCCCTTCTCGATGACGACGCCGCCGAGCGTGGTGCCGTGCCCGCCGAGGAACTTCGTCACGGAATGGATGACGATGTCGGCGCCGTGTTCGAGAGGACGTGCGAGGTAGGGGGTCGCCAGCGTCGCATCGACCACGAGCGGCACACCCGCCGCGTGGGCGACGGCGGCGAGCCCCTCGATGTCGGCGATCTCACCCGACGGGTTGCCGATCATCTCGACGTAGACGACCTTCGTCTCCGGGCGGATCGCGGCGGCGAAATCGGCCGGGTCCGTCGAGGCGACGAACGTGGTCTCCACGCCGAAGCGGCGCAGCGTGACATCCAGCTGAGTGATCGTTCCGCCGTACAGCTGCGCAGCGGCGACGACGTGATCGCCCGCGCCGACCAGAGCGGCGAACGTGATGAACTCCGCGCTCATGCCCGAGGCCGTGGCGACGGCGCCGATACCACCTTCGAGCGATGCGAGGCGCTCCTCCAGAGCGGCGACCGTGGGGTTCCCGATCCGAGAGTAGATGTTGCCGTACTTCTGCAGGGCGAAGAGGTTGCCGGCGTCCGCCGCGTCGTCGAAGACGAACGACGTCGTCTGGTAGATCGGCACGGCCCTCGCACCGGTGGAGGCGTCGGGGGTTCCACCGGCGTGAAGTGCTCTGGTACGAAATCCGAAGCGATGTTCTTCCGTCATGATGTCCTCAGTTCAGCGGCGGCGAGCACGTCGGCGATCTCATCGACGGCCCAGGGGTTCTGCAGCGACGTCGTGTCTCCCAGCGGCTGGGCTTCGCGACCGGCCCGTCGATCCTGCTCGGCTTCCCACAACTGCGCCAGGAGTCGTCGCATGATCTTGCCCGACCGGGTCTTGGGCAGATCGGGCACGACCACGATGTGCTGGGGCTTTGCGACGGGACCGATCGACTGCGCGACCTGAGCGCGCAGGTCGGCCGGATTCACGTCGGCACGGCCGGAAGGCGTCACGAAAGCCACGACGGCCTGACCGGTGACGGGGTCGGAGACCCCGGCGGAGCCCGCCTCGCCGACCGTGTCGTGTGCAACGAGAGCCGACTCGATCTCGATCGTGGAGAGCCGGTGCCCCGAGACGTTGACGACGTCGTCGAGGCGACCGAGGATCCAGATGTACCCGTCGGCGTCCCTGGTCGCGCCATCACCGGCGACGTAGAAGCCGCCGAAGCGTCCGTGACCGGAGAATGCCGACCAGTACGCGTCGCGATAGCGCACCGGGTCGCCCCAGACGGTGCGGGCCATCCCGGGCCACGGGCGGCGGATGACGAGTGTCCCCGAGCGACCGGGTGCCACCTCGATCCCGTCGGCGTCGACCACCGCGGCGTCGATCCCCGGCAGCGGCACCGAGGCCGAACCGGGCTTGAGCCGCGTGACGCCCGGCAGCGGGGCGATCATCGCGGCGCCGGTCTCCGACTGCCACCACGTATCGATCACCGGCAGCTCGTCACGGCCGAAGTTCTGCCGGAACCAGATCCAGGCCTCGGGGTTGATGGCCTCGCCGACCGTTCCGAGCAGTCGAAGGGTCGACAGGTCGTGGCCGCCCGGCAGCTCGGCGCCGAACCACGTCATGAAGGTGCGGATCAGCGTGGGTGCCGTGTAATACACGGTGACCCCGTACCGTTCGATGATCTCGAGATGGCGCTCCCGATGCGGCGAATCCGGCGTCCCCTCGTAGATGACCTGGGTGAGCCCGTTCGAGAGCGGGCCGTAGATCTCGTAGGTGTGCGCGGTGACCCAGGCGAGGTCTGCCGTGCACCAGTGCACGTCGTCCGGCTTCGCGTCGAAGTGCGCCCAGTGCGCCCAGCTCGCCTGCGTGAGATACCCTCCCGCGGTGTGCACGAGCCCCTTCGGCTTCCCGGTGGTGCCGGAGGTGTAGATGATGAAGAGGGGATGCTCGGCGTCGAACGCCTGGGCCTCGTGGGTCGACGGCGCGGTGTCGACCACGTCGTGCCACCAGAGATCGCGCCCGTCGGTCCACGGCACGTCCTGACCGGTGCGCCGAAGCACGAGCACGTGCTCGAGGTCGGGAAGACCGGCCGCCGCGACGTCGGCCGTGGTCTTGACCACGGTGGCGACGCCGCGACGATACTGCCCGTCGCTCGTCACCAGCAGCTTCGCGCCGGTGTCTTCGAGGCGGAAGCGTACGGCCTCGGCCGAGAATCCGCCGAACACCAGCGAATGCACGGCACCGATCCGGGCGCAGGCGAGCGTGATGACGATCGTCTCCACCAGAACGGGGAGATAGATCACGACGCGGTCGCCCGGTTCGATGCCGAGCGCGACGAGGGCGTTGGCGGCGCGGGAGACCCGCTGCTGCAGGTCGGAATAGGTCACCGCGACGCGGTCGCCCGGCTCGCCCTCGAAGTGCAGGGCCACCCTGTCTCCGTGGCCGGCATCGACGTGTCGATCGATGCAGTTCGCGGCCACGTTGAGCCTGCCGCCGACGAACCAGCGGGCTGCAGGAACCGCGTCGCCGATCGGCGGCTCCCACTCATGGGCGGTATGCCACGGCTCCGACCAGTCGAGGCGGCGGGCAGCATCCTCCCAGAACGCGACGGGATCTGCTGCCGCGCGCGCATAGGCTTCCCCCGTGACGTTCGCGTGCGGGAACTCGTTCGAGGGCTCGTAGACGCGTGTCTCGTGCAGCCGGGCCTCCGTCACGCTCACACCCATCGTCGGAGCAGGTACTTCTCCACCAGCACGAGGAGGCCGTTGGTGAGGGTGCCCAGCAGTGCCAGCAGAACGATCGAGAGCAGGATGCGGTCGACCCGGCCGCTGTTCTGGGAATCGGTCAGCAGGAAGCCGAGGCCCATGGACGACGCGATGAGCTCGGCGGCGACGAGGAACAGCCACGCCTGGGCGAGCGCGAGGCGAAGGCCGGAGATGACGGAGGGCACGACGGCGGGCAGTTGCACGATGCGGAACAGCGACCATCCGCGCAGGCTGAACGATCGTCCGGCCTCGACGAGCTGCGGATCGACATGACGCAGCGCCGAGGCGACCGTGGTGTAGACGGGGAAGAACGCCCCGATCACGATGAGCGTGACCTTGGACTCCTCGCCGATCTGCATCCAGAGGATCAGCAGCGGCACCCAGGCGAGCGAGGGCACCGCACGGACGGCGGCGAGCGTCGGGCTGAGCAGCACGTCTCCCAGCCGCGACAGCCCCACCACGCCGGCCACGGCGAGCCCGATCACGGATCCGATCGCGAATCCGAGCAGCACGCGCTGCACGGAGATGGCGATGTGCGTCCAGAGCTGCCCGCTCTGCGCCAGCTCGACACCGGCCTGGAAGACAGAGGCGGGTGTGGGAAGACGGTACGACGGAATCGCTCCGTTCGTCGTCACGACCTGCCAGACGATCACGATGATCGCCGGCAGTACGAGCCCGGCGATGATCCGCGCCGCGGGTCGATCCCACGTGCGCCGAACGACGGGGTCAGGGCGCCGGAGCTCTCCCCTGGCGAAGTCGAGGGCGTCTTGCGAGTCCGCAGGGACGATCACCCGCTGGTCGAGATCGCTCACTCGCCGTCGACCGCCTTCTTGGCGAACGTGTCGTTCACGATCGACGACAGTGCCTTGTCGACGGATTCCTTGCCACCCTGCACGTCGCCGGACTCCACGAGCACGGGAGCGATCTTCTCGAGCACGGCGACCTGGTCGTCTCCGGGGATCCCGCTCACGTCGAGATTCGAGCGCTCCTCGATCACGGTGGTGGCGACCCCGATGTCGATGCCGGCGACCTCGGCGAGAAGCGCCGCGGTCTTGTCGGGGTTCTCGAGCGCCCACTCACGGGCCTGCTCGTACGCGTCGACGACGGCCTGCGCCAGGTCGGGGTGGTTCGTGATGAACTCCTCGGTCGCATTGAGGAAGCCGTACGTGTTGAAGTCGACGTTGCGGTAGATGAGCTTGTCGCCGGACTCCGCCTCGGCCGCGGCCATGATCGGATCGAGACCCGACCACGCGTCGACCGAACCACCGTCGAGAGCGGCACGGCCGTCGGCGTGCTGAAGGTTCTGCACCTCGACGTCGGACAGAGACAGACCGCCCTCTTCGAGCGCCTGCAGCAGGAAGAAGTAGGGGTCGGTGCCCTTGGTGGCTGCGACGGAGGCGCCCTTGAGGTCTTCGATCGAGGTGATGTCGCTGTCGGGTCCGACGACGATCGCCGCCCACTCCGGCTGCGAGAAGATGTCGATGACCTGGATCGGCGAGCCGTTCGCCCGGGCCAGGAGCGCAGCCGATCCCGCCGTCGATCCGACATCGACCGACCCGGAGCGCAGCAGCTCGTTGGCCTTGTTCGAGCCGGCGGACTGCACCCACTCGACGGTGACATCGTCGCCGAGGATGTCTTCGAGGATGCCCTGGTCGCGGATCACGAGGCTCAGCGGGTTGTAGGTGGCGAAGTCGATCGAGAGCGTGTCGGATGACCATTCGGTCGTGCCGGACGTGGGCTTCGTGTCGGTGGCTGCGGCGTTCTCTCCAGCGACGCAGCCGGTGGCGACGAGCATCATCGTCCCGGCGATCGCGATCGCGGGGATGATTCGGCGGGTGGTGATGCTCATCGGTTCTCCTCGGCGGTGCGGTGGTGGGTGTCGACGCCGAGGCCTTCGAGAAGCTCGGCGCGCAGGTCGGCGAGGCCGCGATCGGCGCGGTCTCGGGGGCGAAGGCCCGGCACGGTGATCGTGCGGGCGATGGAGGACTCGTCGGTGCCGGTTCCGTCCAGCGTGCGCAGCAGCAGCACACGGTCGGCGAGGTAGAGGGCCTCTTCCACGTCGTGGGTGACGAGGAGAACCGTGGTCGGCTCCGCGGCATGGATCTTCAGCAGCAGGTCGTGCATGCGCAGGCGCGTGAGTGCGTCGAGCGCCCCGAACGGCTCGTCGAGCAGGAGGACGCCGGGGTTGCGGGCGAGGGCCCTCGCGAGGGATGCGCGCTGCGCCATGCCGCCGGACACCTCGCGCGGGCGCTGGTCGGCGGCATGGTCGAGGCCGACCAGGTGCAGCAGCTCGCGCACGCGTTCACGACCGGCACGACGGGCGGTGCCGCGTGGCAGGCCGAGCTCGACGTTCTGGGCGATCGTGCGCCACGGGAGCAGTCGGGGCTCCTGGAATGCGACGGCCGTGCGTTCGTCGACGTCGGCGACGAGCGTGTCATCGAGGCGGATGCTGCCCCGTGTCGGTGCGTCCAGGCCGCCGACGAGGCGAAGCAGGGTCGACTTTCCGCACCCGGAGGGTCCGACCACGGCGACGATCTCGCCCGCGGAGATGTCGAGATCTACAGTGCGCAGCACGTCGCGGCGTCCGCTCGCCAGCGGAAACGATCGTTCGATTCCGTCGAGCCGGACCGCCTGCGCGGTCCCCCACGCCGTCGGGACGGCTGTGGTGCGCGGCGCGGGCAGCAAGGCGGTCATGTGCCCATGCTGGCCGAGTGGGTCGATTGCGGCGAATACGGGCGTAATGCTGCGTCACGCACGGGAATCCGTCACGCGGACATGCGAAACGGGCCGCCACACCCGCCCGAAGGCGAGGTGACGACCCGTTTCAGAATGCTGCTTACGCGTTGCCGCCCGAGAGCTTCTCGCGCAGAGCGGCGAGAGCCTCGTCGTCCGCGAGGGTGCCGGCGCCGGCAGCCTCGCTGGTGAAGGACTGGCCACCGAAGTCGTCTCCGGCCGCAGCCTCGGCCTCGGCCGCCTTGACGACCTGAGCCTTGTGCGCCTCCCAGCGAGCCTGGGCTGCAGCGTACTCCTGCTCCCATGCCTCGCGCTGGGCGTCGAAGCCTTCCTTCCACGCACCGGTCTCGGCGTCGAAGCCCTCCGGGTACTTGTACTCGCCGTTCTCGTCGTACTCGGCGAGCATGCCGTACAGGGCCGGGTCGAACTCGGTGCCGTTGGGGTCGACCGACTCGTTGGCCTGCTTCAGCGACAGCGAGATGCGACGACGCTCGAGGTCGATGTCGATGACCTTGACGAAGACCTCTTCGCCGACCGACACGACCTGCTCAGCCAGCTCGACGTGCTTGCTGGAGAGCTCGGAGATGTGGACGAGGCCCTCGATGCCGTCTGCGACGCGAACGAACGCACCGAACGGAACGAGCTTGGTGACCTTACCCGGCGTGACCTGACCGATCGCGTGGGTACGGGCGAAGACCTGCCACGGGTCCTCCTGCGTCGCCTTCAGCGACAGGGAGACGCGCTCGCGGTCGAGGTCGACCTCGAGGATCTCGACGGTGACCTCCTGGCCAACCTCGACGACCTCGGAGGCGTGCTCGATGTGCTTCCAGGACAGCTCGGAGACGTGCACGAGGCCGTCCACGCCACCCAGGTCGACGAACGCACCGAAGTTGACGATCGACGAGACGACACCCTTGCGGACCTGACCCTTGTGCAGGTTGTTCAGGAACGTGGTGCGCGACTCCGACTGCGTCTGCTCGAGCAGCGCGCGGCGGCTCAGGACGACGTTGTTGCGGTTCTTGTCGAGCTCGAGGATCTTCGCCTCGATCTCCTGGCCGAGGTACGGCGTGAGGTCGCGGACGCGGCGCAGCTCGATGAGCGAAGCCGGGAGGAAGCCACGGAGGCCGATGTCGACGATGAGTCCACCCTTGACGACCTCGATGACCGTACCGGTGACGACGCCGTCGTTCTCCTTGATCTTCTCGACGTCTCCCCAGGCACGCTCGTACTGTGCGCGCTTCTTGGAGAGGATCAGACGGCCTTCCTTGTCCTCCTTCTGGAGAACGAGGGCCTCGACCAGATCGCCGACAGCGACGACCTCGTTGGGGTCGACGTCGTGCTTGATCGAGAGCTCACGCGAGGGGATGACACCCTCGGTCTTGTAGCCGACATCGAGGAGGACCTCATCGCGGTCGATCTTGACGATCGTGCCTTCGATGATGTCGCCGTCGTTGAAGAACTTCAGGGTCTTCTCGACCGCGGCCAGGAAGTCCTCAGCAGATCCGATGTCGTTGATGGCGACCTGCTTGGTGGCCGGGGCGGTCGTTGCGGTAGTCATGTAGTGGGTTGTCCTTGTTGAATGGAGACTCGGGCTGGGAGGCAAAGGCCGCGCACGGCCGACTGCATGCTTCACAGCAGTTGGATTTTGGTTTTCTCGCCACGAGGGCACGCGTATGCACGCCACGAGTGACAGTTAACGCTATCAGAAGTTCCGACACTGCAGGAGTCGGATTCCCCCGAGCATCGCGCTGTGGATAACTCACACGGGCCGTCGACCCTCCGGGTTACCGTGACTGGGTGATCCCGCCGACAGCTTCCTCCGCCATTCCCCCTCGTTCCGGTGCGCTCATGATGGTCTCGATCGTCGTGATGCTCGCGGGCTGCGCGCCGACGCCCGAGCCGACACCCACCCCCACCGCGGCCTTCGCCTCGGAGGAAGAAGCCTTCGCCGCCGCAGAAGAGACGTTCAGTGAGTATGTCCGCGCGCTCAACGCGGTCGACGCGTCGGACCCGGCCACTTTCGAGGAGTTGTTCGAACTGTCGAGCGGCAGCGTAGAGAAGGCAGATCGCGAGAATTTCTCCGCCATGCACGCCGAAGGCAAGGTGATTGAAGGAGATACTCGAGTGTTCTCGTTCAGCGGCGTGCACAGCGCCGCGCCGTTCGACAAAGTGACCGCAACGCTCTGCTTAGACGTGAGCCAAGTCGCGATCCTCAATCCGGACGGTTCGTCTGCAGTCAGTCCGAATCGCCCAGATGTATATGGCCTTGAAGTCACATTCGTGACGTCGGACTCAGTTGGACTACTGGTTGATTCGGCGACTTCAGATGACGACGTTCAATGTCCCGTCTCCTAGCCGTAATGGGCGTGGTCGTTGCGCTCGTTCAGCCGAGCGAGGGCAGCAAGCCTCCCGGCTTCTCCGATTTCTTGGCAGGAACGGATGGCAGTCAGGTTACGACTACTGCAAGCCAAACAGAGGGCAATGACGGTCCCCGCAACAGCGCCCCGCGACCCGACTCCCCGTCCTTTCCCGTCTTCCCTGTGCACGAGTTCGACTTCGATTCATGTCTCGACGACTGGAACAGCTCCCGCGGCTGCTTCCGCACCGTCATCGATGAGGAACCGTCGTCACCGGGTGCGGACTCCCCTGCAGCCCCGGCGATCACGATCGACGACCTCGCGCAGTTCGCTCCGGATCCGGTCGCGAACGAGGGCGAGCCCGACAACGTCGGCGTGGCCGGGATGCCGACGAACTTCATCGCAGCGGCATCCGTGCACACGCGCTCTGGCACGCTTTTCGGCGCACCGCTCAGCGTGCGCTTCACGCCTGTCGGCTATGAGTTCGTGCACGGCGACGGCACGTCCGCCACCTCGAGCACAGGCGGACAGACGTGGTCGGCGCTCGGTCAATCACCGTTCACCCCCACTTCCACCAGCCATGTGTACAGCGAACGGGGCACGTACCAGGCGCACGTCACGGTCCGTTACGCCGCCGAAGTCGACCTCGGCGGCGGCTGGTTCCCAGTGGCCGGCGACCTCACGATCCCCGGCCCCGCGCGGGAGATACGCATCTTCGAGGCGCACACCGCGCTCGTGGCGTTCACCTGCGCGCAGCGACCGTCGGCACCTGGCTGCTGAGACGACGCACGCGGACTAACCCACGGCGGTCACGACGACCGGAGCACCGTCCGCATCCACATAGCCTTCCAGCGTCAGCTTCGCATCCGCGGCGACGCCCTCCGCCGGCACGAACGTGACCTGCGGAACCAGATCCATTGTGCAGACCTGGTTCGCGCTCGGCTGCAGCCGGACGATCCCCTCCGTCTCGCTGACGACTTCGACGGTTCCGGCGGCCGGCATACACGTCGACGACCCCCACGTCAGGATCGCGAGCTCGTGCTCATCGATCCACGTCGCCGCCGGTGTCTGCGGAGACATCCTGTCCGCAGGGATGATCTCCCCGTCCGCGAGGCCGGGCAGAGTGAGCTCGCTCTTCACGCCTGCCGCGTCGGTCACCGTCAGCTCCACCGGGCGTGAGGAATCGAACCCGGCCGGCAAGCCCATGTAGGTTCCGTGCGCGGTCTGTACGTCCGCACATGCCTCGTCCTCCCCGTCGACGAGCACGATCTCGAGGGACTGATCCCCCGCGACGATGTCCCCGATCTGCGGCACGCACGCATCGCCCCATGTCTTCAACACGAATGACGTCCCATCGAGCCACGCCGCCTTCGGGGCATATGACGTGTCAGAGGTGTTCGGATCGGACGTCGACTCCGGAACCGGAGAAGTTCCCGCCGACGTCGCGCATCCGGCCAGTGCCGCGGCGAGCACCACCCCGCCCAGGACGAGGGACGAGAACGTGCGAAGAGGAGCTTTCATACCCGTGAGTGTCCCCACCGAGCGGATCGTCTCAGTCTGCGACCGACAAGCGCCGGCCCGCGCCACGTGCCCGTGTCAGACTGTCGTTCGTGACCGATCGCCTCATGCTGCTCGACACCGCCAGCCTCTACTTCCGTGCCTTCTACGGCGTCCCCGACAAGGTGACCGCACCGGACGGCTCGCCGATCAACGCGGCACGCGGTCTGCTCGACATCATCGCCAAGCTCGTCACGCTCTACGAGCCCACTCATGTGGTCGCCTGCTGGGACGACGACTGGCGCCCGCAGTGGCGCGTCGACCTCATCCCCAGCTACAAGACGCACCGCGTCGTCGAAGTCGTCGAGAGCGGGCCAGACGTCGAAGAGGTTCCCGACCCTCTCGAAGCCCAGATCCCCCTCATCCGCGAGACGCTCGCGGCGATCGGGATCCCCATCGTCGGGGTCGCGGAGCACGAGGCCGACGACGTGATCGGCACGCTCGCGACCACCGCGACGATGCCGGTCGACATCGTCACGGGCGACCGTGACCTGTTCCAGCTCGTCGACGACGCCCGCGACGTGCGGGTCATCTACACCGCACGCGGCATGAGCAACCTCGAGATCGTGACCGATGTGACGGTGGTCGCGAAGTACGGCGTGCTCCCCTCGCAGTACGCCGACTTCGCCACCATGCGCGGCGATGCCTCAGACGGACTCCCCGGGGTGGCCGGCGTCGGCGAGAAGACCGCGGCGACCCTGCTCCAGGCGCACGCCGATCTCGAGGGCATCCGCGCCGCCGCGGAGGCAGGCGAGGGCATGAGCGCCGGAGTGCGTGCGAAGCTGCTCGCGGCATCCGCCTACCTCGATGTCGCGCCGACGGTGGTGGCCGTCGCCACCTCCCTCCCCCTCACCGCTCCCGACGTTCCGCTTCGAGTGCTCGACCCCGCAGAGGTGGACGCGGCCACGGCACTCGCGGAGAAGTGGAACCTCGGCGGCTCCATGACGCGTGCGGTCGCCGCGGTGTCCAACGCCGCGCTCAAAGCCGGCTGACAGGGCGACGGAGCGGGTCTACTCCGCCCAGGCGAGCAGACGCGAGAGCCCCCAGGTCGTCACGATCCGCGACGCGGGGATCCCCGCCCGCTCCGCGCGCTCGGCGCCGTGGTCCAGCAGTGAGAGCTGGCCGGGAGCATGAGCATCCGAATCGATGGAGAACAGGCATCCCGCCTCCAGGGCGATCGCGATCAGCTCATCCGGCGGATCCTGACGCTCAGGCCGGGAATTGATTTCGACGGCCACTCCGTTGTCGGCGCAGGCGGAGAAGACCGCTGCCGCATCGAACGCCGACTGCGGGCGCGTGCCCCGCTCGCCCTGTACGAGTCGACCTGTGCAGTGTCCGAGCACGTTCACCCTCGGGTGCGACACCGCGGCGATCATCCGCGCGGTCATCGGACGCGAGTCCATGCGCAGCTTGGAGTGAACCGATGCCACGACGATGTCGAGCTCGGCGAGCAGGTTGTCTTCCTGATCGAGCGCCCCGTCTTCGAGGATGTCGACCTCGATGCCGGTGAGAAGGGTGAAACCGTCGCCGGATTCCGCACGCACGAGGGGCATCTGCTCGCGCAGCCGCTCCGCAGAGAGCCCTCTGGCCACCCGAAGGCGTGGCGAGTGATCCGTGATCGCTTGATACTCGTGCCCGAGGGCGCGTGCAGCAGCAGCCATCACCGAGAGCGGAGTCGTTCCATCGGACCAGTCGGTATGCGCGTGCAGGTCGCCGCGGAGCTTCGCGCGAAGCTCGGAGACGCGCTCGGGTTCGACATCTCCCCGCAGCTCGACGAGGTAGTCGGGAACCTGCCCCGCCTGGGCCTGACGGATCACCGCGAACGTCGACTCGCCGATGCCCCTCGCCGCACGCAGTCGGGTGGGATCGGCGCTGAGGTCGTCGGGAAGGTCCTGCAGTGTCGCCGCGGCCTGACGAAACGCCTTCGCTCGATACCGCGACGCCCGCTCGCGCTCCAGCAGAGAGGCGATCTCCAGCAGCGCGTCGACGGGGTCCACGGTCACTCCTTCGGAGCAGCCAGTTCGCGACTCACCGAGATCCATTGGTCGAGCTTCGCCAGGGCGCGACCGTCGTCGACCGCCGCCGACGCCTTGTCGTAGCCTTCACGCAGGCGCTCGAGGATCGGCCGCTGCACCTGAGTGGCATCCTGCGAGAGCTCGAAGGCGACGATGCCCGCCGCGGCGTTGAGCAGCACGATGTCACGCACGGCGCCGGTCTCCCCCGCCAAGGTGCGCCGGAGCACCTCCGCATTGTGCTGGGGCGAGCCGCCGATGAGGTCGGCGAGATCAGCGATCGGGATGCCGAGGTCGCGGGGGTCGAGGTCGTGCTCGTGGATGTCCCCGCGGGTGACCTCCCAGATGCGACTGTGTCCGGTGGTGGTGAGTTCGTCGAGTCCGTCATCGCCACGGAAGACGAGCGCCGTCGCACCACGGGTACGGAACACACCCGTGATCAGCGGGACGCGCTCGATCTGCGCGACGCCGACCGCGTTGGCCTCGGCACGAGCGGGGTTGCACAGCGGTCCGAGCATGTTGAAGACAGTCGGCACTCCCAGCTCCGCCCGGACGGGACCGGCGTGCTTGAAGCCCGGGTGGAAGGCTCCGGCCCAGGCGAAGGTGATGCCGGTGCGGTCGAGGATGGATGCGACGGCGGCAGGGTCGAGGGACAGCTCGAGCCCGAGGGCCCCCAGCACGTCGGAGGACCCGGAGGCGGAGCTCGCCGCGCGATTGCCGTGCTTGACCACGGGCACACCCGTCGCGCCGATGATGATTGCCGCCGTTGTCGAGACGTTCACCGTGCCGACTCGGTCACCACCGGTTCCGACGATGTCCAGCACGTCGGGTGAGACGGGAAGGGGAACCGCAGCCTCGAGGATCGCATCGCGGAAGCCGACGATCTCGTCGATCGTCTCGCCCTTCGCACGGAGGGCTACGAGGAAGCCCGCCAACTGCGCTTCGGTGACGCCTCCCTGCATGATCTGACGCATGGCCCACGTGGACTCCCACACACTGAGATCACGGCGCTCCAACAGAGAGGTGAGCACGTCGGACCAGGTCAGGGAATCAGCCATGTGTGCGATCCTATCGGCGCAGAGAAAACATGCAGATGCTTCCGAACACACGTGCACAGGGGCCTCACCCCTTGTTTCCCGCGGATTCACCGGGTATTCGCAGTGTTTTCTTAGGGTCCCCTAAGTCCAAGGCAGGCTATTCGAGGGCCGTCGGTGCAAGAATCACGCCCGCGGATCGGCCATAATGGAGGGGTGACGACCTCAGCGACGTATGCCCCGGCGGCGAGAACGATTAAGCGGCCCAACCCGGTAGCTGTCGGCACCATTGTGTGGCTCGGCAGTGAGGTGATGTTCTTCGCGGGACTCTTCGCGATCTACTTCACCCTCCGCAGCACCTCCCCGGAGCTGTGGGCAGACCGGACCGAGCTGCTGAACGTCCCGTTCGCCGCAGTGAACACTGCGATCCTCGTGCTCTCCTCGTTCACGTGCCAGATGGGCGTGTTCGCGGCGGAGGACCTGCAGCCCTACAAGATCGGCAAGGGACAGAAGAACGGCGCCGGACGCCGTCGCCTGTTCGGCTGGGGAATGGTCGAGTGGTTCTTCCTCACCTTCGCCCTCGGCGCGATCTTCGTCTCCGGCCAGGTCTGGGAGTACGCCCAGCTGGTCGCTGAAGGCATGCCGATCGGCGCCGACTCCTACGCTTCCGCGTTCTACCTGACGACCGGCTTCCACGCCCTGCACGTCACCGGTGGTCTGGTCGCGTTCCTGCTCGTCATCGGCCGCGCATACGCCGTCAAGAACTTCCGGCACAAGGAGGCGACCTCCTCGATCGTGGTGTCCTACTACTGGCACTTCGTCGACGTCGTCTGGATCGTGCTGTTCCTCGTTATCTACTTCCTGAAATAAGAGCGGAGCTGATCCCCGAGATGGCACGAGAGAAGAAGCGCCGTTCCGGCGGTCGTCGCAGCCCTTTGGCGGCAGCGGCGCTCATCGGAGCAGGCCTCATGATCACCGGCGCTGTGTACGCCGGAGCGACCGCCGCGTTCGCTGCATCCGACACCCAGTCGGCCGCGACCTCGCAGCTGACCGTCGAAGACGGCGAGAAGCTGTTCACGGCCAACTGCGCCACCTGCCACGGTCTCGACCTGGAGGGAACGGCCAACGGCCCCAGCCTCTACGGCGTGGGCGAACTGGCAACCGAGTTCCAGCTGTCGACCGGTCGCATGCCCCTGCAGATGCAGGGACCGCAGGCGCCGCAGAAGGCACCGCAGTTCACCGAGGACCAGATCCTCGCGATCTCGTCCTTCGTCCAGTCCGAGGCACCCGGCCCGACGTTCCCGTCGGACCACATCCTCGACGGCAAGGGTGACGTCTCCAAGGGCGCGGAGCTGTTCCGCGTCAACTGCGCGATGTGTCACAACGTGGCCGCCGCCGGTGGAGCGCTCACCGAGGGCAAGTACGCCCCCGGACTCAGCGAGACCAGCGCACTGCACATGTACGCGGCCATGGTCACCGGTCCGCAGAACATGCCTGTCTTCGGCGACATGAACCTGTCCGACGAAGACAAGCGCGACATCATCTCGGCGCTGCTCTTCCAGCAGCAGTCCGTGCAGGTCGGCGGATTCTCGCTGGGCTCGCTCGGACCGGTCTCCGAGGGCCTGTTCGTGTGGATCTTCGGTATCGGCGCACTCGTCGCCGTCACCGTGTGGATCACGGCCAAGTCCAACTGACGCTTAATCATCGAAGAGGAACGTACGAGGAGCACCATGGCACACGACGACGACTCGCAGGCTCTTGACAGGGCCTACCAGCCCTCTCCGGGGCTGGGTGTCGCAGTCAGCGATCCCGTGCAGAACCCCGGGCTTCCGCCGCACCGCGAGCGGATGACCGACAAGGACCCGCGCGCTGAGAAGGCCGCTGTCCGCACTGTCTACACGCTGTTCTACCTCTCGCTCGCCGGCAGCATCTGGGCGGTCGCCGCCTACATGCTGTTCCCGATCGAGAGCGGCGCGCTCATCGACATCCGGCAGAACAACCTCTTCATCGGTCTCGGCATCGCCCTCGCGTTGCTGGCCCTCGGTATCGGTGCGATCCACTGGTCCAAGGCGCTCATGTCCGACAAGGAGTTCATCGAGCACCGCCACCCCACCCGTGGCACGGACGCAACGCGCGAAGCTGCCATCAAGGCCTTCTCCGACGCGAACGAGGAGTCCGGCTTCGGTCGTCGCTCGATGATCCGCAACTCGCTGTTCGCAGCGATCGTCGCCTCGATCATCCCCGGCGTGACGCTGTTCCGTGGCCTGGCGCCGCACTCCACTCCGGAAGACCCCACGGCGGGCGACCCGGTCGTGCTGCTCAAGCACACGATGTGGGAAGAGGGAGCGCGCCTGGTGCGCGACCCCGACGGCACCCCGATCCGCGCCGCTGATGTCACGCTCGGCTCCGCGTTCCATGTGATCCCGGAAGAGCTCGCGACGCTGAGCCACCACGACGGCTACCTCGAGGAGAAGGCCAAGGCCATCGTGCTGATGATGCGTCTGCGCCCCGAACAGCTGATCGAGGCCGAGGACCGCAAGGACTGGTCCTACGACGGCATCGTCGCCTACTCCAAGGTCTGCACGCACGTCGGTTGCCCCGTGGCACTGTACGAGCAGCAGACCCACCACCTGCTGTGCCCGTGCCATCAGTCGCAGTTCGACGTCACGGACCACGCAAAGGTCATCTTCGGCCCGGCGGCACGTCCGCTGCCGCAGCTGCCCATCACCGTCGATGACGAGGGCTACCTGATCGCACGCAGCGACTTCACGGAACCCGTCGGCCCGAGCTTCTGGGAGCGCCATTGAGCACCGCAACGCTGTCCAAAGACGACAACGACACCAAGGCACCTCTCGGCGGCCGCTTCGTCGGTGCCGCGTCGAACTACATCGATGAGCGCACCAGCCTCTCCGGCTTCGTCAAGGAGCTCGGACGCAAGATCTTCCCCGACCACTGGTCGTTCATGCTGGGCGAGATCGCGCTGTGGAGCTTCGTCGTCGTGTTCCTCTCCGGAACCTTCCTGACGTTCTTCTTCGACGCGTCGATGGTCGAGACCCACTACACCGGCGCCTATGCGCCGATGCGTGGAATCGAGATGTCCGCAGCGCTGGAATCGTCGCTGCACATCTCCTTCGACCTGCGAGGCGGTCTGCTGGTCCGTCAGATCCACCACTGGGCCGCGCTGGTGTTCATCGCCGGAATCGGCGTGCACATGCTCCGCGTGTTCTTCACCGGTGCGTTCCGCAAGCCGCGTGAGCTCAACTGGGTGATCGGCTTCATCCTCTTCATCCTCGCCATGGCAGAGGGCTTCACCGGCTACTCGCTTCCCGACGACCTGCTCTCGGGCAACGGTCTTCGCATCATCGACGGCATGATCAAGGGCCTCCCCCTGATCGGCACCTGGACCTCGTTCCTCCTCTTCGGCGGAGAGTTCCCCGGTACCGACATCGTCGGACGCCTGTACACGCTGCACATCCTGCTGCTGCCCATGCTCGTCATCGCACTGATCGTGGTGCACCTGATGCTCATGATCATCAACAAGCACACGCAGTTCGCCGGCCCCGGCCGCACGAACGACAACGTCGTGGGCTACCCGATGATGCCGGTGTACATGTCGAAGATGGGCGGATACCTGTTCATCGTCTTCGGCACCATCGTGCTGATCGCGACCTTCTTCCAGATCAACCCGATCTGGAACTACGGACCGTACGACCCGTCCCCCGTCTCCGCCGGCACGCAGCCGGACTGGTACATCGGCTTCGCCGACGGCGCCCTGCGTCTGGCACCGTCGAACTGGGACATCGTCTTCCTCGACCACACCTGGTCGTTCGGCATCATCGCGCCGGTCCTCGTGCTCGGTCTGTTCATCGTGCTCGTCGCGATCTACCCCTTCATCGAGGCGTGGGTCACGGGCGACAAGCGCGAGCACCACATCGCTCAGCGCCCGCGCAACGCCGCGACGCGCACGGCGATCGGTGTGGCCGGCGTCATCTTCTACGCGGTGCTGTGGGCTGCAGCCTCGTCCGACCTCATCGCGACGCACTTCATGCTCACGATGGAAGGCGTCATCCACACGCTGCAGGCGATGCTCTTCCTGGGCCCGATCCTCGGCTACTTCGTCACGAAGCGCATCTGCATCGCGCTGCAGAAGAAGGACCGCGAGATCGTGCTGCACGGCTTCGAGTCCGGTCGCATCGTCCGCCTTCCCGGCGGAGAGTTCATCGAGGTGCACCAGCCGGTCGACAAGTACGACCGTTGGAAGCTCATCGACGTCGACACGTACGAGCCCCTCGTGGTCCGCCCGAACGCCAAGGGACGTATCCCGTGGACGGAGAACCTCCGCTCCTCGATCTCCCGCTGGTTCTTCGAAGACCGCCTGGCACCGCTCACGCAGGCCGAGGTCGAGGCAGCAGACGCTCACCAGCACCACGTCACGGCTCACAACGACGAGACCGAGGCCGCGGAGATCCAGGGCGCTCACGAGCGCGCAGGCTTCCCCGACGCCCCGCTCACGGTCGATGAGACGCACGTCGACGAGACGCCGAACACCCCCAGCACGGTCATCGCGACCGAGCCGGTGAAGAAGCCTCGCAAGAAGTCGGAGGACGGCGAGTAGTCGCCACTCCCCCATCTGATGAAGGCCTCGTCCATACGGACGGGGCCTTCATCGTTAGTACCCGAATGAGAGGATCCACCCATGTCATCCGCCGTCCAGCTGATCCGCGCCACCTCCCTCGCCGACACTCCTTACGCCTACGCCGCGACCGCACCGGCGGGATCCCGGCTCATCTTCCTCGCCGGAGCATGCCCCCTGAACGATGACGGCACGACCGCGGCACCGGGCGACTACGCGGCCCAGGCGGCGCGCTGTGTGGAGACCCTGCAGGCGGCGCTCGACGTGGCCGGCGCCACGCTCACGGATGTCATCAGCACCCGGGTCCTGGTGGCCTCCTCCGCGCAGGCCGACCTCGTGACGGCCTGGGACGTGGTCCATGCCGCTTTCGGCGCTCACGACGTCCCCAGCACCCTCCTGGGCGTCACCGTGCTCGGCTACGACCATCAGCTCGTGGAGATCGAAGCGATCGCCGCCGTCACCGACTGATCATGGACATCGTCATACGCCCTTCCACGCCGAGGGACGATGCTCTGACCGAACAGATCGAGCGCGCCGCCGATGCCCTGCTCATCGACCTGTTCGGCGCGGTCACTTGGCCTCCCCCGACGCCGCCGCAGGATCGTACGGAGTCACCGGGATTCGTCCTGGTCGCCGAGCTCACCGACGACGTCGCGGCACCGATCGTCGTCGGCTTCGTCCATGTCCTCGAGATCGACGGACACGCCCATCTCGAGCAGCTCTCGGTACTCCCCTCGTTCGGACGTCGTGGCATCGGTCGTCAGCTCGTCACGGCCGCGCTGGCGGAGGCGCGGCGACGCGGCCTCACCGACGTCACGCTGCGCACCTACACCGACGTGCCCTGGAACGCGCCGTTCTACGCTTCGTGCGGCTTTGTCGAGAGCGAACCGGACACGGCGCTGCTCCGAGAGCTCGTGGCCATCGAAGAGAGTCTGGGACTCTTCGAGCACGGACCTCGTGTGCAGATGACCGCAACGCTCTGACCGGTCGGCGCTCCGAGCGCTCTCATGGGCTCTGTTCCAGTGTCATTGACGGCAATCGGACGCCGGCCGACCGGAATCCGCTGGGGACGACGCCGCCGCCTCCCTAGGCTGAGGTCATGATCGATCGCGCCGATTTCTTCGCTGCCAAGCTGGCCTATGAGACAGACCCCAGCGACGTGCATGCCGCGCTGGAGTCAGGCGAGAGCATCGTCGTCGTCGACGTCCGCTCCGACGCAGCCTGGGCGCAGGGCCGCGTCACCGGCGCCGTGCACATGCACTACAGCGAGATCTCCGCTCGTGCACCGGCGGAGGTGCCGAAGGACGCTGACGTCGTCGTCTACTGCTGGAGTCCCGGATGCAACGCCGGCGCGAAGGGCGCGCTCGAGTTCGCCCGTCTCGGCTACCGAGTCCGCGAGATGATCGGCGGCTTCGAGTACTGGGTCAGAGAAGGGTACGCGGTCGAGGACTCGGATGGCGTCCACCACCGTCCGGTCGATCCGCTGACCGGCATCCCCCGCATCCGTGCCCGCGCCTGATCGCGGCGCCGTCCGCACACGAAGAAGGCCCCCGGAGGAATCCGGGGGCCTTCTTCGATGAGGAAGTATCAGCGGGCGAAGTTGCCGCGGTAGTACTCGTACACCCAGCCGACGATGGCGACCACGAAGATCGCGAGACCGATCGGCAGAAGGAAGTGTCCGACCGCGAGACCGACGACGAAGACTCCCGCCGAGGCCGCCAGCACGATCGGCCACCAGGACCACGGGCTGAACTCGCCCAGCTCCGGGTCACCGTCATCGATGTCGGAGGTCAGGATGTCCTCGGGAAGCTCGCCCCGCTGAGCCTTGTGCGTGCGGTCGAGGTAGAACGCGATCATGGCTCCCATGAAGGCGCCGAAGAACAGGGCGACCGTTCCGACCCACTCGATCCGCATGGCGAAGTTGTCCGCCGGCGTGGCCAGGATGTGCCAGCCGGTGTACACCACACCGACGAGGGCGAAGAACGCCGTCAGGATCCACCAGAGAATGACATTGTCGCGCATGACTTAGTGGGCCTCTCGCTCGCCGGGAGCCGTCGTAGCGAACTCGGCGGCTTCGGGGTGATTCAGATCGAACGCAGGACGCTCGCTGCGGATGCGCGGGATCGACGTGAAGTTGTGTCGCGGCGGCGGGCAGGAGGTCGCCCACTCGAGCGATCCGCCGTAGCCCCACGGGTCGTTGACCGTGACCTTCGGAGCCTTGCGCGCCGTGATCCAGACGTTCAGGAAGAAGGGCAGCATCGAGGCGCCGAGGATGATCGCACCGATCGTCGAGACCTGGTTCTGCCAGGTCCAGCCGTCCGCCTCCGAGTAGTCGGCGTAACGACGCACCATGCCGTCAACGCCCAGCCAGTGCTGGATGAGGAAGGTCATGTGGAAGCCGATGAACAGCAGCCAGAAGTGCACGTAGCCGAGGCGCTCGTTCAGCATGCGTCCGGTCCACTTCGGCCACCAGAAGTAGAAGCCGGCGAACATGGCGAACACCACGGTTCCGAACACCACGTAGTGGAAGTGAGCGACGACGAAGTACGAGTCGGAGAGGGCGAAGTCCAGCGGCGGTGCTGCCAGGATGACGCCGGTCAGACCACCGAAGACGAAGGACACGAGGAAGCCGAGGGAGAAGACCATCGGAGTCTCGAATGTCACGGACCCTCGCCAGAGCGTGCCGATCCAGTTGAAGATCTTCACACCCGTCGGCACGGCGATCAGCATGGTCATCAGCGCGAAGAACGGAAGCAGGACCGAGCCCGTCACGTACATGTGGTGAGCCCACACCGCGACCGAGAGCGCCGCGATGGCGATCGTCGCGTAGACGAGGGTCTTGTATCCGAAGATCGGCTTGCGGCTGAAGACCGGGAAGATCTCGGAGACGATGCCGAAGAACGGCAGCGCGATGATGTACACCTCAGGGTGACCGAAGAACCAGAACAGGTGCTGCCAGAGCAGGACACCACCGTTGGCCGGGTCGTAGATGTGAGCGCCAAGGATGCGGTCTGCCGCTGCAGCGAAGATCGCGGCTGCGAGAACGGGGAACGCCATCAGGATGAGCAGGCTCGTGATCAGCGTGTTCCACGAGAAGATCGGCATGCGCCACATCGTCATGCCGGGCGCACGCATCGTGATGATCGTCGTGATGAAGTTCACGGCACCGAGGATCGTTCCGAAACCGGAGATGCCGAGGCCGACCATCCACAGGTTTCCACCCGCCCCCGGCGAGAAGGATGCTCCTGCCAGAGGCTGATAGGCGAACCATCCGAAGGAGGCCGCGCCCTGCGGGGTGAGGAAGCCGGCGACCGCGATGGTGGAGCCGAAGAGGAAGAGCCAGAACGCGAAGGCGTTCAGACGCGGGAAGGCGACGTCGGGAGCACCGATCTGCAGCGGCAGGATGGCGTTGGCGAAGCCGGCGAACAGCGGCGTCGCGAACATCAGCAGCATGATCGTGCCGTGCATCGTGAACAGCTGGTTGTACTGCTCCTTCGTCGGGATGATCTGCATGCCCGGCGCGAACAGTTCGGCACGGATGACGAGTGCCATCACGCCGCCGAGCAGGAAGAACATCACCGAGGCGATCAGGTACATGTACCCGATGGTCTTGTGGTCCGTGGAGGTGATCCACTTGACGACGATGTTGCCCTTCTGCTCCACACGCGAGGAGCTCATCAGAGCAGCCTGGCGTGCAGGCAGGGTGTTAGGACGCGAGCGGGGAGACTCGTCGGTACGGGGAGCTTCTGTGGTCGACATGGCTTACTCCCCTCCTTCCTCGGTGTCGGTCTTCGGGGTCGTCCCCGGGAGGTTCGAGAGACGGTCGTAGGCGCCGGTGATGTCACCGGTGTTGCCCTGCTCCTCGAGCGACGCGAGGTAGGAGTCGTACTCGCTCTGCGAGACGACCTTCACGTTGAAGAGCATCATCGAGTGGTACTCGCCGCAGAGCTCGGCGCACTTACCGGCGTACTCGCCCTCTCGCGTCGGGATGAACGACCAGGAGTTGTCCTTCCCGATGAACATGTCCTTCTTGTAGAGGAAGTCGATGATCCAGAAGGAGTGGATGACGTCACGGGACTGAAGGTTGATCGTCACCTTCTTGTCGACGGGCAGCACCAGCGTCGGCAGCTGCGCCTGGTCGATGTTGCCGTCCTTGTCGGGCTGGGCCTGGATGCCCATGGTCCACACGGCGTCGGAGTTGTCCTTCTCGTCGCCGTCGTACTGGAAGTCCCACGCCCACTGCTTCGCGATCGCGGTGACCTCGACGTCGGGCTGGTCCCACTTGGCTTCGATCTCGGTCTGGTCACGAGCGGTGAAGAAGAACATTCCCAGCACGAGGATGAGCGGCACGATCGTGTAGAAGATCTCGATCGGCATGTTGTAGCGCATCTGCACCGGAAGACCGGTCTGACCCTTGCGGCGGCGGTAGGCGATCGCAGCCCAGGCCATCAGGCCCCAGGTGATGATGCCGACGGCGAGAAGCACGATCCAGGAGTTCACCCAGAGCGAGGAGACGCGCTCGGTCTGGTTGGTGGCTGCGGGGCCACCCTCCACGAAGCCCGGAAGAAAGCCGTTCAGCTCGGTGGGAGAGCATCCCGCCAGGGCCAAGGCTGCCGCAACTCCCACAGGGAGGGCGGCCCAACGAAGGCTGCGTTTCGAGGGCACGATGCACCTTTCAGATCGCGAACAGAGCACACCCAAGTCTAGGGCAACCTCACACCTGATTCATGCCATCCACGCAGGTTCCGGAACCAGAACGGCCGCCGTCACCAGTGGTGACGACGGCCGAGTCGGCGAAGCGAGGGTCAGTGGAAGCTGTCACCACAGGCGCAGCTGCCCGCTGCGTTGGGGTTGTCGATCGTGAACCCCTGCTCGGAGATGGTGTCCTTGAAGTCGATCGCCGCTCCGTCGAGGTACGGGACGCTCATGTTGTCGATGATGACCTCGACGCCGTCGAAGTCGACGGTCTCGTCGCCCTCGAGGTAGCGCTCGTCGAAGTAGAGCTGGTAGATCAGCCCCGAACACCCGCCCGGCTGCACCGCGACGCGCAGACGCAGGTCATCGCGGCCTTCCTGCTCGAGGAGGTTCTTCACCTTCGTGGCGGCAGCGTCGGTCAGGGTGACGCCGTGTGCGCGGGTGGTCTCTGGGGAGAGTGTGGTGTCGCTCATGTCGCTCCTTGTGACGGGCCGCAGGTGCACGGCTTCTCGGACGATTCTACCGCCGCAGATGCGGGGAGGCTCAGAGTTCTGCGTCATTCATGCGAGCGAGCAGCAGCGCCTCGGTCGCGACCGCGTGGCGGAAGGTGTCGAGGTGCAGCGACTCGTTCGGGCTGTGCGCGCGCGAATGCGGGTCCTCGACACCAGTGACGAGGATCTGTGCAGCGGGGAATTCCCGCACCAGGTCGGCGATGAACGGGATCGATCCACCCACGCCCAGGTCCACCGGAGGCACCCCGTACCCGTCGCGCATCGCGTCCCGGGTCAGCGCGACCGTCCAGCCGCTGGTGTCCACGAGGAAACCGTCGCCGAGATCGACATCCGAGAACGTGAGCTCGGCACCGAAAGGTGCGTGCGCGCGGAGGTGGCGCTCCAAGGCCTCGTACGCGTCCTGGCCGCTCTGGCCAGGAGCCACGCGAGCGCTGATCACGACGGTGACTTCGGGGAGCAGCGTGTTGGAGGCTGCCGCCACGCTGGTGGCGTCGATCCCGATCACCGTGACCGACGGCTTGTTCCAGATCCGGCTGAGGATGCCGCCGTCCCCGATGGGAGTGGTGCCGGGAAGGAGTCCCGCCTCGTCCCGCAGCGTCGCCTCGGTGTAGTCGGGAGTGGGGGCGTCGCGCTCGGTCATCCCCTCGACCGCCACCGAGCCGTCGGCGTTCCACAGCGTGGACAGCAGCGTGACGGTCGCCATCATCGCGTCGGGCACGGCGCCGCCGAACATTCCGGAGTGCGAGGCGTGGTCCAGGGTGCGCACGCGCATCGTGAACCGGGCGTTGCCGCGGAGGGAGACGGTGAGACCGGGAGTCACGGAGTCCCAGTTGCCCGAGTCGGCCACGACGATGGCGTCGGCGCGGAGAGCATCCTTGTTGTCGGAGAGGAACTGGGCGAACGAACGGGACCCGTACTCCTCCTCCCCTTCGATGAACATCGCGATGCCGAGGTCGAGGTCATCGCCGAGCACCTCGCTCACCGCGCGGATCGAGGCGATATGCGACATGATGCCGGCCTTGTCGTCGGCCGCACCGCGCCCGTAGAGACGCCCGTCGCGCACCGTCGGCTCGAACGGCGGGGTCTCCCAGAGGGCATCGTCTCCCGGAGGCTGCACGTCGTGGTGCGCGTACAGAAGGATCGTGGGCTTGCCGTTGCGGGCCGCGCGGGTGGCGAGGACGGCCGGCTGCCCCTGCTCGTCGGTGCCGGGAATCGCGGCGCGGAGGACGCGCACCTCGTCGAAGACTCCGGTGCCCGACGCCAGCGCGGCCACGGCTTCCGCGCTGCGCTCCAGCTGGGTCTGATCGAACGCGGGCCAGGCCATCCCCGGAATGCGCACGAGGTGGCCGAGGTCCGACAGCGCTGACGGGATCCCGGTCGCCACCGCCTCGAGGACGGCGGCATCGGACTCACGGGGAGGAACAGGAGAGGTCATGCGAGTAATCTTAAGGTGATCCCCCGCCGGCGAACCGAGGAACTCCGTGTCCACTACCCCTACCTCCCCTTCCACGAACGACGACACCCCCGAGACGACTGCCGTCGGCAAGGGGCGCGCGACGCCGACCCGTGCGGAGCAGGAGGCAGCTCGTCGCCGCCCCCTGGTCGCCAACACCAAGGAGGCGAAGGCGGCCGCGAAGGCGGAGCTCAACGAGCGTCGCGCACGAGCGCAGGCCGGCATGGCCGCCGGCGAGGAGAAGTACCTCCCGGTCCGCGACAAGGGCCCGCAGCGCCGCTGGGTCCGCGACTACGTGGATGCGGGCTGGCACCCGGCCGAGTTCGTGATGGGAGTGATGGTCCTGGTCATCCTCGCCTCGCTGGTGCCGGCGAACACGGTCATCTCGTTCTACGCGTACATCGTGATGATGGGTTACCTCGTCATCGCGATCGGCGGCATGATCCTGCTCGGCATGCGCGTCAAGCGCAAGGCCGCGGCGAAGTTCGGCAAGGAGCGTCTCGAGCGCGGTCTGGGCTGGTACGCCGCGATGCGCGCCCTGCAGATGCGATTCATGCGTCTGCCGAAGCCGCAGGTCAAGCGCGGCCAGTACCCCGACTGATCAGTCCCCTGTTGATCTCCCGGCCCCAGAACGGGCCGCGGTACAGGAAAGCGGTGTAGCCCTGCACGAGGGTCGCACCGGCCGCAAGGCGCTCCTGCACGTCGGATGGCGTCTCCACTCCCCCGACGGCGATCACGCAGAAGTCGGCGGGAACGGCTTCGCGCACGACGCGAAGGACTTCGAGCGAGCGCTTCTTCAGCGGTGCACCGGACAGTCCTCCCGCGCCTGCAGCCTCGACCGTCGCGGGATCCGTGAGCAGACCGTCTCGGCTGATGGTGGTGTTGTGCGCGATGATTCCCGCGAGTCCCTCGGCGACGGCCATCTGGGCGATCGCCGTGATCTCCTCGTCGGGAAGATCCGGTGCGATCTTGACGAGCAGCGGGGTCGCGCCGGAAGCCTCTCGAACGGCGCGCAGCAGCGGAGCCAGCGTCTCCACCGCTTGCAGTCCTCGCAGTCCCGGAGTGTTCGGCGACGACACGTTGACGGCCAGGTAGTCGGCGAGCGGAGCGAGCCGTGTCGCCGAGGCCACGTAGTCCGCCGTCGCATCCTCGACCTCGACCACGCGGCTCTTGCCGATGTTGACCCCGATGATCGTGTCAGGCGCGCCGCGCCGCAGGCGGGCGAGCCTGCGCGCCGCCGCATCCGCTCCGGCGTTGTTGAAGCCCATCCGATTGATCACGGCGCGATCCGCGATGAGACGGAACAGCCGCGGCTTCGGGTTCCCCTCCTGCGCGATCGCGGTCACGGTGCCGACTTCCACATGTCCGAAGCCGAGAGCTGCGAGTCCTCGCACGCCGACCGCGTTCTTGTCGAAGCCCGCGGCGACGCCGAACGGCGAGGGGAAGGTGAGACCGAGCGCCTCGACGCGCAGCGACGGGTCAGGGCGGGTGATCGCGCGCGTGGCCCACGAGAACGGAGGCACACCGAGCACGCGGATCACCGCCATACCGGCGTGGTGGGCGAACTCGGGATCGAAGCGCGAGAGGACAGCGCGGAAGAGCAGCGGATACATCCCTGCCAGATTACCGCTCCTCGGACTCCCGCTTCGTGTGGTCGGCGCGCAGATCTGTGATCGCGGCCTCGAAATCCTCGAGCGAATCGAAGGCCTGGTAGACGCTGGCGAAGCGCAGGAACGCGACCTCGTCGAGGTCGCGCAGCGGACCGAGGATGGCGAGACCGATCTCGTTGGTGTCGAGCTGCGACACCCCTGTCTGTCGGACGGCCTCCTCCACGCGCTGTGCGAGCACCGCGAGGTCGCCCTCCGTCACCGGGCGCCCTTGGCAGGCCTTCCGCACACCCGTGATGACCTTCTCCCGACTGAACGGCTCCATCACGCCGGAACGCTTGATCACGTTGAGACTCGCGGTCTCGGTCGTCGTGAAACGGCCGCCGCACTCCGGGCACTGTCGACGACGCCTGATCGAGAGCCCGTCGTCGCTCGTGCGTGAATCGATGACGCGGGAGTCGGGGTGTCGACAGAAGGGGCAGTGCATCTGACCGATCCTACGCGGTGAAACGGGCCTCGATCGCTTCACCGTGCGCGGGAAGCACCTCGGTGTCGGCGAGGGCGACGACCCCGGCGCGCACGGCCGCCAGCGCAGCCCTGTCGTAGGAGATCACCTGCTGCGGTCGAAGGAAGGTGTACGAGCCGAGCCCGGGTGCATAGCGAGCCTGTCCCCCGGTCGGGAGCACGTGATTGCTGCCAGCCATGTAGTCACCGAGGCTCACCGGCGTCTGGTCGCCGACGAAGACGGCTCCGGCGCTGGTGAAGTCGGCGGCCGCCTCTTCGGCATCCACGAGGTGCAGTTCGAGGTGCTCCGGCGAATAGGCGTTGCTGAACGCCGTGGCCATGGCCCTGTCGTCGACGAGGACGATGGCGGACTGAGGCCCCGACAGCGCGGCGGCGACGCGTTCGCTGTGCCGGGTGATCGCGGCGATCCGCTGCACCTCGACGGCGACCTGTTCTGCGAGCTCGGCCGCGTCGGTGACAAGCACGGCGGACGCCTGCTCATCGTGCTCGGCCTGGCTCACGAGGTCGGCGGCGATGAGACGCGGATCCGCGTGTGCATCGGCGACCACGAGGATCTCCGTCGCCCCGGCTTCCGAGTCCGTGCCGACGACGCCGGCGACGGCACGTTTGGCCGACGCGACATAGTTGTTGCCCGGCCCGGACACGACATCGACCGGATCGAGGTCGAGCGACGGCACGCCGTACGCCAGGGCGCCGATCGCGCCGGCGCCGCCCATCGCGTACACCTCGGTCACACCCAGCAGCGCTGCTGCCGCGAGGATGGTCGGGTGGATTCTTCCACCCTGATCTGCCTGCGGCGGCGAAGCCAGGGCGATCTCCTGGACGCCGGCGACCTGCGCGGGGACGACGTTCATGATCACGCTCGACGGGTAGACGGCCTTGCCGCCGGGAATGTACACGCCCACGCGGTGGACCGGTTGCCAGCGCTGCGTGATGACAGCTCCCTCGCCGATCCTGGTGACCTGTGTGGCGGGGACCTGCGCGGCGGAGGCGAGACGGACTCGGCGGATGGCCTCCTCGAGCGCACTGCGCACCTCGGGAGCGAGTTCCGCGAGAGCCGTGGTGGTGTGCTCGGCGGGCACGCGCACGGCGTGGTCCGTGACCGCGTCGAAACGCTCGGCCTGCTCGCGAAGAGCGGCCTCGCCGCGGTCACGCACGTCCTCGACGATGCGTGCGGCGGTGTCGAGTGCTTCGGCACGTGCCTGGGTCGCCCGGGGTACTGCGGCGAGCATGCCGGCGGGCGAGAGCTCGCGCCCTCGCAGATCGATGGTGCGCATTTCAGCCCTTCGTGATGTCGGAGATGTCGTGGAGGTAGCCGATCCGTCCGTCGTCATGTCGGACGACGAACGCACCCCCACGGTCCTCGATCACGAGAGCCCAGGCGTTCGGACCGATACGGAAAAGCGGTTCGCCCCGCTCGTCGTGGACGTCGCGCTCAGAGGGCGCGAGGATCCAGAACGGCTGTGCCACGGCGGCGGTCTCGCGCGGGTTCGTGGCCTCGAGATCGGCATCGGTCACGCCCTCGAGCAGCAGCGGCGCAGGCTCTTCCTCGATCGCGCCCGTCTCGTAGGTCGCGGCCGTCTCCAGCAGGGACTCGATGCTTCCGGTGTCCGAGACGATCTCCGGCTCCTGTCCACGGGAACGGCGCGAATAGGCCGGCACATACTCCTCGTCGGTGCTCGCCTGCTCGGTGCCGATGCCGCCGCCCGAGGCGTGCGCCGTCAGCGGCACCTGTGCAGCCAGGTCGAATCGGGCGATCTCGTCGGTCGCCTGCTGGCCCGATGCCTCGTCGTCGAGCGCGACGACGAGAGGGGACGCGGAGCCGTCCGCGATGACGTCTGTCGGGCTCTCGGCGTGTACCTCGGGCGCGGCGGAGGATGCCGCCGAGGCGGATGTGTCGACGGATTCTTCGGAGGCTTCCGGGACCGGCACGGGTTCGGGACGCGGTCTCGCGATGACGGGGCGCACCGGATTCGCATTGCGGTGGGCGAGAGTCACCAGGCGACCGTGGAAGTCTTCCTTCAATCCCGGGATGATCGGGGCGAAGACCGTGAGGACGACGAGAGCCAGGGAGGTGATGACCATGGCCACCCCGTTCCACGGGAGGCTCCAGCTCCCGGTGGACACCACAGCGGAGATCGCCAGCCAGAGGCTGCCGGCCCAGACCGTCGCCGACACGGAGAAGGCGACCGAGGCGAACTGATCGATGCCGAGCGAACCGACCCGGCGGATGCCCTCAGGCGAGAATCGGCGCAGCACCAGCAGGAAGACGGCGACCGTCGGGAGGGCGACCGGGAGCACCCATTGGATGCCGACGCTCCACAGCGAGAGGTCGCCGATCAGCGGGAAGAACGAGAACACGAAGGACAGCAGCCAGACGCCGACGATGAGAAGCTCCCGCAGAGTGAATCCGAGGATGCCGAACTCAGGGGTGACCTCTTCGTCGTACAGGACACCGTCATCGTCGCCGAAAACCTCGTCCTCGGGTTCTGCTTCGGGGAGATCCGTGCTCATGCGTGGTCCTTTCGTCACAGGGCTCGACGGGGTGATTCGTCGTGCTGCCGACGGCTCACGATCCTACCCCGCTCACCCGAGGCAGGTGGGTCCGAGCAGTGACTTGAGGTCACCGAACAGATCCGCGGACACCTTGACCGGCATGGGCACTTCGAAGACCTTCGCCGTGCCGCCACGGTGCACGCGAAGCAGTACCTCGGTGTCGCCGTTGTGTCGTCGCAGCACTTCCGCGAGCTCCATCATCACGCGCTCGGTTGCTCGCTGCTCGGCCAGGACCAATGCCAGAGGGCCGGCAGCATCGAAGGAGCCCACATCGGGTGCGAATGCGGACTGCGCATGGAGGTTGAGCCCGTCGTCGCGCCGGGACACCCGCCCGCGGACAGCGAGGATCGCGTCCTGCTGCAGCGTGTGCTGGAACTCGGTGTAGGTCTTCCCCATGAACATCACGGTGACCTCGCCGTTGAAGTCCTCGACGGTGATCATGCCGTAGGGGTTTCCACTCGCCTTGGCGACACGATGCTGCACGCTGGTCACGAGGCCTGCCACCGTCACCTGGTCGCCATCCTGCAGGTCTTCGGAGTTGTTGAGGTCATGGATCGAGATCGATGCGTGCTTCGCGAGCGGGACCTCGAGCCCCGCCAGAGGGTGGT
Organism: Microbacterium sp. Root322; assembly: GCF_001425645.1. Classification (NCBI taxonomy): domain Bacteria; kingdom Bacillati; phylum Actinomycetota; class Actinomycetes; order Micrococcales; family Microbacteriaceae; genus Microbacterium; species Microbacterium sp. Root322. The sequence continues at coordinate 107,069 of NZ_LMCS01000001.1, read as the reverse complement.
CCGACACATAGAGGCCGAGCATCTCGCGCTCGAAGGCGAGTTTGTCCTTCTTGACCCACTCGGGACGCGCGGGGACCTTCGCCGGGGCCGCCTCGTCCATGCCGTCATAGAGACTGTCGAAGTCGAATCCGATCGCGCCCTGTGCTTCGTTGCGCTTGCGGTCGACTGCGGCCTCCACCGCATCTTCGTGCACCTCCATGAGCGCGCGACGAGAGTCGCCCATCGAATCGAAGGCGCCGGCCTTGATCAGCGATTCGATGGTGCGCTTGTTCGACACGTGCAGCGGCACTTTGTCGAGGAAGTGATGGAACGACGTGAAGCGCTCATCCTTGCGGGCCTGCACGATGCCTTCGACGACGTTGCTGCCGACGTTGCGCACGGCACCCAGGCCGAAGCGGATGTCGTCGCCGACGGCGGCGAAGAAGTTGATCGAGTCCGACACATCCGGCGGGAGCACCTTGATGCCCATGCGGCGGCACTCGTTCAGGTACAGCGCCATCTTGTCCTTGGAGTCGCCGACGCTGGTGAGCAGCGCTGCCATGTACTCGGCGGGATAGTGCGCCTTGAGGTAGGCCGTCCAATACGACACGAGGCCGTATGCGGCGGAGTGCGCTTTGTTGAAGGCGTAGTCCGAGAACGGCAGCAGGATGTCCCACAGCGCCTTGATGGCCGCCTCACCGAAGCCTCGCTCGGTCATGCCGCCCGCGAAGCCCTCGTACTGCTTATCGAGCTCGGACTTCTTCTTCTTGCCCATCGCGCGGCGCAGGATGTCTGCCTGTCCGAGGCTGAACCCGGCGACCGCCTGGGCGATCGCCATGACCTGCTCCTGGTAGATGATGAGCCCGTAGGACTCCTCCAGGATCTCGGCGAGCGGCGCTTCCAGCTCGGGGTGGATCGGGGTGATCTCCTGCACGCCGTTCTTTCGCAGCGCGTAGTTCGTGTGCGAGTTAGCACCCATGGGGCCTGGTCGATACAGGGCGATGAGTGCCGAGATGTCACCGAAGTTGTCGGGCTTCATCAGGCGCATGAGCGAACGCAGTGGCGGGCTGTCGAGCTGGAAGACGCCCAGGGTGTCACCACGGGCGAGCAGCTGATACACGCCGGGGTCGTCGAGGCCGAGGTGTTCGAGATCGAGCTCTTCGCCACGGTTCGTGCGGATGTTGTCGAGGGCATCCGAGATGATCGTGAGGTTGCGGAGCCCCAGGAAGTCCATCTTGATCAGGCCGAGAGATTCGCACGACGGGTAGTCGAACTGCGTGACGATCTGCCCGTCCTGCTCGCGTCGCATGATCGGGATGATGTCGAGCAGCGGATCCGACGACATGATCACGCCAGCGGCATGCACGCCCCACTGGCGCTTCAGACCCTCGAGCCCCAGTGCGCGGTCGAAGACCGTCTTCGCCTCGGGATCAGTGTCGATCAGCGTGCGGAACTCGCTCGCCTCCTTGTACCGGGGGTGCGCCGAGTCGAACATGCCGTCGAGGGGCATGTCCTTGCCCATCACGGGCGGCGGCATCGCCTTCGTGAGCCGCTCCCCCATGCTGAACGGGAAGCCGAGCACACGACCGGCATCCTTCAACGCCTGCTTTGACTTGATCGTTCCGTACGTGACGATCTGCGCGACGCGCTCGGATCCGTACTTCTCCGTGACGTAGTCGATGACCTCGCCGCGGCGCCGGTCATCGAAGTCGACGTCGAAGTCGGGCATGGAGACACGGTCGGGGTTGAGGAAGCGCTCGAAGATGAGTCCGTGCTCGAGCGGGTCGAGGTCGGTGATCTTCATCGCGTAAGCGACCATCGAGCCGGCACCGGAGCCACGACCCGGTCCCACGCGGATGCCGTTGTCCTTCGCCCAGTTGATGAAGTCGGCGACGACGAGGAAGTACCCGGGGAAGCCCATCTGCAGGATGATGCCGGTCTCGTACTCGGCCTGCTTGCGCACCTTGTCGGGGATGCCGCCGGGATACCGGTAGTGCAGGCCCGCCTCGACCTCCTTGATGAGCCAGCTGTCCTCGGTCTCGCCGTCGGGAACCGGGAAGCGCGGCATGTAATTGGCCGACGTGTTGAACTCGACCTCGCAGCGCTCGGCGATCAGCAGCGTGTTGTCGCAGGCCTCGGGGTGGTCGCGGAACAGCTGGCGCATCTCGGCCGCGGTCTTGATGTAGTACCCGTCGCCGTCGAACTTGAACCGGTTCGGGTCGTCCATCGTCGAGCCCGACTGCACGCACAGGAGTGCCTCGTGCGCGTCGGCCTCGTGCTGATGCGTGTAGTGCGAGTCGTTGGTGGCGACCAACGGGATGTTGAGGTCTTTCGAGAGCCGCAGCAGATCGGTCATCACGCGCCGCTCGATCGACAGCCCGTGGTCCATGATCTCGGCGAAGTAGTTCTCCTTGCCGAAGATGTCCTGGAACTCCGCCGCCGCCGCCCGCGCCGCGTCGTACTGGCCCAGCCGGAGCCTCGTCTGCACCTCACCCGACGGGCACCCCGTCGTCGCGATGATCCCCTTGCCATAGGTCTGGAGCAGCTCGCGGTCCATGCGGGGCTTGAAGTAGTAGCCCTCCATACTCGACCGGGAACTGATGCGGAAGAGGTTGTGCATGCCCTCGGTGCTCTGGCTCCACATGGTCATGTGGGTGTAGGCGCCGGAGCCCGAGACGTCGTCGCTCTTCTGGTCGGGCGAGCCCCACTGCACACGCGTCTTGTCGCTGCGGTGCGTGCCGGGGGTCATGTATGCCTCAAGCCCGATGATCGGCTTGATGCCCGCGTTGCGCGCCGCGTTGTAGAACTCGAAAGCCGCGAAGGTGTTGCCGTGATCGGTCACCGCGATGGCCGGCATCTTGTAGTCGGCGGCCGCCTGGGTCATCGCATTGATCTTCGCCGCACCGTCGAGCATCGAGTACTCGCTGTGCACGTGCAGGTGGACGAAAGAGTCGGATGCCATGCCTTCGATTCTACGGCGGGGCCCCGACACCGGAGGTCGGTGGCGGGGCTGTCCTGCCGCGTCAGCGTTCCTGCGGAGCGGAGTCCACGACAGTCGTGCGCACAGTGGTGGTGGAGTCGAGAGTGTCCCCCGCTGGCCCCCCGGTTCCGTAGTTCTCCGAGATCGAGGAGACCAACCCCTGGACGGTGTCGATCGCGATAGTCGTGGTCCGGTGACCGGGAACGACGTACCGCAGCGTCGCCGTCGAACCCTCCTCTGCCACCACTTCGAATCCCGGGATCAGGGCGATCGCGAGGAAGAACGCCGAACGCAGGTCCGCCGGCATCAGATTGATCGCCGACGGGTCGGACAGACTCGCAACGAGCCAGCGGTCCGCGTCTTCGCCCGTCATCCCCGACTGCCCGCGGAGCCAGTCGAGCAATTCCTGTGGCTCGCGGGGCATTTCCGCGTAGAAGGGGCGGTAGCGGTCCGCCAGGTACGGCATCTGAGGTTCGTCTCCCCCGATGGCGAGGTACTCTCCGGCCGGGAGTGTCTCGATCGTGCCATGTTCGATCACCTGGGAACCGGGCCAGGCGGACCAATCTCGCGCCGCCTCCGGTCCCCGTTCCCCGAAGGACTCGACGACCTCGGAGTGACCCCAGTCGTAGAACCAGTCGCCTTCCCGGTCCGCCGGGATGTACAGCACCCGAGTATCGCGCACCAGAACGGCGGCGTCGCTCCCCTCTCGAGAGGCGTTGAACGAGAGCGTGTTCTCGTCGTCGTCATCTGCCCACTCGGCCTTCCAGAACTGCAGGTGCTCACCGACGGTCTCGATCCGCAGATACTCACCCGGAACGAGAGTCGTGTCCTGCGCGTCGAAAGTCACCGCGGAGGCGCGCTCCAGCACCTCGGCCGCCGCAGCATCGGGCGTGACCGTCGGCGCGAGAACCGAACCGGCCACGATCGCGAACGCAGCCGCTACGGCCACGAGACCCCCGATACCGAGGCCGGCCCAAGCCCGCCGTCGGACACGATGCGCGAGTTCTGACGCCACGCTCGAGCCCTCATTCGCCAGCGCCGTCGGAGCGGAACCGCCAGCCTTCCGGGACGCGTCGATACCCACCAGGAGCCTGGCACGAGCCCCGGTGATCCGCTCCTCCGTCAGGCCAGCCCCCCGGTTGACCTCACGCACGCGCTCGAAGACGTCCATCGGCTTCTCCTTCCTTCTCGTTCGCGAGTCGTTCCTGACCGCTCCCACGACTCGGATTCAATCGCGTCCGCACTCGGTTGATGCGCGATCGGACGGTCCCCACCGGGACCCCGAGAGCGATGGCGATCTCTTCATAGGTGAGATCCCCCCAGGCATACAGCAGCATGGTCTCGCGATCTTTGGCAGAGAGCGACGCGATCATCGGAGCCAGTTCGCGGGTGGAGATCTCGGCGTCGAGGCGGGCGACCGTCACGTCGAGGTCCCCGTGCGAGATGTGCTCTTCTCTCGCGGCTGCCGCCGCGCTCGATCGCAGATGCTTGGCCTCTCGGGTCCGGTGCTTCTTGATCAGACGGGACGCGATCCCGTACAGCCACGGAAGCGCCGACTCCCACGCGGTGTCGAACGACTTGCGTCGTGCGAATGCGACCAGGAACGTCTCACTGAGGATGTCCTCGCCCGCGTCGGGACCAAGACGGCGAGCGGCATAGCCGCCCACCGTCCTGGCGTGCCGATCGAACAGCTCGGCGAAGGCGCGGGGTTGACCGAGCGACCGCTGAATGATCTCGCTGTCTGTGCTCACACTATGTATTGCCCCGGAGGGCGAGGAGAGTTCGAAAACCGTCACGGCAGACTGTCGACCACGCTCATCTCGAAGGTCATCCGGGAGTCGGGAACATCGCTCGGGATCGTCCCCTCGCCCACTTCGCTGGTGTCCGTGGTTTCCGTCACGAGCCCTGTCGCCATGTCGATCGTCATCGTGGACCGCCGTAGCGACCTCTCCCCGACCTCGGAGAAGGCGAGATGCGAGTCGAAGGTGACGGTGCGTCGTCCGTCATGCTCCACCCCCACCGTCGATCCCGGGAGCGTGCTCAGCGCGCGATACATCGCAGCACGCATCTCCGGGTCACCGACGTTCTGCGACAGCAGACCGATGAGCAGCCACCCGACCTTCCCCTCAGCCCAATCCTGCGTATCGGGGCCCAGGTAGTCGTCAATCCACACGACCATGGCGGCCGGATCCCGCGGCAGCGATTCGAAGAACCACAGAACGTCTTCGGCGCCGCTCTCGGGAAGATATGGAGCATCCGACGGGAACAGCGTGACCGCCGGCCCGTATGCCTGCATCCCCGCATCCTGCCCTGCACGCCCCTGCGCCTGGTCTCCGTAGACGCCGCCCGCAACCGGAGATCCCCACTCCTGGTACCACTGGGAGCGAAGGTCGGCAGGGGCATAGTCGGCGCCACTGCGACTGATCACCCATCCACTCGACGCTGTCGCACGCGAGGCACCGTAGCCGGGCATTCCTGGCACGCCGAGTTCAGGGTCGAACAGGCCCAACGTAGAGGTCGTCCACGCTCGTCGCAGATACTGTCCAGGAGCGAGCACAGGAGGAGTGAAGCCGGCAGCCGCATTCGCCGCCCCGAGCAGGACCTCAGGCCCCGTCATCGGTGTGGGGGCAGGCGACGGAACCGGGCTCGGCACGAGCACCGGCCCCGGCACGCGCGTCGGCACGGCCTCCACTGTCGGCGCCGGAGCCGTGATGCTGCTCACCACGAGCACTCCCGCGGTGACCGCAGCCGCTGCGCCGAGGGCACCGGCGGCGATGAACCACGGCCGCCGCGCCGCCCGCGAGGACGCGGGCTCGCGTTGTCTCTGGATCTCCATCAGGAGGAGCGCACGCGCCGCGGCGAGATTCTCCTCCTCGCCCTCGATCGCGGGCCTGGTCTGCTGAACCTTCTCAAATACGTCCAAGGGTCTCTCCCTTCTGCTGCAGCTGCTCGAATGCCTGAATCCTCCGGGCGGAGTCCAATCGTCTGCGAACCCGGTTAAGGCGCGATCGCACGGTTCCGACGGGAACCCCGAGTGCCGCCGCGACCTCGTCGTAGCTCATCCCCTGCCAGGCGTACAGCAGCAGTGTCTCGCGGTCCTTCGGCGCGAGGGCCGCGATACGCGCTTTCAGCGTCTCGACCTCGCGCTCGGCATCGACACGCGTCAAGGCATCCTCCAGACCTCCGAGCGATGAGTGCTCATGCTGAGAGATGGATGCCGCGAAGGACCTCCACTGCCTGGCTTCCACCGCGCGGTGCCGGCGGATAAGGCGCGAGGCGATGCCGAGAAGCCACGGACCCGCCGACTCGACGTCCGTGTCGAAGTCGGCGCGTCTGCGGAACGCGACGAGGAACGTCTCGCTCAAGACGTCCTCGGCCGCATGCCGACCTATCCGATATGTCGCGAACGCGTTGACCGCGCGCGCATGTCTGTCGAAGAGCTCGGCGAACGCCGCCGGCTGCTGGAGAGATCGCTGGATGATCTCGCTGTCTGTGGTCACGCTATGTATTGGCCGTGCGCCGTCGATCGGTTCACGCTTTCTTCGACGACATCGTGGAGGCGCCCAGATCGAGCCTCATCAATACCCGGGGGAACCCGTCGAGGACCGACCCCGTATCCGCCGCCTTCACGAAGCCTGCGCTCTCGAAAAGCGCGCGCGTACCTACGTAGGCCATGGTCGGGTTCACCTTCTCCCCACCGTTGTCGACCGGATACCCCTCGATGGCGGACGCACCGCGCTCCCACGCGTACGCGACGGCGCCGTCGATCAATGCGTGGGAGATACCCTGCTTGCGGTACCCCGGACGCACGCGGAAGCACCACAGCGACCACACATCGAGGTCATCGATCTGCGGGATCAGCCGATTTCGAGCGAAGCTCGTCTCCCGTCGGGGATGCACGGCGGCCCACCCGACCGGTTCGTCGTCGAAATACGCGACCACACCGGGCGGAGGGTCCTGATGGCACAGCTCGCGCACGCGGTCGGCGCGAGCGCTCCCCTTCAGCGCCACGTTCTCTTTGCTGCCGATGCGATAGCTGAGGCAGAAGCAGACATTCGATGACGGGTTCTTCGGCCCGACGAGCGTGGCGATGTCGTCGAACACCGTCGCCGGTCGAACCTCGATGGTCATGCGCCCAGTGTTGCGCACATCACGGACATCGTGTCGGCGCAGCGCGGTCTACTCGCCTCGAAGCACATCCAATGCGTGGCGGAAGTCCTCGGGGTACGGGGATTCGAACTGCACCCAGTCCCCCGTCGTCGGGTGGGCGAAGGCGAGCTGGTGCGCGTGCAGCCATTGACGGGTGAGCCCCAGCCGCGCCGACATCGTCGGGTCGGCTCCGTAGAGCGGGTCGCCGACGCAGGGGTGACGGTGCGCCGCCATGTGCACGCGGATCTGGTGGGTGCGTCCTGTCTCGAGGTGGATCTCGAGCAGCGAAGCGCCGGGAAAAGCCTCCAGCGTCTCGTAGTGCGTGACCGAGGGTTTGCCTTCAGGGACCACCGCGAACTTCCAGGAGTGATTCGGGTGACGTCCGATGGGTGCATCGATCGTCCCCGCGAGCGGATCGGGATGCCCCTGGACGACCGCGTGGTAGATCTTCTCGACGGTGCGGTCCTTGAAGGACTGCTTCAAGACGGTGTACGCGTGCTCGGACTTCGCCACGACCATCAGACCGCTGGTGCCGACATCGAGTCGGTGCACGACACCCTGACGTTCCTGGGCACCGCTGGTCGCGACGCGGAAGCCTGCGGCGGCCAGAGCGCCGACGACCGTGGGACCTTCCCATCCGACTGACGGATGGGCGGCGACGCCCGTCGGCTTGTCGACCACGATGATGTCGTCGTCGTCGTAGACGATGCCGAGTTCGGGCACCGCGATGGGAACGATCTTCGGCGCCTCCTTCGGCTGCCACTCGATGTCGAGCCAGCCGCCACCGCGTAGACGGTCCGACTTGTCGAGCGTCACGCCGTCGAGTCTGACTCCGCCGGCCGCGGCGACGTCAGCGGCGAAGGTGCGGGAGAAACCCATCAGCTTCGCCAGCGCCGCGTCGACGCGCGCACCGTCCAAACCGTCGGGGACGGGAAGCGACCGCGACTCCACGGTCAGCGCCCTTCGGGTGCGGGAGTCGCACCCTCCGAAGGCGCATCGTCATCGGACGCACGCAGCGGCACGGAATCGCCTGCGTCGACCATCTCGTCGTCGGTCTCGGTTCCCGTGACAGCGGCCGCGGCAGCCGCCTCGGCTTCTGCCTCGGTCTCGACGATCTCGTGATCGCGCTCCCGCGTGCCGTCGAAACGGAGGCCGAAGACGACCAGCAAAGCCACGGAGATCATGCCCGTGACGATGAAGATGTCGGCGACATTGAAGATCGCCGGCATCATCCACGGCATCGAGATCATGTCGACCACATGCCCCACCGGGAAGCCGGGCTCACGGAGGAGACGGTCGCTCAGATTGCCGAGCACCCCGCCCAGAAGACAGCCGAGGACGACCGCCCACAGCCGCGACTTGAGTCCGAACGCCTTCCAGACGATCACGCAGGTCACGACGGCGAGGGCGATCGTGAAGATCCAGGTGACCTCGGACCCGAGGGAGAACGCCGCTCCGGGATTGCGGACGTAGTACAGCTGAAGGAACTCCCCCAGGACCGGAACCGGCTCCTGATATGGAAGGCTCTCGATCGTGAGGTGCTTCACAAACTGATCGGCGGCCAGTACGAGCGCTGCGAGAATCGCAACGACCGCACCGGCCGCCGACCGACGAAGGGGACGGCGTCCTGACAAGAGGGCGCCTTACAGACCGATCGCGGAAACGGGCGTCGAGTCCGTGGAGGTCGACTTCTCGTCGAGCTCGCGGAGCTGACCCTCGATGTAGCCGCGCAGCTGCGAGCGGTAGTCGCGCTCGAAGTTGCGGAGTTCGGTGATACGAGCCTCGAGCGTGTTGCGCTCGCGCTCGAGTCGGGCCGACTCCTCGCGCTGCTTGGCCTCGGCCTCGGTGCGGATGCGGGCGACCTCGGTCTCGGCCTCGGCGATGAGCGCGTTGCGCTTCGCCTCACCCTCGGCGACGTGCTCGTCGTGCAGACGCTGTGCGAGTTCGATGATGCCGGCGGTCGCGGTGGCGGAGCCGGTCGGAGCGGGCTCAGCAGGAACCTCGGCGACAGGGGCGGCGGCGGCCGGAGCCTCGGCGGCAGCGGGAGCGGCGGCTTCAGGAGCAGCACCGGACTCGTATGCGGCCAGCTTGGCCTTCAGCTCGACGTTCTCCTCGAGGGCCTTGCGCCACTCGATGACGATCTCGTCGAGGAAGTCGTCGACCTCGTCCGGGTCGAAGCCGTCCTTGAAGCGGACGTGCTGGAACTGCTTGGTGACGACGTCATCCGGGGTAAGTGCCATGGGTGGCTCCTCTTTCGATGAGTTCGATTGCCAGTATCGATGTATGGCGTGGTCGTGATGTGGCGCGAACCCGGGGCGCGCACCTGGGTGCCAGCATAGCCCCCGCGCATTGGCGCCGCGATGTCACGACACCCAGAGTGGGCGAAGTGGTCGAGGTCCGATCGGGAGACACGCCTGGATTTCAGCGGATGAACAGCCCGACGACGTTCATCAGAATCAGAACGATCAGAAGGGTGAGCGTGAACCCGAAATCAAGAGAGAGCGAACCGATCCGCAGCGGCGGGATGATCCGCCGGAAGAACCGGATGGGCGGATCGGTGAGCGTGTAGACCGCCTCGGCAGCCACCAATCCGAAACCCTTGGGACGCCACTCCCGATTGAACATCGGGATGTAGTCCAGGATCAGGCGCGCGAAAAGCACGAAGACGTACAGGAGGAGCACCAGATGGACGATGCTCGCGAGAACGGAGACCAGCTGCACGGGCTACGACTGGTCGAAGCCCGCAGACTCGGCGTCTGCGTGTGCGATGCCCCCGTGACCCGAGACGGCGATGTTCTCCGGCGACAGCAGGAACACCTTCGAGGTCACGCGCTCGATACGGCCGTAGAGACCGAGAGAGAGCCCGCTCGCGAAATCGATGAGGCGACGCGCGTCGGCGTCACTCATCTGGGAGAGGTTGATGATGACCGGGACGCCCTCGCGGAAGCTCTCCGCGATCAGCTGGGCGTCGCGGTACTGCTTCGGGTGGACGGTGAGAATCTCGTTCACGGCTCCTGCAGACGGCTGGCGGACGGCGACGGGGCGACGAAGCGGCGTGACGGGGGCCGGTGCCGGCTCCTCGCGGTCACGGTCACGTTCGCGGTGAGCGCGGGCGGGAGCCTGCGTCTCCTCCTCGTAGACCTCTTCTTCATCGGCGAGGCCGAGATACACCATGGTCTTCTTCAGCGGGTTACCCATCGTGTCCTCCGGTTCGAACGTGTCGGGCTGGTCTTTTCACAGGTTAACCCCGGTCTGGTCGGGGGCCGGTGATTGCGGAGCCGATCCGCAGGTGTGTCGCGCCGGCGGCGATCGCCTCGACGAAGTCTCCGGTCATCCCGGCAGAGATCCAGGAAGCGGAAGGTTCCACTGCGCGGACGCCGTCGGCGACATCGCGCAGACGGGCGAAGGCCGATGCGGGCTCCTCGTCGAGGGGCGCCACGGCCATGACGCCGCGCAGACGCAACGACGGCAACGCCAGGACGTGCTCGGCGAGTGCGACCGCCTGAGCGGGCGTCGCTCCCCCGCGACCGGGATCATCGGTGAGGTTGATCTGCACGAGCACGTCGAGCCGATCGTCGCCGTCCGCCGCCCGGTGGAGGGCATCGGCGAATCGATCGCGATCGACCGAATGCACGACGCCCGCACTCCTGCGGATCGCGGCAGCCTTGTTCGTCTGCCCCTGCCCGATGAAATGCCAGCGCAGATCCAGAGCCGCGAGTTCGCCCTGCTTGGCCGACAGCTCCTGCTGGCGGTTCTCGCCGACGTCGTGCACACCGAGCTCGTACAGGTCGCGCACCAGGGATGCCGGGTGGAACTTCGTCACCACGATGCGGGTGATCTCCTCGGCGCTGCGCCCTGCAGCGTGCGCGGCCACGGCGATCTTCTCGTCGATCGCCGACAGCCGCGCCGCCACGAGGGACGACCCCGAGGCGTCGACCGGCGGGGTCACTTCAGGAATTCGGGGATGTCGATGTCGTCATCCGCGAAGGCCGGCTCGATGCTGGTCGCCGGCACACGCTGCTGCACGGGCTCGGGCTTGACCGTCTCGGTCTTGCTCTCGGTCTCTTCGGTGAGCGCGACCTCGGGAAGCGTCGTCGCGGCCGGCCGAGACACGACCATCGGGTCCAGACGCAGAGAGGGCTCGCCGCCGTCGAAGCCTGCCGCGATGACCGTCACCCGCACCTCGTCGCCGAGCGTGTCGTCGATGACGGTACCGAAGATGATGTTCGCCTCCGGGTGAGCGGCTTCCTTGACGAGGTCGGCCGCATCGTGGATCTCGAAGATGCCGAGGTTCGAGCCACCCTGGATCGAGAGGAGCACGCCGTGCGCGCCCTCGATACTCGCTTCCAGGAGCGGAGACTCCACGGCCAGCTCGGCGGCCTTGATCGCACGGTCGGCGCCGCGCGCCGATCCGATGCCCATGAGCGCGGATCCCGCGCCCTGCATGACCGACTTCACGTCGGCGAAGTCGAGGTTGATGAGACCCGGGGTCGTGATGAGGTCGGTGATTCCCTGCACACCGGCGAGGAGAACCTGGTCGGCGGTGGCGAAGGCCTCGATCATCGAGATGCCGCGGTCGCTGATCTCGAGGAGACGATCGTTCGGCACCACGATGAGGGTGTCGACCTCTTCCTTGAGCTTGGACACGCCGGCCTCGGCCTGGCTCTGGCGACGACGACCCTCGAACGAGAACGGCTTGGTCACGACACCGATGGTGAGGGCACCGATGGACTTCGCGATGCGAGCCACGACGGGCGCGCCACCGGTTCCGGTGCCACCGCCCTCGCCGGCCGTGACGAAGACCATGTCGGCACCGGTCAGCGCCTGCTCGATCTCCTCGGCGTGGTCCTCGGCGGCACGACGACCCACCTCGGGGTCGGCACCGGCACCGAGGCCGCGGGTGAGTTCGCGACCCACGTCGAGCTTGACGTCGGCGTCGCTCATCAGCAGCGCCTGGGCGTCGGTGTTCACGGCGATGAACTCGACTCCGCGGAGGCCGAGATCGATCATGCGGTTGACGGCGTTGACGCCGCCACCGCCGACGCCGACGACCTTGATCACGGCGAGGTAGTTCTGGTTCTGGCTCATGGCCGGCCTCCGATTATTCGAGCCTGGAAGTGGGTGAACCTTAAACCTCAAGTAGAGGTGTAAAGTATTTCCCGGTATTGCGTTCTCTTTGATCGAAGGTAAGCGCCGCCCGGCCGCGTGCGCGCGAAGACACGGGCGTGTCGCGCCATTGCCCCGCGAAAGCGATCAGCCCGCGACCGCGACCTCGGGAGAAGTGACATCGATCGAGGCGGCATCCGGCTTCGCCGCCATGGTCTTCGAGAGGACGATGGCCTTCAGTGCGGACTTATCGGCGCTTCCCCAGACGACCGTCAGCCCGCTGCTGAGGGTCAGGGTCACGTCATCGGCCGTCGTGGCCCTGATGCCGGTCAAGGCGGCGCGCACGTCGGAAGGCAGAGAGCGAACGACGAGACCGGCGCTGCGGAACGCCGCGGAATCGACACCACCCGCCACGTCGATCACCGGCTGCCCCGCCGGCTGATCCGAGGTGGTGGAGAGGGCGACACCGGCGGCGTCCACCAGCGTGTAGCCGGCCTCGGAACGGATGACGCCCACCGGGGTGCGTTCCACGATGCGCACCGTGAGGTCGTGCGGCGGGCGCGCTTCGAGGGCATACGTCTCGATGAGCGGGAAGGCGAGCAGCGCCGCTTTCACCTTGCTCGAATCGACGAGCGCGAGGGGGGTTCCGAGCTGGTCGCCGAGGGCGGCCTCGATCGCTGCGGGGTCGAGGCTGGTGGCACCGTCGACGGTGATCTTCTGCACGGCGAAGAGCGGACTGTAGGCCGCCGCGACGCTGCCTCCGACGAGCAGGAGCGCGGCGCCGATGCTGCTCAACCAGATGATCCTGCGCCGTCGGGATCGCTGGGTGAAGCGTCGGATCTCGGCGCGAAGGGCCTTGCGTCGCGCACGCGCCGCACGCCAGACATCTCGCGTCGATGTCGGCTGCGGGTCATCGCCCGAGTCGTCGTCCGCGCTGTCGCCGGGAGTCATCGCGTCGATCGAGGCGAGCTCTTCCTCCACTCCGGCGTCGCGACGTCGTCGGCGAGACGTCGCCGCCGGCGCGGTGGCCTCCTCCCCCGGGCGCCCCGGGGTGGTCGGAAGCGGTGCGGGCCGACGCATCGACTACGCCTCGTCGGTCCGACGCAGCGAATCCAGGACCTGCGGGATGATCTGGTAGACGTTTCCGCAGCCGAGCGTGACGACGAAGTCGCCGTCTCGTGCGACCGTCGCCGTGTAGTCGGCCGCCTGCTGCCAGTCCGCGACGTAGTGCACGTGCGCCGGGTCGCGGAAGGCTCCGCTCACCAGCTCACCGGTGACTCCGGGCACAGGGTCTTCCCTGGCTCCGTACACGTCGAGCATCACCGTGTGATCGGCGAACTCCTCGAGCACGTCGGCGAACTCCTGGTACATGTGCTGCGTGCGGGAGTACGTGTGGGGCTGCTGGATCGCGATGATCCGCCCCTCCCCGGCGATGCTGCGCATCGCCTCGAGAGCCGCGCGGACCTCGGTGGGGTGGTGCGAGTAGTCGTCGTACACCGTGACGCCGCGCTCGACGCCGTGCTGCTCCAGGCGACGAACGGTGCCCGCGAACCCCTCGACGGCGCGAACGGCGTCGGCGAGCGGGTAGCCGAGCGCGCGCAGAACCGTGACCGCTCCCGCCGCGTTGATGGCGTTGTGCACACCGGGAACGGCGAGCTGCATGCGCGCCTGCTCCTCGCCATGCGTCAGCGTCGCAGCGACGGGACCTGCGGCGACGATGTCGGTGACCCGCACATTCGCACCCTCGGCCTGACCGAAGGTGAGGATGTTCGGATGCGAGATCCCGGCGCCGACCCGCAGCGCCCCGGCGTCGTCGCTGGAGATCACGACAGCCTCGGTGGCGGCGTCAGCGAACTGCACGAACGCCTGGTGGAACGCCTCGTCCGAACCGTAGTGATCCAGGTGGTCGGGATCCACGTTGGTGATCAGCGCGACCGCGGTGTCGTACAGCAGGAACGTGCCATCGGATTCGTCGGCCTCGATGACGAAGAGGTCGCCGGAACCCGTCGCGCTCGACGCACCGAGCTGCTCGATCACACCGCCGTTGACGAAGTGCGGGTCGGCGCCGAGCTCACGCAGCGCCGTGACGATCATGCCCGTCGACGTCGTCTTTCCGTGCGCACCTGCGACCGACACGAGGCGACGGGAGCCGACCAGCCAGTGCAGTGCCTGCGAACGATGGATCACGTGGAGTCCGCGGGCCTTCGCCGTCACGAACTCGGGATTCTCGGGCCAGATCGCGCCCGTGTGCACGACCGTGTCGGCGTCGCCGAGATGGGCGGCGTCGTGACCGACGTGAACAGTCGCTCCCGCGGCGGCCAGTGCCCGCAGGTTGTCGCTGTCGGCACGGTCGCTGCCGGAGACCCGGATACCAGCGTCGAGGAACATCTTCGCGAGACCGCTCATGCCGGAACCGCCGATGCCGATGAAGTGCGCGGCGGTGATCGTGTCGGGAATGGGGAGGGAGAGGTCGGGTCTGATCATGTCCGCTTCAGTCTACTTTTCTTCGGTCTCACCGACCGCGTCAGGCGGCGACGAGTGCGCGATCGATGAGAGTGATGACGTTCTCGGTGCCCGTGCGGGTGCCGGCCGATTCCGCGGCCGCCGCCATCCGCGCGATCCGCGCCGAGTCTCCGAGCAGCGGGACCACGATGCGCCGAACCGCGTCACCGTCGAACGTGGCATCGTCGAGGAGCTCGGCGGCCCCGGCCGCGACAGCGGAGGCGGCGTTCAGACGCTGCTCGCCGTTGCCCACGGAATAGGGCACGTAGAGTGCGGGGATACCCAGGGCGCTGATCTCGCTCACGGTCGCCGCGCCGGACCGGGAGACGATCAGATCGGCCAGCGCGAAGGCGAGATCCATGCGGTCGACGTAACGGCGCAGGGCGTAGCCGGTGACGCCGGGGTCGGGGAGGTCGCTGCGCTCTCCCGTGACGTGCAGCAGCTGCCACCCGGTGTCCAGGATGTCGCGCCACGAGTCCTCGAGCGCCTCGTTGAGACGCTGGGCGCCCAGCGACCCCCCGAAGACGAGGAGCACGGGCCGCTCCACGTCGAGGCCGAAGTACTCCGCGGCCTCCGCGCGGGAAGCCGCGCGGTCGAGGGCGATCACTTCCTGGCGCAGCGGCATGCCGACGACCTCGCCGCCGCGCAGCGGGGTGCCCTCGAAGGCGACGCCCACTGCGGCCGCGCGGCGGGCACCGAGCACGTTCGCCAGCCCCGGCTTGGCATTGGCCTCGTGCACCACGAAGGGCACACCCTCCCGACGGGCGGCGACGTAGGCCGGGGCCGAGGCGTACCCGCCGAAGCCGACCACCACGTCGATGCCGTGCCGACGGATGTGGGCGCGCACCTGGGCGATGGCCCGGCGGAAGCGCCCGGGGAAGGACAGGGCCTGCCGGTTGGGGCGCCGGGGAAACGGGACCTTGTCGACGATCAGGAGCTCGTAGCCGCGGGCGGGGACGAGACGGGACTCCAGCCCCTCGGCCGTGCCGAGCACGAGGACGGACGCGTCGGCATCGCGCGCGCGAAGACCATCCGCGACCGCGAGCAGGGGATTGACATGACCGGCGGTGCCACCGCCGGCGAGGAGATACGAAGTCACCTGGTGACCCTACCCCGCTCGGCTGACTGCTTCTCGGTCACGGGGATCGTGCGCGCGAACGCGAGCAGCACACCGCACGCGATCAGCACCGCGAGCAGGGCCGTGCCGCCCTGGGACATGAACGGGAGCGGGACGCCCATCACCGGGAAGACGCCGATGACGACACCGACGTTCATGACGGCCTGGCCGACGATCCACACCGTGATGCCGCCGGCCGCCACCCGGATGAACGGGTCCGGGGTCTTGCGGATGATGTGGAACGCGCCGATCGTGAAGAACGTGAACAGGGCGAGCACGACGATGCAGCCGATCAGACCGAGCTCCTCACCGACGATGGCGAAGATGAAGTCGTTGCCCGCGGCCGGGAGCCACCCGTACTTCTCCTGCGAGTTCCCGAGTCCGAGACCGAAGATGCCGCCGGTGGCCATCCCCCAGATCCCATGGATCGACTGGTAGCAGTCCGTGTAGTAGAGCGCCATGTTGTCGCAGGTCGCCGTGATGCGCCGCATGCGGTCTTCGCTCGACAGCGCGTAGGCGAGCACGGCGATGATGCCGAGGATCAGCGGAATGATGAACAGCCGGAGCTTGACCCCGGAGAAGAAGAGGCACCCGAGCAGGATGAGCACCAGCACCATGGCGGTACCGAGGTCCTTACCCGCGAGCACCGTGCCGATCGCGAGTGCACCGACCGGGATCACCGGGATGAACACGTGATGCCAGGTGCCGAGCATCGTGCGTTTGCGCAGGAGGACGGCCGCGATCCACAGGACCAGGGCGAGTTTGAGGAACTCGGAGGGCTGCAGCGTGAAGCCCGCGATCTTCACCCAGTTCCGGTTTCCACCGTCTTCGATGCCCAGCGGCGTGAACACGAGCATCTGCAGCGCCACGGCACCGAACAGCGCCGGCCATGCCATCCTCTTGAGGAAGTCGACGGGCAGGCGACTGATCAGGAACATCAGCGGGATGCCGAGGAGCGCGAACACTCCCTGGCGCAGCACGCCGTCCATGGGGTTGACACCCTTGGAGACGGCGGTCGCACTCGTCGCCGAGAGCACCATGACGAGACCGAAGAGCGTGAGCAGAAGCGCGGTCGAAGCGATGAGCAGGAACTCGGTGGACACCGGGGTGAACCGGCGTCCGAGCGACACCCGGGCTGCGAGTCCGCCCGACTCAGAGCGCGGAGGGCGAGATACCTGTGTCATCGGCGCTCCCCCGGTCGATCCAGTCCCGCACCGCCTCGGCGAAGCGATGGCCTCGTTCCGCGTAGCCGGAGAACTGATCGAAGGATGCCGCCGCCGGGGCCAGCAGGACTGTTCCCTCGTCGTCGACGATTCCCGCGGCGATCTCCACGACACGGTTCATGACCTGTCCAGTCTCGCCAGCATCCACCTCGAACACCGGCACCCCGGGCGCGTGTCGCCGGAATGCCGTGACCACGGCGGAGCGCTCGACCCCGATCACGACGGCAGCACGTGCCGTCGCTCCGACCTCGGAGACGAGGTCGGAGATGTCGACGCCCTTCAGATCTCCGCCGAGCACCCACACAGATCCGGGGTACGCGCGCAGCGACGACGCCGCGGCGTGCGGGTTCGTCGCCTTCGAGTCATCGATCCAGGTGATGCCACGGTGCCGGGCGATCACCTGGATGCGGTGCGCATCGAGCCGGAAGGACTGCAGCGCGGTGTGGATGGCCTCCGGCTCGACGCCGAGTGAACGCGCGAGGGCGCTCGCGGCGAGGATGTTCTGCACGACGTGGGGGGCGGCGAGACCCGCGGCGTCGAGATCGGCGACGGTCGTCAGCTCGAGGGCGCTGCGCGAGCGATCGTCCAGGAAAGCTCTGTCGACGAGCAGTCCCTCCACCACGCCGAGATCGCTCGGTCCGGGGATGCCCAGATCGAAACCGATCGCCCGAGCGCCTTCCACGACCTCCGCCTCCTCGACCATCCGCCGGGTGGCCTCGTCGGCCTTGTTGTAGACGCACGCGATCCTGGTGTTGCGATACACCACAGCTTTCGCGTCGCGGTAGGCCTCTGCGCTCCCGTGCCAGACGAGGTGGTCGTCTGCAAGGTTGAGGCACACCGATGCGTAGGGGAACAGCTCTCCCTCGGGACTCGACTGCCCCAGATACCAGAGCTGGTGGCTGGAGAGCTCGACCACGAGCACGTCGAAGCCGGCAGGGTCGCGCACGGCGTCGAGCACCGGAACGCCGATGTTGCCGCACGGAGCCGCTCGCAGTCCACCCGCGACGAGCAGCGTGGCCGTCAGCTGGGTCGTCGTCGTCTTGCCGTTGGTCCCGGTGATGAGCACCCAGTCCGCCGGTGTGCCGTCGGGCCGGACGACCTTGTCCCGCACGCGCCAGGCGAGTTCGACGTCACCCCAGATCGCGATGCCGGATTCCTGCGCCCAACGGATGAGCGGGTGAGCGGGAGAGAAGCCGGGCGACGCGATGATCACCTCGGGGGCGAAGTCGACGAGGACGCTGGGAACCTCATCGAGCGGACCCAGCTCGAGCCTCGCGCCGATGACCGGGAGCAGACGCTCGTACTCCTCCTCGGCGGACTCGCTCAGCACGAGCACGTCGGCGCCGAGCTCGGCCAGCGTGTCCGCCACCGAGAAGCCCGTCATCGAGAGACCGAGCACGGCGACGCGCAGACCGCGCCAGTCGGCGTTCCAGCTCGTCAGCCCTGCCAGACGATCAGTCGACACGCGTCAGCCATTCGACATAGAAGAGTCCGACGGCCGAGACGGCGAGCAGCCCGGCGATGATCCACATCCGCACCACGATCGTGACCTCGGACCACCCGCGCATCTCGAGGTGGTGATGGAACGGACTCATCAGGAAGAGGCGCTTGCCGCGGGTGAGCTTGAAGTATGTGCGCTGCAGGATCACGGACCCGGAGGACAGGACGAAGACGCCGGCGATCACGAGCAGGAGGAGCTCGGTGCGGGTCAGGATCGCCATCGCGGTGATGACGCCGCCGATCGCCATCGAGCCGACGTCGCCCATGAAGACCTTCGCCTTGGGCGCGTTCCACCAGAGGAATCCGATGAGGCTCGCGGCGAACGAGGCGGCGATGATCGCCAGGTTGAACGGGTCGCGCACCTCGTAGCACCCGCCGAGGGCATCGAGATCGCCGCCGATGCAGGGCTGCTTGAACTGCCAGAAGGCGATGACGCTGTAAGCGCCGACGACGATGACGCCGGCGCCTGCGGCGAGCCCGTCGAGACCGTCCGTCAGGTTCACGCTGTTCGAGGTCGCGACGCCGATGATCGAGATCCACACGAGGTAGAGGATCCAGCCGAGCACCACGCCGAACGCGAAGAGATTGAGCCAGGTGATGTCACGGAACAGCGAGATGGCAGAACTCGCCGGTGTCTGACCCCACTTGTTCGGGAAGTTCAGCGCGACGATGCCGAAGGGGATGATGACCAGCAGCTGGCCGATCACCTTGCGCCAGCCCGAGAGCCCGAGGCTGCGCTGGCTGCGCACCTTCATGTAGTCGTCGATGAATCCGACGGCGCCGAATCCGACCATCAGCCAGATCACCAGCAGCGCGGAGAGGGCAGGGACTTCTCCGCTCACCAGCACGCCGGTGAAGTAGCCGACCATCGAACCGACGATGAAGATGACACCGCCCATCGTGGGGGTGCCGCGCTTGGCCTCATGGCTGGGGTTGTGGACGGACTCCGGGGTGCGGATGACCTGCCCCCAGCCCCACTTCCGGAAGAGCCGGAGGAAGACGGGAGTCAAGAACAGGGTGAAGGCGAGCGAGATCGCCGCCGACATGATGAGAGACCTCACGAGAACAATTCTCCCAGACGATCGCCGAGATGCCGGAGGCCCACGGAGTTGGATGACTTCACGAGCACGCGGTCGCCGTCGCGGAGCTCGGTGCGGAGGTATTCGAACGCCGCGTCCTGGTCGGGCAGATGCACGGCCTCGCTGTCCCAGGACCCCTCACCGACCGCGGCGAGGTACAGCCGCCGCGCCTCGGGTCCGACGACCACGATCCGGCGGATGTTGAGGCGCACCGCGAGCAGCCCGATGCGGTCGTGCTCCTCCCCTGCGCTCTCTCCGAGCTCGCTCATGGCACCGAGCACCGCGACCGTGCGCTCCTCGGGGCCGGTGATCTGCGCGAGGGTGCGCAGGGCGGCCGACATGGAGTCGGGGCTGGCGTTGTAGGCGTCGTTGATGATCCGTACTCGGTCGCTGCCCAGCGGCTGCATGCGCCACCGCTCAGCGATCTCGACCGTCTCGAGGCGGGCGACCGCGTCGGTGGGGGCGACACCGAGCACGTGCGCGGCGGCGATCGCGGCCAGGGCGTTGGAGACGTGATGCGCCCCGAGCACGCGGAGCCGCAGGGGCAGTCGGTCGCCGTCGACCTCGACGACGCATGCGGTCCCGGAGGCAGACACCTGGATGTCGTGCGCGCGCACGTCGGCTGCGGGCCCCTGGCCGAAGCCGACCGTGCGCAGTCCGCGGAAGTCCGCGAGGTCGCGCATGGCGGCGACCCTGGCGTCGTCGATGTTGAGCACTGCGGTTCCGGGCACGCGGGCGGCGGCGACGAGTTCGGCCTTCGCCTTGGCCGTCGCCTCGATCCCGCCGAATCCCCCGGCATGCGCCATGCCGACCATCAGCACGACGGCGACATCGGGCTCCACGAGGCCTGCGAGGTGAGCGATGCTCCCCGGTGCCGCCGCTCCGAACTCGCTCACGAGGAAGCGGGTGCTCTCGGTGACCCGGAGCATGGTGACGGGAGCGCCGACCTCGTTGTTGAACGACTTCACGGGGGCGACGGTCTCGCCCTCGGCTTCGAGGATGCGCGCGAGGAAGTTCTTGGTGGTGGTCTTGCCGTTCGATCCGGTGATGCCGACGATGCGAAGGTCTCCGCCGGCACGGACGCGCGCGACGACCTCCTTCGCGAGCGCGCCGAGAGCTGCGACCGCATCCGGTACGACGATCTGACTGACGGCGACATCGACGGGGTGCTCGACGATCGCCAGCACGGCGCCTGCCTCGGCGGCGGCACCGACGAAGCGGTGGCCGTCGGTCTCGGCTCCGGGCTTGGCCACGAAGATCGAGCCGGGGCCCATAGTGCGCGAATCGGTGTCGACGAGTCCGTCGACCACGGTCTCGGTCGTGTCTTCTCCGGCCACGCGCAGATCACCGCCGACAGCGGCGGTGATCTCAGCGAGCGTCAGGGCGATCATGTCATCTCCATGCGCGGCTCTCGCCGACTATCCGAACTTGGGAAGGAGCTCGTCCATCGGGACAGAGGACGGCATCACGCGATAGGTCTTCATCACCTGCGTCATCGCCTTCTGGAAGGCGGATGCGGTGGCCGCGGACGATACAACCTTAGTCGGCTCGTCTAGGGTGACCACGACGACGTACTGCGGATCGTCGACCGGCGCGAAGCCCACCATGCTGGTGTAGTAGACCCCGGCCTTGTAGCCGCCGTTCCCGTCGGAGACCTGCGCGGTACCGGTCTTGCTGGTCACACGGTAGCCGGGAACCTGGATGCGCTCGGCGTTGCCGCCCTGCACCGCGACGTTCTCGAGCATCCGGGTGAGCTCGGCGGCCGTCTGCTCCTGGATGATCTGCTCGTGCTTCGGATCCGCCGCCTCGGTGACGGTGCCGTCGGCTCCGGTGCACGACTCGACGAGCGAGAGATCGATCTTCTCGCCGCCGTTCGCGATCGCCTGGTAGGCGCCGGCGAGCTGGGCGGCCGTCACGGTGAAGTACTGCCCGAATGTCGTCGTGTAGAGCGACTGGTTGTCCCAGTCGCTGACCGGGTGCAGGATCCCCCCGACCTCGGACGGGAAGTCGAGCGTCTTCTCGCCGACGCCGAACCGCTCGAGGTAGTCGTACCGCACCTCGGGGCTCACCATGGTGCCGAACTTCGACAGCGCGACGTTCGACGAGTCGATGAGTCCACCGGCGAGGGTGTAGTTGTAGGCGGGGTGGCTGAACGCGTCGTTGACGACGGCGCCGTTCGGGAACTTCTCGCGAGAGGAAGCGCTCACCGTGCTGAGGGGCGTCAGACCAGCGCCCTCGATGGCTGCAGCCGCGGTGACGGCCTTGAAGGTCGATCCCGGCTCGAAGTCGCGGTGGAAGATCTGGCTCGCCCTGGTCTCCGGTGTCGAGGCATCGAGGTCGTTCGGGTCCAGCGCCGGCCACTCGGCCGCGGCGCGGATCTTCCCCGTCTTCACCTCGACAACTGTCGCCGTGGCACCCTTGGCGCCCTGTATCTGGGCCTCTTCGGCGATCATCTGCTGCAGGTACCAGTTGAGATCGCTGTTGATGGTCAGTTGCACGGAACCGCCGTTCACGGCGTCGATGGTGCGCTCGCTCCCGGGGATCACGACGCCGTCCTTGCCCTTGCGGTATGTCTCCTCCCCGTCGATGGGAGCCAGGCACGAGTCGTCCAGCTTCTCGACGCCGGCTTGCGCCTCGCCCGAGTTGTCGAGGAAGCCGAGGATATTGCCGGCGACCGCGCCGTTCGGGTACACCCGCGTCTCGCGTGGCGGCATGCTCAAGTAGGAGGAGACGCCCAGCGCCTTGAGCTTCATGAACTGGTCGGTGTTGAGTCCGCGCTTGAGGGCCACGTACTGGCTGTTGGGGTTCTCGGCGAGAGCGTTCGACACCAACGCGCGAACCTCCTCGCCGGTCTGTCCGGTGATGGCCGCGATCTTGTCCGAGGCCTCGGCCCAGGGCAGCTTCGGGTCCTTCTCCTCCACCAGCATGATGACCTGCGGGCTGAGCTGCGCGTCGTAGACCATCACGCTCGACGCCAGGACCGTGCCGTCGGCGTCGACGATCGAACCGCGCTGCCCGGGGATGGCCGAGCTCGCGCCCAGATGCTCGAGCGACTCGGAGACGTGCTCGTCGGCGCTGACCACCTGGATATCGACCAGCCGCACCACGAAGGCGACCAGCACCGAGAGGATCACGGCGAGGGCGACGACGGTGCGTCGCCGCGGTCCGCGGGTGGCTCGTGTCGTCATGGGATCTCTCCGTCGATCGTGGGTGTCAGTGCGTCGTGGGGCTGGGGAGGCCGTCGGTGATCGACGGCGGGAGTTCCTGCGCCGGCTGCTCGGTCGTGGCCGTCCCGTCCTCGGTCTCCGCGGGAGGCGGCGGCGGATCCACGATGAGCGAGTTGCTCACGGCTCCGACGCCGGCGGGGTTGACCGTGGATGTCCAGTCGGCGCCGACCCCGGTGCCGAAGACGGCTCCGTCGCTGAGGCGCAGGTAGGACGGCGAGCCCGCCACGACCATGCCGAGTCCGGCGGCATTGCCCGCCAGTACCTGCGGCGAGCTGACGCCGGTGAGCTCCTCCTGGAGCGCCTGGGTCTTGAGGTTCAATTCGCGCTGCTGCGACGAGAGGCTGGCAAGGGTGAACGAGTCCTGGGTGATCGCGAGCGACAGTGCGATCTGCGCGGCACCGATCGCGAGCGCTCCACCGAGTGCGACGAGGGCGTAGGCGAGCTTCGGCTTGCGACGGACGGCCGGCTGGGTGACCGGCTGCAGCTTCCGCTGCGGGGTCCGCTCCGGTGCGACCGGCTGCACCGGTTTGCGGACGACGGCATTCAGGCTCATACGCTCTCCCGCAGCTTCTCGGCGGCGCGCAGGCGCACCGGGATCGCGCGCGGGTTGCGCGCGCGCTCGTCATCGTCTGCGAGTTCTGCGCCCTTGGTCAGGATGCGGAAGCGCGGAGCATGTTCGGGGAGCTCGACCGGGAGCCCGGCGGGTGCGGTCGAGGAGGAAGCGGCGGCGAACGCCTGCTTCACGAGGCGATCTTCGAGCGACTGGTACGACATCACGACGATGCGTCCTCCGACGCCGAGCGCGTCCATGGCCGACGGAATCGCGTCTGCGAGCACGTTGAGCTCCGCATTCACCTCGATGCGCAGCGCCTGGAACACGCGCTTGGCCGGGTGACCGGCGCGTTGCGCCGCTGCGGGCGTCGCCGCGATCAGGATCTCGACGAGCTCGCCGGAGCGCGTGATCGGCTGCTTCTGACGCGCGTCGATGATGAAGCGGGCGTAGCGGCCGGCGAGCTTCTCCTCGCCGTAGCGTTCGAAGATGCGGCGGAGGTTGCCCTCGCTGTAGGTGGCGATCACGTCAGCGGCGGTGACACCCTTCGTCTGATCCATCCGCATGTCGAGCGGGGCGTCCTTCGAATACGCGAACCCGCGCTCGGCCTCGTCGAGTTGCAGGGAAGAGACGCCGAGATCGAACAGGATCCCCGAAGCTCCCTGCGCGTGGAGCCCGATCTCGTCGTACACCGTGTGCACGAGAGTGACGCGATCACGGAAGCGAGCGAGCCTCTCCCCCGCGATGCGCAGCGCGTCGGTGTCGCGGTCGAGTCCGACCAGACGGATGTTCGGGAAGCGTTCGAGGAGTGCCTCGGAGTGGCCTCCCATGCCGAGGGTGGCATCGACGAGCACCGCTCCGTCCGCCTGGAGGGCGGGAGCGAGCAGCTCGACACAGCGGTCGAGCAGGACGGGGGTGTGTATGTCTCGGAGGTTCATGATCTTTCTCGGGGTGACCTTCGGCTCTGATCCCCCTCCGCTTCTCGACCCGGCACCGGGGAAGTGTGTCGGGGCGGGAGCGGCGGGGCATCACAGCCGTGGTCAGAAGAGTCCCGGAATCACCTCCTGCTCGAGGTCGGAGTAGGTCTCCTCGCCGGCGGCGAGGTAGGCGTTCCAGCTCTCGGCATCCCAGATCTCGGCGTGGGCGCCGACTCCGGTGACGATGAGTTCCTTCTGCAGGCCTGCGTACTGACGCAGGTGCGCCGGGATGGTGATGCGGTTCTGGCTGTCTGGCATCTCCGCGCTGGCTCCGGAGAGGAACAGTCGCATGAAGTCACGCGCCTGCTTGTTGGCGAGCGGGGCCTGACGGATCCGCTCGTGCATCGCCTCGAACTCGGCCGTGCTGAACACGTAGAGGCACCGCTCCTGGCCTCGGGTGACGACGATGCCGCCGCCGAGGTCTTCGCGGAACTTCGCAGGAAGGATGACCCGTCCTTTGTCGTCCAGCTTCGGTGAGTGCGTACCCAGCAACATCGGCCATCACCCCCTCTGCGTCCGGCCAACTCGAGGTGCGCCCCACTTTACTCCACTTTCCTCCACATACCTACGACCAATCCGCAGGCAACGCATGCCGATGACGATCGGCGCGCTGAAGAGCCGCGGAATTACGCGGTGGAGGAAGGTGGAGGGCTAGTGGAGGGTTTTCCCGCCCATCGAGATGGCCCGTTCCCCGCGGGGGTTAACGGCAGAAGCCCGGATGCTCAGCATCCGGGCTTCTGTCGTGAAGTATCGAGGTCGGTCAGTGACCGTCCTGGCGGCGATCCCACCGGTCGTTCATTCGATCCATGAACGAGGCGGATTCCTGCCGCTTGGGAGCGGAACGCTCTCGGGGCTCAGCCGCGCTCGCTCGCCTCACGGGAGTGACGGCGACCATGACACCGGCGAGCATCGCGGCGAAACCGACGACGCCGACGACGATGCCCCAGACGCCGCTGAGGATCACTCCGGCGACCAGGCCGCCGACGCCGGCGAGCAGGAGGAGTGCACCGTAGACGAGATTTCGGTAGCTCAATGCTCGATCGCCGGACGGCGCGGTCACCACGTCGGCATCGTTGTGAAGGAGATGGCGTTCCATCTCGTCGAGCAGACGCTGCTCCTGTTCGGAGAGTGGCATTTCGTCCCCCTCGGGTATCGTGCCTTTCATTCTACGCGCGACCAGGCGTCCGGGGCTAGCAGTTCGGCGTCCCCTTGCTTTACGTATGCTGGGAGTCGTGTCGTCCTCCTCCCCTGTACCCGACGCCGTCGCCGCACATCTCGACCGCTTCCTCGCGCGGATGCGTGACGAAGCGATGGAGTACGGCCCCGATGCGGCATCCTTCCTCTCCGCCGCCGCCGCCACGCTGGACGGAGGCAAGCGGCTTCGTGCGCGGTTCTGCCATGCAGGTTGGCGCGCCGTGGCCAGGTTCCACGACCGAGACGCGACGGAGTCCGATGCTCTGTGGGACATCTGCACCGCACTGGAGATCTTCCAGTCGGCCGCGCTCGTCCACGACGATCTGATCGACAACTCCGACACCCGCCGTGGTCGCCCCGCAGCGCACCGTGCGCTCGAGGCATCGCACCGCGCCGCCGGATGGTCGGGAGATGCGGAGGCGTTCGGTCGGGCATCCGCCATCCTCCTGGGAGATCTCCTGGTCGCGTGGAGCGATGACCTGCTGGAGTCGGCGCTGGAGAGGCAGCCTCAGGCACTCACCGTGCGTTCCGAGTACGCCAGGATGCGAAGAGACGTCACCACCGGTCAGTTCCTCGACATCGCCGAGGAATCGGCGTGGAGCGTCAACGACGGCGGCCTCCATGCGGAACGGGCTCTTCGTGTGGCATCGCTCAAGTCCGCCAGGTACAGCATCGAGCAGCCGCTGGTCCTCGGAGGAGCCTTCGGCGGGGCCGACGCGGATCAGATGGCGGCGCTGCGCCGCTTCGGGCACCCGGTCGGCATGGCCTTCCAGCTCCGGGACGACGTGCTCGGCGTGTTCGGCGACGCATCCGTCACGGGGAAACCGGCCGGAGACGATCTGCGCGAGGGCAAGCGCACAGTACTGATCGCCCTCACCCGGCAGACCCTCGACGCTTCCGCGCGCAATCTCCTGGACGAGATGCTCGGAGACACGGAACTGACGCCGCAGCAGGTGTCGTTCCTGCAGGCGACCATCACCGATTCCGGCGCGCTGGAACAGGTCGAGGCGATGATCGCCGACTATGCGCGCGAGGCTGATCGCGCACTATCGGGCGCCCGGCTCGACAACGCGGCCGTCGGCGAACTGCGCGAGCTCGCGCGGGCGGCGACGGTGCGTTCCTCCTGAGCGATCCTGCGGTCAGGCGAGGGTACGAGCGAGGCGTCGGACCGCGCTCTTGTGCCCGGCCAGCAGGGCGTCGATCGGCGAGCGACCGAGGCTCTCCTCGTCGGCGAGGAGCCAGTCGATCAGCTCGTCGTCCGTGAAGCCGGCATCCTGCAGGACGATCACCGTTCCGCGCAGAGAACTCAGCGGGTGTCCATCGACGATGAACACCGACGGCACCGCGAAGACTCCGCTGCGAGTGGATCCGACCAGGTAGTGCTCGTCGATCAGACGGCGCACACGGCCGAGGGGCTCGTCGAGCACCTCGACGAGGTCGGGCATCGTCAACCACTCGATGGCGGCAGCGGCAGGGGTTCCAGCAACGTTCTCAGACACGTTGCCCACTATCTCACCTCTGCGTGACCGTCGCATGTCGACCCTCCAGTCACATCCTTCACTTGCGTCACTTCAGTTGACTTCTGTTTACATCCGTGTCAGCGTGAAAAACTCGAAAAGGGGGCAAGCCTTGACATTCAAGACCGCCACGCGTCGAACGCGACACCTGCAGATCGGAGTGCCTGCGGCCGTGCTCGGCGCCCTCGCGACCACGCTCACCGCCGCACCGGCCAGCGCGGCTTCCCCCGTGGGCACCGCCACGGTCGAACGCGAGCGCCTCCTCCCCGTACGGGTGGCTCCCTCCGAAGCGGCACCACCGAGCTACGTCGTCCAACCAGGTGACACGGTCTCGGCGATCGCGACGCGCTTCGGGCTGCGCACCGTCGACGTCCTCACCTGGAACGGCCTCTCCTGGCGCTCCGTGATCCACCCCGGCCAGAGTCTGACGCTCCACCCCGGAGCGGTCGCAGCCCCCGCCGCCGCTCCAGCACCCGCCGCCGCGGCCACGCACCAGGTCGTCGCCGGCGACACCGTGTACGCCATCGCTCAGAGATACGGCACGACCGTCGACGCCGTGCTCTCGGCGAACGGCCTCGACCGCGCGTCGATCATCTTCCCCGGTCAGAGCCTCGTCGTCTCCGGGAGCAGTGCGGCGGCCCCACCGGCAGTTGCTCCGGCTCAGACCCCTGCTCCGGCATCCGCCGCCACGCACACCGTCGCCGCAGGAGACACCCTGTTCGGCATCGCGCAGAGATACGGCACGACGACCCAGACGCTGTATGCCGCCAACGGGCTCGGCCCCTCGTCGATCATCTATCCCGGCCAGACGCTCTCTCTGCAGGGGGCGCCGACCCCCGCCCCCGCGACGACTGCTCCCGCCTCCACGGGCGGACAGCAGGCGACGACGCTCTCCGCGGAGCAAGCGGCGAACGCGGCGCTCATCATCCGCATCGGTCGCGAGATCGGCGTCAACGACCGGGCCATCGCCATCGCCCTCGCGACCGGGATGGTCGAGTCGGGGCTGCGCAACCTCGACTGGGGCGACCGCGATTCGCTCGGCATCTTCCAGCAGCGTCCGAGCACAGGGTGGGGAACCCCGGCGCAGATCATGGACGCGGACCGGAGCACACGCGTGTTCTACGGCGGTCAGAGCGACCCGAACGGACAGGCGACCCGCGGGCTCCTGGACATCCCCGGCTGGGACAGCATGCCGTTCACAGCGGCGGCGCAGGCGGTGCAGATCTCGGCGTATCCGGACAGGTACGGCCAGTGGGAGGCTCAAGCATATGCCTGGCTCGCTCTCTACAGCTGACGACATCCGGGAAAACCCGCAGGCCCGAGGGGTGAGGCGCTCCCCTGTCTTTCAGGCAGTTCTCCATAGAATTCTGACGTGACGACCAATCAGCAAGCCGACCCCCTCATCGGGCGGCTTGTCGACGGCCGCTATCGTGTGCGCGCCCGCATCGCCCGCGGAGGCATGGCGACGGTCTATGTCGCGACCGACCTCCGTCTCGAACGGCGCATCGCCCTCAAGGTGATGCACGCGCACCTCAGCGACGACTCGGCCTTCCAGAGCCGCTTCATCCAGGAGGCGAGGGCCGCGGCCCGCCTGGCGGATCCGCACGTCGTCAACGTGTTCGATCAGGGGCAGGACGGCGAGCTGGCGTACCTCGTCATGGAGTACCTGCCCGGAATCACGCTGCGCGAGCTCCTCCGAGAACAGAAGCGCCTCACGCTCCCGCAGACCATCACGATCATGGACGCGATCCTGGCCGGGCTCTCGGCCGCACACCGCGCCGGAATCGTGCATCGCGACGTGAAGCCGGAGAACGTCCTCCTCGCGGAGGACGGCCGCATCAAGATCGGCGACTTCGGACTCGCACGAGCGACGACCGCGAACACCGCGACCGGACAGCAGCTGCTGGGGACGATCGCCTACCTCGCCCCCGAACTCGTCACCCGAGGCACCGCCGACGCCCGCAGCGACATCTACGCGCTCGGCATCATGCTGTACGAGATGCTGGTCGGTGAGCAGCCCTACAAGGGCGAGCAGCCGATGCAGATCGCCTTCCAGCACGCCACGGAGTCTGTCCCGCGGCCGAGCGTTCGTAACCCCGCCGTGCCGGAGCAGCTCGACGAGCTCGTGCTCTGGGCAACGGAGAAGTCCCCGGACGACCGACCAGACGACGCTCAGCAGATGCTCGAGCGCCTGCGGGAGATCGAACGCGACCTCGGCGTCACCCCGACGGCGGCCAGAGCCACGGCTGCGCAGCACAGCCACGGCGACTCCGGCGACCTCACCAAGGTGATGCCGGGAACCATGGTGATCGCCGACCCCACGGCTCCCGTCCCCGCCGCGCTCGACAATGCGACCCTCCTGCGGCGACGCGCGTCCAAGCGCCGCGCGCGCGGAGCGTTCCTCCTCACTCTCGTGCTCCTGCTGGCGGTGCTCGCCGGTGGTGTGGGCTGGTGGTTCGGTTCCGGCCCCGGCTCGCTGATCGCGGTGCCTGCCGTTGCAGGAGGCACCTACGACGCGGCCGCCTCCACGCTGACCGAGGCCGGCTTCGTCCCCGCGCAGAAGGACGAGTTCTCCATCGACATCCCCGCCGGGACCGTGATCGAGACCGACCCTGCCGAGGGTTCGCGACTCGACAAGGGTGCCTCGGTCACGGTGATCGTCTCTGCAGGACCCGCCGCGCACACTCTCGACCCCCTGAACGGACGCGCCGAGCAAGACGCCCGCGACTACCTCGACGGCCTCAACGTCAACGTCACGGACACGTCGCTGATGCTGTTCTCCGACGCCGACGCCGGCATCGTCATCAACGCCTATGTCACCCCGAGAGCCGGCGGAGAGGCATACATCTGCGGCGACGGCTGCGAGGTCTTCGAAGACGACACGGTGGAGCTGTACGTCTCGGCCGGCGAGTTCCCCGATGTCGCGGGCATGTCGATCGGCGAGGCGACCTCCACCCTCTCGGACAAGGGCCTCACCGTCACCGCCGAGCCGCAGTACACGTTCAGCGACAGCGTCGCCAAGGATGTCGTCATCGGTGTGGCCGACCGTGCGGAAGAAGGCAACTGGCGGCCCGGCGACAACGTGCAGCTCATCGTCTCGAAGGGGCCGGAGCTATTCCCCGTGCCCGACGTCTCGGGGAAGACCCTGAACGAGGCCAAGAAGATCCTCGCCGACAAGGGGTTCAAATCGACCTACGCCGCCTGGGGCGATCTGCCGGGCTTCGCCGAGATGGCGAGAGTCACCGGCCAGGATCCTGGTACGGACAAGTCCCTCCCCCGCGGCGGCACCGTGAACCTCTCGATCCAGCTGAGCGGCTGAGCGCTCCCGCGTCGGTTGCTGCAAGAGCACGAACCCACCGACGAAGGAAGCCGCCCTCCCCGATGATTCCGGGAGGGCGGCTTCTTTCGTCTTCGCGACGGGAGCGTCAGCGCTTCTCGAGCTCCTCAGCGACGAGGAAGGCGAGCTCCAGAGACTGCATGTGGTTCAGTCGCGGGTCGCACAGGCTCTCGTAGCGCGTGGCCAGGGCCGCTTCGTCGATCCGCTCCGACCCGCCGAGGCACTCGGTGACGTCGTCACCGGTGAGCTCGACGTGGATGCCGCCGGGGAACGTCCCCACGGCACGGTGCGCTTCGAAGAACCCTCGCACCTCGTCGACCACGTCGTCGAAGCGACGAGTCTTGTAGCCGGTCGGCGTGGTGATGCCGTTGCCGTGCATCGGGTCGGTGACCCACAGGGGCTGCGCACCGGAGTCGCGAACTGCTTCGAGCAGGGGCGGAAGAGCATCGCGGATCTTGCCCGCTCCCATGCGGGTGATGAACGTCAGTCGGCCGGGCTCGCGCTCGGGATCCAGCTTGTCGATCAGAGCGAGGGCGGTGTCCGGCGACGTGGTCGGTCCGAGCTTCACGCCGATGGGATTGCGGATCTTGGAGAAGTAGTCGACGTGCGCGCCGTCGAGCTCGCGCGTGCGCTCTCCGATCCAGAGGAAGTGCGCAGACGTGTTGTACGGGGTGTCCGTACGCGAGTCGATACGCGTCATCGGGCGCTCGTAGTCCATGAGCAGGCCCTCGTGCCCGGTGAAGAACTCGACGCGCTTCAGCTCGTCGAAGTCCGCGCCCGCGGCCTCCATGAACTTGATCGCGCGGTCGATCTCGGCGGCCATGCGCTCGTAGCGCTGATTGGCCGGGTTCTGCGCGAAGCCCTTGTTCCACGAGTGCACCTCGCGGAGGTCGGCGAAACCACCCTGCGTGAACGCGCGGATCAGGTTCAGCGTGGACGCCGCCGTGTGGTAGCCCTGGAGCAGGCGACCGGGGTCGGCCGTGCGGGACCCCTCGGTGAAGTCGTAGCCGTTCACGATGTCGCCGCGGTAAGCCGGCAGCGTGACATCGCCACGGGTCTCGGAGTCGCTCGAACGCGGCTTCGCGAACTGTCCCGCCATGCGGCCCATCTTGACGATGGGCATCGAGGCGCCGTAGGTCAGCACGACGGCCATCTGCAGCACCGTCTTGATGCGGTTGCGGATCTGTTCGGCGGTCGCCCCTGCGAAGGTCTCGGCACAGTCGCCACCCTGGAGCAGGAATGCCTGACCGGATGCGGCGCGCGCGAGCCGGTCGCGAAGGTTGTCGACCTCGCCGGCGAAGACCAGAGGCGGAAGGGTCGCGATCTGCTGGGAGACGTCGGCGACGCGGTCCGCGTCGGGCCACTGCGGCTGCTGCTTGATGGGAAGCGAGCGCCATGCATCAAGGGCTTCGATGTGGTGCGGGAGCATGCGTTCCAGCCTAGTGGTCGCTGGTGCCGCCCAGATCCGCGCGAGGCCTATGTGACGCGACTCGGGAGCCGCTCCTTGACCGTCGAGGCGTAGACGTCTTCGTACTTCTGCTCACCGAGCCTCTGCAGGGCCACCATGATCTCATCGGTGACCGATCGCAGGATGTAGCGATCGTTCTCCATCCCCGCGTAACGGGAGAAGTCGAGAGGCTCCCCGATCACGATGCCGACGCGCACGATGCGCGGCAGCCGCCGACCGATGGGCATCGCCGTGTCGGTGTCGACCATGATCACCGGCACGACAGGGACCTTCGCCTCGAGCGCCATCCTGGCGATGCCGGTGCGCCCTCGGTAGAGCTTGCCGTCCGGGCTGCGCGTGCCCTCGGGGTAGATCCCGAGCAGGTCGCCTCCGCCGAGAACCTGGAGCCCCGTGTTCAGCGAGGCCTCGGAGGCCTTGCCACCCGATCTGTCGATGGGGATCTGCCCTGTGGCCTTCATGAAGAACTTCGTCGCCCAGCCTTTGATGCCGCGACCGGTGAAGTAGTCGCTCTTCGCGAGGAAGGACATCGACCTGTCGATCACCAGGGGAAGGAAGATCGAATCGGCGAAGGAGAGGTGATTGCTCGCGAGGATCGCCGCGCCGTTCGCGGGCACGTTGTTCCGCCCCACGATCCAGGGGCGGAATACCGCCTTGACCACGGGGCCGATCACCACGTACTTCATCAGCCAGTAGAACATCGTGGTGAAGTCTAGCGCCGCGCCCGGCGTCTGTCGGAAGCCTCTTCCGGCGTCGAGCCCGCGAGCGACCCAGTTTCACCCAAGGCGCGACTCGGTTCCATGCCCTAGACTCGTAGCCAAGTCCGTGCCCGACCGGTACCGAAGGAGCTGCCGTGGTCCAGTTTGAAGTCCCTGCGATCGTCCCCGCCGATCCCGACGCGAACGTCGCCGACCTTCTGGTGAAGCGTGTCGAAGCCACTCCTGATCGTGCGCTGTTCTCGGTCCCCGAGGGAGACGGCTGGCGCGACATCTCCGCCGCGGACTTCCAGACGGCCGTGATCGCGCTCGCGAAGGGCTTCGCCGCTGCGGGCATCCGGCCTGGCGAGAAGGTCGGCTTCCTCGCACGCACCACGTACGAATGGACGCTCGTCGACTTCGCGCTCTTCTACGCCGGTGCCGTGATGGTGCCGATCTACGAGACCAGTTCGCCCTCCCAGATCCAGTGGATCCTCGAGGATTCCGGAGCGATCGCGCTCTTGGTGGAGTCGCCGGAGCATTTCGCCCGTGTCGACGAGGTCCGCGGCGACCTTCCCCTGATCCGTGAGGTGTGGCAGCTGCACCTCGGAGCCATCGACACCCTGACCGCACAGGGCGCCTCGGTGACCGACGCCGAGATCGAGCGCCGGCGCAGTCTGGCGGTCGGCTCCGACATCGCGACCCTCATCTACACGTCGGGCTCCACCGGGCGCCCGAAGGGATGCGTGCTCACGCACAGCAACTTCGTCGAGTTGTCCCGCAACTCGGCCAAGGCCCTTGATGAGGTCGTCCAGACGCCCGGAGCCTCCACTCTCCTCTTCATCACGACCGCGCACGTGTTCGCCCGGTTCATCTCGATCCTCGACGTCCACGCGGGAGTGCGCACGGGCCACCAGCCCGACACCCGCCAGCTCCTGCCGGCACTCGGATCGTTCAAGCCCACCTTCCTCCTCGCGGTCCCCCGCGTGTTCGAGAAGGTCTACAACTCCGCGGAGCAGAAGGCCGAGGCCGGCGGCAAGGGCAAGATCTTCCGCGCCGCGGCCGATGTCGCCATCGAGCATTCCAAGCTGCTCGAGGCGGGCAAGCCGATCCCCTTCGGGATGAAGCTCAAGTTCGCCCTGTTCAACAAGCTCGTCTACAGCAAGCTCCGCGAGGCCATGGGTGGCAACGTCGTCTACGCCGTCTCGGGCTCCGCTCCCCTCGGCTCGCGGCTCGGGCACTTCTTCCACAGCCTCGGCGTGGTGATCCTTGAGGGCTACGGCCTGACCGAGACCACCGCTCCCGCCACCGTGAACCTGGCCGACAAGTCGAAGATCGGCACCGTCGGTCCCGCGCTCCCCGGCGTCGGCGTGCGTCTCGCAGACGATGGCGAGATCGAGGTCCGCGGCATCAACGTGTTCAAGGAGTACTGGAACAACCCCGAGGCGACAGCTGAGGCCTTCAGCGAAGGCGGCTGGTTCCACACCGGCGACATCGGCAGCTTCGACTCCGAGGGCTTCCTGACGATCACGGGGCGCAAGAAGGAGATCATCGTCACGGCCGGCGGCAAGAACGTCGCCCCCGCGGCGCTCGAGGACCCGATCCGCGCGAACCCGATCATCGGCCAGGTGGTCGTCGTCGGCGATCAGCGTCCGTTCATCTCGGCGCTCGTGACGCTCGACCCCGAGATGCTCCCGACGTGGCTGGCGAACAATGGCCTCGACGCGAAGATGTCGCTCGTCGACGCCTCCAAGAACGAGGGTGTGCGCGCCGAAGTGCAGCGTGCCGTCGATGCCGCGAATGCTCGCGTCTCGCGTGCGGAGTCGATCCGCAAGTTCACGATCCTCGACTCCGAATGGACAGAGGCCTCCGGACATCTGACCCCGAAGCTCTCGATCAAGCGGAACATCATCATGAACGACTTCGCCGACGAGATCGCCGCGATCTACGACGAGCCCGTCGCGACGACGAACGTCCCGATCGGCGGCTGACGCGCCTAGATCGAAGAAGGGCCCCGCAGCTGCGGGGCCCTTCTTCATGCGCTGAGGATCAGAACCAGGCGCTTTCGCGCACCTCACGCATGGCGACCTTGCGCGTCTGCGGATCGAGACGGGTCAGGAAGAGCTTGCCGTCGAGGTGATCGGTCTCGTGCTGCAGCGCCTGTGCGAGCAGGCCGTCGCCCTCGAGGACGACGAGGTTGCCATCGAGGTCGATCCCCTCGACACGAGCCCAGGGATGACGCTGCGCGTCGTGCCAGAGTCCGGGGACTGAGAGGCAGCCCTCCCCCGTCGGCTCGGGCTCTCCGCGCACCTCGGTCAGGACCGGGTTGATCACGTAGCCGATGTCGCCGTCGATGTTGTAGCTGAAGGCGCGCAGAGCGACACCGATCTGGGGCGCAGCGACTCCGGCGCGACCGGGCAGCTCCACGGTGTCGACCAGGTCTGCCACCAGCGCACGCACTCCGTCATCGATCTCCTCGACCGGCGCACAGACCGCCCGCAGGACGGGGTCTCCGAAGATGCGGATCTCGCGGACGGCCATCAGGCGGCCTTGGCCCGCAGGCCCTCGACGAGCAGCGCGGCGAGTTCACGGGCTGCGATCCGCGTCTCCGGCAGGAGATTCGCGAACACGATGGTCCCTCCCCCGGCGATCTGCGGGTCATAGGGCACGCGGACGACGCTCCGCGCCCGAGTGGCGAAGTGCGCCTGCAACTCGTTCAGGCGCACGAGCGGCGTCCCCGGCGTCGACTGGTTGAGGACGACGATCGCCTCGCGCGCCTGCTCCTCATACCCGTTGGTCTCCAACCACGTGAGCGTCTCGGAGGCGAGCCGGGCTTCGTCGACGCTGAGACCGGAGACGATGACGATCTGATCGGCGAGATCGAGAGTCGCCGACATCACCGAGTGCACGATGCCCGTGCCCGTGTCGGTGAGGACGAGCGAGTAGTAGTGTGCGGCGACGCCGGCAACATCCCGGTAGTCGCTGTCGCTGAAGGCCTCGGCGATGCGAGGGTCGGCATCGGAGGCGAGGACGTCGAGGCGGGTCGCATCCCGGGCCACGATCGCGGAGATGTCGTGGTATCCCTTGACGTCGTCGTGGATCCGGACGAGATCGCGCACGGACTTGCTGTGGTGCGGGCGCACGATGCGCTCCGCGAGCGTTCCGCGGTCGGGGTTGGCGTCGACCGCGATCACACGATCCTCGCGGGCGTCGGCGAGAGCCATGCCCAGCAGCGCGGTGATCGTCGTCTTGCCCACCCCGCCCTTGCGGGACAGCACGGGGACGAACCGCGCTCCCCCGGCCAGTGGCGCCGCGATCCTCGCCGAGAGCGCCTTCCGCTCCCGCGCACGGCGACCGTCGCCGATGTTGATGCGCCGACCGGAGACGGCGTAGAGGAAATGACTCCATGCCCCCTCGGGCTCCGGCTTCGTGATGCGGTGCGGGTCGAGCAGCCGGTCGGCGGTGAGCAGATCGGCGGACTCGCGCGAGGACTCGCCCAGATCGTCCAGGCGCTTCGAGGTCAGCGTCACATCCGCTCGCGCTGCCGCCCGAGCGGGCTGCGGTACGACGGACCTCTCTTCAGGAGTGGACACGGTGGTCTCCTTCTCGGTGGCCGCCTGCACGGCGGATGCCGGTGCCGGCGGAGCCGTCTCGATCTCGGACCGAGCTTTGGCGAGGAACTGGGCGGCGGCGACTTCCTCCGCTGCGTGCTGGTCGGCGGTGTCTCGATCGTCGGCGATCGTCTCGGACACCTGGTCATCGACGACGACCGCATCGACGACGGCATCCGCGACGGGGGCCGATTCGAGTGCCGTCACCTCGATCACGATCGGTTCGATGACGAGCGGCTCGTCGATCACGCCCGTGACGACAGCCGGTTCCGCAGGAGGCTCGACCTCTGACGCCGCCTCGACGACCTGCGCTTCGTCCGGCTCCGCATCCTGCGCGACGGCGGCTGCGGCTGCGGGCACGGGGTCGGGACGGGGTGCTTTCGGAAGCGACTTCGTCTTCGTCGTCGATCCCACGGCGGGGGGCGGATCGATCACGAGGTCGCCGATGACCTCGCCGTCGACCACACCGTCGTCGGCGAGGTCATCGTCGTCGTCGCTCCTGGGCAGGGTCACGCTGACCTGGGCCGTCCCGCCGAGGATGCCGATCACTGCCGTGTCGAGAGACGCGGCTTCGTCGAGCACCCCCAGCGAGTTCTCCTCGGGGTCAGTGGTGTTCTTCGGTGTCACGATGTCGCTCCAAGCCTGCGCGGGCCTCGGGTGCACACGAATGCGCGGCCCTCGCCCGCACAAGATTAGTGCGCCGGGCGGATCACGACCAAAAGATCTCCTGCATCCACCTGCTGGGTCTCGGCGATCGCGTGCCGCTCGATGACGCCGTCGACGGGGGCGGTGATGGCCGCCTCCATCTTCATCGCCTCGATGGATGCGACGGGTTCGCCGGCCCGGACAGTGGCCCCGACCTCGGCCTTCAGAGTGACGACACCGGAGAACGGAGCGGCCACCTGACCCGGAACGGAGGTGTCGGCCTTCTCGACCTCGAGAGCGTCGACCTTGATCGAACGGTCGCGGACGAACACCGGGCGCAGCTGCCCGTTCAGAGTCGTCATGACGGTGCGCATGCCCTTGTCGTCGGCATCGCCGATGGCTTCGAGCCCGACGTACAGGCGCACACCGCGATCGATCTCGATCTGGTGCTCCTGTCCCGCGACGAGACCGTAGAGGTAGTCACTGGTGTCGAGCACCGAGAGGTCGCCGAACAGTTCCCGACGCTCGGCGAACTCCGCGGTGGGCGCGGGGAACAGCAGCGTGTTGAGGCGTGTCCGCCGCTCGGCGCTGGTTCCGGCGAGTGCTGCTTCGTCGTCTGCCGTGATCGCGGTGAGGCCGGTGCGCACGGAGCGCCCGGCGAGGACCTTGGTGCGGAAGGGCTCCGGCCATCCCCCGGGCAGGTCGCCGAGCTCGCCCGCCATGAAGCCGACGACGGAGTCCGGAACGTCGTACTTCTCGGGGTTCGCCTCGAAGTCGGCAGGGTCGGCCTTCACGGCCGCGAGGTGGAGGGCGAGATCGCCGACGACCTTCGACGACGGCGTCACCTTGGGCACGCGACCGAGGATGCGGTCGGCCGCGGCGTACATGTCCTCGATGAGTTCGAAGTCGTCGGCGAGGCCGAGCGCCTTCGCCTGCTGTCGCAGGTTCGACAGCTGACCGCCGGGGATCTCGTGGTGGTAGACGCGCCCGGTGGGGCCGGGAAGACCCGACTCGAACGGCGCGTACTGGCGACGGACCGCCTCCCAGTAGGGCTCGAGATCCGAGACGGCGTCGAGCGAGATCCCGCTGTCGCGCTCGGTGTGCGCGAGCGCGGCGACGAGAGACGACAGCGACGGCTGGCTCGTGGTTCCCGAGAGCGGCGCAGACGCGGCGTCCACGGCATCGACGCCGGCGGCACTGGCCGCGAGGAGCGTCGCGAGCTGACCGCCGGGGGTGTCATGCGTGTGCAGATGGACAGGAAGGTCGAATCGCTCGCGCAGTGCCGTGACCAGCTTGGCGGCGGCGGCCGGACGCAGCAGACCCGCCATGTCCTTGATCGCGATGATGTGCGCCCCCGCGTCGACGATCTGGTCCGCGAGGCCCAGGTAGTAGTCGAGGGTGTAGAGGTCTTCCGCCGGATCCAGCAGATCGCCGGTGTAGCAGAGCGCCACTTCGGCGACGGCGGTCCCCGTGTTGCGGACCGCCTCGATCGCCGGACGCATCTGCTCCACGTCGTTGAGCGCGTCGAAGATGCGGAAGATGTCGACGCCACTGGCAGCGGCCTCCGCGACGAATGCCTCGGTCACAGCCGTGGGGTACGGCGTGTAGCCGACCGTGTTGCGACCGCGCAGCAGCATCTGGATCGCCACGTTGGGCAGCGCCGCACGGAGTTTGTCGAGGCGCTCCCAGGGGTCCTCACCGAGGAAGCGCAGCGCGACGTCGTAGGTGGCACCGCCCCATGCCTCGACCGAGAGCAGACCGGGAGTGAGCCTCGCCAGGTACGGCGCCGCGGCGACCAGGTCCTTGGTGCGCACACGTGTGGCCAGGAGCGACTGGTGCGCGTCGCGGAACGTGGTGTCGGTCACCGCCAGGGCTGTCTGCGCACGGAGGCTGCGGGCGAAGCCCTCAGGTCCCAGTTCGAGCAGGCGCTGGCGCGAACCCGGCGCCGGCTCGGAAGTCAGGTCGACGGCAGGCAGCTTGGTGACCGCGTCGACGACGCCGGGGTGGACGCCGTGCGGCTTGTTCACCGTGACGTCGACCAGCCAGTTGAGGAGCTTCGTCCCGCGGTCCTTCGAGACGCGGCCGCGCAGCAGCTCGGGGCGTTCGTCGATGAACGACGTGCTGACGTCGCCCGCGATGAAGGCCTCATCTTCCAGGAGCGCCTGGAGGAACGGGATGTTCGTCGAGACGCCGCGGATGCGGAACTCCGCGAGAGCACGACGTGCGCGAGCGACGGCGGCCGGGAAGTCGCGCCCACGGCAGGTGAGCTTGGCCAGCATGGAGTCGAAGTGGGGGCTGATCTGGGCCCCCTGGTGGACCGTGCCGCCGTCGAGGCGGATGCCGGCACCGCCGGGAGAACGGTACGTGGTGATCTTGCCGGTATCGGGGCGGAATCCCTGCGTCGGGTCCTCCGTGGTGATGCGGCACTGCAGTGCCGCGCCGCGCAGATGCAGGTTCTCCTGCTGCAGGCCGAGGTCGGCGAGGCTCTGGCCGGAGGCGATCCGCATCTGGCTCTGCACCAGGTCGACATCGGTCACCTCTTCCGTGACCGTGTGCTCGACCTGGATGCGCGGATTCATCTCGATGAAGACGACCTCACCGGTGCGCTCCCCCGCCGTCTCGAGCAGGAACTCGACCGTTCCGGCGTTCTCGTAGCCGATGGAGCGGGCGAAGGCGACAGCGTACCCGTGCAGGGCAGTGCGCACACTGTCGTCGAGGTTCGGCGCCGGAGCGATCTCCACCACCTTCTGGTGGCGTCGCTGCACCGAGCAGTCACGCTCGAAGAGGTGCACGGTCTCGCCGGTCTTGTCGGCGAGGATCTGCACCTCGATGTGCCGAGGGCGAACGACCGCCTGCTCGAGGAACATCCGTGCGTCGCCGAAGGCGCTCGCGGCTTCCCGCATCGCCTCGGCGAGAGCGGGAGCGAGGTCGCCTGCGGTCTCGACCCGACGCATCCCGCGCCCTCCGCCGCCGGCCACGGCCTTGGCGAA
The DNA here is from genome assembly GCF_001425645.1 of Microbacterium sp. Root322. NCBI lineage: Bacteria > Bacillati > Actinomycetota > Actinomycetes > Micrococcales > Microbacteriaceae > Microbacterium > Microbacterium sp. Root322. The sequence continues at coordinate 67,226 of NZ_LMCS01000001.1, read as the reverse complement.
CAGCGGGAATCCGATGTCCTCGGCCTGCGCCACCAGAGCCTCGACGTCGTCCGATGCCTCGGTGGAGCGGAGGACGGGGACCCCGGCCTCGATCGCGTGACGCTTCGCCTCGACCTTGTTGCCGGCCATCTCGAGAACGTGGGCAGGAGGTCCGATGAACACGATGCCGTTCGCTGCGGCCTTCTCCGCGAGCTCCGGGTTCTCGGAGAGGAACCCGTAACCGGGGTAGATCGCATCCGCACCGGACTCGAGCGCGACGCGGATGATCTCGTCGACGTTCAGGTATGCGCGCACAGGATGCCCGCGCTCGCCGATCTCGTAGGCCTCATCGGCCTTGAGCCGGTGCACGGAGCCGCGGTCTTCATGTGGGAACACCGCGACGGTGCGCGCCCCCACCTCGACCGCCGCACGGAAGGCACGGATCGCGATCTCGCCGCGATTCGCCACAAGGATCTTCTGGAACATGCACACCTCTGGGAGCTCGATGCGCAGCGTTTTCGATGCGCATGGGGCGGGGCTGAGTGTTCCCCCAGCCTAGGGGAAGGTAACGTGGTGTCCGTGCACGTACTCAGCGTCAGCTCTCTCAAGGGAGGCGTCGGCAAGACGACCGTGACACTCGGGCTGGCCTCAGCGGCTTTCGCCCGAGGAGTCCGGACTCTCGTCGTCGACCTCGACCCGCAGTCCGACGTCTCCACCGGGATGGACATCCAGGTGGCCGGACGTCTCAACATCGCCGACGTCCTGGCGAACCCGAAGGAGAAGGTCGTCCGTCAGGCGATCACCTCCAGCGGCTGGGCGAAGGTGCACCCCGGAACGATCGATGTCCTCATCGGCAGCCCCTCCGCGATCAACTTCGACGGTCCGCACCCGAGCGTGCGCGACGTGTGGAAGCTCGAAGAGGCGCTCGCATCCGTCGAGGCCGACTACGACCTCGTGCTCGTCGACTGCGCACCGTCTCTGAACGCGTTGACCCGCACCGCATGGGCGGCGAGTGACCGCGTCATGGTCGTCACCGAACCCGGCCTGTTCTCCGTCGCCGCGGCCGACCGTGCCCTTCGCGCGATCGAGGAGATCCGCCGCGGCCTCTCGCCTCGTCTGCAGCCTCTCGGCATCGTCGTGAACCGCGTGCGCCCCCAGTCCATCGAGCACCAGTTCCGCATCAAGGAGCTGCGCGACATGTTCGGGCCCCTCGTGCTCTCCCCGCAGCTGCCGGAGCGCACCTCGCTGCAGCAGGCGCAGGGTGCCGCCAAGCCGCTGCACATCTGGCCGGGAGATTCCGCGCAGGAGCTCGCGGCCGACTTCGACCAGCTGCTCGACCGGATCATCCGCACCGGACGCATCGCCGTCCCCGAGAGCGGTCAGCAGAGCTGACGCTCTCGGACGCACACAGCGAAACGGCCATCCTCTTCGAGGACGGCCGTTTTCTGTATGACGCGAGAGGTCAGGCGGTGCGCTTGGTGCGACGCGCCGACAGTTCGTCGACGGGGTCGGGAGCGGTCGCATCGAAGGCGACGAGCGTCGACTCGACCTCTCGGAGCACCTTGCCGACGGCGATGCCGAACACTCCCTGACCACGGCTGACGAGGTCGATGACCTCGTCGTTCGAGGTACACAGGTAGACCGAGGCTCCATCGCTCATGAGCGTGGTGCCTGCGAGGTCACGGATGCCGGCGCGGCGGAGCTCGTCCACGGCCGTGCGGATCTGCTGCAGCGAGATGCCGGTGTCGAGAAGGCTCTTCACGAGCTTGAGGACGAGGATGTCCCGGAAGCCGTAGAGCCGCTGCGAACCGGAACCGCTCGCTCCGCGGACCGTGGGCTCCACCAGCTCGGTGCGTGCCCAGTAGTCCAGCTGTCGGTAGGTGATGCCGGCGGCACGAGCAGCGACAGCGCCGCGGTATCCGACCTCGTCATCCATGGCGGGGAGACCGTCGGTGAAGAGGAGTTCGGGTACGAACCGCGGGTCGCCTGTGAGCTCATCCGCATTCATCTGAAATCCTCCCTGGAACGGTTATCTTCCACGGTAGAGCAGTGCCTGGGCACCGGCAATCACATCCGTGGGACGGCGAAGGTGTGTCGCAATCAGTTCGTTACGAAAGCACTCGCGAGAGTGCGTCCTTGACGAAGAGCGAGCGCACTTCATCGATGCGCGAGGCGAGCTCGGGGGCGAGCTCGCTGGCCTTCGCACGGGAGGCGGCGTCGGTCCTGCGCAGCAGCGCGGACATGGCCGATTCGATGAGGGCGACCTCGCGTTCGGCGCCCTGGCGCAGCGAGCGGAGGTGCCGCGGCTCGATGCCGTGACGATCCAGTCCGACGAGACCGCGCAGCAGCGTGACCGTCGCCTCGGGGTAGCTCTCCTGAGCGGTGATGACGCCGGTGCTGATCGCGTCGTTGAGAAGCTGGGGCCCGGCTCCGGCAGCAGCCAGGAGCTCGTCGCGGCGATAGCGGCGCGGGGTCGGAGCGATCGACGGCGGCGGCACGAGCGCGGTCGCATCCCCGCCGGCGTCGGCTTCATCGAGCTGTTCGCGGATCACGCTCAGCGGCAGGTAGTGGTCGCGCTGCAGCGTGAGCCCGAGACGCAGCCGCTCGATGTCGGAGGCCGAGAACTTGCGGTAGCCGGACTCCGTGCGAGACGGGGTGACGATCCCCTGCACCTCGAGGAAGCGCAGCTTGCTGGAGGTCAGGTCGGGAAACTCCGGGGTGAGCCGTGCGAGCACCTGGCCGATACTCAGCAGGCCCGCGGACGCAGAGCGTTCGCGGGCGGGAGAGGCCGCCATCAGGCGTTCGCCGCCAGGCGGTCGTGCGGAGAGGCGAAGAAGTTCAGTCGGAACTTGCCGACACGGAGTTCGGAACCGTCCACCAGCGCGCTGCGGTCGACGCGCTCACCGTTAACGTACGTGCCGTTGAGCGAACGCTGATCGATGATCTCGAACGTCGACCCGGTGCGAGTGATCTCCGCGTGACGACGCGAGACCGTCACGTCGTCGAAGAAGATGTCGGCCTCGGGGTGACGGCCGACGGTCGTCACGTCGGTGTCGAGAAGGTATCGCGCTCCGGCGAGAGCGCCGGAACGGACCAGCAGAAGCGCCGATCCCGCGGGCAGAGCGGCGATCGCCGTCTGCTCGACGTCGGTGAGTTCCACTCCGAACGGCACGAACGACAGATCGGAATCATGTCCGAACGTCTGCGTAACGTCGTGTCTCTGCTCACCGGAACGGTGGATCGCGGCTTCTCCGGCCGGTCGGCTGTCGCTGTCAGTCACTGTGCCCTCCTGATTGTCCAGACTAACGGATGCCGAGCCGCTCGCGGGAGGCCGCTTTCACACTCAGCGGTCCCATACCGAGGATTCATAGGCTGTACTCGTGAAGACCAAAGCTCTGAGCCGCTCGGCTGCCCCGATCGCCCTCGCCGCGACACTGCTCGCCGCCTTTCTCGTTCTCCTCTCCCCGGTTTCGGCTTCGGCGCACGACGCGCTCGTCTCGTCGTCGCCGGCGGCTGATGAGTCGGTCGATGTCGTGCCCGCCACGCTGACGCTCACCTTCAGCGCGAAGCTGATCGGCGGTGAAGGCTCCACCGAGGTGGTCGTGACCGACCCCGACGGCAACCAGGTCACCGACGGCCCGGCGGCCGTCGACGGCGCGATCGTCACCCAGCCGCTGAAGGGATCGGGACAGGCCGGCGCCTACCACGTGATCTGGAAGGTCGTCTCCAGCGACGGGCACCCCACGTCGGGCGAGTACTTCTTCACGGTGACGGTCGGCGACGCAGCGACCACGGATGAACCCACCGCGGCACCGACGACGGCCGCGCCCACCGCGGAGCAGACCGCCGCTCCCGAGGTCACCAGCGCGCCGAGCACGGACGCAGACGACTCCGCCGGCACCTCCGCGGCGATCTGGATCGTCTCGATCGTCGCCGTCCTTGTCGTCGCCGGCGTGGTCGTCTGGATCGTCATGAGCCGCCGTCGCGGCACGACTCCGACCGATTCCGACCCGTCCTCCGAGCGATAGGCTTAAGGCATGCCACACTACGACGTCGTCATCCTTGGTGCAGGTCCTGGCGGATACGTCGCTGCGGTTCGCAGCGCGCAGCTCGGTCTCTCCACCGCCATCATCGAGGAGAAGTACTGGGGCGGTGTCTGCCTCAACGTCGGCTGCATCCCCTCCAAGGCGCTCCTGAAGAACGCGGAGCTCGCACACACCCTGAACCACAAGGCGGAGTTCTTCGGTATCTCCGGCGAGTTCACGATCGACTTCGGCAAGGCCTTCGACCGCAGCCGTGAGGTCGCAGAGGGCCGCGTCAAGGGCATCCACTTCCTGATGAAGAAGAACAAGGTGACCGAGTACAATGGTCGCGGTACCTTCACCGGCCCCAAGGCGATCTCGGTCGCCAAGGCCGACGGCCAGGTCGAAGAGGTCACCTTCGACAACGTCATCATCGCCACCGGCTCCAAGGTCCGTCTGCTGCCGGGTGTCACGCTCAGCGAGAACGTCGTGACGTACGAAGAGCAGATCATGACCCGTGAGCTGCCCGAGTCGATCGTCATCGTCGGCGCCGGCGCCATCGGCATGGAGTTCGCCTACGTCCTGACGAACTACGGCGTCAAGGTCACGATCATCGAGTTCCTCGACCGTGCGCTGCCCAACGAGGACGCCGATGTGTCGAAGGAGATCACGAAGCAGTACAAGAACTACGGCGTCGACATCCTCACGTCGACCAAGGTCGAGTCGGTCGTCGACAACGGCTCCTCCGTCACCGTCACCTACACCGGCAAGGACGGGCAGCAGAGCTCGATCGAGGCCGGCAAGGTGCTCATGTCGGTCGGATTCGCCCCGAACATCGAGGGCTTCGGCCTCGAGAACACCGGAGTGAAGCTGACCGAGCGCGGCGCCATCGACATCGACGACCACATGCGCACCAATGTCGAGGGCATCTACGCCATCGGCGACGTGACCGCCAAGCTGCAGCTCGCCCACGTGGCCGAGGCTCAGGGCGTCGTCGCTGCCGAGACGATCGGCGGCGCGGAGACCCAGACGCTGGGCGACTACCGCATGATGCCGCGTGCGACGTTCTGCTCTCCGCAGGTCGCGTCGTTCGGTCTCACCGAGCAGCAGGCCAAGGACGAGGGGCGCGAGATCAAGGTCGCCACCTTCCCGTTCATGGCGAACGGCAAGGCGCACGGCCTCGGCGAGCCGGTCGGCTTCGTCAAGCTGATCGCCGACGCAGAGCACCTCGAGCTCATCGGCGCCCACATGATCGGCCCGGACGTGTCGGAGCTCCTGCCCGAGCTGACGCTCGCTCAGAAGTGGGATCTGACGGCATTGGAGCTGGCCCGCAACGTGCACACGCACCCGACGCTGTCGGAGGCGCTGCAGGAGGGCTTCCACGGCCTCGCCGGCCACATGATCAACTTCTGATCTCTTCCTCCCGAAGGCCCGGTCCGCGATACGCGGACCGGGCCTTCGTGCGTCCAGGAACCTGGGTCAGAGACCGCGCATCGTGAGCAGCCCTGCCGTCCACCCGCGCAGCGGCGCGGATCCGAGCGCCCGCATCAGCAGCTCCCTGCAGCGCACGACCGCGATGGATGCCGGAGCACCCATCGACATGTAGAACGACGAGCGGCGCTGCGCCCGCGCCGCCGATCGGTGCGCCTCTCGCGCGAACGCCGAGAAGTCGGGGGTCCGGCTCGGCAGCCCCTGTGCGAGCTCTGCGGCGAGACGGACGGCATCCATCCATCCGAGGTTCATCCCCTGCCCGCCGATCGGGCTGACCTCGTGCGCGGCGTCGCCCAGGAGCACGATCCTCCCCCGATGCAGCCTCGTCGCCGTGTGCTGCGCGGCGACGAACGACGCGGGCTTCAGGTCGGGCGCGAGTTCGAGGTCGATTCCCGTGCGCATCCGGATCGCCGCCCGGAAGTCCTCGATGCTGCCGAGGACACCGCTCCCCGCATCCCGCACCACCCATCGCCGGCGCCCGCCCGGGAGGGGGAACGACTCGACGAGACCCTCCGGTTCGCAGTGCAGCACGGCACGTGCGTCCGGTGTCGCATCGCCCGCGTCTGCCATGGCATAGGAGGCGCGTCCCGCGCGGGAGCGCCACCCGGCACCCACCTCGTCGCGGAATCGACTGCGCACGCCGTCCGCGACGACGACCACGCTGGCCGAGAGCTCGTGCGGCCCCTCGGCGGAGTCGGCCGTGACCCGCACGGCATCCGCGCTCTGGCAGATGCTGCGCACGGTGCATCCGCAGATCAATGCGTCCGCGGAGAGCGAGTGCAGCCGGGCGCGCAGCAGGGCGTCCGTTCGCGGCTGCGGAAGGATCAGGACCGGGCGATCAGGGGCGAAGGTCAGCGACGCCAGACTCCGTCGACGGCTGCGCACCTCGCCGCCCTCGAGCCGCAGCGCCTCCGCCCGCACCGCGGTGCCGATGCCTGCGGCATCCAACGCTTCGAGCCCCGGGCGGTGGATGCCGATGGCCCTGGTCCGATCGTCGGCGTGCGTCCGGCGTTCGCAGACCGCGACCCGCATCCCGTCCTGCACCAGCAGACAGGCCAGCAGCAGGCCGACCGGCCCCGCGCCGACGATCAGCACGTCATGGTCGGGCATGATCACCCTCCCACCGCAGTTCCAGGCGAGAGGGCACACCCCCGCGGACGGTCCACCCGGCAGGGGCGATCGCGGCGAGCTCGGCGGCTGTGTACGAGCGGCGGATGCTGAGGAGGCCGTCCTCGCGTATGAACGAGTCCGCCAGCAGCGTGGTCGAGATGGTCCAGGTGGCCGCGGCGAACAGCGCGTAGGCGGTGCGGCTGCGTGCGATGTCATGATGCGACACCAAACCGCCCGGAGCGACGAGCTGCACGGAATCGCTGAGCACGGTCGTGAGTTCGGCGTCATCGAGATGGTGCAGCACGTGATTGGACAGCACCACGTCGTAGGTCTCGCCCGCGGCCACGAGTTCGGTCGTCAGGGCGCGGCGATACTGGATGCCCGCGCCGCCGTCGTGCGCCGACGCCCAGCGGATCGCCCGCTCGTCCGCGTCGAGAGCGGTGATCTCCGCGTCGAGACCGTCCTGACGCAACCGCCAGGCGAGCAGCCGGCAGAGGTCTCCCCCGCCCGCCCCGACGTCGAGGATCCGCAACGGCCGGGAGCGCTGCGCGCGCGGTCGGATGTCGCGTCGGTACAGGGCCCCCGGCCGGGAGACCAGGGCGTTCACGAACCCGAACCGTCCGTAGGTCCGCGCCAGCATCCGTACGTCGGCGTGCGGATCGTCCATCAGCTCGCGAGCCTCGGCGTCCCGCGTCGTGAGGTCCGGCCTCATGACCCGGGCGAGGCGACGACGGTCATCAGCGCGCTCTCCGCCGTCAGACCGGGACCGAACGCCATCGCGGAGACCCGGTCGCCGTCGCTCGCCCCCTCCACCTCCAGGATGCGCTTGAGGACGAACAGCACGGTCGCACTGGACATGTTGCCGTTCTCCCGCAGCACGTCCCTGGCCGGGCGCAGCTGCGCATCGCTGAGGCGTAGCCGCTCCTGCACCTTGTCGAGGATGCTCCGCCCGCCGGGATGGATGGCCCAGTGCTGGACCGCATCCCCCACGCTGCCGGCCTCGAAGGCCTCGCCGAGCCCCTCCTCGGCGCCGTACAGCGGCCGGAGCGCACCGATGATCGTCTCTCCGATGATCTGCGGGACGGCCGTGGAGAGGATCATCTCGAAACCGGTGTCGCCGATCGTCCAGGCCATGTCCTTCTCCCCCTCCGGCGCGATGGCGGTGTGGAAGCGGTCCAGGCGCAACCCGGTCGACGCAGACGGGAGATCGCGCGCGGTGACGATCCCGGCGGCCGCACCGTCGGCGAACAGGGACGACGCGACGATCGTGTCGGGATTCTCCGAGGAACGCAGGTGCAGAGTGCACAGCTCGACGCTCACGACCAGGACCACGGCGTTCTCATCCGCGGCGCAGAACTGACTCGCGGCCCGGAGCGCAGGCATCGAGGCGTAGCAGCCCATGAAGCCGAGGTGGAAACGCTGCACCGCGTCGGACAGCCCGAGCGCACGCACGATCTCGTACTCCGGCCCCGGGGCATGGAACCCTGTGCAGGAGACCGTGATGACGTGGGTCACATCGGCCGGCTCGAGGTCGGGGTCGGAGTCGATCGCCCGCCGGGCGGCCTCGACGAAGAGCTTCGTGGCCTCTCGGGCGTAGAAGTCGTTGCGCGCCTTGGTGCCGGGGGCGAGCAGCATCCCCGATCCGCGGTCGAAGAACACGGGGTCTGTCGCTTCGGAATCCAGCGACAGCTCGTCGATCACGGTGTGCCGGGTGTCGATGCCCGAGACGTTGAACGAGGTCGTGACGATGCGCTGCGCCAGCCGCCCGAGGCCGGGCTGCTGCGCGAAGACGTCACGCACCTGATCCTGGACGAGAACAGTATCGGGGACGATCGTCTGCAGCGATCGAAGCACAGGCGGTCGGCTCATGGTGCCACTCAAGCACTGCGCACCGCCCGGGGGGAAGGGGTTGCGCGCGACCGCGGTCTGCCCTAGAAGCCGAGCGCCCTGGCGAGCTTGGAGTCGGATGCCGATTCGCGGCCTCCGGCAGCCAGCACCGCCTGCTCCACCGCCGCGAAGAACGCGGTGCGTCCCGCCTCATCAGCCGGCGCCGCGGGCCCCAGCTCCATCTCCCACTCACGCCATTCGCGTTTCACGTTCTGGCGCAGGTCGCTCGCTCGCACCCGGTCGTCGACGAACTCGGCGACGACGCCGTCCGGGCCGGTGAGCAGATAGGCGGTGCGGTCGTTCTCGATGCGGGCGAGTGGGGTGAGCGGTGCGCTCGTCCACTCCGACACGGTCGTGGCGACCGCAGAGGGGAGCGCGTCGCCCTCCCCTAGAGGCCAGCCGAGCTCGAGTCGACCGTCTCCCTGTCGGGGACCTTTCACATGCCAGCCCTCGTCCGGCCCGCCGGTGCGACGACGCAATGCCACGCCGGCGCGCGAAAGCGTGCCGTCAGCGGTGTCGAAGTACTGGGCGTCCAGCGTGCGCAGCACACCGGGGCTGACCGCGTCGACGCCCGGGAGCGCCTCCCATCGCGGCAACGGGGTCTCCGGATCGACGTCGTACTTGCGCTCGACCTCGACCGTGCGGGAGGGCTCAGTCATCGTCGAGCGTGAGGTCCTCGAGAGACTCTTCGAACCAGTAGTCGATCTCCGTGGGGCCGTCGGCGGGGCCGGTGTTCTGCGGCTCGCCGCGGCGGTTGTAAACCACCTGCGTCTCGCTGTAGGGAACGATCAGCTTGTCGTCCGCGTCGCCGAGGGGGATGATCTGCCCGTCGAGCGGGCCGCCGTGAAGTCGTGCGAGTGCCATGTGCTCAGGGTAGCGCCGTCGTCGCGGTATCGGTGCAGGGCAGGCGGAATCAACCGAGGACGACACCGAGAAGGGCGCCGGCGATCATCCAGGGACCGAAGGCGATGCGGGTGGAGCCGTTCGCTCTCCGCAGCAGGATGAGCACGAGCGCGTAGAGCGCTCCCAGCACGAAGGCCGCGGCCGCCCCGATCGCGAGTGCCTGCCAGCCGTGCCAGGCCAGCACCAGCCCGATGACGGCGGCGAGCTTCACGTCTCCGCCTCCCATCCCTGCACGGCTGAGCGCCCGCAGCACCGCATAGAAGCTCCCGAGGATCACCATTCCCAGGAGGGCACGAACGAGCGGTGCCCCCTGCCCCGCGGCCAGGGCGTCGACGGCGACGAGCGCGAGCAGGCAGCCGAGCGTCGGCAGCACGATCCTGTTCGGGAGGCGATGCGTGCGGGCGTCGATCACGATGAGCCACGCGCCGACGCCGATCAGTGCGGCGTGCACGAGGGCGATGAGGGCGAGCCGGATGTCCATCCCCGCAGGTTAGGAGATCGGCGGACCTCGCTCCGACTCCCTGTGGAGAACCCCTGGCCGATGTCCGATGTACGAACTATCGTCATTCACGCGGGTTGTTATATTAGAATATATCTTCGAGAAAGGATGCAGGTGATCGGGCTCGATGCAATCGCCTCGCTCTCTCCGGCGGGCGACTCCCGCGCGGGAGAAGTGCTGCGCCTGCGTCGCGAGATCAACCGGATGCAACGACGGCGCAGCGAACATGCGCTGCTCCCCCTCGACCCCGCCTTCGCCGCGCTCCTTCCGGAGGAGGGACTGCAGACCGGCACCTCCTACACCGTCTCCCCCTCGCCGAGCCTCGTCCTCGCACTGCTCAGCGCCGCATCGCAGAAGGGGCTGTGGTGCGCCGTGGTGGGCATGCCGACCCTCGGCGTCGAAGCCGCCGCCGCTTTCGGCATCGACCTCGCACGCCTGATCCTCGTCCCCACCCCCGGAGACCGCTGGTTGGCGGCGACCTCCGCCCTGGCCGAGGTCGTGCCCCTGATCGTCGTGGCCCCGGGCGCCCGCGCACGAGACGCGGATGTCGCTCGGCTGAGCGCGCGCCTGCGCGACCGCGGGTGCACGCTCCTGGTCACCGAGTCTCCCGTCACCGAACGCTGGCCGCAGAGCGAGGGGACGATACGCCTGCACGATCCGCACTGGCACGGCCTCGGCGCCGGCTGGGGGCTGCTCTCCGACTGCACGGTGACGGTGACGGCGCAGACGCGGCACAGCCCCCGCCCGTCGAGCGTGCGGGTGCAGCTGCCGGGAGGACACGGGGCCGTCGAGGCCGTCGGGGTCGAGCTCGCTGCACTGCCCGCACGACCGGCGGAGTCCGTCGCCTCACGCGAATCCGCACCACCGGAGCTCCTGCGATGGGCGGAAGCCGGATGAGCAGCCCGCTCCGCGTGCTCGTGCTGTGGTTCCCGGATTGGCCGATGCGGGCCGTCCTCGGCAGCGCGCCCCCGCATCCGCCCACCGCCCTGGTGCAGGCCAACACGATCGTCGCCTGCACCGCCTCCGCCAGAGAGCATGGTGTGCGCACCGGTCAGCGCCGCCGGGTCGCGCAGGGCCACCTCTCCTCGCTGCGTGTGCTCTCCCACGACCCCGATCGAGACGAACGCGCCTTCCTGCCGGTGCTGCACCTGATCGAGAAGCACGCCCCCGGAGTCACGCTGCTGCGCCCCGGGCTCGCGATCCTCCGCGCCAGGGGCCTCTCCCGCTATCACGGAGGAGAGGCGGAGGCCGCGGAAGCACTCACCGCCGTCCTGACGGAGGCCGGCTTTCCCGAGGTGCGCGTGGGTGTGGCCGATGGCCCGTTCACGGCCGAGATCGCCGCACGGGGTCCCATGCCCTGCACGGTCGTGCCGCCAGGAGGTTCACGGGAGTTCCTGGCGCCGTACCCCGTGCAGGTGCTGCGCGACGAGCAGGTCACCGGCCTCCTCGTGCGGCTCGGAGTGCGCACTCTCGGCGAGTTCACCGCCCTCGCACCGCTCGATGTGCGCGATCGTTTCGGCGAGCACGGTGCGCGCCTGCAGGCACTCGCCGCCGGCGCCGACTCCCGTCCGCTGACACCGCGCCCTCCCGACCCTGAGCTGGTGCGCAGCATCGAGTTCGACTCCCCGCTGGGCGGAACCGATCAGGTGGCGTTCGCTGTGCGTCAGACGGCGGATGCGGTGCTGCTCGCTCTCGGTGACGCCTCGCTCGTCTGCACGGAGGTGCGGATCGACCTGACCGACGACAACGGGGTGGTCTTCTCGCGGTCCTGGCTGCATCCGACCTGCTTCGACGCCTCCGACCTCGTCGACCGGGTGCGCTGGCAGTTGGAGGCGCTGGCCGCGCAGTCCGCGAAGGATCCGGTCGACGAGGCACGAGCGTTCGGCGGCATCGTGGCGGTGCGCATCATCCCGGCCGCCGTCGACGATGCCGCGCACCACCAGCCCGGCCTCTTCGGATCCGGCACCGATGAACGCCTGCACCATGCGGTCTCGCGCGTGCAGACCATGCTCGGCCACCAGGGCGTGGTCACAGCCGCTGTGGCGGGCGGCCGCTGGCTCGCCGATCGCCAGGTGCTCACCCCCTGGGGCGAGCGCACGGTACCCCCGCGCGACCCCGGATCCCCATGGCCGGGCAGCCTTCCCGACCCGCTGCCCGCCGAGGTGTTCCTGCCCCCGCGCCCCATCGGGGTGCTCGCCGCGGATGAGAGCACCATCAGCGTCGATGAGCGCGGGGCTCTCTCGGGCAAGCCCGCCCGCATCGACGGAGCCGCCGTGCAGGCCTGGGCCGGCCCCTGGCCGGTGCATGAGAGGCGCTGGACCTCCGGCGGTGGGAAGCGAGGGCATCGCCTCCAGATCATCGACGCCCACGACCGCGCGTGGCTGGTCTTCCACACCGGCGAGCGCTGGTGGGCCGAGGGGAGGTATCGCTGATGGGCTGGCACAATCCGCCCCTGTCCTGGAACGACCTGGAGCGCACCCTCAGTGGCGAGGAGTCACCCCCGTCGCCTCCTCCTGCCGCCGAGCCCCGGGGGCAGCGGACGGATGCAGGGCCGGTGAGCCATCGCCGCAAGCGCACCCCTCCCGTCGCCATCCCCCGTCCCGAGAGCGCGGTCCCCTATGCCGAGCTGCACGCTCATTCGTCGTACTCGTTCCTCGACGGTGCCTCCTCCCCCGAAGACCTCCTCGCCGAGGCCGATCGCCTCGGGCTGACCGCTCTCGCCCTCACCGATCACGACGGCTTCTACGGCGCCGCGCGCTTCGCCGAGGTGGCTGATCTCATGGAGAGCCCGCTGCAGACGGTGTTCGGGGCAGAGCTGTCGCTCGATCTGCCCGCGCCGCAACGAGGCTCCGCCGACCCCGCCGGCGAGCATCTGCTGGTCCTCGCCCGAGGCATGGAGGGCTATCACCGGCTCTCGGGGGCCATCACCGCGGCACAGCTGCGCGGCGGTGAGAAGGGACGCCCGGTGTACGACCTCGACGATCTCGCCGCGCGTGCAGACGGGCACTGGACGATCCTGACCGGATGCCGCAAAGGTGCCGTGCGCCGCGGGCTCGAGGCGGGAGACGCGCGCGCCCCGTTGCGGTCGCTCGTCGATCTGTTCGGGAGCGACCACGTCGTAGTCGAGCTCTTCGACCATGGTGATCCCCTGGACACCCGTCGCAACGACGCCCTCGCCGAGCTCGCCGGTCGGATGCGACTGCCGATGGTCGCGACCAACAACGTCCATTACGCCACCCCTGCGCAGGCGTCGCTCGCCGAAGCCGTGGCCGCGGTCCGCGCGGTGCGCAGCATGGACGAGCTCGACGGCTGGCTGCCTGCGCACGGGGGCGCGCATCTGCGCAGCGGTGCCGAGATGTCGGCGCGCTTCTCACGCCACCCCGGAGCGATCTCGTACGGGCTCGAGCTGGCCGCGGCATCCGCCTTCCCCTTGCGCCTGGCGCGACCGGCACTGCCTCAGCAGAAGGTGCCGGCGGGGCACACACCGATGACGTGGCTGCGCCACCTGGTCTGGGAGGCCGTGCCGTCGAAGTACCCGCGAATGGACGACGACGGTCGCCACCGGATCGCCCGCGAGCTCGACGTGATCGAGGAGAAGGACTTCCCCGGGTACTTCCTCATCGTGCACGGCATCGTCACCGAGGCGCGCAGACGCGGCATCCTCTGCCAGGGGCGGGGGTCGGCTGCGGCGAGCGCGGTCTGCTACCTGCTGGGGATCACCGCGGTCGACCCGATCCTCTACCGCCTGCCGTTCGAGAGGTTCCTCGCGACCACGCGGACCGAGGAGCCCGACATCGACGTCGACTTCGACTCCGATCGCCGCGAGGAGATCATCCAGTGGGTGTATGCCGAGTACGGCAGGGAACGTGCGGCCCAGGTGGCCAACGTCATCCAGTACCGCCCGAAGAACGCGGTGCGCGACATGGCAAGAGCGCTCGGCCATTCCCCCGGTCAGCAGGACGCCTGGTCCCGTCAGGTCGATGGCTGGGGCGCAGGACTGGAACCCGTCGAGGGGCACGACATCCCCGAGAAGGTGCTCGCCTATGCCGGTGAACTGTTGAAGGCCCCCCGGCATCTCGGCATCCACTCCGGCGGCATGGTGCTCACCGCCCGTCCCGTCGGCGAGGTCGTGCCTGTGGAGCACGCCCGTATGGAGAACCGCACGGTCATCCAGTGGGACAAGGACGACTCGGCCTTCATGGGCCTGGTGAAGTTCGATCTGCTGGGGCTCGGGATGCTCGCCGCCCTTCAGCACTGCTTCGATCTGATCCGGGAGAGCACGGGCGAGGAGTGGACGCTCGAGACCATCCCCAAGGAGGAGCCCGCGGTCTACGACATGCTCTGCCGTGCGGATTCGATCGGGGTCTTCCAGGTGGAGTCGCGCGCGCAGATCGGGCTGCTCCCCCGCCTGCAGCCCCGGGCCTTCTACGACCTCGCCATCCAGATCGCCCTCATCCGCCCCGGCCCCATCCAGGGCGGCGCGGTGCATCCATTCGTGCGGCGGAAGATGGCCAAGGATCGCATCGACGAGGAGAACCGGGAACGGGCGACTCGCGGCGAGGCGCCGGTGGAGTTCGCGATCCCCTACCCGCACAGCGATCTGGAGGACATCCTCAAGCGCACGCTGGGCATTCCGATCTTCCAGGAGCAGCTCATCCAGATGGCGACGGCGATCGGCGATTGCACGGCCGATGAGGCCGACCTGCTGCGTCGTGCCATGGGATCCAAACGCGGCCTGGAGAAGATCGAGAAGGTCAGGGACAAGCTGTACGCGGGGATGGCCAGGCGGGGCCTGGTGGATGAGGCCGCCGATCGCATCTACGCGCAGATCCAGGCATTCTCCAATTTCGGATTCGCCGAATCGCACTCCCTGTCGTTCGCTCTCCTCGTCTACGCCAGCTCCTGGGTGAAGCTGCACTACCCCGCAGCGTTCCTCGCCGGCCTCCTGCGCTCACAACCGATGGGCTTCTATTCCGCAGCGACCCTCACCGCGGATGCGCGGCGGCATGGGGTCGAGGTCCGACGTCCCGATCTGCACGTCTCGGGGGCGACGGAGACCCTGGAGCCGCTCGTCGACGGCGCCCCGCGAAGGCCGACGGGTCGGGACGGGTGCACCGCCGACCTGCAGCCGCCCGCGCTCCGCTTCGATCGGGATGCGCCGGACGAATCGGCCGCGCACCGCAGGGACGGGAACTCCGCGGTACGGCTGGGGCTCAGCGGCATCCGTGGGATCGGTGTGCCGATGGCGGAGAGGATCGTCGCCGAACGCGACGCGAACGGCCGGTACCGGGATCTGAACGACCTGGTGCGGCGAACGGATGCCACCGCCGCACACGTGGAGGCTCTGGCCACCGCCGGCGCTTTCGACTGTCTGGGCCTGGAGCGTCGCGAGGCCATCTGGCTGGCCGGTGCGGCGGCAGACGACCGCTCCCGGTTCCTGCCGGGGACGACGGTCGCCGTGCAGCCTCCGCTGTTCGCCGACCAGACCAGCTACGAGCGCCTCTCCGCCGACCTGTGGGCGACCGGTGTGTCGACCGACGATCATCCGATGGCGCACTTCCGTGAACAGCTGCGCGCCCGCGGTGTGCTGACGGCACTCGACCTGCGCGGGCACGAAGTGGGTCGACGCATCGAGGTCGCCGGTCTCGTCACCCATCGTCAGCGACCGGCGACGGCCGCCGGGATCACCTTCGTGAACCTCGAGGACGAGAGCGGCCTGGTGAACATCGTCTGCTCCGCCGGGGTGTGGAACCGCTACCGCCGCGTCGCCAGGGATTCACCGGCGCTCATCATCCGCGGCATCCTGGAGCGATCCACCGAGGGCGTGATCAATGTGCTCGCCGATGGCTTCGAGGACCTGCGCACCGGTCTCACGCACCGCTCCAGGGACTTCCGTTGAGGAGGACCCCCCGACTCACCAGAAGCGCTCTGACTCCTCCATCGGAGGACGGTCGACTCCACCCCATCTGTCGGCTTCGGCCTTCGCGGCATCGGCAGCCGCGTCGGCTTCGCGCAGAGCGACCTTGGCGCCGGTCGGGCCGGGCCCGAGGGGATCGACGAGCAGCGTGGTGTGCGCGCCTGCGTCCCCCATCGTCACGGTGCACCGCAGGACTCGCCCGATCCAGCGGGAGAAGTCGCCGCTCGGGTCTTCTGCACGTCGGTAGCGGATCCCCGTGTCGAGGTCGACGAGGGTGAGGACCACCGGTTCATCGGTGAGCGGATCGGCCTGCTCCGTCACCTCGATGCGGTGGCCGTGAGCGATGGCGACCTGAGCGGAGAGCACGAGCAGTCTGTCCATGAGTCCACCCTAGGCACGCCCGTCAGGAAGGCAACAGGGCGTCCATGCGAGTAACATTCGTAGATTTCTTTGTCCCCCAAATGGCGGACAAGGGGATTAAGCGATATTCTGCTCGGGTAGCGGGGGCTACGAGGCTGATGGACTGGGGAATCAGCCGTGAGCGCAGCGAGATCTTCGCCGCCTCCCCTACCGTCCGGGAAGGGCGGTGAGCCCTCTCGACGGCACCGTCTGGGGCGGGTCATCGAGAGGGCCATTCTCCCCGGTGGGCCTGTCGGGCCACGACTCGCCGAGCAGAGCCCTGTCGCGCAGAGTTCC
Organism: Microbacterium sp. Root322; assembly: GCF_001425645.1. Lineage (NCBI taxonomy): Bacteria > Bacillati > Actinomycetota > Actinomycetes > Micrococcales > Microbacteriaceae > Microbacterium > Microbacterium sp. Root322. The sequence continues at coordinate 50,722 of NZ_LMCS01000001.1, read as the reverse complement.
GGTTCAGTCGAGCGGGATGACCTCGAGCGTGTTGGACCGCACCGGCTCCTGACCCATCTCGGGAGCGTACGGGCTGGGCGTGTACTTGCGGAGATACTCGGCATCGATCGCGGAGTTGATCGCCTCGTCGGTGATCCGCTCGAAGCGGACATCCTTGGTGACGCCACCCGCCGAGACGCGGCCGCGCAGACTGGCGAGAGCCGGGGCGTACCACTTTCCCTCGAGCCCCGTGTAGGAGCGGACGAAGAGTCGCCCGTCGACGGCGACCGCCCAGATCCCCACCGTCTTCGGCGTCGTCCCGTCTTCGAGCTGCGCGGAGAGATCGAACATCTCCGGCTCGGCGATGCGCGCGAGCTCTTCAGTGTTCCAGGTCGTCATGAGTCCTCCTCGGTCGATACGGCAGAGTGCATGCTACGTCAGATCGCGCCCGGCCTCACGATCGACCGCGGGTGGGGCATCGATGAGACGCATGCGCAGCGAATCGAGGAGAAGACCGACGCCGAGTTCGAACGTGCGATCCGACCGGGCGGTCCCCCGTTCCGCGCCGTCGATGAGGCGACCGAGCGTGCGTGTCGGCCCGCCGGGCTGCCAGACCTCGTCGGGAGATGCGAGATCGAGACCGAATCCGATCGCGAAGGCGTCGATCACCGCGATGACCGAGAGCACCTCGTCATCGGCGAATCCTCCGTCGACGAGCACGGAGGCGAGGTCGTCGTATGCGGCGATGACCGCCGGGTGCGTGATCGTCTTGCCCACGAGCAGCGGCACGAGCTGCGGATGATCCGCGTACATCCGACGCTGGGTGCGCAGCACGGTGAGCACGAACTCCTCCCAGTGCTCCCCCTGCCATTGGATGCGGTAGCCCTCCATGAGCTGTCCGCGCATGAGTTCGAGGATCCCCTCCATACCGTCGACATGGTTGTAGAGCGACGACGGCCGCACTCCGAGCTCGCGAGCGATGGCGTTGACTCCGAACGGCTCGCCTGCTCTGGCCAGCGCGAGGCCCGCGGAGCCGATGATCTCCGGGGAAAGAAGCGGTGAGGAGGGCCTCGGCATCGGAAGCTCGCTTTCTCCGGATGACCGGATCGTGAAATTCGGGGTTCCGCGGAAACCCTCTCCTGTGCATAATAATGAACACCATTCGTTTACGAACACCATTCGTTTACGACGTCGTGCCCCATCCGATGCACGTCCGCCGACTTCCCCTCCGCGCACAATGCCGTGCCGACTCCCTGGAGCCCCATGACAACTCTCGATCTCCGCACGCGAATCCCCCTCCGATTCCCGACAGCGACGGCGACCTTCGCCGTCGGAATCGCGGGATACCTCGGCGTCAACCTGTCGCCCTACATGATCACCGCCGCGCAGACGGGGCTGGGCCTCGACATCCTCGCCGCCAGCTGGCTCGTCACCGCGACGCTCCTGCTCACGGCGGTGACGGGCCTGGCGATCGCCCCCCTGTGCGCCGGCGTGCATCGCCGGGCCGTCGCACGCGCGGGCCTCGGTCTCGCCGTGGTGGGTTTCACGATCGCGGCCCTCGTGCCCGCCGCCATGCTTCCGGGACTCCTCCTCGGCGGGGCCGGAGCCGGTGGCGCGGTCGCCGCGTCCGGGGCGGCGCTCGCGGCCTTCCGCAACCCGGACAGGGTCGCCGGCTTCAACGGACTCGCGAACCGCGGCATCATCACGGTGGTACTCGCCGTGATCCCCCTGATCGGACTCGCTCCGATCGATGTCTTCGGCGCCCTCGCACTGTTCAACCTGATCGGACTCATCGCCTCGGCGTGGCTCCCCGCTGCGCCGGTCGTCGCTCCGCAGGCGGGAGCGGCCGTCGCCGAGGCGATGCCGATCGAGATCCCCCCGACCGGGACGATCCGCACCTCTCCCGCCCGTTCGCGCACCGTCACCCTCGCCGGCTTCGGGCTCCTCCTCGTGTTCGCACTTTGGGCGGCCAGCGAGGATTCGCTCTGGGCGATGGCAGGCGTCATGGGCGCGGAGCAGGCCGGTTTGACACCCGAGGGACTCGGCATCGCGCTCAGCGGCGCCACGGCCGGCGGACTGCTCGGCTCACTGCTGCTGATGATCGTCGGAGCGCGCTTCGGGCGTGCCGTCCCCCTCGTGATCCTGCTGATCGCCGGCGGCGCACTCAAGATCGTGGAAGGGTTCGTGACCGACCCCACCACCTTCATCGTGGTGTTCATCGTCTGGAACTCCGTGTATGCGATCGCGTTCATGTACTTCGTGTCGACATCGGCGGCGCTCGACGCCGACGGCCGCTGGTCGGGCCCTCTGCTCGCCGTCTACCTCGTCGGTTCGGCACTCACTCCCGTCATCGGCGCCGCGCTCGTCGGCGCTCTCGGATACCAGGGCTTCGCGATCGCTCTCGGCGTCGCGAGTTTCGTCCTGGCCGTGCCCGCCGGGGCGATCGCCCTCGTATCGACACGTCTGGAACGCATGACCGCACAGGAGATCGACGCATGACCCGCACCCTTTACCGCAACGGCCGCATCTTCACCGGCGACGAGTCGCGCTGGGCGGACTCCCTCGTCGTCGACGGCGAGGAGTTCATCCACGTCGGCACCGAGGACTCCGCGCCGCCCGCCGACGCCGCGGTCGACCTGGGAGGTCGCATCGTCCTTCCCGGCTTCACCGACGCGCACACCCACCTGCTCATGATGGGCGAGGCGCTCGGACAGGTCGGACTCACCGATGCGCACTCGCTCGAAGAGATCCAGCGCCGACTGCTCGCCGCGCGACGCACAGCGCCCGGCGTGCTGCGCGGACGCGGCTGGCTGTTCGACGCGATCCCCGGGGGCGAGCCGACCGCGGCCATGATCGATGAGGTCGTCGCCGACATCCCGGTCTACCTCGATGCGAACGACTACCACTCCTGCTGGGTGAACACGGCGGCCCTCGCCGAGCTGGGAATCGCAAGAGACACCCCCGACCCGATCGGTGGACGCATCGCGCGCGACGCGCTCGGCGAGCCGACGGGGATGCTGTACGAGACGGCCGCGCAGCTGCACGCGTGGGCTCATCGTGACGCGACCACGACCGATGCCCAGCGGGACGCGGCGGTCGAGCGGGTCGTGTCCGCCTATCTCGCCGCCGGTGTGACCGGCGCTGTGGACATGGCCTTCGACGAGCTCGGGCTCGCCGCGCTCGGTCGAGCGGCCGAGCGCGATCGGCTCCCGCTGCGCATCGCCGCGCACTGGTTCGTCGCGAACACCGGAGACGACGCCGCGAACCTCGCACAGGTCAGACAGGCATCAACCCACGCTTCGGGAACGACGGCGGGGGTACGGGTGCTCGGGATCAAGCTCGTGCTCGACGGCACGATCGACGCGTGCACGGCGGCCATGGGCGCCCCCTATGCCGATGGCACCAACGCCGAGCCGATCTGGCCCGCCGAACGACTGCTGCCGGTCGTCGCGGCGGCCGATGCCGCGGGACTGCAGATCGCGATGCACGCGATCGGCGACGCGGCGAGCGCGCTCGCCCTCGATGCGATCGAGCATGCCATCTCCGTGAACGGCGAGCGCGCGCGCCGTCACCGGATCGAGCACCTCGAGTTCGCGGCGGCAGGGACGGCGGAGCGGATGGCGCGACTGGGGGTGACGGCATCCATGCAACCCGTGCACGCCGACCCCGCGATCTTCGCCAACTGGACGGCACAGGTCGGCGACGAGCGCGCTGACCGCGCATTCGCCTGGTCGGAATACGAGGAGGCCGGTGCGCTTCTCGCCTTCTCGACCGATGCACCGACAGCGCCGCACGAGGCCCTCGCCAACATGTACGTCGCGGCCACCCGCGCCTCGGCTCTGGCTCCGGGTACACCGGCGGTTCACCCGGAACAGGCCCTCCCGCTCGAGCGAGCCATCGCGCACGCCACTCGGGATGCGGCGGCGTCGATCGGCGATGGGAGCTGGCGCGGTCGCATCGCGGTCGGCCACGCGGCAGACTTCGCCGTTCTCGACGTCGACCCGTTCGCGGCGGATCCGGCGACCCTGCTCACGACGCGAGTGGTCCGGACCGTGATCGCGGGCCGTACGGTGCACGAGGCCTAGCGCTCGGCAGCCCCTCACACCGCGGCGGCGTTTTATGCCAGCGCGTCACGCAGGGCGAGGAGATGAGCGCGGCTGCGCGCTGATGCGGCTGATTCATCACGGTCGGCGATCGCTTCCACTTGCTCGGCATGGGCGTCGTGGTCGGCATCGTCGCCGAACTTGCGACGGAGGCGGAGCATCTCGATCATGGACTCGCGCAGCCGGGGGGTGAAGCTGTCGAACAGATCGAGGAGTACCGGGTTGTGCGAGGCGGCGACGATCGTCCGATGAAACGCGGTGTCGGCATCGACATGGCTTTCGATGTCGGACCGCTGCGCTCCACGATCGGCGAGGGCGCGACGGATGCTGCGCAGGTCTGCGGGGGTACGTCGCACGGCGGCGAGCGCCGCGGCTTCGGTCTCGATCGCGATACGCGCCTCGATCACCGCGGCGATGCCGGCCCTGCGCAGAACTGCGTCCCAGTCTTCCGGGGCGTCGAGCGCCGTCACGAACACGCCAGCGCCCTGTCGCGAGGCCAGCACCCCGCGCCCGGCGAGCTGGCGGATCGCCTCGCGCACGGTGGAGCGGCCGACGCCGAGCTGCGGGGCGAGCGTCGTCTCGCCAGGGAGCTTCTCCCCCAATGCCCATTCCCCGGCGCGGACGCGCTCCAGCAGAAGCTCCGCAGCCTGGTCCGCCAAGGGTGCACGTCTGACCTGTGCCATGCGTCGACTCCGCTCTCTCCACCTCAGATCATCTCATCCGACTAAATTTGTCTACTTGTCTGAGGAGTTGTGTTACAGTCTAGCCATGTTCTCGTCAGAGCACCTTCTTCTTCGCCGCCACGGCGGGGCGTAGCCGGACCGGCTCCCCGTCGTGGGGTCGAACGTGTGCCGGTCGCAACTCCCGACGAAGGACCCGCACCGCCATGACCACGACATCGTTCCCCCGCATCTGCACCCCCACCGGCCCCGTGCCCCTCCAGGCTCCCTCCTGGAACCGGCAACGACACTCCTCGATGCCGTCGCACCGCTATCGCGACGTCCACTCCCGGGTGGAGGTGCCCCAGACCGAGCGGGACTGGCCCGCGAATCGGCTGACCGCAGCCCCGCTGTGGGTGCCGGTCGATCTGCGCGACGGCAACCAGGCGCTCGCCGAGCCGATGGACCCTGCACGCAAGCGTCGCTTCTTCGAGCTGATGGTGACGATGGGCTACAAGGAGATCGAAGTCGGATACCCCTCGGCGTCGCAGACCGACTACGACTTCGTCCGGCTGATCGCCGAGGGCGACATCGCCCCCGATGACGTCACGGTCGTGGTGTTCACTCCCGCGCGCCGGGACCTCATCGAACGCACCGTCGCGTCCATCCAGGGCATCGCCAATCCCGTCGTGATCCACATGTACACCGCGACCGCACCGACCTGGCGCAGCGTAGTGCTCGGCCGCGAGCGCGAAGACCTGAAGCAGCTGATCCTGGCAGGCGGACGCGATGTGTGGGAGCTCGCCGGAGACATGCCGAACGTGCGATTCGAGTTCTCCCCCGAGGTGTTCAACCTGACCGAGCCCGACTACGTGATCGAGATCTGCGACGCGATGACCGACCTCTGGCACGCCACGCCGGAGCGTCCGGTGATCCTCAACCTCCCGGCGACGGTCGAGGTCGCCACCCCGAATGTGTACGCCGACCAGATCGAGTACATGCACAAGAACCTCGCGCGCCGCGATGCCGTGATCCTCTCGGTGCACCCCCACAACGACCGCGGCACCGGCATCGCGTGCGCCGAGCTCGCGGTGCTGGCCGGAGCACAGCGGGTCGAAGGCTGCATCTTCGGCAACGGCGAGCGCACCGGCAACGTCGACATCGCCACTCTGGCCCTGAACCTGCATGCGCAGGGTGTGGATCCGATGATCGACTTCTCCGACATCGACGAGATCCGCCGCACGGTGGAGCACTGCAACCGGATCGAGGTGCATGCCCGTCACCCGTACGTCGGCGATCTGGTGCACACGGCGTTCAGCGGCACCCACCAGGACGCGATCAAGAAGGGCTTCGCCGAACACCGCACCCGCGCGGCAGCCGAGGGACGCGAGGAGAGCGAGATCGAGTGGCGGGTCCCCTACCTGCCGATCGACCCCGCCGACATCGGCCGTGACTACGACGCGGTGATCCGCGTGAACTCGCAGTCGGGCAAGGGCGGCATCGCCTACCTGTTGGAGACCGAGTTCGGGATCGAACTGCCTCGTCGGCTGCAGATCGACTTCGCCCGACATGTGCAGCAGCACACGGACACGACCGGCACGGAGGTCACGGCGACAGAACTGTGGAGAGTGTTCGAAGAGGCCTACCTCCGCGCTGATGTCGACGCCGGCATCGCGATCACCTCGTACGATACCGCCGAGACCGACGGGGATTCCCGCACGCGGATCACCCTGCGCATCGACGGGCGCGAGCACACGACCACTCATCGGGGCGGCGGTCCGGTCGAGGCGCTCACCGCGGCGCTCGACGCTCAGAGCATCCGGATCGACGTCGTCAGCCTGCACCAGACCAGCGTGGGATCCGGCGCCGACAGCGAGGCGCTGACCCTCCTCGAACACCGCACTGCCGACGGTGGCGCCTGGTCGGCGGGGCGGGACCGGTCGGTCCTGTCGTCGACTTTGTCCGCGGTGATCGCGGCAGCCAACCGCATCAGGGCGGACCAGACGGCCTGACGCGTCGCGCCCGACTCAGTGCACGAGGGCCTTGAGGACCACGAACACGAGCCCGAAAGACGCCGTGCCCAGCGCGCCGAGAATGCGCGTGAGGAAGGGGCTGCCCCGACGGAGGAAGGCCACGTAGCCGAGGAAGGCGAGGATGACGACGCCCGACCAGAGGGCGAGATCGTTCGCGAGCCCGTCGGGCATGGCGCGGGTCGTGCCGGCCAGGAGGAACACCGCCGGCACCGTGGCGGAGCTGAGCATGCCCAGGGAGTGCTTCACCGAGGCCGCGAACGCCGCGCGCACGCCCACGGTCTCGCCCTGTTCGCGCTCGTCCCGATCGCTGACCCTGGCCACGGTGCCGGCATAGACATGTGCGCCCCAGAACACCAGCACGGTGACGGCGACGGTCACGAGCACCACCAGTGATGTCTCCCCGTGCGCCGAGGACACCGCCACCAGACCGCTCACGAGAATCGTGCCGTAGACGGCCGCCTCCGTGCCGAATCCCGACCGCAGCGCCTGATGCACCCGGAGGATCCCGTCGTCCGCAGCCGTTCTCCGCCTGTCCGTCACCGCCGTCCCTCCCGATCCTCGGCGCCGTCGCCGCATCCGACTCCCCTCATCCCTCGACGCGCAGCGGGACCTTCACGTCGCCTCCTGCCTCCTCGGTGATCCGCTCCCCCATCTGCACGAAGGTCGGGGCCGCGATGAAGCCCCCGGCGAACAGGGCCTGCCCCTGCACGAAGTCCGCCGACCTGCGGATGGCGTCCTCAGAGGCGAAGCCGAAGACCTCGGCCAGCTCGGCGAGGTCCCGCGGTGCGTTGACGCGCATCAGCGCGAGGTTGTCGCACTGCGAGAGCACATTGGGGTGGATCTTCGTCGGTCGCTGCGTGGAGAGCAGCAACCAGAGCCCGAACTTGCGTCCCTCGGCGGCGATCTGCACGAGTTGCTCGGTGAGAGCGCGCTCGACCGCCGTCTCCGGGTTCGGCGAGCACAGGTTGTGAGCCTCATCGATGACGATCAGGACGGGTCGACGCTCCTCACGATGCGCCCAGAGGTGCTCGAGCACGGCGAGGGCGGCGACTTTCGGCTCCGCGGGGTGTTCGAATCCGCCGAGATCGAGCACGGTCGCCCGCGGGCGCTCTTCGATCACGTCGACGACCGATCCTGCACCGCGCGACCACAGTGCCCACTCCAGCACCTGCAGGTTCTCCATCCGGTTCGCCAGCCGCACCCGTGCGGGGTCTCCCGATGCGCGCAGCCCCGGGAGCATGTTCCGTCCGTCGAAGGTACGAGCGTCTCGCTCCTCGTGCAGAAGGGCGTTGTACTCCTCCGCATCCGCGATCGGGTCCATCTGCAGAACGGCCGCTTTCGACGCCGGGGCGAGATCGACGTAGCGCACGTGCAGACGCTCGCCCTCGCCGGCACCGGAGCGGAAGACGCGGATGTCGAGTTCCGCCATCCGGTCCGCATCCACCACGCCTGCAGAAGCACGCGTCTCCGGCAGGCGTGTGAAGTCGCCGTTCGGGTCGAGGATGAGCATCGGCAGCTCGGTGTGCAGCAGGAGCTGCTCGAGCACGACACCGAGCGCATAGGTCTTGCCGCTGCCGCTCTGCCCGACCCAGAAGGTGTGCCGGTTGAAGCGTCGCGCATCGAGGTCGACCGACGCGTCGGGGTCCTCGAGCGCCGCTCCGATGGTGAGGTTCGTCATCACTCCGATAGGCCTTTCACTGTCGTCATCGTTCTGCCCGGCCGAGGCGCCTCCTCCTCCGAGGCCGGTGGACGACATCATCCTCGGTCGCGCTCGTGCGCACCAGTGCGAACATGCGATGCCGCGGATTCCCGCAGGGCGGCCGCACGCCCGGAAACCGACCGGTTTCTCGCATTTCGACCATGATCGGCGCGCCCGCGCTCCACTACAGTGACAACGTGGGCGCGGAGTGGAGACGACGGGTGCTCGTCGTCGAGGATCAGGGCGCCCTGCGCATGCTGGTGTGCGACCTGCTCGAGCGCCACGGTTTCCAGACCGCCGCAGCCTCCGATGCCGCAGAGGCGACACGGCTGTTCACCGAATTCGACCCCGACGCACTGCTGACCGACATCGACCTGGGCTCCCGCCCCTCCGGAGCCGACCTGGCCGCCATGCTGGTCGAGCTCGCACCGCACATCGCGGTCGTCTTCCTCAGCAGCTACCCTCGCGCCGCCGCGGGGGCCACGGCGATGGGCATCGAGCATGCCGTGTTCGTCGCGAAGCAGGACCTCGACTCACCAGAGACTCTCCTCTCCGCGCTGGAGCGCGCCCTGTCGACGCATCCGACGCCGGCACCTCCCGAAGCCGACTCGGTCGACGCCCTCGGCGCTCTCACGCGGCATCAGCTGGAGATCCTCGCGATGATCGCCCGCGGATGGTCGAATGAGCGCATCGCCGTCGAGACCGGCGGCACGGTGCGTGCGGTCGAACGGTCCATCAGCCGACTGTTCGCGCGGCTCGAGGTGACACGCGACCCGACCGTGAACGCGCGCGTGGCGGCGGCGGGGCTGTATCTCGCCGCATTCGGTCCCGCTCGATGAGGAATCTCCTCCGCGCCGCCGGTCGCGCGGTCGGCAGCGGCCGCTTCCTCACCCCCTGGTCGATCGCCGCCTCGCTCCCGCTCTCGTTGACCGTCATGGCCCCGACAGGAGACGGCGTCGATCCGCTGAACGCGCTCGCGGCGACGGGCGCGACCTGGCTCTGCTTCGGCGCCGCACTCGCCGTCATCGCCGCGCTGGAACGGTGGAGCCGCACGAGGCGGGCGCGCACCGCCATCGTGATCGCCGGGATCATCGTCTGCGCGGCACTGCGTCCTGTGGTGCAGGACGGCTGGCTCCACCTCAGCGGCTTTCCCACCCCGCCGACAGATCAGCTGCCGTTCCGCATCGCGACGAACATCGTCGTCTGGGCGGTCGTGCTGAGCATCCTCGCCGTGCTCGAATCCTCGCTCCGATCGCTGCGTCGTGCGAACGCCCTGCTGCGGTCCGTCGCCCAGGAGCTCGCTCGGGCGAAAGACGAAGCGCAGGTGTTCGCCACCGACGCCGGCCACCTCGTCGACCGGGCGCGAGCGACTCTCGATGCGGCGATCGTCGAGCTGGAACCGACATCCGCCGGCGTCCGCCGTCTCGGCGGCGAGCAGATCCGCGAATGGAGCCACCGCCTCGCCGAGCTCTCCGCGGCGAAGGGTACGGCAGGCCCGCGCAGCGCCGACGACGCTCTCTCCGACGACGGTGTCCCCCTCGCCCGACCCGCACGGCGACGCCTCCCGTTCCGTGTGCCGCCACCGGGCATGGTCACCCTCGTCTACGCGGCGTGCCTGTTCCCCTACGCGGCGCGGACGCAGACACCGCTCGACCTGCTCATCGGGGTCGCCGCGCTCGCCGCGGGAGGCGTGCTGGCCGATCTGCTGCCCCGTCGCCGCACGATCACCCGAATCCCCCACGGAGACTCCTGGCTCTTCGCGCTCCTCTCCCTCGCCGTCGGCGTCGCGCTCGCGGCCCTCGCGGTCGCGCAAGGGGTGACACCGCTCCTGGCTGCCGTGTCCGCGATCGCGTACGTCGGTTTCGCGCTCGCCGCCGCGTCGTGCGCCGGCGTCCTGCACAGCCTCCGCCGTGAGCAGCACCGACTCTCCAGCGCTGTCTCCGCCGCCCAGGACCTCGCCCGTGCCGGTACACGCCCCACTCGCGAAGGCCTCCGCGCCGCTGCCGATCTTCTGCACGCCGAGGCCCAGGGAGCCTGCATCGTGTTCGCGCTCGCTCACCCGACACCCACCCTGGACGAGGTGCAGCTCCTGCAGGGCGACCTCGCCGCGGTGGTGGGACGCCTGCCCGATGCCTTCACCGCGGCACCCGGTCCCTCAGCCCACGTCTCTCTGACCGCGCTGTTCGACACCTGGGCGCACGTCATCGACCTTCGCCTCGACATCGACGAGGCCGCCCGCTCGGCGCTGCAGCATGCGCCGTGGGTGGCGAGAGACTGCTACGACGTCATCGCCGAGGGGCTCCTGAACTCCGCCAAACACGCGAGCGAGCGACGGGCGGCGGTGTCGCTCCACCGCGTGACGACCGGCGCCGGGCCCCGGCTTCGTGTTCGCGTCTCCTCGGCCGGTGCGGCAGCTCCCGGGGCACGACTTCGAGCCTCTTCCCGGATGCAGGAACTCGGCGCCCGCCTCATCCGCATCCCCGACGGGGTCACCCTCGAGGCCTCCTTCGCCCTCTCCTCCGTTCCGGCTGTCGTGTCAGCCGAACATCGCGTTCAGACGCGCACCCCGCAGCCGTAACGTCGTCTTCGCCCCGCTCCGCAGGGCACACGAAGACGAACGGACGCGAAGTGAACCAGCTGCACGATCTCCTCCCACTGGCGGTGGGCATGCTCATCTCGCCGCTGCCCATCGTGGCCATCGTGGCGATCATCCTCGCTCCGCGCGGACGCACGGCGGCACCCGCCTATGCGTCGGTGTTCATCGGCGTCTCCCTCGTGTTCATCATCGTCGGTGCCCTCACCTCCGCCGGCTCCTCCTCGGCCTCCCCGTCCGGTACCGCGAAGACCGTGTCGTTCATCCTCGCGATCGTGCTCACGCTCGGTTTCGCGGCCCTCGCCATCGCGAGCTGGCTCTCGCGTCCGCGCCACGGGCAACCGCCGAAGGCGCCGGCCTGGCTCGCGGCGCTCGACTCCGTCACCCCGGCCAAGGCAACGGCTCTGGGCCTGATCATGGCGGTCACCAACACGAAGAACATCCCGCTCGCGCTGAAGGGCGGTGCCCTGATCGGTGAAGCGCATCTCCCCCTGCTCGCGGCAGGAGGGCTGTGCCTCGCACTGGTCGTCGTCGGTTCGCTGCCGCTCATCGTCGCGGCCAGCGTCGCGACCAGCGGTTCAGCAGCCGTCACGAAGGCACTCGAGCGGGTGAAGACCGAGATGATCGCCCACAACGCCATCATCATGACGGTGCTGTTCGCGATCCTCGCCGCGAACGAAGCCGCCCAGGTCATCCGTCATCTGATCTGAACCACGACCATGTCAGGAGCAGCGCACATGTCAGACGAGTCCCTCCCTCTCGACGACACGCAGGTGGTCACGGCTCCGGCCGGAGCCTTCCGCGGCACGGCAACCGGCGCCGTGCGCTCGTGGCGCGGAATCCGCTACGCTCAAGCGCCCGTCGGCCGGCTGCGCTGGCGTGATCCCGTCGCTGCGCCGCCTGCCGCGGGCGAGGTCGATGCCACCGCGTACGGCAACGTGTGCCCGCAGAAGCCCAACCCCGCAGTGCCCCTGGGTGATGATGCGGTAATGGACGAGGACTGCCTCGTGCTGAACGTATGGGCGCCGTCGGAGCCACGCGAGACCCCGCTGCCGGTGATGGTGTGGCTGCACGGAGGTGCCTACACCTTCGGATCGTCGAGCCAGCCGTTGTTCGATGCGACCTCGTTCGTGACGCGCGGCGAAGTCGTGATCGTGACGGTCAACTATCGACTCGGCGCTTTCGGTTTTCTGGATCTCGCCGGACTCCTGCCCGAAGGAGGTTTCGATCGCAACCTGGCCGTGAAGGACGCGCTGCTCGCGTTGCGCTGGGTGCAGGCGAACATCTCCGCGTTCGGGGGCGACGCAGGCAGGGTCACGGTGTTCGGGGAGTCCGCGGGAGGAGGGCTCGTGACGACGCTGCTGGCGACGCCTTCCGCTGAAGGCCTGTTCACGCGCGCGATCGCGCAGTCCTCCCCCGCCTCGAGCATGTACGGCACCGAGCGAGCGCGTGACGTCGCCGCCCGGTTCGTGCATGAGCTGGGCATCGATTCGACGGATGCTGCGGCAGTCGCGGGGGCACTGCGCGCGGCATCCGTCGATGACATCGTGACCGCGAGCATGAGCGTGTACGCAGCTGTGCCTGACGCGGCCCCGGGAACCCTCGCCTTCGCGCCCGTCATCGACGGCGAGCTGATTCCGGAGGCACCGGTGACGGTCCTGCGCGAGGGACGCGGGATCCGGGTTCCTCTCCTGATCGGGACGAACAAGGACGAGGCGTCGCTGTTCAAGTTCATGAAGTCGCCTCTCATCCCGATCACAGACGATCGCATCAGGCAGATGTTCACCGATATGGCCGAGGACAACCCGACGATCACACTCCCCGCCGTCGCCCAGGTGCAGACGGCGTACGAGAACGTGCGGCAACGCGCCGTGGGTCTCGGCATCGCCCGTGACATCGGCTTCCGCATGCCGACCCTGTGGATCGCGGAAGGACACAGCACGGTGGCCGATGTGTGGCTGTACCGGTTCGATCACGCCGCCCCCTTCCTGCGGTTGCTCGGCCTCGGGGCGACGCACGCGACCGAGCTGCCGTATCTGTGGGGCAACCTGTCGAGCGGACCGAAGGATCCGACGTTCCGGTTGGGCGGTCGACGAGCCGCCGAGGAGATCTCGGTGCGGATGCAGGAGCGCTGGACGGCCTTCGCTCACGGACGCAGCCCCGATTCCCCGACGGCGAAGGATGCGCCTGCGTGGGCACCCTATCGCGCAGGCGAAGCGGACAGCAGTCGACAGACTCTCGTGATCGAGCGGCAGGACACCCTCGTCGCCGACCTCGATGCACCGCTGCGAGCAGCCTGGGGCGACGAGGTGCTCGACTTCCGCTGAGTGCGCTCAGGACCGGAGCCGTGGCAGCATTCCTCTTCCGTTCTTCACAGCGCGTCAGTATGGTGGCCGCATAGCCGTTGAGTCATCGCGGCCAACGGGCCTGCGGAGTCCCCCAACTTGGCGGGCCCGGGCGGTCCCTCGAGGTCTCCCCAGGACCAGAGGGGGACCGCCGCCGCCTCGGTCTCGTACATCGGTCCGGAGCGACTGAAATGCGGCTCACAGCAGCGCGACGACGGCCCCGCGCCGGTCTTGCCGGCACGAGAATCACCCCTTGCCGCGCCACAGTCGATCGATATACTGGCGCAAAACGGGTGCGAGATTATCTCTCACCCGCGCCAGGGGGATCGGCGGCGGAGCTGAGGTTCCGCCCCGGCCAGGGGAGGAAAAAATGAACAACGATCGTCGCGCCCTCGCTGCGCACACCGGCGAGTCACCAGGAAAGCGCCGAGCGGCCGTCATCGCTGTGCTCGCGATGATCTTCGCGATGCTGACCACGATCAACGTCATCGGGTCCCCGCAGGCCGCTCAGGCCGCGGCGGTATGCACGCCAGGGAACATCTACGCCAACACCGGTGGCGCCGTCAACGAGCTCAACAAGTACTCGACGACCGGTGACCTCGTGTCGAGCGTCCCGCTTGCGCGCTCCTACACAGACATCGCGTTCCTGGGCGATGGTGTCACGCTTTACGGCATCGCTCCGGGAACCCCGACGGTCCTGTACACGATCAATCCCGACACCGGAGCCGAGATCGCATCGGTTCCCGTCACCGGCTTGCCCGCCACTGCCTACTTCGCGAATGCCTTGAGTGCGCTGCCGGACGGGTCTCTTCTCGTCGGTGCCGCACCGAATGGGGAAACCGGCCGCATGATCTTCGAGATCAACCCGACGACGGGTGTCGCCACACCGTTCCAGGCCATGTTCCCGACGGGCTTCGGTTCAGCCGGCGACTTCCTCTCCCTCGCGGATGGAGACATCCTCGCTGTCGGTTCCACTGGGACCGGGGGTGCGCTGTTCCGCATCGCCCCCGACTTCTCGGTGACTCAGGTCGGCACCGTGCCGCAGTCGTTCGGCGCCGCCCAGAGCGGCGGAAAGATCTATCTCGCCGGGTCCAACGGTGACCTGTACGAGATTGCGACCGTACCCGTCGTGCCCTCCACCTCGCCTGTGCCGCTCACCACGATCGTCGCGACGGGACTGCCGTTCTTCGGTGCGACCTCACCCCAGGACAGCGGATTGTGCTCGGAGCTCACGCTGGTGAAGTCGGTCGACCCGGCGGATGCAGCAACCTATGAGGTCGGCCAGGAGCTGACGTACTCGTTCGTCGTGACCAACACGGGAAACACCACGCTCACGAACATCTCGGTCACGGAAGGCGCGTTCACGGGCTCGGGTCAGCTGGGACCGATCACGCCGGCATCCGTCCCCTCGCTGGCGCCCGGAGCGGTGACCACGTTCACCGCGACCTACACGCTGACCCAGGCGGATGTCGACCGCGGAACCACGAGCAACACCGCCATCGCGACCGGTGTCCCGCCCACGGGCCCGCCGATCGAGTCCCCGCCCTCCACGGTCGAGGTCCCCTCGATCCCTGCACCGGGACTGTCCCTGGTGAAGTCTGCTGACCGCAACAGCGTCTCGGCCGCCGGTCAGACACTGACGTATTCCTTCTTGGTGACGAACACGGGCAACASMACCCTCACCGACGTGACCGTCGAAGAAGGCGCGTTCACCGGTTCCGGCACCCTCGGGGCGATCACCCCGGCGTCCGTCGCCACTCTCGCACCGGGAGCATCCACGACGTTCACCACCGGTGTCCCGCCCACGGGCCCCCCGATCGAGTCCCCGCCCTCCACGGTCGAGGTCCCCTCGATCCCCGCCCCCGGACTCTCCCTCGTGAAGTCCGTGACCCCGTCGGATGAGGCCTCCTACGAAGTCGGTCAGGAACTGACCTACTCGTTCCTGGTCACCAACACCGGAAACACCACCCTCACCGACGTSACCGTCGAAGAAGGCGCGTTCACCGGTTCCGGCACCCTCGGGGCGATCACCCCGGCGTCCGTCGCCACTCTCGCACCGGGAGCATCCACGACGTTCACCGCGACCTACACGCTCACCCAGGCCGACATCGACCGCGGAACCACSAGCAACACCGCGACCGCGACCGGTGTCCCGCCCACGGGCCCCCCGATCGAGTCCCCGCCCTCCACGGTCGAGGTCCCCTCGATCCCCGCCCCCGGACTCTCCCTCGTGAAGTCCGTGNAGCAACACCGCGACCGCGACCGGTGTCCCGCCCACGGGCCCCCCGATCGAGTCCCCGCCCTCCACGGTCGAGGTCCCCTCGATCCCCGCCCCCGGACTCTCCCTCGTGAAGTCCGTCGACCGCCCCAGCGTGTCCACTGTCGGTCAGACCATCACCTATTCGTTCTTGGTGACCAACACCGGCAACACGACGCTCACCGCCGTCACGGTCAAGGAAGGCTCGTTCACCGGTTCCGGTCAGCTGGGACCGATCACGCCGGCGTCCGTCGCCACTCTCGCACCGGGAGCATCCACGACGTTCACCGCGACCTACGTCGTCACGCGCGCTGATCTGCAGTCCGGAAGCCTGTCGAACACGGCGACCGCCACCGGCGTCCCGCCCACGGGCCCGCCGATCGAATCGCCGCCCTCCACGGTCAAGGTTCCCGCGGTTCCCCCGTTCTCCGGGCTGGCGACCACGGGATCGGAGCCCCTGTGGGCTGCGCTTCTTGCAGCCGCCTTCCTCCTCGTGCTCGGAGGAGCGCTCAAGGTGAGGTCGGGATCGAGATTCTCCCGATCGTGAGTGAGGGCAGGATCCTCTAGCAGAAGGGAGGGAGTGGGAGTCGATCCCACTCCCTCCCTTCTTTGCTGTCCACGACAGGGCGCAGCTGAGAATCGGCGCCGTCTGCCTCTCCCCCGCACCCCAGCGGCCGACGGACCTCTGGGCCGTCGGAAGAGGCGTGCACAACGCATCGACACGCCCGGTCAGCCCATGGTTTCGGGCAGATGACCCAGCAGCGCTCAGGCGAAGTCGAGCTCGCCGCGCACGATCGAATCACCGGAGTGCGCCGGATCACCGTCGACCGGCTCGAACGAGATGTCGACGACGCGGTACTCGTCGAGGTCGACGCCGTCCGGCACGAGGAATGTCCCTGACGCGTTCTCGAGCACACCGAGACTGATCAGGGCCTCACCGTCGGCACGGATCAACCACACCTCGCGGTAGTCGCCGTCGAGTCCCTCGTCTCCTTCGAGAGTCACGGTGAGGGTGCGTCGTCCGTCGCCGTCGTCGTCGACTTCGGCTTGCCCTGTCGCCTGCGGGTGGTCGGGGAAGGCTGCGAGCTCGGCGGACGCGATCACCGCAGACGACGGCGTGAGCGTGCGCGTGATCCAGATGCCGGCGCCGATCGCGGCGACGAGTGCCATCGAAGCCGCGAGCACCCAGATGGTCGACCGCGAGCGACGCGTGCGTCCGGCACGCGGTGGTGTCGGCGCAGCGACACGCATCGGCTGCTCATGCGCCTCGGAGACTTCGAGTGCGCCCGAAGACGCCGGATCCGAAGCCAGCGTTGGACTCAGACGGAGCTCCTCGTGAATCCTCGACCACACATCCGTGGAGGGACTCTCCAGCTCCCCCTCTACGACGCTGGATCGAGCCACGAGTGCCACGCGCGACATCTCGGCCACCTCAGCGGCACAGGCATCGCATTCGGCCAGGTGCTGCGTGTCTGCGTCGGAGTCGACCGGTTCACCCATCGCGATCAGAGCGATCGTCTCGTCATCAAGATGCGACATGGTTCACCTCCAATCGATCACGCATTCGGGCAAGACTTCGGCGGATGTGACTCTTCACTGTGCCGAGCGGCATCCCCATTCTCCGGGAGATCTCGTCATGTGTGAGGTCATCGTAGAAGGCCAATCGCATCACGGCCTGAGCGTCCGGTGCGAGCTGCTGCAGCTCGCTCGAGAGCAGAAGCGTCTCCGAGAGATCGATGGCATCCGAGACGAGTGCGTCCGGCGGGGTGAGGCGCTCCATCTCGGCCTGCAGCTGCTGCACCTTGGCCCTCGCTTCGAAGGTGTCGGCGATGCGCCGTCGGGCGATCGTGATCAACCAGGTCGAGAGGCGCGCCTTCGACGAGTCATAACCCGCGCGCGAGTTCCACGCCGAGACGAAAGTGCGCTGCGTCACGTCCTCCGCATCGCCTCGATCGCCGAGCGATCGCAGCGCGAGCGTGAAGACGACCGGAGACCATCGCCGGTACAGCTCAGCGAGGGCTTGTTCATCGCCCGCGACGAAGCGTCGATCGAGCGCCGCTTCGGCTTCGGTGGTCTCATCCACCCGGAGTCTCCTCTCCATGGTGATCACCCCGACTCACTGCGGGACGGCCACGGCCACCACGTTATCGCGGTAATGGCCGGTGGTGCTGTCGAAAGGGCCGCCGCAGGTGACGATCACCAGGGCGGACGATCCACCTCGGGCGAACAGCTCATCGGAGGGCAATGCGGACTTCTCGTAGTAGGTCAGCGACTGGATCACGAAGTCGCGAGTCGTCCCGTCCGCCACGGTGACGCTGACGGTCTCGCCTGCGGGCACGTCCCGCAGGCGAGCGAGCGGTCCGATCGGATAGTCGATCGCGTCGACGTGCGCTGCGATCAGGATCCGGCCGCTCGTGCTCGTGGCATCCGCCCCGTATCGGTACCACCCGGCCACGGCCGGGTCGACGGGAAGCTCCATCTGTCCCGACTCCTCCACCCCGACATCCGTCACCGGCATGTCGACGTCGAGAGATGGGATGGCAAGACGCGTGGGGGCGACGGGTGCGACCGGGGCGGGGAGGGAGCCCGGTCGCACCTCCACGTCTCGCGTGGGTGTGGGAGGGACGGGGGTCGGAGTCGTGGGGGTCGGCTCCGACGACGGAGGGGAGCCATCACCCGCCCCTCCCGGTGTGCATGCCACGAGGCACGCCGCGGCGACCACTGCACCCAACGCCGCGATGGCGCGGTGCCGACCGGGGATCCGCGACGTGCCTGCGGGCATCAGCGCACCGACTGGCGCCGACGCACGACCAGGCCTGCGCCCACCGCGGCCGCGATGGCCATCGCGATGACGCCGACCGAGAGGATCGTCGTCACCGACGCGTCCTGCTGTGCGAGATAGCCGGCGGTACCCGAGGGCACACCGTCGGGGTTCGTGTGCAGCCCGCCGATCGTCTGCGCCGCGATGGCGAGGTTTCCGTCTTCGGCGCTGCCCCAGGCGTACAGGATCGTGTTGACGCCCTCCTGGATGGCGACGTCGGTCGGGCCGATGACAGGGTCGGTCGTTCCGGCCAGAGCCACGGCCGCCGACACCGTTCCCGCGGCGAGGTCGAGCTTCGCCTCATCGGGGTTGGCGAGGTTCTGGATGACGGGCGATCCGCCCGCCAGGATGTCGACCGCGGGTGCCGCGGCCGTGTGACGGACAGTGAGCCGTCCCTGACCCGGTGCCGTCTGAGAGATGTCGTTCGTGAACAGGTTGAGGCCCGGATCTCCCGCCGCCGTCAGGTGTGCGACGGCCGTGTAGTTCGCACCGCCCTCGAGGGTGAGAGTGGCCGGACCGAGGATCGGGGCGCTCGCGTCGGCGGCATCAGGAGCGGTGAGGGCGACCTCGTAGTCACCGGCGGGCAATGCGAGAGGGCCTGCCAGGTCTCCCGGGGCGAAGTTGTCGAGGGTCAGCTCGCCGTTCACATACACGTCGACCGGCGTGTCAGGGATCGCGTGGAGCACGGAGAGCTGAGCCTCCTGGGCCGTAGCGGCGCCGGCCGGCAATGCCAGGCCGAGAGCGGTGATCATTCCGACGGCGAGGCCGGCGGCGACTGTCTTGCGCATCTGTTCCTCCTGAACGCGGACCGCCCTGCGCGGCCCTTCATAGGAGTTGTTCTCCGAGAAGTCGGAGTTTGGATGCACTGGATCTGAAATTCGTCGCGACGGAGTCGCTCGACCGTTCTGCCACGGCACCGCGGTGGATACGACAGAGGCTCGGAACCTCGCGACTTCCGCGTGATTCCGAGCCTCAATGTGGTCGGGCTGACAGGATTTGAACCTGCGACCCCTTGACCCCCAGTCAAGTGCGCTACCAAGCTGCGCCACAGCCCGTTGTTCTGCACTCTCGCGCAGGCAACTCCACTATCTTAGCCGCATCCTCGGCCCCTCCGCGAACCGAGGCGTTGCGAGTGTCGGATGCCCGACTTAGCGTCGCGGCATGGCGACGATCACGACCGCGCGAGGGGATGACGTGCATGCGCTCACCGACGGCGGCGTGGCCAGTCGCCAGTGCCTCCGGCCGGTGCTGAGCGACCGGGGCTGGAACACGACCGCCGGCACAGAGCTGAAGCCGGGTCGCACTCTCGTCGTCCTCGGTCTCGCCGCATGATCGTGACCATCGAGAAGCCGCTAGCGTGAAGGCATGAGCGACGAGACTTCGACCATCGACGATCCAGAGCTCGGCACGTTCGCGCGCGCCCGTTCGGAGCTCACGGACGGCACGGTCCTGACGCACGACTGGTTCGTCGGCACGATCTCCGTCGAGGGCACCGAGCTCGAACTCATGCTCGAGGGCACGACGTCCGACGAGGTCGCCCCGCTCCTCCCCCGACTGCGCGACACGGTGAAGCGACTGCCCATCATGAAGCGGATCGCGACCGATGCGGTCGTCACGAACTTCAGCACGGGCACCCCCGAAGCCCACGAGCTCGACGGCGCCGCGTCCGACCTCACCATCGAAGCGATCGAGGCGGCCGCAGACGGCACCGTCGTCCTGCACCTCATCGACGGCTGCGGCGAGCACTTCCCCGAGGGATACTGGCCCGCCGTGCATCTCGGCGTGGACGACGGCGTCCTTCAGGTCACCGTCGAATCGTGAACAGCGCGGCCCCCGAGAGCCCGTCACGGGCGTCATCCTACGATGGGGGGATGCAGCGTCGCGCCCCGTCCCTCTCACTCACGTGGGCCTTCCTCCCGTTCGTCGTGATCTCGATCGTCCACGTCGTCCTGCTGGCCACGGACAACCCGTTCGCCGCACCCACGAAGCTGCTCCTGATGCCGATGCTCGCCATTCCGGTGCTGGTCGTCGCGCGACATCTCACTCCGCGCATCACGGTGTTCCTGTTGCTCGCGGCATTGCTGTTCTCCTGGCTCGGCGACGGTGCAGGGGCGTTCTTCCCCGCCGGTCCCGAGCTGCCCCTGATGCTGCTGTTCTTCGGCATCGCGCACGTGGCATACATCCTTCTGTTCGCGCGACACCTGTCGACGCGTCGGATGCCCTGGTGGGCTCTCGTATACGCCGCCTGGTGGGTCGCGATGATCGCTGTCCTCGGTCCGCACACCGGCGGCCTGCTCGTGGCGGTCGCCCTCTACGGACTCGTCCTCGGCAGCACCGCAGCCTTCTCGGCGCGCTGCCATCCCCTCGTCGCGGTCGGCGGGGCCTTCTTCCTCGCGAGCGACACGATCCTCGCCTTCCGCCTCTTCCTCCCCGATTCCCTACCGTCGTGGAGCAGCCCCGCGGTGATGCTCACCTACGTGATCGGTCAGGGCCTGATCATCGCGGGCGCACTCGTATCCCTGCGGAGGACGAGTTCCTGATGGATGCCGCACGTGTGGACAGCTGGCTCTGGGCGATCCGTGTCTACAAGACCCGCTCGGCCGCGACGACAGCATGCCGCGCAGGGCATGTAAGGGTGAACGGCGACAAGGTGAAGGCGGCGCAGCAGATTCGTGTGGGCGACGAGTTGCGCATCCGCATCGCGGGATTCGATCGGATCCTCATCGTTCGTCAGCTCCTCGTCAAGCGCGTCGGAGCGCCGGTAGCGGCGCTCGCCTACGAAGACCGCACGCCCGAGCGCGAGCCTCAAGCCGCCCTGGGCCTTCGTGATCGTGGGGCCGGGCGCCCGACGAAGCGAGAGCGTCGCGACATCGACAAGCTTCGTGGACGCAACGACGACCGCCTGACCTGATATCTCGGCATTCATGCCCCCTCTCGCCTTCCTTCATTCGAAGCTATGTTCCAAACTGGGGAAATGGCGAAAACGACCGATCTCGACCTCGAACTCGAGGAGCGACGTCGCGTCCTGGATGCCTGGGTCGCGACGAGGCGTCGGATCGCCGCGCTCGAGGCGGAAGCCGCAGAGCTGCTGACCGAGCAGATCGCCCTGCACGATGCCGAAGTAACCGTGAGCCCCTTCCATCGAGAGGCGATCTACCGTTCCATGATCGCGGAGTTCTCCGCCGCCGGCCACGTGTCGAAAGGCTCGGTGGAGTTCGCCTTCGCCGATGCCCAGGCGCTGCGCACCTTTCTCCCCGCCGTCCGCGCCGCTTTCTCGAAGGGCGCCGTGAGCGCCGGGCACGTGCGCGAGATCGCCAGGGCGAGCGCGATCGTCGCCGAAGCCGTCCGCAACAAGAAGGTCGACGCCGCGGTCATGAGCCTGTTCGAGACGGCGGTGCTTGTGGTCGCCGAACAGGACACGGCAGCGCGCACGAAGGCTCATGCGCGCCAGGTCGCAGCCGCGCTCGTCGGCGAGACCGTCGTGCAGAGGCACCGACGTGCTGCGGAAGAGCGCTGCGTCACGGTGAAGTCCCTCGACGACGGGCTGGCCCTGCTCACGGCGGTGCTCCCCGAGTGGATCGCCACCGCGATCTCCGACAGGCTGAACCGTATGACGCGCGAAGTCGTGCGCGCTCGGAACGACCGCGACATCGTGCCGCTGCCCTGGTGGTTCGACGAAGTCGATGGCATCAGCCCCGAAGATCTCTCGCTCGACGACCCCGCGTTCGACCTGCTCGACGACGGGGTGATCCCGAGCACCGGGGGCGACACGTTCGCCACCGACCCCGAGGTCGAGCACTTCCCCACCGACACTCGAACGTGGGCGCAGACGGAAGCCGACCTCTTCACGGATCTCCTGCTGACCGCAGACCCCAGCGTCGCGCACGGCGACGGCCTCGACGGCATCCGGGCCCGTATCCAGGTCACCGTCGCGGCGACAACGCTCGCCGGCGCCGACGACAACATTGCGGAACTCGACGGACACGGCCCACTTCACCCCGACATCGCCCGCGACCTCGCGGGTCGCAACACCGGCTGGAGCCGCCTGTTCCTCGATCCGACCGGCCTGGTGGTCGAGACCGACACCTACACGCCGACCGAGGGGATGCGACGGTTCCTCCGTGCGCGCGACCAGCACTGCCGGTTCCCCGGGTGTCGAATGCCGGTGCACCGCTGCGAGATCGACCACAATCACGATCACGCGAAGGGCGGGGAGACCAGAATCGACAACCTCGGCCACTTCTGCCGTGGCCACCACACGCTCAAGCATCCACACATGCCCGACCCGCATCGTTGGACGGCCCAGCAGGAGAAAGACGGCAGCGTCACGTGGCACAGCCCCCTGGGTCGCGACTACGTCGACCCGCCACCCCGCCGCGTGATGTTCGTCTGAATCATGATGTCCGCAGAGCGGGAGACGAAGTCAGCCGTGCGCCGCGAGATTTTCGAGAAGCCATCCTGCGGATCGGACCTGACCGGCACCGGCGCGCTCCACTCGTTCGCGGAGTTCCCGGTCGCTTGTCACCGCGATGACCGTCTCCGCGCCGGCGACGCGGCGTTCGACCTCGGCGACGATCGCGTCGTCGCCCGCGGCCTCCGCCCGGATGACGGCGACTGCGCTCGCATCGTCATCGATTCCTCGGGCCTGCCCTTCGACCACCATCGACACCTCGGGGAACCACTCGTCACCCCCGAGCTCCAGGTCGCCCGCAGAGACCGCCAGTCCCTCCAGCCGAGCCCTCAGACGAGCCGCCGCCCCTGCGCGATCCTTCCACCAGCCGTCCGGAACAGATCCGACGACGTTCGCGGCATCCACGACGACAGCCAGACGCACAGTGAGCAGTGCCCGCAGCGCCGGCCACGACGCTGCGAAGCCGGGGTGCAACGGTCGAGAATCGACCTGATCGACCGGCACCCATTCCAAGGCGACGCTCTCCGGGTCGCTGATCACCGGCTCGAAAGGAACCCGCACGTCGGCGACGACGGTCGTGTACGCCCAGATCCCCAGGTCGAGAACGCTCGTGAACCGGGCTCGCACCGCCCCGTCCGGGACGCCTGCCTCTTCCTGAGCTTCGCGGATAGCTCCGGCGATCGCGCTCTCCCCCTCGTGCAGCGCGCCTCCCGGCAGCCCCCAGGTGCCCCCGAAGTGGCTCCACGAGACGCGATGCTGCAGCAGGATCCCCCGGGCAGGGTCGTAGGCGAGAAGACCGGCGGCGCCGAAGCGCCCCCAGTACTTCTCCCCCGACTCCGCGATCACCCAGGCATCGCCGGGATTCCGCGGACCCTCAGGGCGACGCGGTTCACCGGAGGCAGGAGGTACGACAGTCACCCCCTCAGCCTTTCACAGCATCGGGGTCACGGCACCACGGCGCGACACGCGCCGGAACAGATCAGCGCTGACGCTTCTCGCGCACCCGCATGTTGATCACGATCGGCGTGCCCTCGAACGAATAGAGCTCACGCAGACGCCGCTGGATGAATCGGCGGTATCCCGGGTCGAGGAACCCTGTCGTGAACAGCACGAACGTCGGCGGACGCGTCGACGCCTGGGTGCCGAACAGGATGCGCGGCTGCTTTCCACCACGCAGCGGGTGCGGGTGCTCGGCCACGAGTTCCGCCAGGAAGGCGTTGAACTTGCCCGTGGGGATACGACGATCCCAGTTCTCCAGCGCCGCCTCCAGCGCCGGCACGAGCTTGTCGAGGTGACGACCGGTCTTCGCCGAGATGTTCACGCGCGGGGCCCAGGCGACGTGCGCCAGGTCCTGCTCGATCTCACGCTCGAGGTAGCGACGGCGGTCGGCGTTCTCGAGGTCGTCGTCGTTCAGACGATCCCACTTGTTGAACGCGAGCACGAGCGCGCGGCCCGACTCGAGCACGAGGTCGATGATGCGCACATCCTGCTCGCTGATCGTCTCGGAGACGTCGAGCACGACGACCGCGACCTCGGCCTTCTCCAGCGCGGCAGAAGTGCGCAGCGAGGCGTAGAAGTCCGCGCCCTGGGCCATGTGCACGCGGCGGCGGATGCCGGCGGTGTCGACCAGTCGCCACATCTTCCCGCCGAGCTCCACGACCTCATCCACCGGGTCGCGGGTGGTGCCGGCCAGGTCGTTCACGACCACGCGTTCCTCGCCGGCTGCCTTGTTCAGCAGCGACGACTTGCCCACGTTCGGGCGTCCGAGGATCGCCACTCGACGCGGGCCGCCGATCTCCTGCTTCGCGACGGCCGAGACCTCGGGAAGCTTCTTCAGCACGGCGTCCAGCAGGTCGGCGACGCCACGTCCGTGGATGGCGGACACGGGGTGGGGCTCACCGAGGCCCAGGCTCCACAGGGCCGCGGTCTCCGGCTCCTGGCGGGCATCGTCGATCTTGTTGGCGACGAGGAACACCGGCTTGCCGCTCTTACGCAGCAGCTTCACGACGTGCTCGTCTGTCGACGTCGCACCCACCATCGCGTCGACCACGAACAGCACCATGTCGGCGAGGTCGATCGCGACCTCGGCCTGCATCGCGACCGACCGGTCGATGCCGCGGGCGTCAGGCTCCCATCCGCCGGTATCGACGAGCGAGAAGCGACGATCGGCCCACTCGGCCTTGTACGTCACGCGGTCGCGGGTCACGCCCGGGGTGTCCTCGACGACGGCCTCGCGGCGGCCGAGGATGCGGTTCACGAGCGCGGACTTGCCCACGTTCGGTCGTCCGACGATCGCCACCACGGGCAGCGCCGGGCTGTAATGGATGCCGTCCTCGCCGAGCGTGATGCCCGCGAGGAGTTCCGCATCCTCGTCGTCCAGCTCGTAGTCGGAGAGTCCGGCGCGCAGTGTCTCCGCACGCTGCTCGGCGAGATGCTCGTCGAGCTGGTCCATCTTCTCGGCGAGCTGGTCGGGGCCGCCTTCGTATTCGTCGTCAGCCACGGTGTGCTCCTTGGATTCGTTCGATCACCGTGAGGACGGCATCGATGGTCTGGGGGAAATCGAGTTCCGTCGAATCGACGACCTCGACGCCTTCTGCGGCGTTGAGGAAGTCGACGACGGCGCTGTCTGAGGCATCGCGCTTGTGCAGCGCCGCGGCGACAGCAGCCGCGTTCTCGCCGGCGAGTTCGCCGGCACGTCGGGCGGCCCGTACCTCGGGGGCCGCGGTGAGAAGGATCCGCACCGGGGCGTCGGGGGCGACAACGGTCGTGATGTCCCGCCCTTCGACCACGACGGCGGGGTACGACGACTCGGCGACGAGCCGCCGGAACATCTCGTTGACCTGTGCCCGCACCTCGGGCACGCGCGCCACGCCGCTCACGGCCCCGGAGACCCGCGGGTCGCGGATCGCCTCGGTGACATCGACGTCACCGACGAGCACCGTCCGCTCGTCGGGGTCGAGCCCGAGCGTGAGCGGGAACGCGGACGCCGCGGTGCGAACAGTCTCGGGGTCGTCGGTGTCGGCACCCTGATCGAGTACGTGCCAGGCCAGCGCACGGTAGGCGGAGCCGGTGTCGAGGTAGCCGAAGCCGAGCGTGCGGGCGACGGCCTTGGACACACTGGACTTGCCGGAGCCGGCCGGACCGTCGATCGCGATGAACTTGTGGGCGTCGGTCACGTGCGTCTCCGCGGCAGAGGTCGAGATGTCAGTCATTGGTGCTCCCTGCGATGCGCCAGCCGCGCTCCTGCAGTCCGGTGATCGCACCGTGCAGCGCTGCCGGATCGACGCTGATCTCAGCGAGACCGAACTGCGCGCCGGGAGAGTGCTCGAGACGGAGATCCTCGACGTTGACGCCGAGCTCGCCGAGCTCGCCGAACAGCCTTCCGAGCTGCCCGGCGGTGTCGTCGACCATGACGACGAGCGATTCGAAGCGCTGGTTCTGTCCGTGCTTGCCGGGAAGACGCTCGACGCCGTCGTTGCCCTGACGGATCGTCTCGGCCACGATGCGGCGGGCGCCGGGAGCCCCGGGCTGGCGAAGGGCGTCGGAGATCTCCCCGAGGTCGGACGCGAGCGCGTCGAGGATCTCGACCACCGGCGCGGCGTTCGCCCCGAGGATCTGCACCCAGAGCTCAGGGGCGGATGCCGCGATCCGCGTCGTGTCGCGGACGCCCTGGCCCGCGAGACGGAGCGCCCCCTCCTCTGCTTCGGCGAGGCGACCCGCAAGCAGACTCGCCACGACCTGGGGCACGTGCGAGGTCAGTGCGACCGAACGGTCATGCTCCTCCGGAGTCATCTCGAGCGGCATCGCTCCCACATCGAGCGCCAGAGCCTCGACGAGGGCGAGATCGGAAGCCTTGGTCTCCTCGTCACGGCACACCACCCACGGCCGACCGATGAAGAGGTCTGCGCGGGCCGAGATCGCCCCACCGCGCTCACGACCGGCGAGCGGGTGCGAGCCGATGTAGCGGGCGAGGTCGACGCCGCGGGCCCGGAGCGTGCGGAACGGCTCGAGCTTCACGCTGGCGACGTCGGTGACGACGGCGTGCGGGAACCGTTCGAGCTCTACCTGGATCACGTCGGCCGTGACATCGGGCGGGACGGCGACCACGATCAGGGATGGTGAGTCGTCCTCCGCGGGGAGGCGGCCTGCACCGTAGTCGACGGCGAGGCGGAGCTGTGCGGGCGAGGCATCGGTCAGCACGACGTCGACGCCCTTCGTGCGGAGCGCATGCCCGATGCTCGCGCCGAGGAGTCCGGCGCCGACGATGCGGACGGTGCCGGAGAGGCGCGGCGCGACAAAGCCCGCTCTCCGCCCCGTGGGCGCACTCGTCGTATCGGTCATTCGTTCTCCTGCTCGCCTGGCGCCTCGGCGACACCGGAATCACGGCGCGACAGGGTCAAAAGCGCGCCGAGTTCGATTTTACTCAGTTCCCGCGTCTTCCCGGCCGGGAGGGTTCCCAGGTGGAGCGGACCGAACTGGCGACGCACGAGCTCTGTGACGGGGTGGCCGACCGCGGAGAGCATCCGACGCACGATCCGGTTGCGACCGGAATGCAGCGTCAGCTCCACCAGGCTCGACCCGCGAGACGTGTCCAGCAGCCGCGCCTTGTCCGCCGCGATCGGACCATCTTCGAGCTCGATGCCCTTGGTGAGCTTCGAGATCGTCTGCGGCAGCACGGTGCCCTCGACCTTCGCGATGTACACCTTGGTCACGCCGAAGGAGGGGTGCGCCAGCACGTGCGCGAGGGCGCCGTCATTGGTGAGGATCAGCAGTCCGCTGGTCTCGGCATCGAGGCGGCCGACGTTGTACAGACGCTCCTCGTAGTCGGCGGTGAAGCGACGGAGGTCGGGACGGCCGCTCTCGTCCTTCATGCTGCTGACGACGCCGGTGGGCTTGTTGAGCATGACGTAGCGCTTCGAGACGTCGAGCTGCACGGCGGTGCCGTCGACATCGACGAGGTCGTTCTCCGGGTCGATCCGCCTGCCGAGCTCGGAGACGACGATGCCGTTGACGCGGATGCGCCCCTCGGTGATGTACTGCTCGACGACGCGTCGCGAGGCCACCCCCGCGCCGGCGAGGACCTTCTGCAGGCGCACGCCCTCGGGTGCGGTCTCGGAGTCTGTCGAGGCGTCGAAGCCGGTCATCGGATGGTCCCTTCGTCGAATCCGTCTGCCCCGTCATCGAGCAGCGGGGAGATCGGGGGCAGCTCGTCGAGCGAGTTGATGCCCAGGTGCTGGAGGAGCGCGTCGGTCGTGCCGTAGTTGAGCGCGCCCGTCTCGGAGTCTGCGAACAGCTCGGTGATCAGGCCTCGGGCGAGGAGAGTGCGCACGACCGAGTCGACGTTCACCGCGCGGATGGAGGCGACCTGGCTGCGCGTCACCGGCTGCTTGTAGGCGATCACGGCCAGAGTCTCGAGAGCGGCCTGCGAAAGACGAGCGGGGGCCTGTCCGCCGACGAACTCGGCCACCACGGCGTCGAGGTCCTCACGCACGTACAGTCGCCACCCGCCGCCGACCTCCCGCAGCTCGAAGCCGCGTCGGGGACCAGTGCCCGCACCGTCGTAGTCCTCGACGAGCGCCTCGAGCGTCTGACGCACGGCGGGCACGGGCGATCCCACGGCGGCGGCCAGTGCGACGAGACCGATCGGCTCGTCCACGATGAACAGGATCGCCTCGATCCGCTCGGAGAGGGGGATCTCCGGCACCGCGTCCGTGCTCTCCGGGGTCAGGCTCTCGTCGGTCACTTCATCGGTCATAGTCGGCTCCCAGGGTCGCCAGCGTCTCATCCGACCAGGAGTCGGCTGCCCAGCGCAGCGTCAGCTCGCCGAGCGGTTCCAGTTGTTCGAAGGACAGTGCCGCATGCCGGTACAGCTCCAGCACCGAGATGAAGCGCGCGACGACGATACCCGGCTCGGTCACGCCGGCGACGAGCTCGCGGAAGCTCAGCGACTCGGCGCCGCGCAGCAGCGTCACCACGATCGCCGCCTGTTCGCGGATGCTGACCAGCGGCGCGTGCAGATGGTCGAGCCCGACGTGCGGGATCTCCTTGGGCGCGAAGGCCAGCAGTGCGAGCGCCGCGAAGTCGTCGGCGGTCAGCGACCAGACGAGCTCCGGCGTCTGGCGGCGGTGCTTCTCCTCGAGGCGGACGGCACGCACATGACGACGGTCTTCGCGCTGCAGGCAGCGGGCGAACCACGTCGAGACCTCCTTGAAGGCCCGGTACTGCAGCAACCGGGCGAACAGCAGATCGCGCGCCTCGAGAAGAGCCACGGCCTCGGCATCCACCAGCTCGCCCTGCGGCAGAAGCCCTGCCACCTTCATGTCGAGCAGTGTCGCAGCCACGACCAGGAACTCGGAAGCCTGATCGAGATCGTCGTCGTCGTCGAGCGCGCCCAGGTACGCGATGAACTCGTTGGTGACCGCGCTCAGAGACACCTCGGTGATGTCCATCTCGTGCTTCGAGATGAGGTTCAGCAGCAGGTCGAAGGGGCCGTCGAAGTTCGACAGCGAGACCCGGAAGCCTGCGGTGTCGGCAGCCGCGGAATCGCCTGTGCCCTCCTCGGGCGACGCGTCGACAGGTCTTTCGCTAGGCGACGGCGCCACGGGCGACCAGCTCCCGCGCCAGCCGCAGGTACGCCTGAGCGGCGGCGTGCTCGGGGGCGAACTCGGTGATGGGCACACCTGAGACCGAGGCATCCGGGAACTTCACGGTGCGGCCGATCACGGTCTCCAGCACGTCGTCGCCGAAAGCTTCGACGACGCGCTCGAGCACCTCGCGAGAGTGCAGCGTGCGCGGGTCGTACATCGTCGCCAGCAGGCCGTCCATCGTGATCGACGGGTTCAACCGATCGCGCACCTTGTCGATGGTCTCGATCAGCAGCGCCACACCACGCAGCGCGAAGAACTCGCACTCGAGCGGGATGATCACGCCGTGAGCGGCCGTCAGTGCGTTGACGGTGAGGATGCCGAGCGAGGGCTGGCAGTCGATGAGGATGACGTCGTACTCCCCCGCCACCTGGCGGAGGACACGGGCGAGGATCGTCTCACGCGCCACCTCGTTGACGAGGTGCACCTCGGCGGCGGAGAGATCGATGTTGGCCGGCATGACGTCGAGACCCTCGACGCTCGAGTGCACGATCGCGTCGTGCGCGTCGCGCTTGGTGTCCAGCAGCAGGTCGTAGATCGTCGGCACATCGTGCGTCGGGATGCCGAGGCCTGCCGAGAGCGCACCCTGCGGGTCGAAGTCGACGGCGAGGACCTTCCGGCCGTACTCCGCAAGAGCCGCGGCCAGGTTGATCGAGGTCGTCGTCTTGCCGACGCCGCCCTTCTGGTTGCACAGCGCGATGATGCGCGCAGGACCGTGCGACTTCAACGGCCCGGGGATCGGGAACCCGTGATAGGGGCGGCCGGTGGGTCCCATGGGGGTCTCGTCGGCCTTCTGCGCCTTCGCCCTGGACTTCGCCACTTTCTCAGCCACCCGTTCTCCTGCTCCTTCGTGCTTGGTCGATTGTACCGGCCGGGCCCCCTCTCACACGCCGCGCAACGCGGCGACCGGCTCGATGCGGGCTGCACGACGTGCCGGGTACCATCCGGACGCCCATCCGACCAGCGCACCCAGGAGGGTCCCGGCGACGGCGACCAGAGGATCGGTCACGGGCGACCACCCCTGCACCGCCGCGACGGCGATCACCGCGACCACGCCGAGTGCCGACCCGATGATGCCGCCGATGAACCCGATGACGATGGACTCCACCATGAACTGCGCGCCGATCTGTCGCCGGGTCGCGCCGAGCGCACGCCGCAGCCCGATCTCGCCGATGCGCTCCATCACCGAGAGCAGGGTGACGTTGGCGATGCCGAGACCGCCGGCGAGCAGAGCGATGACGCCCAGGATGAGGAACACGACGTTCACGTCGGCCTGCACGTTCTGGCTGAGGTCGGACGATGCCGCCGGTGACCGCGCCTCGAGCGAGTCGGGGTCGTCGGGCTGGAGGGCCAGCACCGCCTGCTTCGCGACCTGCGGCCCCGCCCCCAGCGCGATGTGGATCGTCAGCTCGGAGGGCGCGGTCAGTCCGAAGTCGGCACGAGCGGACCTTTGAGGGATGATGACCCCGTCCACGAACTCGGAACGGCGATCCATGCCCTCGATGATGCCGATGACGGAATATGAGACACCTGCGATGAAGATCGAGGGCTGCGAATCGACGCGATTGATCCCCATCCGCTCGGCCGCGCGCTGTCCCAGAACCGCGACGCGGTCGCCACGGGCGTCGTGTCCGTCATCGAAGAAGCGACCGGTCACGAGGTCGCCGTCCACCGTCTCCGGAAGGTCCTGCGTGGTGGCGAAGAGCTTCGGGGATGCCGTGATCGGTGCCGAGGGATCGTTCACCGGCACTGCCGTGATCGTCTCGCCGTCCGCGAGCTCGACCGGGGCGATCAGTGCGGCGCTGTCCACACCGGCCAACAGCTTCACGCGCTCGGGAGAGTCCCACGGCAGCCGCCCGGTCGCGACCGTCGTGTTCCCCTTGCCCGATTGCGCCTTGGCCGGGGTGACGACCACCTGCGTCGCAGCGACGCCGTCGAACTGCCTCGCGATCTGCGCGGCGGCGGTCTGCGCGAATCCGAGCGTCGCGACCAGCGAAGCGATACCGAGGACCGTGCCGAGGATGGTCATGACGAGCCGTGCCGGACGCGAGCCGATGTCGGCCGTGGCCTCGGCTACGAGGTCCTGAAACGTGAACCGATCGGCATGCTTCACCGCCGGGAGCAGCGCGGCCGCCGAGTTCTTCGGCTCCACGACCTCATCGCCGGGGTTCTCGGCGCTCGTTTCCTCGACGTTCCTGCGACGCCGCAGCACGCGTTTCACAGTTCCGTCAATCGGCCGTCGGCGATGCGTATGCTGCGGCCGGCACGCCGTGCCACCGCATCGTCGTGGGTGATGACGATGAGCGTGAGCCCATCGGCGTTCAGCTCTTCGAACAGCTCCATCACCTCGCCCGAGGTGCGCTGGTCGAGGTTTCCCGTCGGCTCGTCCGCGAGCAGCAGCTGCGGGCTGCTGACGACCGCCCGCGCCACGGCGACGCGCTGGCGCTCACCGCCCGAGAGCGAGTTGGGGAAGAAGTCGATGCGGTGTCCGAGGCCCACGCGGGTCAACGCCGCCCGCGCACGGGCCTCGCGCTCCTGTCGCGGCACGCCGCTGTACAGCATGGGCATCAGCACGTTGTCGATCACGCTGCGCCGCGGGAGCAGGTGGAAAGACTGGAACACGAAGCCGATGAACCGCGCGCGCACCGCCGCCCGCTCGTCCTCGGTGAGGTCACCGGTGAGCGAGCCCGCAAGCCGGTACTCCCCCACACTCGGACGATCGAGGAGGCCGAGAAGGTTGAGCATGGTCGATTTGCCCGATCCACTGGGTCCGACGATGGAGATGTAGTCTCCCGCTTCCACGGTGAGCGTCGCGGCCTTGAGCGCCTGCACCTCGGGCGGGCCGGGGAACGAGCGCGTGACATCGCGGAACTCGACGAGCGGAGGTGCAGGCGTCACCGCCCGACCACCACCAGGTCGTTCTCCTCGAGCCCGCCATCGACGGCCGTCACCTCGACAGCGCCCTTCGCGGCGAGTCCTGTCTCGACGACGACGAGCCTCGTCTTCGCATCCTTGCCCTCACGGGGATCGGACTCGACGACCTCCACACGGGATTCGCCGCCCGGCCCGGCAGTGAGTGCGGCGAGAGGAACGGAAAGCACGTCTCCGTCTGTCGCGCCGATCGCGAGCTTCACCCGCACGTTCTTCCCCTGCAGCTGCGTGATCTGCTCGGGCGTGAGCGGATCGGGATCGAGGAGCACCTCCCATCGCGCCTTATTGTCCTTGCCCGCTTTCAGCTCCGTGATCACGGCACGATGCGCCGTCCCGTCTGGGAGTTCGAACGACCCTTCCGCTCCCGCGCTGAGAAGGGCGGCGTCCGCCTCGGCTGCGGCACCGGTCAGACGCACCGTCGCTCCCGAGACGGTCATGGCCGAGCCCGACAGCACCGATCCGCGCTCGACGCCGACCGCGTCCACCCGGCGCGGGAGCTCAGTGAGGTAGAGCACCTCGCTCGCCGGCAGGTAGGGAAGCGCCTTCTGACGAGCCTCTTCGAGAGCCTGATTGGCAGAGGTCACCTGAGCGCGAGCCGAGTCGAGTGCCGAGCGCTGGGCGCTGGTGTCCCTGCCCTTGCGGAGCTCGTCTCGTTCGAGCTGGGCGGTCTGCAGATCCCATTGCGCCTGTTGCACGTCTCCATCGCCGCCCTGTGCCTTGGCGAGAGCCTGCTGGGCCGCGGCGACCTTCACATCGGCCTGCCAGGTCTCGACGGCGCTGGGCCCGGCTCCTGCCTCGTTCAGCGCCTTCTGGGCCTCCGTGACTCCGGTCTGCGCCGCGCGGACCCCCTCCTCGGCGGCCCGCACGCCGTCGGACGCGCCGTCCTCGGGCGAGGGCACGGGATATCCCGCCTGCGCGTACAGCTGGGCGACCGCATCAGCCGTGGCCCGATCGAACACGTTCGAGTTCACGTCGCCGACGCCGATCCCGACGCTCGTGAGTGCCTGCTTCAGCTGGAGCACGTCCGGGCCGGAGACCCCGAACCGCAGCGTGCGGTACGAGGGGAGCTCACCCGGAAGCACGATGACCGGCCTCCCGACCACCTCGAGGGCGATCGAGAGCGGGGTGAGAGTGGCTCCGACCTCAGGGACCTGACCTGTGACGACCGCCGCGCCGGAGAACGCCGACGTGTCGAGCTTCACCTCGACCGCGTCCGCGTATCCGACATCCGCACGCAGCGTCACGTCGTTGCTGAGCGGGCCGAAATCGACCGGTGCCGTGACGAGGCCGGGTTCGGGTGCATCGGCGCTGGAGGCGTCCGGCGACATCAGGAAGCGGCCGACGAGCAGCCCCGCGACCAGGCACACCACGGCGATGAGCGCCACGATCCAGAGTGCACGATTCCCCCGCAGCACCCGGCCCCACCCGCTCACGCGAGAGGTGTCCGCCTCCGTCGCCTTCTCCTCGGCATCGGGATCAGGCTCGGTGCCGTCGATGAGTTCGGAGAACGCCGTCGTCTCCGCCGTGGATGCGGCCGTGGATTCGGGTTCGGATTCAGGCGTGGAATCGGTGGGGAGCTTCGTGGTCGGGGTATCGTCCTCGCGCATCACTTGCTCTGCTCTGCAGCGGCCTTGAACGCCTCGAGCTCCGTCTTGTTCTCGGCGATGAACTTCTCCTCGAGCGCGAACTGGATCTCCAGGGACTTCGTCGCGAAGGAAGTCTTCTCACGGCAGTCGAGATCGATGAGGGCCAGCTTCAGCTCCCGCTCCCCGAGCGCCTTCATCTCCGGGCTCTTGCTCGGGTCCTCGAAATCGGCAGCTTCGGTGTCGACCGGCTCCGAGCCGTCGCCGTAGGCCGTCTCATAGATCTTGTTCTGCTCCTCCATGATCGACTCCGCCGCCTCGGCCTGCTTGGTGAAGCCGGGCTCACCCTTGTCTGCCATGCACGACGCCCACTCCGCGTTGAGGTCGGCCAGCTCCGGGGACTCCTGCGACGCCGTCGTCAGCTCCTCCATCTTCGTGCGGAGGGCACTGAACTCCTCGGACTGCGTGATGTCGTCGCCCTGGACCTCATGCTGCGCCCAGCCCTGGCAGCCGGCGTCCTCCCAGCTGTACTCGTAGCTGCCGTCCTCGGCCATCTCGTCCTCCGCCGGGCTCGGGCCGTAGAGCGTCTCATAGAACGCGGTCTGCTCCGACTCCGAGAGCGAGGAGACGTAGTCGGCGTTGGGGTCGGAGTTCTCCTCCTCGGACGGGTTCTCCTCGACCTGCTCCGCGAACGGGCTGTTGACGTACCCGTAGCCGTACTTCTCGACCCACTCCCGCTTCTCGGGCTCCCACTCGCCGCCATCCGAGATGACGGTGCCGTTGCTGGCGTTCGGTGTGTACTCGAACCCTTCGTCGGCCATGCACTGCGCGACCAGTTCCTCGACCTGGGCCTGCTCCTTCTCCATCTTCTTCTGCTGCTCCTCCTGCGAGAGGTCTCCGCCCCACGCCGCAGAGAGGTACTGGCTCAGCGGCGAGTCCTCGTAGCTGAGCTTGTCGTCGGAGGACGCGCCTCCGCAGCCCGTGAGGATGAACACCATGGCGGACGCCGCGAGCGCGGCGAGAGGAACGGTGGAACGCATGCGAAAGACTCCTTTGTACGACCGAAGATGGCCGGAGCCCTCCACGCTAAATCGTCAGACGCGGGCCCCGCATCCACCTGAGGGATGATAAATCACGCGTCGTGAAGAATCGGGGCGATATCCCTGGCGCGTCCGATAACGGACCTCTCCCCTCAGCGCGCGCGGGGATGCGAGGTCGCGTAGATGTCGCGGAGGGCGTCGACCGAGACGTGCGTGTAGATCTGCGTGGTCGCGACGGAGGAATGGCCGAGCAGCTCCTGCACCACGCGCACGTCGGCACCTCCCTGCAGGAGGTGCGTCGCGAACGAATGCCGCAGGGTGTGCGGCGAGACGTCAGTGGTGATCTGGGCGCGCTCGGCGGCGGCCCGGATGACCAGCCACGCGCTCTGGCGGGAAAGCGGGGCTCCACGAGCACCGAGGAAGAGTCGGGCCGATGCCCGTCCCTTCATGGCGAGCCCCGGGCGCACGCGCGTCAGATAGGCGTCCACGGCGGTGCGCGCGTAAGACCCCAGGGGCACGATGCGTTCCTTCGACCCTTTGCCCCTCAGCCGCAGGACGTCGCCGTGAGCCAGATCGTCCACATCGAGGTCGATCGCCTCCGACACGCGCGCGCCGGTCGCGTAGAGGAGTTCGAGCAGAGCACGATCACGGATGCCGAGAGGTTCTTCGCCTGAGGGCGCCGAGAGCAGGCGCTCGACCTGTTCTATGGTCAGCGCCTTGGGAAGCCGTTGCGGCGCCTTCGGCGGACGGAGACGGGCGCTCGGGTCATCGACCTCGATGCCCTCCCGCGCCAGGAAGCGATGCCACCCTCGCACCGAGGACTGCAGTCTGGCCAGGCTCGTCGAGGCCGGGGGCGGCTCCGCCGAGGCCCGCTCACCGATGAACCGATCGATCACCGCGGGTGTCACCTCCGCGGTGTCGCCGATCCCCTCGGCGACCAGCCACTCACGGTATGTCCCGAGGTCACGTCGGTACGCCGCGATCGTGTGCGCGCTCAGTCCGCGCTCGACCGTGACATGACGCAGGTAGGCGTCGAGGGCGCGCTCGAGCAGCATCGTCAGCTCCGGTCGCGGAGCCTCTGTGCGGCTGCGAGCACACCGATCGCGAGGATGCCGTTGCGCATCCGCCCCTCGAGCACGGCGGAGACGGCCTCGGCCAGCGGCACCCACTCCACACGGATGTCCGCTTCCTCGTCTTCGCGATCGTGTGGCGATCCGGCCGATGCGACCCCGGTCGCGAGGAACAGGTGGATGATCTCGTCGTTCCCGCCGGGAGTCGTCCATGAGGAGACCAGCGGCTCCCAGTGCGCGGCGACCAGGTCGGCCTCCTCGGCGAGCTCGCGTCGGGCGGCAGCGAGAGGCTCCTCCCCCTCCACGTCGAGCAGCCCGGCCGGAAGCTCCCAGTCACGGTGCCGGATCGGATGGCGATACTGCTGGATCAGCAGCACGCGCCCCTCGTCGTCGAGCGCGACGATCGCCACCGCGCCGGTGTGATCGACGTACTGCCGAACGATCTCGCCCTCGCCGTAGCGCACGCGGTCGGAGCGCACGTCCCAGACGCTGCCCCGGTAGACGAGGTCGCTGTGGAGAACCTCCGGCTCGAAGGGCTCGTCCCGGAGGTTCTCCGTCGACTCAGTCATCCGCGCTGACGTCGAACAGCTCGCTTGCACGGTGCCGCTCGATCGCCGCGCCGACCAGGCCGCGGAACAGCGGGTGCGGGGCGGTCGGACGCGAACGCAGCTCGGGGTGCGCCTGGGTGGCGATGTAGTACGGGTGCACGTCGCGCGGCAGCTCGACGTACTCGACCAGGTCGAGCTCAGGGTTGAGGCCTGAGAACACCAGTCCTGCTGCCGAGAGACGGTCACGGTAGGCGTTGTTCACCTCGTAGCGGTGACGGTGGCGCTCGGATGCCTCGGGCGCGCCGTAGAGGTCACGGGCGAGCGATCCCTCGGCGAGTGCGGCCTGGTACAGACCGAGGCGCATGGTGCCACCCAGGTCGCCGCCGTCGAGGATGTCGACCTGCTCGGCCATCGTCGCGATGACGGGCTCTGCGGTGTCCGGGTCGAACTCGCTCGACGAGGCACCGACGATTCCCGCCACGTCACGGGCGTACTCGATGACCATGCACTGCAGTCCGAGGCAGAGGCCGAGCGTCGGGATGCCCTGCTCGCGCGCGAACTTCAGCGCGCCGAGCTTGCCTTCGATGCCGCGGATACCGAATCCGCCGGGCACGCAGATGCCGTCGAGCTCGGCCAGCTGCTCCTGGGCGCCTTCCGGCGTCTCGCAGAGGTCGGACGGAATCCAGCGGATGTTGACCTTGGTCTCCTGCGCGAAGCCGCCGGCCTTGAGCGCCTCGGTCACCGAGAGGTAGGCGTCCGGCAGATCGATGTACTTGCCGACCAGACCGATCGTCACCTCGTGCTTGGGGTTGTGCACCGCGTGCAGCACCTTGTTCCAGCGGGTCCAGTCGACATCGGCCGCCTTCTGGTCCAGACCCAGGCGGCGCACGATGTACGAGTCGAGACCCTGGTCGTTCAGCGTCGAGGGGATGTCGTAGATGCTCGGCAGATCGACGGTGTTGATGACACCCTCGACGTCGACGTCGCACATCAGCGCGATCTTGTTGCGGTTGCTCACGCTCACCGGACGGTCGCTGCGCAGCACCAGCGCATCCGGCTGGATGCCGACCTGGCGGAGGGCTGCGACCGAGTGCTGGGTCGGCTTGGTCTTCTGCTCCCCCGATGCGCCCATGAACGGCACGAGCGACACGTGCACGAAGAAGACGCTGTCGCGTCCGAGCTCGTGGCGCAGCTGGCGGGCGGACTCGAGGAACGGCTGGGACTCGATGTCGCCGACGGTGCCGCCGACCTCGGTGATGATCACGTCGGGGCGCGGCTCCTCAGAGGCCTGCAGCCGCATGCGGCGCTTGATCTCGTCGGTGATGTGCGGGATGACCTGCACGGTGTCGCCGAGGTACTCGCCGCGGCGCTCGCGCGCGATGACCTGCGAGTAGATCTGACCGGTGGTGACGTTGGCCGCCTCGGACAGGTTGATGTCGAGGAAGCGCTCGTAGTGTCCGATGTCGAGATCGGTCTCGGCCCCGTCATCCGTCACGAAAACCTCGCCGTGCTGGAAGGGGTTCATCGTGCCCGGATCGACGTTCAGGTACGGGTCGAGCTTCTGCATCACGACGCGCAGACCGCGAGCAGTGAGGAGGTTGCCGAGGCTGGCAGCCGTCAGTCCCTTACCCAAAGACGAAACGACACCACCAGTCACGAAGATGTGCTTGGTCGTGTCGTTCTTGGGTCCCGCAGAAGAAGAGTTCATCACGGGCTTCGATCCTATCAGGCAGTGGGGACGCGGAGGCTGAGAAGTTCGCGGGCATGGGTCAGAGCGGCATCGGAATCGGCGAGTCCCGACAGCAGACGCGCCATCTCGGCTTCCCGCTCCTCCCCCTCCAGACGCCGCACACTGGAGGCCGTGACCGCGCCGTCATTGGCTTTGACGACCGAGAGATGGTTGTTCGCGAAGGCAGCGACCTGTGCGAGATGCGTCACCGCGATGACCTGCGACTTCTCGGCGAGCCGGGCGAGTCGCCGCCCGACTTCGATAGCCGCCGCTCCGCCGATGCCCGCATCGACCTCGTCGAAGACGAAAGTCGGAACCGGGTCCGTCGCGGCGATCACCACTTCGATGGCCAGCATCACGCGCGAGAGCTCGCCACCGGACGCACCTTTCGAGACGGAGCGCGGCTCCGCACCGGGGTGAGGAGCGAGGAGGATCGCGACATCGTCGCGACCGTGCGCGCTCTCCGCTCCTTCGGAGACCACGACCTCCAGGCGCGCGTCCGGCATCGCGAGTGCGTGCAGCTCTTCGGTCACGGCCGCACCGAGCCGGGACGCGGCCTCGGTGCGCGCTGCCGTCAGGGCGTCGGCGTGTGCGTCGAGCTCGCTCCGCGCCGCATCCCGCTCGGCGATGAGGCGTTCGATGCGATCTCCGTCGTCATCGAGCTCGGCCAATCGAGCGGATCCGGTCTGCCAGAGGGCCAGGGCTTCGTCGAGAGATCCGTGCGCACGGATCAGGGTGCCGAGGGCGGCACGGCGTTCCTCGACGGCGGCGAGCTCATGCGGACCGGTCTCATCGAGGTCTGCGAGATAGGCGGAGAGGAGGCCGGCGGTGTCGGCGATCCGGTAGCCGATGTCGGCGAGGTTCTCCCCGATCGCGGTCAGCTGGGCATCGGACGCCCTCTCCAGCACGCGACGCGCCTCAGCGACGAGTGCCGAGGCATCGGGCTCGCCCTCTTCGTTCGAGAGCGCGCCGTGGGCGAGGGAGGCCGCGAGACGCAGCTCTTCGGCATTGGCGAGACGCTCCGCGCGCGCAGTGAGCTCCTCGTCCTCCCCCGGCTCGGGCGCCGTCGCCTCGATGAGGGCGATGGCCTCCCGAAGACGCGCGGCCTCTTCGGCTCGACGGTCCCGGTTCTCGGTGATCTCCGTGATCTCGCTGTCGAGGGTCCGCCAGCGTGCGAAGGCCTGGGCGTAACGGTCCACGGCGTCCGTGATCGGAGAGCCGCCGAAGCGGTCGAGGGCATCGCGTTGAGCCGCGGCCGAGCGCAGACGCAGCTGCTCGGACTGGCCATGGACGACGACGAGCTCTTCCGCGAGCGACGAGAGCACACCGGCGGGCGCGGCGCGTCCCCCCACGCTCGCACGGCTGCGACCCTCCGCGCTCAGCGTGCGCGACACGTAGAGCTCTGCGCTCCCGGCTCCGACGGGCTCGAGCTCGCCACCGGCATCGGCGACGATCTCCGCGACGCTGCCGGCGGCGGGGACGATCCAGACGCCGGCCACCGATGCCTGTGCTGCGCCGGCGCGCACCGCTCCGGAATCGGCACGCTGACCCAGCAGCAGTCCGAGGCCGGTGACGACCATGGTCTTGCCCGCCCCCGTCTCGCCGGTGATCGCGGTGAATCCGGGGCCGAGCGGCAACACGGCATCGGCGATGACGCCGAGTCCCTGCATCCGCATCTCCTCGATCATGACGTCTCCTCGATCACGACGATGCCCCCGGGGCTTGGCCACGCCATCCTTCGACGGGCAACTGGAACTTGCGCACGAGGCGATCGGTGAACGCCGTCGGATGCAGACGCGCGAGCCTCACCGGACGCGACGACCGACGCACCACGACGCGAGCGCCCGGCGGCAGATCGTGCGAGCGCCGGCCGTCGCACCACAGAATGCCCGAGCCGTCGGTGCGCTCGAGCATCTCGATCGCGACGGAGGCATCGGGACTGACGACGAGCGGCTTGGCGAACAGAGCGTGGGCGGACAACGGCACCACGGCGATCGCCTCGACGCTGGGCCAGATGACCGGGCCCCCGGCCGAGAAGTTGTAGGCGGTCGAGCCCGTGGGGGTGGACACGACCATGCCGTCGCAGCCGAAGCTCGACAGCGGTCGGCCGTCGATCTCGAGCACGACCTCGATCATCCGCTCTCGGCTCGCCTTCTCGACGGTGGCCTCGTTGAGGGCCCAGGTCTCGTAGACCACGGTGCCGTCGGCATCCTTCACACGCACCGACAGCGCGAGTCGCTCCTCGACCTCGTAGTCACGGTCGAT
Organism: Microbacterium sp. Root322; assembly: GCF_001425645.1. Taxonomy (NCBI): domain Bacteria; kingdom Bacillati; phylum Actinomycetota; class Actinomycetes; order Micrococcales; family Microbacteriaceae; genus Microbacterium; species Microbacterium sp. Root322. Next base: position 10,012 of record NZ_LMCS01000001.1, on the reverse strand, counting down.
GACACGACGCACGGCCTTGTCCATGTCGTCGCGATCGATCTCGGCGAGGAAGCCGACGTGCCCCATGTTGATGCCGAGCACCGGTGCACCGCTGTCTCGCACGAGTTCCGCCGCACGCAGGATCGTCCCGTCACCACCCAGAACGATGGCCAGTTCGAGGTCGGACGGGTCGACGGAGACGCCGAGCACCTCGGTCTCGGCGAAGAACGGGTCGACGGCGACGAGGGCCTCGTGATCATCGGCGGCGAGGACGGGCCGTGCGTCCGCGTCTCTCAGCGCATCGATCACCCGGCGGGCGGCCTCGACGGTGTCCACACGACCCGCGTGGGCGACGACCAGGATGCTGCGCTCGTTCATCGTCCTCCTGCCAGTCGGTTGATGCTGTCCAGCCATTCTGTCGGATTGCTTCCCCGGCCCGGCGCGAGATGCACGAGATACTCGGCGTTGCCGTGCGTTCCGAGGATCGGGGAGGGAAGGATGCCGAGCATTCCGAGCCCTGCGTCCCAGGCGCTCCAGACCGTTCGCGACACCGCATCCGCGCGCGTGGCGGGATCCGTGACCAGTCCCCCGCGGACGGCGGTGCGCCCGACCTCGAACTGGGGCTTCACGAGCAGCAGGATGTCGGATTCCGCTGTGCCCACGGCGGCGACGGCGGGGAGGACGAGTTCGAGGGAGATGAACGAGAGGTCTCCGACGATGAGGTCGGGCGCCTCAGCCTCTCCCGTGGCAGCAGTGAGGTTCTCACGAGTCATGTGGCGCACGTTGTAGCCCTCGACGGCCACCACTCCCGGGTCGGCGGCGATGGTCGGGGCGAGCTGCCCGTGCCCGACGTCGACGGCCAGAACTCTGCGTGCTCCGCGTTCCCGCAGCACCTGGGTGAAGCCCCCGGTGGATGCGCCCATGTCGAGCGCGAGACGCCCCTGGACCGGGATCGCGAAGCCGTCGAGACCGGCGATGAGCTTGTGGGCGGCGCGCCCGACGTAGTGGTCGGCCCCGGCGATCGTGATCTCCGCCGCGTCGTCGACAGCGGTGGACGCCTTCACGACGGGGCGGCCGTCCACGCTCACGAGCCCCTCGGAGATGAGGGTGGCCGCGTGGCTGCGCGAACGGGCGAGTCCTCGGGCGGCGAGGGCGGCGTCGAGTCGCGTCATCGGGATCCCGAAGTCTCCCGCTGCTCGAACTTCGCGCCGCTGTCGAGGCGACGTGAAAGCTCGTCGTGGAGGGCTGAGTACGCATCGGCTCGCGCCGGAAGCGGCTGGCCCTCGATCAGGCGCAGTCGACTCCACAGACCATCGGTCGGCGTGCTCGTCGTCTCATCGCTCACGGTTCTACTGTACGCGGCGCCTCCGACGCCGGAGGGAGCCACGCGAGCCGCCTCAGGGGCGATGGAACGGATCGTCGTACAGACGCTCGGGTACCCGCAGCACGAACACCGGGGTCCCGGATGCCCAGATGGCGGCGGCACCCGCACGCAGCAGATCGATCTGCTCGCCCGACTCCGCGACGATCTCGACATCCGCTCCCGAGACGCGCACGGCGGCACCGTTCACGTGGAACACACCGCCCTGCTCGATCACCTCGGGGTACGGGGCATGGAGCTCACGGAGGTCGCCGAGGATGTAGGTGGGACGCGAACCCTCCGGTGCAGCCAGCACATGCTTCGGACGATCGATGCCCGTGAGCACCAGCACCGAGTCGATACCGACACGACTCGCTCCCATGATGTCGGTGTCGAGGCGGTCCCCGATGAAGAGCGCCTTCTTCGCGCCGAAGCGCGCGAGGGCCTCACGGAAGATCGGCTCCTCCGGCTTCCCCGCGACCGTCGCGAGCCTGCCGATGGCCGTGTGCACGGCCGAGACGAGCGTCCCGTTGCCCGGCGCGACGCCGCGTTCGCGCGGAATCGTCCAGTCCGTGTTGGTGGCGATCCACGGGATGCCGCCTTCGTCCTCGGGAAGCTTGAGCGCGTATGCCGCCTCGGCGAGATCCGTCCATGCCACCTCGGGAGCGAACCCCTGCACGACAGCGCTCGGCGAGTCCTCGGCGCTTCGCGTGACCGTGTAGCCGGCCTTCTGCACCTCGTCGACCAGGCCGTCGCCGCCGATGACGAGGATCGTCGCCGGCGCGGGGACGATCTGCGCCATCAGTCGCATCGCGGCCTGCGGGCTGGTGACGACATCGGATGCCTGGGCACGCAGCCCGAGACTGCTCAGGTGCGCTGCGACCGAGGCGTCCGTGCGTGCCGCGTTGTTCGTGATGTAGCCGAGCCGGGCCGACTTCGCCGCCTCGTTGAGGCTGTCCACCGCGAACGGCAGCGCGCCAGGCCCTGCGTACACCACACCATCGAGATCAGCGAGAACCGTGTCGACCCCGTCGAGCGGAGTGCGCGGGGATCGCTTCCGAGAGAACAGCGCCACTACGCCTCCGGGTCCGAGTCTTCGTCCTCGTCTTCGCCGAGAAGCTCGCGCACCTCGTCTTCGACCGTCGGGTCCACTTCCGCAGACGCGTCGTCGTCGTCAGAGGCGCTCTCCTCTTCGACATCCGACTCTTCCTCAGCACCCTCAGGAGCGAGATCGTCAGAGGTCGCCGCGGCGACGCCCTGTGCGCCGTCCTCGTCGTCCGGGAACTCGCCTTCGATGAGGCTGTCTTCGATGAAGATCTCCTCGTCGCCGGCGTCATCGACGCCCAGCGCCTCGGCGGCCACCTCGGCGCGATGAGCCCAGAACTCCGCCTCGTCCGTGCGTCCGAGATCTTCGAGCACAGCGGCACGAGCGGCGAACAGAGCCGGGCTCCATTCGAATGCGCGATCGGGGTCGAGCTCGGGGATCTCGAGCTCGCCGAGTGCGAGTTCGAGATCGCCCTGGTCGAGGCGAGCGCCCGACATCGCGATCGCCAGCGCGACGCGGACAGGCGTGTCGAGCGCGGAGCGATCGACGGCTCGTCCGGTCTCGAGAGCACGGTCGGAACGACCGATGCCGCGCTCGCTGTCGACCATCAGAGCGATCTGATCGTCCTTGCCCGAGATGCGACGGTAGGTGCGCAGCTCGCGCAGAGCGAGGGCGAAGTCCTCCGTGGCATACGCGGTGATGCCGAGAGTCTCCCGGACGATCGCGATGCGGCCGGCACGTCGCGACGCAGCCAGCGCATGCTCGTGAGCCAGTGCGGGATCCTCGTCGATGAGGCGGGAGGCCATCGCCAGATGACGGGCGACGTGCTCGGCGTTCTCCTTGCTCAGAGTCTTGAGCTCGTTGCGAGCTGCCCCGTTGAGATCACGGGCCGTGACCTCATCGGGGATCTGCGGCTCATCGAACCGCGGACGCTCGTTGGCCGCCTGAGCCGGACGCTCCCTGCCCGCTCCCCCACGCTGCGGGAAAGACCGGGACTTGTCGCGGTCGCCGCCATCGCGGCGCGGGGCTGCACCGTCACGGTTGTAGCCGCCTTCGCGGCGCGGAGCTGCGCCGTCACGGTTGTAGCCACCTTCGCGACGGGGAGCTGCGCCGTCACGGGTGTAGCCACCTTCGCGACGGGGAGCTGCGCCGTCACGGTTGTAGCCACCGCCCTCGCGACGGGGAGCTGCGCCGTCACGGTTGTACCCGCCCTCGCGACGCGGAGCTGCACCATCACGGTTGTAGCCGCCCTCGCGGCGGGGAGCTGCACCGTCACGGTTGTAGCCGCCCTCGCGGCGGGGAGCACCACCRTCACGGTTGTARCCGCCCTCGCGGCGCGGGGCACCACCATCACGGTTGTAGCCGCCCTCGCGGCGCGGGGCACCACCATCACGGTTGTACCCGCCACCCTCGCGGCGCGGAGCTGCACCGTCACGGTTGTAGCCACCTTCGCGGCGGGGAGCTGCACCATCACGGTTGTACCCGCCGCCCTCGCGACGGGGAGCTGCACCATCACGGTTGTAGCCACCTTCGCGGCGCGGAGCACCACCATCACGGTTGTAGCCACCCTCGCGGCGCGGAGCACCACCATCACGGTTGTAGCCACCCTCGCGACGGGGAGCACCACCATCACGGTTGTAGCCACCTTCACGACGGGGAGCTGCGCCGTCCCGGTTGTAGCCACCCTCGCGACGGGGAGCTGCGCCGTCCCGGTTGTAGCCACCCTCGCGACGGGGAGCTGCACCGTCCCGGTTGTAGCCACCCTCACGGCGCGGAGCACCACCATCACGGTTGTACCCGCCACCCTCACGGCGCGGGGCTGCGGCGTCTCGGCTGTTGCCGGAGCGTCCGCCAGAAGCCCGGTTCCCGCGCGATCCACTGTCGTCGTTGCGACGCGGACGGCGCTCTTCCTCTTCTGGCATGATGCTCCCTGTTCTCTTCGTGTAAACGCAAAATGGCCACCCAACGATGGGTGGCCATTTTGACTAAAAGGAGTCCGGCGGTGTCCTACTCTCCCACAGGGTCCCCCCTGCAGTACGCGTGTAAACGCAAAATGGCCACCCAACGATGGGTGGCCATTTTGACTAAAAGGAGTCCGGCGGTGTCCTACTCTCCCACAGGGTCCCCCCTGCAGTACCATCGGCGCTGTGAGGCTTAGCTTCCGGGTTCGGAATGTAACCGGGCGTTTCCCTCACGCTATGGCCGCCGAAACACTATTGATGTTTCAATCAAACACATAACAAAGTCATTGTTGTTATGCGGTTCTCGACCGTACATCGAGAACCACTCAGTGGACGCGTAGCACCAACAAACGGTGTGTTATCAAGTCATCGGCTTATTAGTACCAGTCAGCTGCATGCATTACTGCACTTCCACATCTGGCCTATCAACCCAGTAGTCTGGCTGGGAGCCTCTCACCCGAAGGTATGGAAATCTCATCTTGAGGCCGGCTTCCCGCTTAGATGCTTTCAGCGGTTATCCATCCCGAACGTAGCTAATCAGCGGTGCTCCTGGCGGAACAACTGACACACCAGAGGTTCGTCCAACCCGGTCCTCTCGTACTAGGGTCAGATCCTCTCAAATTTCCTACGCGCGCAGCGGATAGGGACCGAACTGTCTCACGACGTTCTAAACCCAGCTCGCGTACCGCTTTAATGGGCGAACAGCCCAACCCTTGGGACCTACTCCAGCCCCAGGATGCGACGAGCCGACATCGAGGTGCCAAACCATGCCGTCGATATGGACTCTTGGGCAAGATCAGCCTGTTATCCCCGAGGTACCTTTTATCCGTTGAGCGACAGCGCTTCCACAAGCCACTGCCGGATCACTAGTCCCGACTTTCGTCCCTGCTCGACCTGTCAGTCTCACAGTCAAGCTCCCTTGTGCACTTACACTCGACACCTGATTGCCAACCAGGTTGAGGGAACCTTTGGGCGCCTCCGTTACTTTTTGGGAGGCAACCGCCCCAGTTAAACTACCCACCAGGCACTGTCCCTGAACCGGATTACGGTTCGAAGTTAGATATCCAGAGTGACCAGAGTGGTATTTCAACAATGACTCCACACGAACTAGCGTCCATGCTTCAAAGTCTCCCACCTATCCTACACAAGCCACACCGAACACCAATACCAAGCTGTAGTAAAGGTCACGGGGTCTTTCCGTCCTGCTGCGCGTAACGAGCATCTTTACTCGTAATGCAATTTCGCCGAGTTCGCGGTTGAGACAGTTGGGAAGTCGTTACGCCATTCGTGCAGGTCGGAACTTACCCGACAAGGAATTTCGCTACCTTAGGATGGTTATAGTTACCACCGCCGTTTACTGGGGCTTAAATTCTCAGCTTCGCCTTGCGGCTAACCGGTCCTCTTAACCTTCCAGCACCGGGCAGGCGTCAGTCCGTATACATCGTCTTGCGACTTGGCACGGACCTGTGTTTTTAGTAAACAGTCGCTACCCACTAGTCTCTGCGGCCTCCAAACGCTTTCGGGAGTAAATCCCTATACGCCGAAGGCCCCCCTTCTCCCGAAGTTACGGGGGCATTTTGCCGAGTTCCTTAACCACGATTCTCTCGATCTCCTTGGTATTCTCTACCTGACCACCTGAGTCGGTTTGGGGTACGGGCGGCTAGAACCTCGCGTCGATGCTTTTCTTGGCAGCATAGGATCACCCACTTTTTATCCGCATCGTGTCTCAGCCTATGTGAATCGCGGATTTGCCTACGACTCGGCCTACGCACTTGCACCAGGACAACCATCGCCTGGCTTGGGCTACCTTCCTGCGTCACACCTGTTAATACGCTAACCGCACCAGAATGGGGTCGTGCGCTAGGCCCAGAGCGTCACCCCGAAGGGATCAGTCACTGGGATTCAGACACTTAGCACTACTGGATTAGCTTGGGCGGTTCTTCGCCGGTACGGGAATATCAACCCGTTGTCCATCGACTACGCCTGTCGGCCTCGCCTTAGGTCCCGACTTACCCAGGGAAGATTAGCTTGACCCTGGAACCCTTGGTCTTTCGGAGGACGTGTTTCTCACACGTCATTCGCTACTCATGCCTGCATTCTCACTCGTGTAGCCTCCACGGCTGGTTTACACCGCCGCTTCGCTGGCCACACGACGCTCTCCTACCCATCAACACGGCTGGACCACGAAGGCCTACCAATAATGTCAATGCCACAACTTCGGTGGCGTGCTTGAGCCCCGTTACATTGTCGGCGCGGAATCACTTGACCAGTGAGCTATTACGCACTCTTTCAAGGGTGGCTGCTTCTAAGCCAACCTCCTGGTTGTCAAGGCAACTCCACATCCTTTCCCACTTAGCACGCGCTTTGGGACCTTAGTTGGTGGTCTGGGTTGTTTCCCTCTCGACTATGAAGCTTATCCCCCACAGTCTCACTGCTGCGCTCTCACTTACCGGCATTCGGAGTTTGGCTGACGTCAGTAACCTTGTAGGGCCCATCGGCCATCCAGTAGCTCTACCTCCGGCAAGAAACACGCAACGCTGCACCTAAATGCATTTCGGAGAGAACCAGCTATCACGAAGTTTGATTGGCCTTTCACCCCTATCCACAGCTCATCCCCTCAGTTTTCAACCTAAGTGGGTTCGGTCCTCCACGACGTCTTACCGTCGCTTCAACCTGGCCATGGATAGATCACTTCGCTTCGGGTCTAGGACATGCGACTGAATCGCCCTATTCAGACTCGCTTTCGCTACGGCTACCCCACACGGGTTAACCTCGCCACATATCGCTAACTCGCAGGCTCATTCTTCAAAAGGCACGCTGTCACCCCTACTAAGGAGGCTCCAACGGTTTGTAAGCAAACGGTTTCAGGTACTATTTCACTCCCCTCCCGGGGTACTTTTCACCTTTCCCTCACGGTACTTGTCCGCTATCGGTCATCTGGGAGTATTTAGGCTTATCAGGTGGTCCTGACAGATTCACACGGGATTTCACGGGCCCCGTGCTACTTGGGATACTCTTCGCGCCAAGAGAGGCATTTCGACTACGGGGTTGGCACCCTCTATGACCGGCCTTTCAAGACCGTTCGTCTATACCTTCTTGTAACGCCGCCATCTCGGCAGAGATGACTGAAAAGTCCCACAACCCCCAACGTGCAACGCCTGCCGGCTATCACACACGCTAGGTTTAGCCTGTTCCGGTTTCGCTCGCCACTACTAACGGAATCGCGGTTGCTTTCTCTTCCTGTGGGTACTGAGATGTTTCACTTCCCCACGTTCCCTCTACCCGCCCTATATATTCAGGCGGGAGTCACTAGGTCGGCACGCCGCCCAGCGGGGTTTCCCCATTCGGACACCCTCGGATCAAAACTTGCTTATCAGTTCCCCGAGGCTTATCGCAGATTGCTACGTCCTTCTTCGGCTCCAGATGCCAAGGCATCCACCGTTTGCTCTTAAAGACTTGAAATCACATGAGTTTGAATCAGAATCGACTCCAGACTCGAAAGCCTGGAATGAAATTGACTAATGATCTTTAAGATCATCTTGTGCAACCGATCCGAAGATCAGCTGCAAGATGCTCGCGTCCACTGTGTAGTTCTCAAAGTACGGGCGGTGCCCCTCATCGCTTCCCACCAAGGRGAAACAACGAAAGGCCCAGAGTAACCAAATGCTTCCAACCCGAAGGTCAAAGCGCATCCGGTCCCTCAGGACCCAACAGCGTGCAGGTGCGACATCCGCCACCCTCCCCGTTCCAACCACCGAAGTGGCGTACTRGAGAAGAACAACATCCTTCGCACCATGTCAAATGTTCCACCCATGAGCTCCCAGCGAAGAACRTATGCCTTCGATCTGGGTTCTGGACTCCGAAGAGTCAGATGCTCCTTAGAAAGGAGGTGATCCAGCCGCACCTTCCGGTACGGCTACCTTGTTACGACTTAGTCCTAATTACCGATCCCACCTTCGACGGCTCCCTCCACAAGGGTTAGGCCACCGGCTTCAGGTGTTACCGACTTTCATGACTTGACGGGCGGTGTGTACAAGACCCGGGAACGTATTCACCGCAGCGTTGCTGATCTGCGATTACTAGCGACTCCGACTTCATGAGGTCGAGTTGCAGACCTCAATCCGAACTGGGACCGGCTTTTTGGGATTCGCTCCACCTCGCGGTATTGCAGCCCTTTGTACCGGCCATTGTAGCATGCGTGAAGCCCAAGACATAAGGGGCATGATGATTTGACGTCATCCCCACCTTCCTCCGAGTTGACCCCGGCAGTATCCCATGAGTTCCCACCATTACGTGCTGGCAACATAGAACGAGGGTTGCGCTCGTTGCGGGACTTAACCCAACATCTCACGACACGAGCTGACGACAACCATGCACCACCTGTTTACGAGTGTCCAAAGAGTTGACCATTTCTGGCCCGTTCTCGTATATGTCAAGCCTTGGTAAGGTTCTTCGCGTTGCATCGAATTAATCCGCATGCTCCGCCGCTTGTGCGGGTCCCCGTCAATTCCTTTGAGTTTTAGCCTTGCGGCCGTACTCCCCAGGCGGGGAACTTAATGCGTTAGCTGCGTCACGGAATCCGTGGAATGGACCCCACAACTAGTTCCCAACGTTTACGGGGTGGACTACCAGGGTATCTAAGCCTGTTTGCTCCCCACCCTTTCGCTCCTCAGCGTCAGTTACGGCCCAGAGATCTGCCTTCGCCATCGGTGTTCCTCCTGATATCTGCGCATTCCACCGCTACACCAGGAATTCCAATCTCCCCTACCGCACTCTAGTCTGCCCGTACCCACTGCAGGCCGGAGGTTGAGCCTCCGGATTTCACAGCAGACGCGACAAACCGCCTACGAGCTCTTTACGCCCAATAATTCCGGATAACGCTTGCGCCCTACGTATTACCGCGGCTGCTGGCACGTAGTTAGCCGGCGCTTTTTCTGCAGGTACCGTCACTTTCGCTTCTTCCCTGCTAAAAGAGGTTTACAACCCGAAGGCCGTCGTCCCTCACGCGGCGTTGCTGCATCAGGCTTGCGCCCATTGTGCAATATTCCCCACTGCTGCCTCCCGTAGGAGTCTGGGCCGTGTCTCAGTCCCAGTGTGGCCGGTCACCCTCTCAGGCCGGCTACCCGTCGACGCCTTGGTGAGCCATTACCTCACCAACAAGCTGATAGGCCGCGAGCCCATCCCCAACCGAAATTCTTTCCAGACGCAGACCATGCGGTCACGTCACATATCCAGTATTAGACGCCGTTTCCAGCGCTTATCCCAGAGTCAGGGGCAGGTTGCTCACGTGTTACTCACCCGTTCGCCACTGATCCCACAGAGCAAGCTCCGTGTTCACCGTTCGACTTGCATGTGTTAAGCACGCCGCCAGCGTTCATCCTGAGCCAGGATCAAACTCTCCGTAAAAAAGAAATGCATACCCCACCGGGAAAACGGTGACGCAGCGAGTTTGATGCTGACCAAAGAGACAAATTCATTGCTGACTTCATCCATTGCCAACCCCCCGGAAGGRRTTGGTCTTTGATCCAAAGGAATTCTCAACTAGCCGAAGCTAGACGAGGATAATTTGGCATTTGACAAGTGCACGCTGTTGAGTTCTCAAGGATCGGATGCTCCCACGACCCAGCCATCACAGCCAGGCCCGAAGGGCAACTTCTCTATCTTACC